>NZ_JBITZU010000017.1:0-150543 GCF_044547075.1 Kitasatospora sp. NPDC052896
AGGCGGTAGAGGGCGGTTTCGAGGGCGAAGAGTGCGGGTTGGGTGTATTGGGTTTGGTGGAGTAGTTCTTCGTTGTTGAAGATGATGTCGTGTAGTGGGTGTTCGAGGTGGGGGTTGAGTGCTGTGCAGGCGGCGTCGAAGGCGGCGGTGAAGACGGGTTGGGTGTCGTAGAGTTCGCGTCCCATGCCGAGTCGTTGTGCGCCTTGGCCGGTGAAGAGGATGGCGAGTTTGCCGTTGCCCCGGGTGGAGCCCTGGATGGTGTGTGGGTTGGGGGTTCCGTCGGCGAGGGCTTTGAGTCCGGCCAGGAGTTCCTCGCGGTTCTGGCCGAGGATCACTGCGCGGTGGGGGAAGTGGGTGCGGCCGGTGGTCAGGGTGTGTGCGGTGTTGGCGAGGTTGATGTTGTCGCGTTCGGTCAGGTAGTGGCGGAGGCGGTGTGCCTGTTCGCGGAGTGCGGGTTCGGTCTTCGCGGAGAGCAGGAGTGGGGCGACTGCCTCTGACGGTTCCTCGGCGGCCGTCTCGGGTGCGGCTTCGAGGATGAGGTGGGCGTTGGTGCCGCTGATGCCGAAGGAGGAGACGGCTGCGCGTCGGGGGTGGTCGGTCTCGGGCCAGGGTCGTGCCTCGGTGAGCAGTTCGACCGCGCCGGCGGTCCAGTCCACGTGTGGGGTCGGCTCGTCGACGTGCAGGGTCCTGGGCAGTATGCCGTGTCGCATGGCCTGGACCATCTTGATCACGCCGCCGATGCCGGCGGCGGCCTGCGCGTGCCCGATGTTGGACTTCAACGAGCCGAGCAGCAGCGGCTGTTGGGTCGAGTGGTGCTGTCCGTAGGTGGCGATCAGCGCCTCGGCCTCGATCGGGTCGCCCAGTCGGGTGCCGGTACCGTGCGCCTCGACCGCGTCCACCTGGTCGGCCGTCAGCCGGGCGCTCGCCAGCGCGGCCCGGATCACCCGCTCCTGCGAGGGCCCGTTCGGCGCGGTGAGTCCGTTGCTGGCACCGTCCTGGTTGACCGCGCTGCCCCGGATGACGGCCAGGACCGGGTGTCCGGCCGCCTGGGCGTCGGAGAGCCTTTCCAACAGCACCATGCCCGCACCCTCGGCCCAGCTGGTGCCGTCCGCGGCCGTGGCGAAGGGCTTGCAGCGGCCGTCGAGGGCGAGCCCGCGCTGGTGGCCGAACTCCACGAACATGCCCGGGGTGGCCATCACCGCGACGCCACCCGCCAGCGCCAGCCCGCACTCGCCCTGTCGCAGCGCCTGCGCCGCCAGGTGCAGGGCGACCAGCGAGGACGAGCAGGCGGTGTCCACGGTGACCGCCGGCCCCTCCAGCCCGAAGGCGTAGGAGATCCGGCCCGAGGCCACGCTCGCGGTGTTGCCGGTCAGCAGGAAGCCGCCGTAGCCGTCGGTGCCCTCGTGCAGGCGCGGACCGTACTCCTGGGACATGGCGCCGACGAACACCCCGGTCCGACTACCGCTCAGCCGGTCCGGGTCGATCCCGGCCCGCTCGAACGCCTCCCAGCTGGTCTCCAGCAGCAGTCGCTGCTGCGGGTCCATGGCGGTGGCCTCGCGCGGGTTGATCCCGAAGAAGGCGGCGTCGAACAGGCCGGCGTCGTACAGGAAGCCGCCTCGGCGGGCGTACGTCTTGCCGGGGGTGCCGGGCTCGGGGTCGTACAGCTCCGCCAGGTTCCAGCCCCGGTCGTCGGGGAAGTCGCCGATCGCGTCCACGCCCTCCGCCACCAGCCGCCACAGCTCGTCGGGGCTGCCGACCCCACCGGGGAACCGGCAGGCCATGCCGACGATGGCGATCGGCTCGTCGCTCACCGCCGTGGTCCCGGCCGGGCCGCGCCCGGCGCCGCCGAGCAGCTCACCGAGCAGGTACCGGGCCAGCGCCACCGGGGTGGGCTGGTTGTAGACCAGCGCGGTCGGCAGCCGGAGCCCGACGGCGGCGGAGAGCCGGTCGCGCAGCTCCACGGCGAGCGGCGAGTCGAAGCCCAGCTCCTTGAAGGTCCGCCCGGAGTCCACGGCCTCCGTGCTGAGGTGGCCGAGCACGATCGCGGCGTTGGACCGGACCAGGTCGAGCAGCACCTCGTACCGCTCGGTCGCCGAGAGGCCGGCGAGGCGGCGTGCCCACGGCGTGCCCACGCTCGCGGGCGCGTTCTCGGCGGCCGGCTCCGGCTCCGGTTCGACCGCGGGCGCGGGCCAGTGCCCGGTGGTGTCCTCCGCCGGCGCCTGCGGCCAGTACCGCTCGCGCTGGAAGGCGTAGCCCGGCAGGGCGATCCGCCGCGGGGCGTGGTCCGCGAGCAGCGCCGACCAGTCCACCTCGGCGCCGCTGACGTGCAGGGCGGCGAGCGAGCCGAGGAGCGAGCGCCGGCCGTCCTCGTCGCGCCGCAGCGTGCCGAGCACCAGCACCTGTTCGGCGCCGGCCTCCTCCAGCGTCTCGTTGACCGCGAAGGTGAGCACCCCGTGCGGGCTGCTCTCGACGAAGGTCCGGTGCCCGGCCGCCAGCAGTGCCCGGACCGCCCGCTCGAAGCGGACCGGCTGGCGCAGGTTGGTGTACCAGTACGTGGCGTCCAGCCCGGCGGTGTCCAGCAGCTCGCCGGTGACCGAGGAGTAGAACGGGATGTCGCCGGTGCGCGGGCTCAGCCCGTCGAGTTCGGCGAGCAGGCGGTCGCGGATCGCCTCGACCTGGGGGGAGTGCGAGGCGTAGTCGACCGGGATGGTGCGGGCCCGGACGCCCCGGGCCGTGCAGTGCTCCACGACGGCCTGGACACCCTGGACGGTGCCCGCGATGACCGTGCTGGTGGGCCCGTTGACGGCGGCGATGGTGACCTGGCCGTCATGCGGACCCACCAGCGGTTCGACCTGGTCGGCGGCGAGCGGGATGCTGGCCATCGTGCCGGTGCCGGCCAGCGCGGTCAGCGCCTTGCTGCGCAGTGCGACGATCCGGGCGGCGTCGTCCAGCGAGAGCGCGCCGGCGATGTGGGCGGCGGCGATCTCGCCCTGCGAGTGGCCGACCACCGCGTCCGGCCGCACCCCGAGCGACTCCCAGAGCCGGGCCAGCGAGACCATCACCGCGAAGAGCACGGGCTGCACGACGTCGACCGCGTCCAGGCCCGGTGTGCCGGGCACGCCGTGCAGCACGTCCAGCAGGTTCCAGTCGGTGAACTCGGCCAGCGCGGTGGCGCATTCGGTGATCGCCGCGCGGAAGACCGCGGAGGCCTCCAGCAGCTCCAGGGCCATCCCGGCCCACTGCGAGCCCTGGCCGGGGAAGACGAAGACCGTCCGACCCCGGTCGGTCGCGACACCGCTCACCAGGCCGGGGCCGTCAGCTCCGGCGGCCAGCAGGTCGAGCCGCTCCAGCAGCTCCGTCGTGTCCGTCCCGAGCAGCACCGCGCGGTGCCCGAACGAGGTGCGGGTGGTGGCGAGCGACCAGGCCACGTCGGCGGGCGCGGGCGCGGGATCGGCCGCCAGGGCCGCCTTCAGCCGGGCGGCCTGGGCGCGCACGGCGTCCGCGGTCCGGCCGGAGACCAGCCAGGGCAGCACGGCCCCGGCCGGCTCGGCCTCCCGGGCCGGCGGCGCGGGCGGTTCGGCCCGGCGCGGCGGTTCGGTGACCACGACGTGGCAGTTGGTGCCGCCGACGCCGAACGAACTCACGCCGGCCACCAGCGGTGCGTCGGGCCGTGGCCACTCGCCGCCCTCGTGCTGCACCCGCAGGCGCAGCGCGGCCAGGTCGATCGCGGGGTTCGGGGTCTCGTAGTTGAGGCTGGCCGGCAGGTGGCGGTGTCGGATGCTGAGTGCGGTCTTCAGCAGTCCGACGATCCCGGCGGCTCCCTCCAGGTGACCGATGTTGGTCTTCACCGAGCCGACCCGGAGCGGGAGTTCGGGCGACCTGGCGGCGCCGAGCGCCTCGCCGAGCGCGGTCGCCTCGATCGGGTCGCCGACCGGTGTGCCGGTGCCGTGCAGCTCCACGTACTGCACGTCGGCCGGCGCTAACCCGGCTTTGCGGCAGGCGAGTTGGATCACCTCGGCCTGGGCTCGCGCGCTGGGCACGGTGAGACCGGGCGTGGCACCGTCGTTGTTGGTCGCGCTGCCGCGGATGACGCAGTACAGCGGATCGCCGTCGGCCAGCGCCCGCGCCAGCGGCTTGAGCACCACGACGCCGCCGCCCTCGCCACGGACGTAGCCGTTGGCGCGCGCGTCGAAGGTGTGGCAGCGGGCGTCGGGCGACAGCCCGCCGAAGCTGACCGAACGCGCGGTGCTGTCGGGGATGATGCTCAGGTTGACGCCGCCGGCGAGCGCGAGCGTCGACTCGCCGTGCCGCAGGCTCTCGACGGCCATGTGCACGGCGAGCAGCGAGGAGGACTGGGCGGCGTCGACGGTGAGGCTGGGCCCGCGCAGCCCGAGCGTGTAGGAGAGCCGGTTGGCGATCAGGCCGCGCTGCACGCCGGTGAAGGTGTGCCGGGTCAGCGACCGGGCGCCGCCGCGCTGCAGCAGGGTCGCGTAGTCGTCCCAGATCGCGCCGACGAAGACGCCGGTCCGGCTCTCCGCGAGCGTGCCGGGCACGATCCCGGCGTCCTCCAGCGCCTCCCAGCCGAGCTCCAGCATCAGCCGCTGCTGCGGGTCCATGGTCACCGCCTCGCGCGGCGAGATGCCGAAGAAGGCCGCGTCGAAGTGGTCGATCCGGTCCAGGAAGCCGGCTCGTCCGCCGGGACGGCCGGCCAGCGCGTCGCCGAACCGGTCCGCGGGGGCGTCGGAGATGGCGTCGACGCCCGCGGCGAGCAGCCGCCAGAAGGAGGTGGGGTCCGGCGCCTGGGGCAACCGGCAGGAGAGCCCGATGACCGCGATCGCGTCGTCGGATTCCAGCGGCGGATCAACCTGGGGACTGTTGGCACCAGTCATCGCTTTCGCTGCCTCCTACGGAGTGTGGCCGGCCGCGTACCCGGCTCCGGACGCTCGTCCCGACCACGGTCGCCGGGGCCGCTAAGCGCAGTCTTGGCGGCCGCTAACCTCGATCTTCTGTGGGTGGTGGAGCAGTTGGGCCGCGGGCACGCCGACGGGCCGGGTGGCTCGCTCCACGTCGGGAGCGGGCCACCCGGCCCGTCGGGTGTTGTCGCCTCAGCCGGCGGAGCAGCCCGCGAGGACCCGGTCGTCGGCCGCCAGGATCGCGCGGTGCAGCTCCTGCAACGCGGAGCACGGCTCCAGCCCCAGCTCGTCGATGAGCGTGCCGCGCGCCGACTGGTACACCTTCAGCGCCTCGGCCCGGCGCTCGGAGCGGTAGAGCGCGATCATCAGCTGGCGGTAGAAGGTCTCGCGCAGCGGGCTCTCCGCGATCAGCGCGAAGAGGTGCCCCACCAGCTCGCGGTGGTGGCCGAGTTGGAGCTGGGCGTCGACGTGCATCTCCGCGCAGTCCAGCCGCACCTCGGTCAGCCAGGTGGCGAAGCTGCGCAGGATCGGGCCGTCGCCGATGTCGCCGAGGGCCGGCCCGCGCCAGAGCGCGAGGCCGCGCTCGAAGCAGTCGACGGCCTCCTCGGGACGCTGCTCCCGCAGGAGCTTGCGGCCCAGGTCGGTCAGTTCCAGGAACGACTGGTAGTCGATCTCGTCGGACCGCAGCCGCAGCACGTAGCCGGAGGACCGGGTGACGATCGGACTGTCCGCCCGGCCGGGCCGGCTGAGGAACTTCCGGAGTTCGGAGACGTAGACGTGCAGGCCCGCGGCGGCCCGCCGCGGCAGCCGTTCCCCCCAGAGTTCGGTCATCAGCTGGTCGGCGGTCACCACGTGGTCCGAACGGACCAGTAAGGCCGCCAGCAGCGTCTCCACCTTCTGCGCGCTGACGAAGGACGTGGTGTTTCCGTCGATGACGCGCAACGACCCGAGAAGCTGGTACTTCACTGTGCTCTCCTGTCGGCAGAAGTGGCGCCGAGGGCTTTGGCGAGAGTGGCGGCGACCGTGTCGACCACCGCGACGCGGTGCTCCTCGAGGTAGAAGTGACCACCGCCGAAGACCTGCAGGTTGAACTCCCCGGTGGTGTGTTCCCGCCACGCCGCCGCCTGTTCGGGCGTGGTGTGCGGGTCGCGGTCGCCGACCAGCATGGTGATCGGGCAGTCCAGCGGCGGCTCGGGCAGCCAGGAGTGGGTCTCGATCGCCTGGTAGTCGCCGCGGACCGCCGGCAGGATCGCGGCCAGCAGGTCCGGGTCCGCCAGCCACTGCGGATCGGTGCCGCCCACCTCCCGCAACTCCCTCACCACGCCCGCCTCGTCCCGCAGGTGGACGGTCCCGGAGGGCAGCCGCGACGGCGCCGGGTAGCCCGAGGCGAAGAGCCAGAGCGGCTCCCGGCCCTGCCACCGCCGGAACCGCTGGGCCACCTCGAAGGCCAGGATCGAGCCCATGCTGTGGCCGAAGAACGCGAACGGGCCGTCCGTCCACGGCTGCAGTTCCTCGTACACCCGGTCGGCCAACTCGGGGATGTTGTCGATGCATTGCTCGGCGCGCCGGTCCTGTCTGCCGGGGTACTGCAGGGCCAGTACCGCGGTGTCCGGTGCCAGTGACTGCGACATCGGGAAGTAGTAGCTCGCCGATCCGCCCGCGTGGGGGAAGAGGACGAGTCGCAACTCGCTCCCGGGGCAGGGATGGAACTGCCGGACCCACTCGCCGGCGGTCCTGGGGGTGGACGTCATCTTCTGTTCCTTCCGCCTGATGGTGCATCATCAAAGTTGCCGGGTAACCGATTTCGGGACGGCCGGGGAATGGGGAAGGGGCGATCCTGTTCCGCGGGGCCGGTTTCCGCTCCGGCCGGCCGGGAACTGCGAGGACATCACGGAGTCTAGGTAGGCGAGCAGATCGTCCGGTACCCCACCGCGCCCCTAGGCTCGCTTGAGCGGAATTTGAGGATTCCCCCCCTAGCGCGGGCCGGCCACCCCGCCCCCCGCACCGCGCGTCGGGGTGGGGCTAGGGGTGGGGGTAGGGGGCGCGCGGGCCGGCGGGGCGGGAACGCGACGTCGGCCCGGGCAACCGGAGGGGTGGTTGCCCGGGCCGACGTCCTTTTCGACCCGCTCAGCTGGCGCGGACGTGCTCGGCCAGGGCGGCGGGGGTCGGGGCGGAGAACAGGTCGGCCAGCTTCACCGTGACCTGGGTGATCTCCTCGATCTTCTGCAGGAGTTGGGCGCCGAGCAGCGAATGGCCGCCGTGCGTGAAGAAGTTGGTCTGCGCCGACACGTCGTCGCGGCCCAGCAGCTCGCGGTACAGCTCGATGACCGTCCGGACCAGCTCGTCGGTCGGCTGCTCGGGCGCGTCGTCGTCGGTGGTCCCGGTGGCCCGATCGGCGGCGGCCAGCTGCTCCAGGGCGAGGTAGTCGACCTTCTCGTTGGCGTTCGTGGGCAACGCGTCGACCACGATGAAGTCCTGCGGGACGGCGGAGTTGGGGAGTTCGGTGCGGGCGTGCTCCCAGAGCCCGTCCACGATGCCGGGACCGGCGGTGGACTCGACGAAGACCACCAACCGGCCGTCCGCGCTGCGGTCCCCGACCACGATCGCGGCGGCGGCCCGCACCTGCGGGTGGCCCAGCACGGCAGCCTCCACCTCGCCCAACTCGATCCGGTTTCCCCGGAGTTTGACCTGCCGGTCGGACCGGCCGAAGACCTCCAGATTGCCGTCCGCGCGCCAGCGGCCCACGTCACCGCTGCGGTAGTACCGCCCGTACCGGGGGTGTTCGCCGAACCTGGCCGCGTTCAGCTCGGGGCGCTTGTGGTAGCCGAGCGAGACGCCGTGCCCGGCGATCAGGAGCTCGCCGCGGACCCCGACCGGCAGCTCGCGGCCGTCCGGGGCGACCACCGTGACCTGGATGTTGCGGATCGGCCTGCCGATGTGCGGGCGCTCGCCCAGGTCGGCGTCGAGGACCCCCCAGGTGCACCAGGTGGTGGTCTCGGTGGGTCCGTAGGCGTGGTGCAGCTCGCACCCGGTCGCCAGCAGCCGTTCGGCCAGCGGCACCGGGAGCGGTTCGGCGCCGATCACCACCCGGCGGCCGGCGAGCTGGTCGGCCACCTGGTCCAGGACCAGCCGCCAGGTGGTCGGGGTGGCCTGGATGACGCCCGGCTGGTGACGTTTGATCAGGTCCAACAGGACCCGGCCGTCCACCCTGGCCTCGTCCGGCGCGATCACGATCCGGCCGCCCGAGTAGAGCGGCACGTAGTGCTCCAGGTTGGCCATGTCGAAGGCGAAGGTGGTCATCCAGAGCGTGGCGTCGTCGGGGGTGGCCCGCAGCCGGACGGTGTAGTCGGCCGCGATGTTGGCGACCGCGCGGTGCGGCAGCAGGGCGCCCTTGGGCCGGCCGCTGGAGCCGGAGGTGTAGATCAGGTAGGCGGGTGAGGCCGGGTCGATGGCCGGGGGGCGCTCGTCCTCGGTGCGGTCGGTCGCGCCGACCGCGGACAGCGCCAGCCGGGCCATCGCGCGGTCGGTGGGCAGCGGCAGGTCGCGGTCGGTGCAGATGACCTTGGCGTCGGAGTCCGCCAGCAGGTGGGCCACCCGCTGGGCCGGGTGCTCCGGGTCGACCGGGAGGTAGGCGGCGCCGGCCAGCCAGACGCCCAGCACGGTGGCGGTCAGCTCGGGTGACCTGGCCGCCGCGATGGCCACGATGTCACCCGCCGAGACGCCCGCCGCCGCCAGGCGGTCGCGGGTGTCGAGGGCCGCGTGCCACAACTGGCGGTAGCTGACCGTGCGGTCGCCCTGTTCCAGCGCGACCGCGTCCGGGGTGGCGAGGACGTGCGCGTGCACCGCCGCCGGGAGGTCGGCCGGTTCGGCCGGCGTCGCGGTGTCGTTGGCCGCCTCGATCACGGCCCGGTCCTCCTCGCTCCAGACCGTGAGCTGCCCGATCGGCCGGTCCGGGTCGGCGGCGCAGGAGACCAGCAGGGCGTCGTAGCGGAGCAGCAGCGCCTCGACGTCGGACCGCTCCAGCTTGTCCGTCCCGTACCGGGCGATGATCCGGATGCCCGAGTCGGCGGAGGCTAGGAAGAACTCCAGGTCGAACTTGCTGTAGCCGTTCTCCAGTACCAGCGGGCGGGCCGGCTGGCCGTTCACCGTGAGGCCGTCGTTCAGCCCCAGCTGCGGGAAGTAGTTGAACAGGTGTCGGCAGAGCCGGTTGCGCCAGGAGGAACCCGCCCGGGGCACCAGGTCGGAGATGCTGTCGACCGGGACGCCGGCGTGGGTCAGCGCGCCGAAGTACCTGTCGCGGGCCCGCCGCACCAGACCGCGGAAGCCCTCCGCCGGGTCGACGGCGACCCGCAGCGGGAGCACGTTGGTGTGGTGGCCGACCGTCCCCGGCGCCTCCCGGGGGCGCACGCTCACCGGTGAGCCGACGGTGATGTCGGGGCCGGCGCCGTGCGCGGCGAGCAGGACGTAGTACGCGGCGAGCAGGACCACGGCCTCCGGTGCGCGTGCCTCGCGTTGCAGGCCGGCGACGGCCGCCCGGGCCTCGGCGGAGAGCTGGTGGCTGAGCTGGTCGCCCTTCAGGGTCGGGTCGGCGCCGTCCGGGGCGCCGCACGCGAGGTCGAGCACCTCGGGGTCGAAGTCCTCCAACTGCTCCCGCCAGAAGGCCAGGTCCTCCGTCGTCGGCTCGGGCTCGACGAAGGTGGGGACCGGGACGAGCAGTTCGGCGGGCGGGGTCTGGCCGGCCACGATCCGGTCGTAGGCCGCGACCAGCTCCTGGAGCAGGGTGGTCCCGGAGATGATGTCGTAGACCAGGTGGTGGAAGGCCAGGCAGACCACGTGCCCGTCGGGGTGGTGGAAGAGCCCGGCGCGGACCAGCGGCCGGCCGTCGAAGGCGTACCGCCGGGTGACGAACGGGCGCAGCGCCAGCTCGATGTCCTCGGCGGCCGGGGTGAACTCGTCGAATTCCTCGACCCGGACGGTGAAATCCTCCGCCGGAACCACGGCCTTCATCAGCTCGGCGCCGGAGGTGAAATAGACGGTCCGCAGCACCTCGTGCCGGCGGAGCAGGACGTCCAGGCTCTGCTGCAGGGTGGTCGGGTCCAGCTCGCCGTCCACCTGGAACGCCAACGAAAGGTTGTTGGCCGCGGCGTCCGGGACCAGGCGTTCGAGCAGCCACATGGCTTTCTCTTTGCGGGTCGCCGCGGAGAGATCACGCGTGGATCGGCCGGCGGGCGCGGCGCCGGATTTCGCTGCGGGTCCCATGGGAACCTCCTCTTGCCGGACGGGCGGAGGCCCATTCCGGTGGGCTGCGATATTTTATGGCCGACCCTACAAGGCGGACATTGTGGGCCGGTACCCCTA
The DNA here is from genome assembly GCF_044547075.1 of Kitasatospora sp. NPDC052896. Lineage (NCBI taxonomy): Bacteria > Bacillati > Actinomycetota > Actinomycetes > Kitasatosporales > Streptomycetaceae > Kitasatospora > Kitasatospora sp. NPDC052896. Next base: position 10,272 of record NZ_JBITZU010000017.1, read on the forward strand.
AGTGGCCGATCACCCACCGGGATTGGCCGTGGAGCGGCGGATAGGGGGTCCGCTAGGGGTGCTAGGGGGCTGCCCGGTGCATTCTCCAGAAATTAGCATTCAGGCAGGGTTATTTGGCTCACGACCAAGGAGTGGTGATGGCGGAGTCCGGCTCGTGGAAGACTCTGGTGGACGGTGGTGAATCGGCCGGGATCGTACTCGCGGTGGATTTCGACACCACCGGCCGGCCGGAGGCGCGCTTTTCCGATCTGGTGGCCAACCTGCGGACGGATTTCGGTGTGTGGGAGACCGCTCCGCCGGCCGCCGGGACCGAGCACGCGCGGACCGGGGTGGGCTACCTCGACTACTGGACGCGCCGGCTGGCGGCGGAACGCCCGCCGGTCAAGGCCGTGTTGGGGTTCTGCGCCGGCGCGGTCTACGCGGCCGCGCTGGCCGAGCGGGTCGCCGGCCTGCAGCGGACCGAACCGCTGCTGGTGATCTTCGACCCGGAGATCTCCGTCGCGCAGACCCTGATGTGGCAGTACCACAAGGTGGTCGGCTTCATGTCGTCGGTGATTTCCGACCAGGATGTCGCGGCGGCCCGGGAGGCCGGGCAGCGGGTCCACGAACAGACCCCGGAGATCGGCGCGCTGAAGGTCGGACTGACCCGGCTGATCCGGGAGATCGGTGAGCCGGCGTTCAGTCGGGTCGGCCTGGACGCGACCCGTCGCGAGGAACTCTTCGTCGTCTTCGAGTCCTTTCTGAGCTATCTCGCGGCGGCCAGTGAGATAGACCCGCTGGAGCGTTGGAGGAGCGCGGTGGCATTCAGCTCGGCCAGCCCGCTGAGTGGACTTCGGGCGATGCGTTCCTCCGGAGTGGCGGCCGGTCGGTTGGCGGTCGCCCGGGAAATCGAGATCGATGTCGAGCACGGTGCGATGCTGGCCGACAAGGAACTCGCCGAGGCGGTCTCCGGACTACTGGACGGTTGCTGAACGGGAAATCCTGGAAAGAGGTTTCCGGGCCCCGGCCGAGAGAATCGGCCGGGGCCCTTTGCGATCCGCCGGGAATACTTCGCGTGAAATGCCGTGGGCCCGGCCGTCAGAACCGGCCGGGCCCGCGACGTTCCAGGCGGTCACTCCGCGATGGCGGTCCGCGCGGTCCACTCGAAGACCGCCGTCTCCTCGCCGTCCACCGAGGTGAAGTCGCCGGCGTGCCGGAAATGCTCGTAACCGCCGTAGTGGTGGTGCTTGATGGCTTCGGTGAGCGAGTGGGTCCGCTGCACCCGGTCCTCGTCGCGAATGGCGGCGGGGCCGCCGACCAGCAGGGCCTTGAAGGTGGCCACGGGGTACCTCCGGTCTGGTGAAGTGAACGGGTTGACGGCCGGCCGGGGCTACTGGCCGGCGTACTCGGTCAGCAGCGAGGCGACCAGGCCCTCCTCGACGTTGCCGCCGCTGAGCAGCACGCCGATGTCGCGTCCGCGCCAGCGGGGGGCGACCGCGAGCCGCAGCGCCGCCGCCAGCGCGGTGGCGGCGGCCGGCTCGACGAGCAGCCGGGCGTGCGTGAGGGCCAGGCAGAGCGACTCGGCGATCTCCGCCTCCTCGACCGTCAGCACGTCGGTCAGCGCCGCGCGGCAGGTGTCGAAGGGCAGTTGACCGATCCGGTCGGGGCGCAGCCCGTCGGCGATGGTCGGCCGCACCGGGACGTTCACCGGCTCGCCGTCGCGCAGCGCCTCGGTGAGCGCGGGCACCGCCGAGGGCTCGGCCGCGATCACGGCCACGTGTTCTCCGGCGGTCGCCAGGCAGGCCCCGGCCACCGCGCTGCCGCCGCCGACCGGCAGCACCACCGCGTCCAGCCGGCTGCCCGCGGCCCGTACCTGGTCGAGGAGTTCGGCGGTGGCGGTGCCCTGGCCCGCGACCACGTCGGGGTTCTGGTACGGGTCGACCACGTCGTAGCCGCGGACCTGCCGCAGCTCCTCGACGGCCGCGACCCGCTCGGCCAGCACCGTGCCGACCAGCAGCACCTCGGCGCCGGCCTGGCGGATCCGGCGGACCTTGCCGGGTGCGGCGTCGCGCGGCAGCACGAGCGTGGCCGGGACGCCCAGTTGGCCGGCGGCCAGCGCGACCGCGATGGCGTGGTTGCCGGTGCTCTGCGCGACCACGCCCAGGCAGCCGGCGGCCACCAGCCGCTCGACCGCCAGCAGCGCGCCGCGCAGCTTGAACGACCCGCCGCGCTGCAGGTTCTCGGCCTTCAGCCAGAGCCGGGCACCGGCCAGCCGGTCCAGCTCGTCGCTGCGCAGCACCGGCGTCCGCAGTACGCGTCCGGCCAGCCGTTCCGCGGCCTCGTGGACGTCGCTGCGGGTCAGCGGCGGGTCGGCTGCCGCGACGCTCGCCTTGGTCTCAGGCATCGCACCTCACTTCGCTCGGATGGGCGGGCCGGGTCGCGCGACCACGATGTGGGCCCTGGATGTCCGGGAGGGGCAGGGCAGTTGACACGGACCGGGATGACCGCCCGGGGCACGGACCCAGCATCGGCAGCGGGTCTAAAGTCTCCCCAAGCCGAGGCTTCGGCTTCCGCCCCTGACAGATCGGGGCTCCGGTCGATGGTGGTTTTGCTCAAGCTTTAAGCGGTTGACTATTTTTCGCAGACAGTCATACATTCTGACTGGTCCCGCTCGCCCCAAGGAGGTGCGATGCCCAGTGTGCCGACAGGCCCGGAACCAGCACCCCCCGACTGTTGCGGATCACGGTGATCCGCTTCCGGGTCGGCCGGCGCGGCGGAGGGCCACCGAGGCGCGCCCACCGAGGCGCGCCACCGGCGTTCGAACCGGCGCGCTCGAGATGTTTGGCGCGAATTCCTTAGCGGCCACTCGTTCGAAAACCACGATGGATTTACCCTTGCGGTGATTCGTCGAGGTGCAGCGGCACGCCAGGGGAGGCCTTCGACCACTGCGACGCGGGGTGTTCGTCCGACGGGGCGTCAGCTTGGCCGGCTGGCGTCGGTTGATCTGAGACACAGGGGGAATGGTGACGATCACGCTTGTCGAGCGCGAGAACGAGCTTGCCGCGTTAGGCGGTCTGCTGCGGGCCAGCATGGCCGGCCGGTGCCGGGTCGCCCTGGTCAGCGGGGTGGTCGGCAGCGGCAAGACCGAACTGCTGCACACCTTCGCCGAGAGTGCGATGGAGCAGGGCGCGGTGCTGCTCACCGCGCTGGCCTCGGCCGCCACCCAGTCCGTGTCGATGGGCGTGCTGGGCCAGCTCTTCCAGCCGGCCCAGAAGCCCCCGGCGGGCATCGAGTCGGTGTTCTCGCTGCTGGCGACCGTGCTGGCCGGTGCCGCCTCGGACGCCCTGCCGGCGCCGGCGGGCTTCCGTCTGGAGGGCGACGGCCTGGCCTCCGCCTCCGTGCTGGACAGCCTCTGCGCCGGGCTGGCCCGGGTGGCGGCCACCCACCCCGTGGTGATCGGGGTCGACGACGTGCAGTACGCGGACGTCGCCTCGCTGGACTGCCTGCTGTACCTGATGCGACGGCTGCGCTACGCCCGGGTGCTCTTCGTGCTCAACGAGTCCGAGCACGAGCAGCACCGGAACCCGCTTTTCCGGGTCGAGTTGCTGCGCCAGCCGGGGTTCCGCCGGATCAGGCTCGGCCCGCTGTCCGTCGCCGGCGTGGAGCGGATGCTCGCCCTGGAGCTGGGCGCGGACCGGGTCGGCGCCCGGGGTGCCCGGTACCACGCCGTGAGCGGTGGGAACCCGCTGCTGGTCCGGGCGTTGCTGGACGACGGCCAGATGGCCGGCGCGGTCAGCGGCGGCGAACCGCCGGACGGCGCGCCCGAGGTGGGCGACGCCTTCGGCCAGGCCGTGCTGGCCTGCCTGCACCGCGGCAATCCGGCCATGCTGGCGGTCGCCCGCGCGCTGGCCGTGCTGGACACGCCCAGCTCGCCGGAGATGGTGGAACGGCTGCTCGACCTCGATCCCCAGATGACCGCCCAGGTCATCGACGACCTGGAGATCGCCGGGTTCATCGCCGGCGGCGGGTTCCGGCACCCGGGGGCGCGGGCCGCCGTGCTCGGCGACCTGTCCGCCGAACGCCGCGCGACCCTGCACCTGGCCGCGGCCCGGCTGCTGCACGCCATGCAGGGCCCGGCGACCGGCGTGGCCCGCCACCTGATCGCCGCGGGCCAGGCCGCCGACCCGTGGGCGCCGGAGGTCCTGCGGGTTGCCGCGGGCCAGGCGCTCCGCGATGACCAGGCCGAACTCGCCATCGAGTTCCTGGAGTTGGCTGAGCAGACGGCCGGCGGTGTGGAGGAGCGGCTGGCCACCGCGATGCTGCTGGTGCAGGCCGAGTGGCGGGTCGACCCGGCCCGCTCGGCCCGTCACCTGACCTCGCTCGGCGCGGCCCTGCGCGACGGCCGGCTGTCCGGTCGCCAGGCGGCCGTGCTGGTCAGGTCGATGCTCTGGCACGGGCGGTTGGACGACGCGGTGGAGGCCCTGGCGCTGCTCGGGCGCGAGGCCGAGCAGAGTCAGGAGATCGCCTCGGAGCTGCGCACCCTGACCCAGTGGCTGCGGGCCTCGTACCCGGAACTGCTCGACCGCCTGGCCGCCTCACCGACCGGTGGCCGGGAACGGACCAGCCTGTCGAGCTTCCAGTCGCGGGCGGCCGGGCTGCTCTCCGCCGTGCTCACCGGTGGCGGGGACGAGTCGACGGTCTCCGGCGCCGAGCAGATCCTGCAGGCCGCGGTCCTCGACGACACCACCCTGGAGTCGATCGAGGCCGCGCTGCTCGCGCTGGTCTACGCCGACCAGCCGGCCCGGGCGGTGGCCTGGTGCGAGCCGCTGCTCGAGGAGGCGTCGGCGCGGCAGGTGCCGACCTGGGCGGCGACGCTCTCCGCGGTCCGCGCCGAGGCCGCGATCCGACAGGGCGACGCGCCGGCCGCCGAGCGCTGCGGCCGCGCCGCGTTACGTCAACTGCCGGCGCGCAGCTGGGGGGTGGCGGTCGGCGCGCCGGTGGCCAGCCTGGTGCTGGCGAAGAGCGCGATGGGCAAGCACGACGAGGCCGCGGCGCTGGTGAGCCAGCCGACTCCGAACGGCATGCTCGGCACCCGGTACGGGCTGCACTACCTGTACGCCCGCGGGCACCACTACTTCGTCACCGAGCGATTCGACGCGGCCGTCTCGGACTTCCTCACCTGCGGTGACCTGATGGGCCGGTGGGGCGTGGACCTGCCCGCCCTGGTGCCCTGGCGCTCGGCGGCGGCCGCGGCCCTGCTGCGGCTGGGCGAGCGCGAGCAGGCCGAACGGCTGGCCGAGGAGCAGTTGGTGAAGGTGGGCGGCGAGCGGTCCCGCAGCCGCGGGATCACCCTGCGCACGCTGGCCCAGGCCAGCGGGCTGAGTCGGCGCCCGGCGCTGCTCCGGGAGGCCGTCGCCAACCTGCAGTACGCCGGCGACCAGCTGGAACTCGCCCACGCCCTGGCCGACCTGGGCTTCGCGCACCGCTCGCTCGGGGAGTCGGACCGGTCCCGGAGCCTGGCCGACCAGGCGCTGCGGCTGGCGGGCGAGTGCGAGGCCGAGCCGCTGCGCGAGACGCTGTCCAAGGGGCTGGCGGACCCGGTGGCGCGGATCCCGGAGCAGCGGGGGAGTAGACGCACCGGCGTGGCCTCGCTCAGTGACGCCGAGCTGCGGGTCGCGGCGCTGGCGTCACTCGGTTTCACCAATCGCGAGATCGCCAACCAGCTCTACATCACCGTCAGCACGGTGGAGCAGCATCTCACCAGGGTCTACCGGAAGTTGAAGGTGGGGCGGCGCGCCGACCTGCCCACCGACCTGCAGGTCCCGCTGCCGGAGGCGGCCCTCGCGGAGTCCGCCCGCAAGCTCGTGGTCAGCTACCGCAGCAAGAGCGACAAGGTCGAGCTGAACAGCTGCCGGGAGGCGGGATGACCGCCGCCGCCACGGTACGCGGCGCGTGGCTCAGAACGCGCGGCTCAGCTGCTCGCGGTGGCCGTCGGCCATCGCGGTGAACATGTCGATCACGCGCTTGTTCAGCGTGGACAGGCCCTCGGCGGGCAGCGGGGTGTCGCGCTCCAGCGCGCGTTCCAACACGTAGGCGAGCAGGTCGGCGCGCTCCTCCAGGGCCAGCCCGTCGTCCTCGCCGAGTTCGTCGGCGGTGGCGAAGCCGCGGGTGACGTTGGACAGCAGGTGCAGCGCACCCGCCGCGGTCAGGCCGGGCCGGAGCGCGCCCTCCTCGCTGAGCAGCTGCAGGTAGTCGGGGTTCTCGGCCAGCTCCTGCTGGGCAGCGCGGACGCTCTCGTCCTGCGCCAGGTTGCCCAGCAGGACCGGGTCGGAGAGCAGCAGCGCCCGCACCAGCGGGCGTCGGACGCTCTCCAGGAAGATCACCCGCATCAGCCGGTGCGGCAGCGCCAGCTCCGGATCCTGCTGGAGGTCGGCCGCCAACTGGTCGAAGAGCCTCAGCGCCTCGCGCTGCAGGGCCGCCCAGAAGAGCGCCTCGCGGGTCTTCCAGTGCAGGTAGACGGTGCCCTTGCCGACCCCGGCCCGGCCGGCCACGTCGTCGATGGTGACCCGCCGGTAGCCGTGCTGGGTGAGCAGCTCGGCGGTGATGTCGAGGATCCGCTCCGCGCGCACCTGACGGGCGCCGGATCCACTCGGTAGACGGGTCGAATTCACATTCTCCACCATAGAACTAAATTTCAAAGTTCGTCAACTCTAATTCGTATGAAGATCAGTACCGCCAGTGCCGTGAGCAGCAGCAGGCCGGTGCCGACGGACATCGCCCAGTGGATTCCGGTGCCGTAGGCCGCCGGGACGAGAGTGGCCGGCGAGGCGGTGGCGGAGTCGCTCGCACGGTTCCGGTAGGCGGTGTTCAGCACGGTCCCCAGCAGTGCCGGGCCGAGTGCGGTGCCCAGGCTCTGCAGGAAGCGGGACAACCCGCCGCCGGCTCGGAGCCGGGCCCGCGGCAGCGCGTCGAGGACGGCGTCCGAGGCGGCCGTCGAGGTGATCCCCAGGCCGGTGCCGAAGAGCGCCAGGGCGGCGAGGATCACCGGGCACCCGCTGCCCGGCGTGAGTCGGATGAGCGCCGCCTCCCCGCCGGCGGCCAGCAACAGCCCCGAGCAGAGGGTGGTCCGGCCGCCCCACCGGTCGGCCAGCAGGTCGCTGACCGCGCCGCCGGCCGTCACGCCGACGGCCAGTGGCAGCAGGTCGACCCCGGTCGCCAGGGCGCTGCCGTGCCGGACGGTCTGCAGGAAGGGGGTGAGCGCGAAGAGCGTCCCGCTGGTGGTGAGGCTGGCGACGGCGCTCGCCGCGACCGCCGGGGCGACCTGTCGGTCGGCCAGTACCCGCAGCTCGAGCAGGGGTGCGGCGGTGGTCAGCTCGTGCCGGGCGAAGGCCGCCAGCAGGACGACGCCCGCGGCCAGGGCGGCCCGGACGTGGGGCGCGGACCAGCCGTCGGCGGGCCCGCTGATGATCCCGTAGGCCAGCGCGGTGACGCCGGTCCCGGAGAGCAGCAGGCCCGGCCAGTCCATCGGCAGGGCGTACGGATCCCGGCTCTCCGGCACCGAACACGCGATGCCGGAGATCGCCAGCGCCACGATCGGCAGGTTCAGCAGGAAGACCGAGCCCCAGGAGAAGCGGGTGAGCAGGAGCCCGGTGACGAGTGGTCCCAGCGGCATGCCGAGCATCACCGCGGCCGTGGTCACCGCGGTCGCCGGGGAGCGGCGGTCGCCGGGGAACGCGTCCGCCATCACCGGCAGGGTGAGCGCCATGATCAGCGCGGCACCCAGGCCCATCGCGGCCCGGGTCGCGATCAGCGCACCCGCCGAGGTGCACTGGCTCGCCGTCGCCGAGGCGACCCCGAAGACCGCCAGGCCGGCCAGCAGGAAGCGCCGGCGGCCGAACCGCCCGCCCAGCCGTCCGGCGGGCAGCAGGGCGCACACCCAGCCGAGGAGATAGGCCGTCATGACCCACTGGGACTGTGCGATGCCGGTTCTGAGCTGCGCCCTGATCGTCGGCAGGGTGGTGACCACCACGTAGTTGTCGAGTCCCACCATGAGGATGCCGAGTGCGACGGCGGTCGGTCCCCGCCACCGTCGGACCTGTGAAGTCGTGATCATGGCGACTGTCGCTCCTCCCCTTGGTATCTAACGTATGACTAGATTTGAAAAATCGTCAATAGTAGGGACGGGCGGGCTGAACTGTGCTTGACTAGAGTTCAATCCTGGTCATTTGAACGCGCACTCGTGAGGCAGCCGACGCGCGCGCCGCCCCGGGCGGCCACACCAACGGAGGTCCGATGATTGAGGTCCGTGGGCTCAGCAAGCGGTTCGGTGAGGTCACCGCCGTCGACGGGATGACCTTCACGGTCCGTCCCGGCGAGGTCACCGGCTTCCTCGGGCCCAACGGCGCGGGGAAGACCACCACCTTGCGGATGATCCTGGGGCTGGACGCCCCCACCGCCGGCACCGTCACCTTCGACGGCCAGCGCTTCGCCGACCTGCCGGCGCCGCTCTGCCAGGTCGGCGCGCTGCTCGACGCCCGCGCGGTGCACCCGAGCCGGACCGCGGCCCAGCACCTGCAGGTGCTGGCGCGCAGCAACGGCATCGACCCCGCCCGGGTGCCGGAGGTGCTGGAGCTGGTCGGCCTCCAGCGGGTGGCGAACCGGCGGGCCGCGACCTTCTCACTGGGCATGCTGCAGCGCCTCGGCCTGGCCGCCGCGCTGCTCGGCGATCCGCCGGTGCTGGTGCTCGACGAGCCGCTCAACGGCCTCGACCCCGAGGGCATCGTCTGGTTCCGCGGGCTGATGCGGCGGATGGCCGCCGAGGGGCGGACCGTCCTGGTCTCCAGCCACCTGATGGCCGAGATGGCGCTGACCGCGGACCACCTGCTGGTCATCGGCGGTGGCCGGCTGCTCGCCGACATGAGCGTGGCGGCGTTCACCGACGCCACCTCGGTGCCCGAGACGCTGGTCCGCACCCCGCACGCGGCGGCCTTCGGCACCGAGCTGGCCGACGCCGGCGCGGCCATCCGCGCCATCGACGACGCGACCTTCGCGGTCACCGGGCTCGACAGCGCCAAGATCGGCACGATGGCCGCCGCCGCCGGTGTCGAGCTGCACGAACTCTCCTCCACCCGGCGCACCCTGGAGGAGGCGTTCATGGAACTGACCGGCGCCAGCGCCGAGTTCGGCGCCGGTCAGGCCAACTCCGAGGTCGTCGTGGTGGACACCACCGCGGCGCCGCGGGCCGGTGCGGTGTCGGCGCCGCGCCGCGGGCTGCTCGGCAAGGTGCGCCGGGGCCGCCGGCGGACCCACACCGAGCGCCCGCCCCGGTTCCGCGACCTGGTCGCGTCGGAGTGGGAGAAGCTGCTCACCACCCGGTCCGGCCGCTACCTCACGCTCGGCACGGTGGTCGCCGGTGTCGGCCTCGCCGCCCTCACCAGCAACTCGGCGGGCGAGCAGTACGGCGCGATGTCCGCCGCCGACCGGGCGGCCTTCGATCCGACCGAGATCAGCCTGCGCGGCCACCTGCTGGCCCAGTTGACGATCAGCCTGCTCGGGGCGCAGTCGATGACCGCCGAGTACAACACCGGGACCATCACCAATACCCTCACCGCGGTGCCGCACCGCGGCCAGTTGTTGGCCGCCAAGGCCGTGGTGCTCGGCGCGACGGCGCTGCCGGTGGGCCTGGTCGCGACCTGCGGCGGCTTCCTCGGCGGCCAGTCGATGCTCGCCCGGCACGGCGCGCCGCACGCCACGCTGCGCGACGTCGAGTCGCTGCGGGCGGTGCTCGGCGGCGGGGTCTACCTCGCGGCCACCTCACTGCTCGGGCTCGGGGTGGGCGGGCTGCTGCGCAGCACCTCGGGCGCGGCCACCTCGCTCTTCGTGGTGACGCTGATCCTGCCGGCCTTCTCGCCCACGCTGCCCGGGCCGCTGGCCCGCTGGGTGGCGACCTACTGGCCGACCCGGGCCGGCGCCCAGATCATGACGGTCCACCGCGACCCCCGGCTGCTGCGCCCCTGGCCCGGGCTCGGGCTGATGGGTGCCGTCACCGGCGGGGTGCTCGGCGCGGCCTACGTGGCGTTCCGGACCCGCGACGCGTGACGGACCGGCAGCAGTGCGCCCGGCCCGGCCGAGTGGGGTCGGCCGGACCGGGCGCGGGCGAGGGGGTGGTTCAGCCCCGGGGGCGGGCGAAGCGGCCGCGGAACCGGGCGAGGCGCCAGAGCAGTTGCAGCGCGGCGGCCTGCGGAACGGCACCACCGCGCATCTGCGACAGCCGCCAGGCGGTCCAGAGCTGGGTCTCGGTGACGTGGTCCGGCGCGCCGTGCACGTCGTCGTGGACCAGCAGCCGCAGCCGGCGCAGGTGCGCGCGCAGCAACTCGGGATCGCCGGCCGGGATGATCTCGTCGCGCCGGCTCGCGACGTAGCCGACCGGGATCTCGAGCGAGGCCAGCTCGTCGGCGGTCAGCGCCCAGCCGCGCAGCTCCTCGAAGAGCCGGTGGCGGCTGCCGCCGGTCATGTGGACCAGCGCGTCCACGGTGATCCGGGGGATCCGCGCCTGGCACTCGGGGTCGGCGAAGATCCCGCTGATCGGGGCCCCCACGGTGAGCACCCCGCGGATCCGGTGGTCGTCCAGCGCGCAGCGCAGCGCGAGATGGCCGCTGAAGCTCATCGCCAGGGCGTAGGTCTCGGACACCCGGGCCCGGTCCGCGACCGCGTCCAGCAGGCCGGAGAGCATGGCCGGGCTGTCCGCGTCGTACGGCAGCGGGTTCTCCCCGCAGCCCGGCAGCTCGGTGACGATCGCCGCCATGCCGAGCCGGCGGAAGACCGCCAGGGTCGGCGCCCACTGCTCCTTGACGCTGACGTTCCCGCCCATCAGCAGCAGCAGTGGCCGCCGGTCGGTGCCGGAGAGCCCGCTCTGCCAGCAGGCCACCCGGCCGCCCTTCAGCTCGACCTCCAGCCGGTGGACGTCCTGGCCCTCCGCCCGCCAGCGCTCGAACGCGGCGAGGCCGCGGTCCTGCGCGGCCAGCCGGGCAGGACCGTCCACGTAGGGGAACCGGGCCATGATGTAGTGCCGGCACGCCTCCAGGTGGCGGCCCGCCCGGCTCAGCCGCTCCGCCTCGGCGGACCACTCGCCGACCCAGGAGCCCCGGCCCTCCTCGTCGTGGGTGATCCGGTCCAGGATCTCGGTGTAGTTCCCGATCCGCTGACCGCGTGCGTGGGCACCCACATACTGCTTGAGCTCCCGGACGTCGTTCATCGCCGCTCCCCGCGGACCGGGCCGGCGGCGGCCGGCCGCTCGTGCGCCGTCCCGAAGGACTCCAGCGCCTGTTTGAGGTCGGCCAGCACGTCCGCGGCCTCCGCGCCGTCGATCACCCGGTGGTCGAAGGTGAGGGTGAGCCGCATCGTCGGTGCCGCCACCACCTCGCCGGCGCGGACCACCGGACGGTCCGCCACCTGGCCCAGGCCCAGCGTGATCGTGGTGCCGCCCACCGAGGCGAAGCCGTCCACCGGCCGGTGCGACAGCGAGGTCACCGCGAAGGTGCCGAAGGCTCCCGCGCGCCGCCGCAGCGGGCGCACCCCGAGCCGGAACAGCCAGCCGCCGAACGGCCAGGGCAGCCGGTGCAGCAGTCGGGTCGGGGCGTACTCCGGCATCCGTTCGGGATCCCCGTCGCGGTGGTGCGCCAGCCGGTGCTGGATCTCCGCCAGTTCGGCGCGTTGCAGGTCGGGCAGCACGGTGGAGAGCACCACCCGCTGCCCGCCGATGGTCTTGTCCAGGGTGACCTTGCCGTTGACCGAGGAGTACCGGGCGATCTTGGGCCGCGCGGTACCGCGGATCGCCGCGTTGGCCTCCGGGTGCCGGTCCAGCACGCGCCCGCCGGCGTGCAGCACGTACGAGACCACGGAGTAGCGCTCGCCGCGCTCCCGGGCCGCCGCGCGGTGCCGCTGGATCATCGACATGTCGACCTCGGTGTCCAGGAAGACCGGCGAGAAGGCGCGGATCTCGCGCAGGAACTGCAGGGTGTGCCGGCGCTCGGGCGCGATCCGGGTGACGGTCACGAGGCCACCTCCTGCAGGAGGCCGGTCAGCTCGTCGGAGAGGTGTTCGGCGAGCAGGCGCGGGGTCGGGTTGTCGTAGACCATGCCGGGAGTGACCTCGATGCCGTCGTCGGCCATCAGCCGGGTGAGTTCGAGCGCGGTGAACGAGGTGAGGCCCAGCTGGAGGAAGTCGTGGTCGGGGTCGAGGGTGTCGGACCGCAGCACCCCGAGGACGGCGGCGGTGTGACCGAGCACCACCTCCAGCACGGCGGGCGGACGGTCGGCGGAGGACAGCCCGGCCAGCCGTGCCAGCGCCGGTATCGCCGGCTCGGTGTCGAACTCCGACTCAGCGGAGGGGAGTTGGTCGGAATCGGCGAGCGGGGCGAGCGGGATCGGGTCGATCCAGTAGCGCTGGCGCTGGAACGGGTAGGTGGGCAGGTCGAGATGGACCGGGTCCGGCCCGCCGAGCAGCGCGGACCAGTCGACGGCCGTCCCGCCGACGTCCAGCGCGGCGATCGCGGCCGGCAGCGCGGTCTGCTCGGGCCGGTCGGCCCGGAGCAGCGGGGTGCCGCCGACCAGGCCGGCCAGGGTCGCGTCGGGGCCCAGTTCCAGGAAGGTGCTGACGCCCGCCTCGCGCAGCGTCCGGACGCCCCGGTCGAAGTCGACCGCGGCGCGGATGTGCGCGGCCCAGTAGCCCGGATCGGTGAGCTGCTCGGCGGTGGCGAGCGCGCCGGTGACGTTGGAGACCACCGGGATGGCCGGCGGGTGGTAGGCGGCCCGCTCCGCGACGGTCCGGAAGTCGTCCAGGATCGCGTCGGCGTGCGGCGAGTGGAAGGCGTGACTGACGGTCAGCCGCTTGGTCTTCCGGCCGCGCTCCCGCCACTGCTGGGCGATCGACAGCACGGACCCCCTGGCGCCCGACACGACCAGCGAGTCGGGCCCGTTCACGGCGGCGACGTCGACGTCCGGCAGGCCCTCCAGCAGCGGGCGGACCTCGTCCTCGGTGGCCTGCAGGGCGACCATCGCGCCGTCCCCGGGCAGGCCCTGCATCAGCCGGCCGCGGGCGGTGACCAGGGCGGCGGCGTCGGCGAGCGAGAACACCCCGGCCAGGTGGGCCGCGGTCAACTCGCCGATCGAGTGGCCGATCAGGTAGTCGGGCGTCACCCCGCAGGAGACCACCAGGCGGTAGAGGGCGACCTCCAGCGCGAAGAGCGCCGGCTGGGTGTACTCGGTGGTGTGCAGCAGCTCGGCCCCCGCCGTGTCCGGGGTGGCGAAGACCAACTCGCGCAGCGGCCGGTCCAGGTGCCGGTCGAGCTCGGCGCAGACCTGGTCGAAGGCCTCGGCGAAGGCCGGGAAGCGCTCGTGCAGCGCCCGGCCCATGCCGGGCCGCTGGCTGCCCTGGCCGCTGAACATGAACGCGGTCCGCCCGCCCGGGCGGGCCACCCCCTGGACCAGCGCGGCGGACGAGCCGCCCTCGGCCAGCGCCGCCAGCCCGGCGAGGGTGGCCTCCCGGTCGGCGGCCACGATCACCGCGCGGTGCTGGAAGCGGGTCCGGGTGGTGGCCAGGGCACGGGCCACCAGCGCGGCTGGGAGCTCGGGGTTGGCGGTGGTGAAGTCGAGCAGCCGGACAGCCTGGTCGCGCAGCGCCCGCGGGGTCCGGCCGGAGAGCGGCCAGACCGTGACCCCCGGCTCGGCGTCGTCCGGGACCGGCTCGGCGGCGGGTGCCGCCTCCTCCAGGATGACGTGGGCGTTGGTGCCGCTGATGCCGAACGAGGAGACGGCGGCCCGGCGCGGCCGGTCGGTGGCCGGCCAGGGCGTGGTCTCGGTCAGCAGCCGCACCGAGCCCGCGGTCCAGTCCACGTGCGGGGAGGGCCGGTCGACGTGCAGGGTCTTGGGCAGCGCGCCGTGTCGCAGGGCCAGCACCATCTTCAGCAGACCACCGATCCCGGCCGCGGCCTGGGTGTGACCGATGTTCGACTTCAGCGAGCCGAGCCAGAGCGGCCGGTCGACCGGCCGGTTCCGGCCGTAGGTGGCGAGCAGCGCCTGCGCCTCGATCGGGTCGCCCAGCACGGTGCCGGTGCCGTGTCCCTCGACGGCGTCCACGTCGTCGGGGACCAGCCGGGCGTTCGCCAGCGCCGCGTGCACCAGGCGCTCCTGGGACGGACCGTTGGGTGCGGTGAGACCGTTGCTGCCGCCGTCCTGGTTGACGGCGCTGCCCCGGACCACCGCGAGCACCCGGTGGCCGTTGGCTCGCGCGTCCGACAGCCGCTCCAGCAGCACCAGCCCGACGCCCTCGCCCCACCCGGTGCCGTCGGCGGCCGCGGCGAAGGACTTGCAGCGGCCGTCGGCGGCCAGCCCGCGCTGCCGGCTGAACTCGACGAAGACGCCCGGCGTGGCCATCACGGTGACGCCCCCGGCCAGCGCCATCGTGCACTCGCCCCGGCGCAGCGCCTGGCAGGCCAGGTGGACCGCCACCAGGGACGAGGAGCAGGCGGTGTCGATGCTGAGCGCCGGCCCCTCGAAGCCGAAGGTGTAGGCGACCCGGCCGGAGGCGACGCTCCCCGCGCTGCCGGTGCCGGTGAGGCCCTCGACCTCGGCCGGCGTCCGGCCGATCAGCCGGGAGCCGTAGTCGCCGTACATCACCCCGGCGAACACGCCGACCGGCTCGCCGCGCAGCGAGCCCGGCGTGATGCCGGCGCGCTCGAAGGTCTCCCAGGCGACCTCCAGCAGCAGCCGCTGCTGCGGGTCGATCGCCAGTGCCTCGCGCGGACTGATGCCGAAGAACGCGGCGTCGAACTGGTCCGCGTCGTACAGGAAGCCACCCTCCTGGGCGGAGCTCCGACCCGGCGCGTCCGGGTCCGGGTCGTACAGCCCGTCCGGCCAGCCGCGCCCCTCGGGCAGGCCGGCGACCGCGTCCCGGCCCTCGCTGACCAGCTCCCAGAGGTCCTCGGGGGAGCGGACGTCCCCCGGATACCGGCAGCCCATCGCGACGATCGCGATCGGCTCGGACTCCAGGTCCTGAAGCCGCTGTCTGGTCCGGTGCAGATCCGCCGTCACCCACTTGAGGTACTCGACGAGTTTCTCCTCGTTCGCCATCGCTGCTCGATCCCCCTTCATTTCGCGGACCTTCCGAGTTCCCTGTCGATGAAGTCGAAGACCTCGTCGACGGTCGCCTCGTCGATTCGGTCGCCGACGGCGGTGGCGCCGTCGTCCCCGGCCTCGCTCCAGCGGGTCAGCAAGCGCTGGAGGCGGGCGGTCAGGTGGGGCCGGGCCCGGTCGTCCGGGGACAGCGCCAGCAGGGTCGCCTCCAGCTTCTCCAGCTCGCCGAGGGCCAGCTCGGACGGGTCGGCCTCGCCCGCCACCAGGCCGGTCAGCAGGTGGTCGGCGACGGCGGCGGCGCTGGGGTGGTCGAAGACCAGCGAGGCGGGCAGCCGCAGACCGGTGGCCGCGGCGAGCCGGTTGCGCAGCTCGACCGCCGTCAGCGAGTCGAAGCCCAGCTCCTGGAAGGACCGTTCCGGCGCGATGGCCTCGGCCGTCGAGTGGCCGAGCACGGCCGCCATGGTGGCCCGCACCGACTCCAGGACGAGCTTGCGGCGCCCGGTCGGGTCCAGACCGGCCAACTGCGCGCGCAGCGCCTCCGGGCCGCCGGGGCCGCCGCGTCGGGCGGGCGCCCGGACCAGGCCGCGCAGCACCGCCGGGAGGGTCCCGCCGGCCGCCCGCTGGCGCAGGGCCGGCCAGTTGAGGTGGGCGGCGACCAGCGCCGGAGCCGCGCCGGCCAGGGCCGTGTCCAACAGCTCCAGGGCCGCTTGGGTGGGCATCGCGCTCAGGCCGCCGCGTTCCAGCCGGGCCGTCTCGACGCCGGTGGTCAGCCCGGACGCCTCCGCCCACAGGCCCCAGGCGAGCGCCGTGGCGGGCAGCCCGAGGGCGCGGCGGTGCTGGGCGAGCGCGTCCAGGAAGGTGTTGGCGGCGGCGTAGTTGGCCTGGCCCGGCGCGCCGAGCACGCCGGCCGCGGAGGAGTAGAGCACGAAGGCGCTGAGCTGCCGGTCCTTCGTCAGCTCGTGCAGGTGCCAGGCCGCGTCCGCCTTCGCCGGCAGCACGGTGTCCAGGTGCTCGGGGGTCAGCGAGTCGACGGTCGCGTCGCGGAGCACGCCGGCGGCGTGGAAGACCGCCGACACCGGGTGCTCCTCGAGCAGCGTGGCCAGCGCGGCACGGTCCGCCACGTCACACGCCGCGATGGTCACCTCGGCGCCCGACTCCCGCAGCTCGGACGCGAGTTCGTCGGCTCCCCCGGCGGTCGATCCGCGTCGGCTGGTGAGCAGCAGCCGGCGCACGCCGTGGTCGACCACCAGATGCCGGGCCAGCGCGGCGCCGAGCACGCCGGTGCCGCCGGTGATCAGCACGGTTCCCTCGGGCCGGAACGCGATCCGGTCGGGGTCGGGGTCGGTGTCGGCGACCCGGTCCAGTCGGGGGACCAGGGCGGTCCCCGAGCGCACGGCCAGTTGGGGCTCCCCGGTGGCCAGGGCGGAGGCCGCGGCGCGGTAGGAGGCCGGCTCGCCGTCCAGGTCGAGCAGCACCAGCCGCTCCGGGTGCTCCGACTGGGCCGTCCGGAGCAGGCCCCAGAGGCTGGCGGCGGCCGGGTCGACCGACTGCTCGCCGTCGGGCGCGACCGCGCCGCGGGTGACCAGGACCAGGCGCCGCTCGGTGGACTCCGGCTCGGCGAGGAACTCCTGGACCACCGTCAGCGCCCCTGCCAGCAGCGCCCTGGCCCGCCGGGCCGGGTCTCCGGCGGGCTCCGCGAGGGTGGCGTGGTCGGTGGCCTCGGCCCCGGCGGCCCGCAGCGCCTCGGTCAGTTCGCGGTCCCCGACCACGGCCCAGTGGCCGGCCGCCGGTTGTCCGGGCCCGGTCGGTGCCGCCTGCGTGGGGGCCGCAGTCCAGCCGAGCCGGAGCAGCGGCTGCCGGGTGCCGGCCCGCAGCGAGGCGAGCAGCTCCCGGGAGAGCGGGCGCAGGGCGAGGTCGGCGACCTCGGCGATCGGCCCGCCGTGCTCGTCGGTCAGCCGGAGCGCCACGCTGTCGGCCCCGGTCGCCGTCAGCCGCACCCGCAACCGCCGGTGTTCGCCGGCCCGGGCTCGCACCCCGGTCCAGGAGAACGGGATCCGCAGGCCGTCCTGGCCGGTCAGCAGGGAGGTGGCCGGGTGCAGCGCCGCGTCGAGCAGCGCGGGGTGGAGCGAGAAGCCGTTCGGGCCGACGTTCTCGTCCAGGAGGACCTCGGCCCAGACGCCGGCGTCGTCGCGCCAGATCTCCCGGACGCCCTGGAAGGCGGGGCCGTAGTCGAGCCCGGCCTCGGCCAGCGCGGGGTAGAAGCCGTCCACGGCCAGCCTGGTGGCGCCGGGCGGTGGCCACTCCGACTCCGGGGCGGCGGACCGCTCGGAGGCCCGGACCAGGGTGCCGGTGGCGTGCCGGACCCAGCCGTCCGAGTCGTCCTCCGCCGCGCTCCTGGAGTGCAGCGCGAACGAGCGGCCGCCGTGCTCGTCGGCCGCGCCGACCAGGGCCTGCAGCAGCACGGCGCCGTGCTCGGGCAGCACCAGCGGTGCCTCCAGGGTCAGCTCGCCGACCTCGTCGCAGCCCGTCCGCCCGGCCGCGGCGAGGGCCAGGTCGACGAAGGCGGTCCCGGGCAGCAGCACCGTGCCGTGCACGGCGTGGTCGGCGAGCCAGGGGTGGTCCTCGACGGAGACCCGACCGGTGAAGAGCGACCCGCCGCCGGGCAGTGAGGTTCCGGCGCTGAGCAGGGGGTGCCCGGTGGCGGACAGCCCGGCGCCGGCGGCGTCGGCGCGGCCGGCGGCGCGCAGCCAGTACGGGCGGTGCTGGAACGGGTAGCTGGGGAGCGGGACCTGACGGGGAGCCGCCGGGGTGAGCAGCCGCTCCCAGTCGACCCGGAGGCCGGCCACGTGGGCCTGCGCGAGCGAGCCGAGGAAGCGCCGCTGCCCGCCGTCGTCGCGGCGCAGGGTGCCGACCACGGTGCCGGCGCCGTCCAGGATCTCCGCGGTGGGGACGGTGAGCACCGGGTGCGGGCTCGCCTCGACGAACCCGCGGTGGCCGGCCGCGGCGAGCGCCCGGACGGCCCGTTCGAACTGGACCGGCCGGCGGAGGTTCTCGTACCAGTACTCCGCGGTCATCACGGTGGTGTCGAGCGGTTCGCCGGTGAGCGTGGAGTAGAGCGGCAGGTCGCCGGTGCGCGGGGTCAGCCCGTCGAGTTCGGCGAGGAGGCGCTCGCGGATCGCCTCGACCTGGGGGGAGTGCGAGGCGTAGTCGACCGGGATGGTGCGGGCCCGCAGGCCCTCCGCCTGGCACTCCTGGACGAAGCGCTCGACCTCCGTGGCGGCGCCGGCCACCACCGTGGCGGCCGGACCGTTGTGGACCGCCACCGTGAGGTCGAACCCGGCCAGCCGGGCCCCGACCTGCTCGGCCGGGAGCGGGATGCTGGCCATCGCGCCACTGCCGGCCAGCTCGGTCAGCGCCCGGCTGCGCAGCGCGACGACCCGGGCGGCGTCGTCCAGCGAGAGCGCGCCGGCCACCACGGCGGCGGCGATCTCGCCCTGGGAGTGGCCGATCACCGCGTCCGGGCGCACCCCGGCCGCCTGCCAGAGCCGGGCCAGCGAGACCATCACCGCGAAGAGCACCGGCTGCACGACGTCGACCCGGTCCGCCGGCGGCGCCCCGGGGCGGTCCAGCAGCACGTCGAGCAGCGACCAGTCGGTGTACCGGGCGAGCGCGTCCGCGCACTCCCCGATGCTCGCCCGGAAGACCTCGGAGCCGTCCAGCAGCTCGCGGGCCATGCCGTCCCACTGCGAGCCCTGGCCGGGGAAGACGAACGCCACCTTGCCCGGGGCGCCGGCCAGCCCCTCGACGGTGTCGGGCCAGGCGACGCCCTCCGCCAGCGCGGCCAGGCCGGAGCGCAGCTCGTCCGGGTCGCCGCCCACCACCACGGCCCGGTGCGGGTGCAGGTCGCGGCCGGTGACCAGGGAGAAGGCCAGGTCGACCGGACGGACCTCCGGCGCGGCCGCGAGGTGTTCGGCGAGCCGGCGGCCCTGCGCCCGGAGCGCCTCGGGGGACCGGGCGGAGAGCACCAGCGGCAGCACGGCCGGCGGCTCGGCGTCGGGCCCGGCGGCGGGTACCGGCGCGGTCCCGGGGGCGGCCTCCAGGATCAGGTGCGCGTTGGTGCCGCTGATCCCGAACGAGGAGACGCCCGCCCGCCGGGGCCGGCCGGTCTCCGGCCAGGGCGTGGTCTCGGTGAGCAGCCGGACCGCGCCGGTGGACCAGTTGACGTGTGGTGACGGCTCGTCGACGTGCAGGGTCAGCGGGAGCCGGCCGTGCCGCAGCGCCTGCACCATCTTGATGATCCCGGCGATGCCGGCGGCGGCCTGGGTGTGCCCGATGTTGGACTTGATCGAGCCGAGCAGCAACGGCCGGTCCTCGGGGCGGTCCTGGCCGTAGGTGGCGAGCAGGGCCTGCGCCTCGATCGGGTCGCCGAGCACGGTGCCGGTGCCGTGCGCCTCGACCGCGTCGACGTCGGCCGGTGCGAGCCCGGCGCTGCGCAGCGCGGCCCGGATCACGCGTTGCTGGGAGGGGCCGTTGGGGGCGGTGAGCCCGTTGCTGGCGCCGTCCTGGTTGACCGCCGAGCCGCGGATCAGCGCCAGCACCCGGTGGCCGTTGCGCTCGGCGTCGGAGAGCCGTTCCAGCAGGATCATGCCGACGCCCTCGCCCCAGCCGGTGCCGTCCGCCGCGGCGGCGAAGGGCTTGCACCTCCCGTCCGGCGCCATGCCGCGCTGCCGGCTGAACTCCAGGAAGATCCCCGGGGTGGCCATGATGGTGGTCCCGCCGGCCAGTGCCATGGTGCACTCGCCGCCGCGCAGCGCCTGGACCGCCAGGTGCGCCGCGACCAGGGAGGACGAGCAGGCGGTGTCGACCGTGACGGCCGGGCCCTCCAGGCCCATGGTGTAGGCGATCCGGCCGGAGGCCACGCTGGTGGTCGAGCCGGTCAGCACGTAACCGGCCACCGCCTCCTGGGTGGTGGCGGACCCGGCGCCGTACTCCTGGCCGGCCACGCCGGCGAAGACGCCGACCTGGGTGCCGCGCAGGGTGCCGGGCGTGATCCCGGCGTGCTCCAGGGTCTCCCAGGAGACCTCCAGCAGCAGCCGCTGCTGCGGGTCCATCGCCTCGGCCTCGCGCGGGCTGATCCCGAAGAACTCCGCGTCGAAGCCGCCGGCGTCGGCCAGGAAGCCGCCCTGGCGCACGTAGGTGCGGCCGGCCAGGCCGGGCTCGGGGTCGTACAGCTCGTCCAGGCTCCAGCCGCGGCCCCCGGGGTACTCGCCGATCGCGTCGATCCCGTCCACGGCCAGCCGCCACAGCCCGTCGGGCGAGTCCGCGCCGCCGGGGAACCGGCAGCCCATCCCGACGATGGCGATCGGCTCGTCCACGGCCGCCGCGACCGCCGGTGCGGCGGCGGGCCGGGCCGGCTCGGTCCCGCGCAGCCGGGTGAGCAGCTCGGCGGCCAGCTCGGCCGGGGTCGGGTAGTCGAACAGCAGGGTGGCGGGCAGCCGCAGGCCGCTGGCCTTGTTGAGCACGTTGCGCAGCTCGACGGCGGTGAGCGAGTCGAAGCCGAGGTCCTTGAACGGCTGGGTCGGGTCGACGGGGTCGCTCGGGTCGTTGCCGAGCACGGTGGCGATCTGCCGGTGGAGCAGCTCCAACAGCATCGGCGTGGCATCGGCGTCACTCAACTCGGCTATTCGCCGGGCGAGTTGGGATCCCCCTGGGGTCGCGGCGGCCGGCCGTGCGGCCACCGGGCCGACCAGCGCGCCGAGCAGTGCGGGCAGCGCCACCGGGTCGGCGGCGAGCCGGCGGAGCGCCGGGAGGTCGAGTCGGGCCGGGACGACGGCCGGGTGGCCGGCGGTCAGCGCGCGGTCGAACAGGGCCATCCCGCCGGCGGGGTCGAGCGGCAGCATGCCCGAGCGCTCGATCCGGATGCGGTCCTGGGTGCCGAGCGTGCCGGCCATGCCGCCGCTCGGGTCCCACAGGCCCCAGGCGAGCGAGGTCGCGGGCAGGCCGGCGGCCCGGCGGCGCGCGGCCAGTGCGTCCAGGAAGCAGTTGCCCGCGGCGTAGTTGGCCTGGCCCGGGTTGCCCATCGTGCCGGCCACCGAGGAGTACAGCACGAAGGCCGCCAGGTCGAGGTCGCGGGTCTGCCGGTGCAGGTTCCAGGCGGCGTCCGCCTTGGGCCGCAGCACGGCGGTCAGGCGCTCCGCGGTCAGTGCGGGCAGGGTGGCGTCGTCCAGGGTGCCGGCGCAGTGCACCACCGCGGTGAGCGGGTGCTCGCGCGGGATCGCGGCCAGCAGCGCGGCCAGTGCGACGGGATCGGCGGTGTCGCAGCCGGCGACGGTCACCTCGGCACCCAACTCCCGCAGTTCGTCGGCCAGTTCGGTCGCACCCGGGGCCGATGCGCCGCGCCGGCCGACCAGCAGCAGGTGCCGCGCGCCGTGCGTCGTCACCAGGTGCCGGGCGGCGAGCGCGCCGAGCGTCCCGGTGCCGCCGGTGACCAGTACGGTGCCGTCCGGCTCGATCGGCCGCGGGATGGTCAGTGCCACCTTGCCGACCTGGCGGGCCTGTTGCAGGAAGCGGAAGGCCTCCGGCGCGTGCCGCACGTCGAAGCTGGTGACCGGCAGCGGGGTCAGCACCCCGCGGTCGAAGAGCGCCCGCAGCTCGGCGAACATCTGTTGGATCCGGTCGGGCCCGGCCTCCACCATGTCGAAGGCCTGGTAGCCGACCCCGGGGTGCTCCGCCGCGACCCGCCGCGGATCCCGGATGTCGGTCTTGCCCATCTCCAGGAACCGGCCGCCGCGCGGCAGCAGCCGCAGCGAGGCGTCCACGAACTCGCGGGCCAGCGAGTCGAGCACCACGTCGACGCCCTCGCCGCCGGTGGCCGCGTGGAAGTGCGCCTCGAAGTCGAGGGTGCGGGAGGAGGCCAGGTGGTCCTCGTCCAGGCCCTGCGCGCGGAGCGCGTCCCACTTGCCCGGGCTGGCCGTGCCGAAGACCTCGACGCCCCAGTGCCGGGCGAGCTGGACGGCGGCCATGCCCACGCCGCCGGCGGCCGAGTGCACCAACAGCCGCTCGCCGGGCTGGATCCGGGCGAGATCGGCCAGGCCGTAGTAGGCGGTGAGGAAGACCACCGGGGTGGTGGCCGCCTGGACGAAGGACCAGCCGTCCGGGATCCGGGCGAGCATCCGCTGGTCGGTCCGCGCCAGGGCGCCGATCGCACCGTCGAACAGGCCCATCACCCGGTCGCCGACGGCGAGTTCGGTCACTCCTGGGCCGGTCCCGAGCACGACGCCGGCGGCCTCGCCGCCGATCGAGGCCCGGCCCGGGTACATGCCGAGGGCGACCAGCACGTCCCGGAAGTTCATCCCGGCGGCCCGGACCGCGACCCGGACCTCGCCGGGGCCGAGTGGTGCCTCCGACTCCGGGGCGGCGACCGCCACCAGGTTGTCCAGCGTGCCGGCCTCGGAGACCTCCAGCTGCCAGGCCGTGCCGTCCGCCGGCAGCCCGACCGGCGCGGCCGGCTCGGCGACCAGTCGAGGAATGTGCAACACGCCGCCACGGATGGCGAGTTGGGGCTCACCGGTGGCCACGGCGGCGGGCAGCAGTGGCTCGGTGGCCGGCTGGCCGTCGTGGTCGATCAGCACGAAACGGCCGGGGTTCTCCGACTGGGCCACCCGGACCAGCCCCCAGAGGGCGGCCGCGGCCGGGTCGATCTCCCGGTCCTCCGGGGCCAGCGCGACGGCGCCCCGGGTGACCACCACCAGCCGGGCCGTCGCCAGGGCCGGCTCGGCGAGGAACTCCTGGAGCACGGTGAGGAGTTCACGGGTGTCCTGGTGTGCCCGGACCGCCGGGTCGGCCTGCGCCGGCACACCGGTGCGGTCGAGCACCACCAGTTCCGGCGCCGCCGCGCCGCCCCGGACCGCCCCGGTCAGTGCCGCCAGCGCGTCCGGGCCGGTGAGGACCGGGCCGGGGGCCGGCGACCGCACGTCGGCCGGGGGGCGGGTCACGGACCAGCCGAGCCGGTACAACGGGTCCTGCCGGGTCGGAGCCGCGGCGAGCGCCCCGGCGTCGAGCTGGCGCAGGATCAGCGACTCGACGCCGCCCACCGGCTCGCCCTCGGCGTCGAAGAGCGCCAGGGCGAACGTGCCGGGTCCGCCGTCCGCCCGGGCCGTCAGCCGGACCCGCAGCTCGGCGGCGCCGGTGGCGTGCAGCGTGACGCCGCTCCACGAGAACGGCAGCCGGACCTGGTCGAGTTCGACCCGACCGTCCGGGCCGCTGAACAGCAGCGCGTGCAGGGCGGCGTCCAGCAGTGCGGGGTGCAGGCCGTACGGCGCCGCCGCGGTGCCCTCGGGGAGCGCGACCTCGGCGAGCACGGACTCGCCGTCCCGCCAGACCGCGCGCAGCCCCTGGAAGGCCGGCCCGTAACGCAGGCCGAGCTCGGCGAGGTCCTGGTAGAGGCCGTCGACCGGGACCGGCACGGCGCTCGCGGGCGGCCAGGCGCCCAGCACCGGCGCGGCCGGCGCGTCCGGGCCGAGGGAGCCGGTGGCGTGCTGGGTCCAGGCGCCGTCGGGGGCGGCGGGCTCGGGGCGGGAGTGGACGGTCACACCTCCGTCCGGTGTCACGTGGACCCGCAGCTGCACCGCCTCCGTGCCGCTCAGCACCAGCGGGCTGTGCAGGGTCAGCTCCTCGACCTGCCGGTGGCCGCACTGCGCGGCGGCCCGCAGGGCCAGTTCCAGGAAGCCGGTCCCCGGCAGCAGGGTGGTGCCGACCACCACGTGGTCGGCCAGCCAGGCCTGCTGCGCCGTTCCGATCCGCCCGGTGAACACCCTGCTGCCGTCCGGGAGCCCCGTGGCGGCGCCGAGCAGCGGATGCCCGACCGGGGTGAGCCCGAGTGCCCCGGCGTCGGCCGCGGCGGCGTTGTCGAGCCAGAACCGGCGGCGCTGGAACGGGTAGGTGGGCAGGTCGATCGCGGGTGCCGCGCCCCCGCCGAACACCGTCGCCCAGTCGAGGTCGTGGCCCAGCGCGTACGCCTCGGCCGCCACGGTCAGCAGGCCGCGGGCCTCCGGCTGTCGCGGGCGCAGCGGGGCGAGGAAGGCCAGACCCTCGTCCGCCTCCTCGGCCAGGCACTGCTCGGCCAGCGCGCTGAGCGTGCGGTCCGGCCCGATCTCCAGGTAGCCACCGATGCCGAGGTCGTGCAGCTGCCGGATCCCGTCCTGGAACCGGACCGCCTGTCGGATGTGGTCGCGCCAGTAGGCGCCCGAGCGGAGCTCGTCACCGGCGGTCCGGCCGGTCACGTTGGAGATGACCGGGATCCGCGGCTGCCGGTAGTCGAGACCGTCGGCGATCCGCTGGAACTCGTCGAGCACGCCGTCCATGTGCGGGGAGTGGAAGGCGTGGCTCACCTGCAGCCGGCGGGTCTTGCGCCCGAGGTCGGCGAAGTGCTCGGCGATCGCGGTCACCACCGGGTCGTCACCCGAGATCACGGTCGCCAGCGGGCCGTTCAGGGCGGCGATCGCCGCCGCCCGCGGGTGCTCGGCGACCAGCGGGGCGACCTCCTGCTCGGTCGCCTGCACGGCGATCATCGCGCCGCCGGACCGGGCCGCCTCCATCAGCCGGCCGCGGGCCCGGACCAGCGTGCAGGCGTCCGCGAGCGAGAGCAGGCCGGCCACGTGGGCGGCGGCGAGCTCCCCGATCGAGTGCCCGATCAGCTGGTCGGGGACCAGCCCCCAGGACTCCACCAGCCGGTACAGGGCGACCTCGACGGCGAACAGCGCCGGCTGGGTGTAGGCCGTCCGGTCGAGCCGGGCGGCCTCCGCGCTGCCCTCCGCCGCGAAGACGATCTCCTTGAGCGGCAGCTCGGTCAGCTCGCAGATCTCGTCGAAGGCCGCCGCGAAGACCGCGTACCGCTGGTACAACTCCCGTCCCATGCCAGGTCGTTGGGTGCCCTGACCGGCGAAGAGGAAGGCCAGGCCGCGCGGTCGGCCACCGGCCGGGGCGCGGACCAGCTCCGGCGCGGACTCGCCGTGGGCCAGCGCGTCCAGCGCCGCCAGCAGCCCGGGCCGGTCCGGCGCGGTGATCGCGGCCCGGTGCTGGTGGTGACTACGGGTCAGCGCCAGGGCGCGGCCGACCTCCGCCGGGTCCAGCTCCGGATCGTCCGCCAGGAAGGTGCGCAGCTGCGCCGCGCGCTCCCGCAACGCCGCCTCGCTCCTGCCGGACAACAGCCAGGGCGCCCAGGTCGCCGGGGCGCTCTCGTCGGGTTCCGGCGCGCTCGGCGGCTCCTGGACGACCAGGTGTGCGTTGGTCCCGCTGATCCCGAAGGACGAGACCCCGGCGCTGCGGACCCGCTCGCCGGCCGGCCACGGGACGGCGTCGCGCAGCAGCGAGACCGCGCCGGCCGCCCAGTCCACGTGCGGTGACGGCTCGTCGACGTGCAGGGTCGCCGGCAGCAGGCCGTGCCGGAGCGCCATCACCATCTTGATCACGCCGGCGATGCCCGCGGCGGCCTGGGTGTGCCCGATGTTGGACTTGATCGAGCCGAGCCAGAGCGGCCGGTCCGAGGGACGGTTCTGCCCGTAGGCGGTGATCAGCGCCTGGGCCTCGATCGGGTCGCCGAGCGAGGTGCCGGTGCCGTGCGCCTCGACCGTGTCGACCTCGTCGGGCGCCAGTCGGGCGGCCTCCAGCGCCTGCCGGATCACCCGCTGCTGAGCCAGGCCGTTGGGCGCGGTGAGGCCGTTGCTCGCGCCGTCCTGGTTGACGGCGGAGCCGGGGATCACGGCCAGCACCCGGCGGCCCTCGCGCAGCGCGTCGGAGAGCCGCTCCAGCACCAGCAGCCCGGCGCCCTCGCCCCAGCCGGTCCCGTCGGCGCCGGCGGCGAACGACTTGCACCGGCCGTCGGGGGAGAGCCCGCGCTGCCGGCTGAACTCCACGAACACCCGCGGGGTGGCCATCACGGTGGCACCGCCGGCCAGCGCCAGGGTGCACTCGCCGCGGCGCAGCGACTGGGCGGCCAGGTGGATCGCCACCAGCGAGGAGGAGCAGGCGGTGTCCAGCGTCACCGCGGGGCCTTCCAGGCCGAGGGTGTAGGCGATCCGGCCGGAGGCGACGCTCGTGGTGTTGCCGGTGAGGAAGAACCCCTCCAGCTCGGGGGCGTCGGCCCGGGCGCCGTACTCCTGCCCGATGACGCCGGTGAAGACCCCGGTGGCGCTGCCGTGCAGCGAGTCGGGCGGGATCGCCGCGCGCTCCAGCGCCTCCCAGGCGATCTCCAGCAGGACGCGCTGCTGCGGGTCGGTCGCGGCCGCCTCGCGCCCGCTGATGCCGTAGAAGGCGGCGTCGAAGTCGACGGCGTCGTGCAGGAACGCGCCCCTGCGGACGTAGCTCCTTCCGCCGGCCTCCGGGTCGGGGTCGTACAGGTCGGCGGGCCAGCCCCGGTCGTCGGGAAACTCGCCGACCGCGTCGGTGCCGGACCTGACCAGGCGCCAGAGGTCCTCCGGTGAGCGCACCCCGCCCGGGAACCGGCAGGCCATGCCGACGATCGCGATCGGCTCCCGCTCCTTCGCCTCCAGCTCGTGCAGGCGCTGGCGGGTCTGCCGCAGGTTCGTGGTCGCGCGCTTGAGGTAGTCGCGCAGCCTGTCCTGGTTCGCCGCCTCGTTCGCGGCCTCGTTCGCTGTTCCGTTCGCTGTTTCGTTCGCGGCTTCGTTCAACACGGTGCGGAGTGGACCTTTCTGCTGGACGGAGTGCTCCGTCGCCGGTCAGGCTGTGCCGAGTTCGAGGTCGAGCGCTTCGAACAGCTCGTTGTCGGAGGCCGAGTCGAGGTCGTCGGTCGGGTCGGCCGGGAGCCGGTCGTCGTCCCACCGCCAGAGCAGCGCGCGCATCCGCTTGGCGATGTCCTCGCGGAGCGCGGGGTCCGCCGCGGCCTCGGAGATGTCCTTGTTCAGCCGTTCGATCTCCTCCAGGGCGGACCGGACGGCCGCGGCGGGGTCGGGGGTGAGCTGGGCCAGCAGCTGGTGGGCGAGCGCGGCCGGGGTGGGGTGGTCGAAGACCAGGGTGGGCGGCAGCCGCAGGCCGGTCGCGGTGTTCAGCCGGTTGCGCAGTTCGAGCGAGGAGAGCGAGTCGAAGCCGAGCTCCTTCAATGCCCGCTGGGCGGCGATCCCGTCCGGTGAGGCGTGCCCGAGCACGGCCGCGACCTGGCTCAGCACCAGGTCCAGCAGCAGGCGTTCGCGCTCGGTGGCGGACAGGTGCGCGAGCCGCTGGGCCAGGTCGGCGCCGCCGGCCGGGGCCCCGCCCGGGGAGGCCGGGGTGCGGCGCCGCAGCGGGGCCGGGACCAGGTCGGCCAGCACCGGCGGCAGGGCGCCGCCCGCGATGCCCCGCATGGCCGCGGTGTCGAGCTGGGCGGCCACCACGACCGGCAGGTCGGCGCCGAGCGCGGTGTCGAACAGGGTGAGGCCGCGCGCGGAGCTGAGCGGGACCAGCCCGCTGCGGGTCATCCGGGCGATGTCCGCCGCGTCGAGATGGCCGGTCATGCCGCTGGCCTGGTCCCAGTAGCCCCACGGCACCGAGACGGCCGGCAGGCCGAGCGCGCGGCGGTGCTGGGCGAGCGCGTCCAGGAAGCTGTTGGCGGCGGCGTAGCCGGCCTGCCCGGCGCTGCCGACGGTGCCCGCGATCGAGGAGAACAGCACGAAGGACTGGAGCTCCGCGGACCTGGTCAGCTCGTGCAGGTTCCAGGCGGCGTCGGTCTTCGGCCGCAGCACGGTCTCCAGCCGCTCGGCGGTGAGCGACTGGACGATGCCGTCGTCGAGCACCCCCGCGGCGTGCACCACCACGGTCAGCGGGTGCTCGGCCGGCACGGCGGCCAGCACCGCCGCCAGCGCCTCCCGGTCGCCCGCGTCGCAGGCGGCGATGGTGACCTCGGCGCCGAGCGCGCGCAGCTCGTCCGCCAGCTCGCCGGCCCCGGCCGGACCGCTGCGGCTGAGCAGCAGCAGGTGCCTCAGCCCGTGCGCGGTGACCAGGTGACGCGCCACCAGCCCGCCCAGCAGGCCGGTGCCGCCGGTGATCAGGGCGGTGCCCGCGGGGTTCAGCGTGGGCCGCAGGTCGAGCACCACCTTGCCGACGTGGCGGGCCTGGCTGAGGTGGCGGAACGCCTCGGGGGCGCGGTGCACGTCCCACGCGGTGACCGGCAGCGGGCGCAGCACGCCGCGCTCGCACAGCTCGGTCAGCTCGGCGAGGATCTGCTGGACCCGGTCGGGGCCCGCGGTGTCCAGCACGTCGAAGGCCTGGTAACGGACGCCCGGGTGGTCGGCGGCGACCCGCTCCGGATCGCGGATGTCGGTCTTGCCCATCTCGACGAACCGGCCGCCGGGGGCCAGCAGCCGCAGCGAGGCGTCCACGAACTCCCGGGCCAGCGAGTTCAGTACCACGTCGATCCCGCGGCCCGCGCTGCTCGCCCGGAAGTGCTCCTCGAAGTCCAGGTCGCGGGAGGAGGCGAGGTGGGCCCGGTCCAGCCCCTGGGCGCGCAGCACCTCCCACTTGCCGGTGCTGGCGGTGCCGTAGACCTCGACGCCCCAGTGCCGGGCGAGCTGGATCGCCGCCATGCCCACCCCGCCGGCCGCGGCGTGCACCAGCAGGGACTCGCCGGCGGTGATCCGGGCCAGGTCGTGCAGGCCGTAGTAGGCGGTGGCGAAGGCGACCGGGACGGTCGCGGCCTCGGCGAACGACCAGCCGTGCGGCATCCGGGTGAGCAGCCGATGCTCGGTGACCACGGTCGGCCCGGTGCCGGAGGTCAGGCCCATCACCCGGTCGCCCGGGGCCAGTGCGGTGACGTCCGGGCCGACCTCGACGACCACTCCGGCGATCTCGCCGCCGAGCCGGCGGGAGTCGGTGGTCACCAGGCCCAGCGAGAGCATGATGTCGCGGAAGTTCAGGCCGGCGGACCGCACCTCGACCCGGACCTCGCCGCCGGCCAGCTCCCGGCCCGCCGTGTCGTCCTCGAGCAGGGCCAGGTTCTCCAGCGAGCCGGTGCCGGTGGTGCCGAGGTACCAGGCGTCGGTGCCGCCGCGCGGGGTCAGCACGGTGGCCGGGCGGGCCAGCCGTGGCACCCGCAGTTCGCCTGCCCGGAGGGCGAGTTGGGTCTCGCCGGTGGCGAGCGCGGCCGGCAGCGCGCGGTACGAGTCCGCCTGGCCGTCGTGGTCGAGCAGCAGGAACCGGCCGGGGTTCTCGGTCTGCGCGGAGCGGATCAGGCCCCAGACCGCCGCGCCGGCCAGGTCGGCCGGGTCCTCGTCGGGGCCGGTGGCGACCGCTCCCCGGGTGAGCACGGCGAACCGGGTGTCGTCGCCGGCTTCCCGGGCCAGGAACTCCCTGACCAGATCGAGCAGTTGGCCGAGGGTCGAGCCCACCTCGGCCGGGGCCGCCGGCGGGACGGGGACCAGGACCACGGCCGGCTCGCGCAGCTCCGCCAGAGTGGCGAGCGGGGTCGCCGGGACGCCCGCGGCGACGAGGTCGCCGACCAGCTCGGCGGGGCCGCCGAGGACGGCCCAGGAGCGGTCCGGGAGGTCGGTGGGCGTCGGTCGGGTGGGCCAGTCGAGGGTGAACAGGGCGTCGCCGGCGCTCGGCCGGGCCGCGCCGGCGAGCTGCTCCCGGGGGATCTGACGTAGCGTCAGTTCGCCGATGGTCAGTACGGGCGCGCCGGACTCGTCGGTGACGGCCAGCCGGGCGGACTGCGGGCCGGTCAGCGTGACGGTGGTCCGGAGTCGTCGGCCGGCGCTGGCGTGGAGCGTCAACTCCTGCCAGGAGAAGGGCAGATGGGGTTCACCGAGCGGGGTGAGCAGGCCGATCGGGTGCAGGCAGGCGTCGAGCAGTGCGGGGTGGATCCCGTAGCCGGTGAGGTCGGTCTCGTCCGGGAGGGTGATCTCGGCGAAGACCGTGTCCTGGTCGCGCCAGGCGGCCCGCACCCCCTGGAAGACCGGCCCGTACTCCAGGCCGGTGCCGGCCAGGTCGTCGTAGAGGCTGTAGACGTCAACCGGGGTGGCACCGGCCGGCGGCCAACTTCCCATGGTGAAAGTGGAGTTGGCGGCGAAGTCGGCCGTGGTGGCGAGCCGGCCGGTGGCGTGCCGGATCCAGCCGTCCGCCTCGTCGTCCGTGGTGGGACGCGAGTACAGCGTCAGCGGGCGCGCCCCGGTGTCGTCCGGGAGGTCCACCACCGCCTGCAGCCAGAGCCCGCCCTGCTCGGGCACCACCACCGGACTGTGCAGGACGAGCTCCGCGACCTGGTCGCAGCCGAGTCGCCCGGCGATCCGCAGCGCGAGGTCGGCGATCGCCGCGCCCGGCAGGACCAGCTGCCCCAGCACCCGGTGTTCGGCGAGCCAGGGGTGGGCCTGCCGGGAGAGCCGGCCGGTCCACACCGTGCCGGCGCCGTTGGCCAGCTGCACCGCGCCGCCGAGCAGTGGGTGGCCGGTGGCCGCCAGCCCGTCCGCGCGGGGGCCGTCGCCGGCGGCCGGCAGCAGCCAGAGGTGGCTGTGCTGGAAGGCGTAGGTGGGCAGCTCGCTCGGCCGGGCGGCCGGCAGGGCGCGGAAGAACGCCGCCCAGTCGACCGGGTGGCCGTGCGCGTGCAGCGCGCCGAGCGAGGCCAGCAGCTGCGCCCAGCCGTCCTCCTCGCGCCGCAGCGACCCGGCCACCAGTGCCCGGCCCGCCTGCTCGCCCAGTGCGTCCTCCAGCGTCTGCTGGATCCCGGGAGTGAGCACGGCGTGCGGGCTGACCTCCAGGAACGTGGTGTGCCCGGTCCCGGCGAGGTACCGGACGGCGGGTTCGAACCGGACCGGCTCACGCAGGTTGCGGTACCAGTAGCCGGCGTCCAGCTCCGTGGTGTCCAGCGGCTCGCCCGCCACCGTGGAGCAGAAGGCGAGCGTGCCGCGCCGGGGCTCGATCCCGGCCAGCTCGGCCAGCAGGCGCTCCCTGATCGCCTCCACCTGGGGCGAGTGGGAGGAGTAGTCGACCGGGATGATCCGGGCCCGGGCGCCCTCGGCCACGCACTCGGCGACCAGCCGCTCCAGCGCCCCGGGATCGCCGGAGACCACGGTGTGCGCGGGGCCGTTGAGCGCGGCGACGGCCAGTCGGTCGGTCCGGTCGCCGATCAGCCGCCGGACCTCCTCGGCGGGCAGTGCGACGGACGCCATGCCGCCCTGTCCGGCCAGCGCGGTCAGCGCCCGGCTGCGCAGGGCCACGATCCGGGCCGCGTCCTCCAGCGTCAGCGCCCCGGCGACGTGCGCGGCGGCGATCTCGCCCTGCGAGTGTCCGATCACGGCGTGGGCGCGCACCCCCAACGACTCCCAGAGCCGGGCCAGCGAGACCATGACGGCGAAGAGCACCGGCTGCACGACGTCCACCCGGTCCAGCCCGGGGGCGTCCGGGGCGCCGCGCAGCACGGCGGTCAGCGACCAGTCGGTGTGCGTGGCCAGCGCCTGTTCGCAGGCCTCGATCGCGCCCCGGAAGACCGGCGAGGAGTCCAGCAGGTCGAGGGCCATCCCGGCCCACTGCGAGCCCTGGCCGGGGAAGACGAGGACCGTCCGGCCGGGTCCCTCGGCGGTGCCCCGGACCAGCCCGGCCGCGGGCCGGCCGTCGGCCAGCGCGTCGAGTCCGGCCCGCAGCGCCGCGCCGTCCGCGCCGACGATCGTCGCGCGGTGCGGGTGGTGCTCGCGGGTGGTGGCCAGCGCGAGGCCGACGTCGGCGGCGGGCGGCGTCGGGGCGCGGTCGAGGTGGGCGGCGAGCGCCCGGGCCTGGGCGCGCAGGGCCGGTTCGGTCCGGGCGGAGAGCACCCAGGGCAGCGCGGACGGGTGCCGCGCGGGTCCGTCGTCCGGCCGCCTCTCGTCGCCGGCCGGCGGTGCGGCCTCCAGGATGACGTGCGCGTTGGTGCCGCTGATGCCGAACGAGGAGACGCCGGCGCGGCGCGGGCGACCGGTCTCCGGCCAGGCCCGCGCCTCGGTCAGCAGCTCCACGCCGCCGCGCTCCCAGCCGACGTGCGGGGTCGGCTCGTCCACGTGGAGGGTGCGGGGCAGCCGGCCGTGCCGGATCGCCTGCACCATCTTGATCACCGCGCCGACCCCGGCGGCGGCCTGGGTGTGGCCGATGTTGGACTTGAGCGAGCCGAGCCAGAGCGGGCTGCCGGTCGCCCGGCCCTGGCCGTAGACCGAGAGCAGCGCCTCGGCCTCGATCGGGTCGCCGAGCGTGGTGCCGGTGCCGTGCGCCTCGACCGCGTCGACCTCGTGCGGGCTCAGCCGCGCGGCCGCCAGGGCGGCCCGGATCACCCGCTGCTGGGAGGGGCCGTTGGGAGCGGTGAGCTGGCTGCTCCGGCCGTCCTGGTTGACGGCGCTGCCCCGGATCACCGCGAGCACCCGGTGGCCGTTGCGCTCGGCGTCGCAGAGCCGCTCGAGCAGCAGCATCCCGGCACCCTCGCCCCAGCCGACCCCGTCGGCACCGGCCGCGAAGGACTTGCACCGGCCGTCGGGGGCGAGCCCGCGCTGGCGGCTGAACTCGACGAAGGTGCTGGGGGTGGCCATCACGGTCGCCCCGCCCGCCAGCGCCAGCGTGCACTCGCCCTCGCGCAGGGACTGGCAGGCCAGATGGAGCGTCACCAACGAGGAGGAACAGGCGGTGTCGACGGTGACGGCCGGGCCCTCCAGGCCGAAGGTGTAGGCGAGTCGGCCCGAGGCGATGCTGAAGGCGCTGCCGGTGCCGACGTAGCCCTCGAAGCCGTCGGGGGTGTGCTGGAAGAGCTGGGCGCCGTAGTCGCCGTACATCAGCCCGGTGAAGACGCCGGTGCGGCTGCCGCGCAGCTCGGAGGGGAGGATCCGGGCGCGTTCGAAGCTCTCCCAGGCGATCTCCAACAGCAGCCGCTGCTGGGGGTCCATCGCCAGTGACTCGCGCGGGCTGAGGCCGAAGAACTCGGCGTCGAACCGGGCCGCGTCGTGGAGGAAGCCGCCGCTTCGGGCGTAGGTCTTCCCGGTGCGCTCCGGATCCGGGTCGTACAGGCTCTCGGCGTCCCAGCCACGGTCCGTGGGGAACTCGGAGACGGCGTCGACCTCGTCGTGGACGAGCGTCCAGAGGTCCTCGGGCGAGCCCACCGACCCCGGGTAACGGCAGGCCATGCCCACGATCGCGATCGGCTCGGCCTTCGCCTCGGTGAGTTGCCGGTTGTCCTGCCGGAGCCGTTCGTTCTCCAGGAGAGACGCCCGGAGGGCCTCGGCGAGTTGCTCGGAAGACGGAGCCATTTATCAGTCCCCACGGGTCGCGGTGGCGATCACGGTGATCTTCGCGTCAGGGCGCGCCTGTCCGGATCAGGGTCGGCGGGCGGGCTAACGGGGGTCTTGGCGGGTTCTAAAGCTCTGGGGCGGGCTTCCGGGACGGGCACCGGAGCCGTGCGGGAGGGCCGGCGACCCCGCCATTGGATAGCTGTTGACTAACTTTGAAATCTGGTCATAACCTAGGGTCGTGAAGAGATCTCAGCGGCTTCCGAGTGGCTCTGACGCGCGTCAGGTGCGTGCTGAGCGGATCCTCGACATCACCGCCGGCCTGCTGGTCCAGCACGGGTACCGGCGGGTGACCATCGACGACGTCGCCAGCCGGGCCGGGGTCGGCAAGGGCACGGTCTACCTGCACTGGAAGACCAGGGAGGCACTGTTCTGGTCGGTGCTCCAGCGCGAGGCGCTGAAGCTCTTCGACCAGCTGGTGGCCGACCTGCGGGCCGATCCCGAACTGGCGCTGCCGCACCGGCTGATGCGCGAGGTCTTCCTGCAGGGCGTCCGGCGCCCGCTGGTGCGCGGGCTGCTGCTCTCCGATCCGGTCCTGCTGGGCAACCTGGCGCAGGACGACAGCGTCCGCTCGGCCCAGCAGGAGCTGGCGGAGAACCCCGACTACCTGCAAATGCTCAGCGAGGAGGGCGCCTTGCGACCCGGTCTGACCGCGGCGGCCGCGGTCCACATCCTGTCCAGTGTCACCCGCGGCTTCTCCGCCGCCGACGAACTCGGCGAGGACGACGGGCTGGCCCTGGAGGAGCGGGCCGACCTGCTCGCGTACGTCCTGGAACGCGCGCTGGAGCGCGACACCCCGATGTCCACCGAGGCCCTGGCCACGCTGAACAAGCGCGTGGTCGACATGTTCACCGAGATGGCCGACGGCCATCGCGACCAGCTGCAGCGCGCGTACTGAACAGGAGACCGGCAGATGGCTGCCATTGACTCGACGACCTTGAAGAACCCGCCCGTCGACGCACCGCTCGGCAAGCGGTGGTGGGCCCTGGTGGCGCTCACCCTGAGCATTCTGGTGATCGGCCTGGACACCTACGTGCTGGCCACCGCGTTGCCGACGCTCTCGGCCAAGCTGGGGGCCACCACCAGCCAGCTGCAGTGGATCTCGGCCGCCTACACGCTCGCCTGGTCCGGCCTGCTGCTGCCGGCCGGCAAGCTCGGCGACCGGCTCGGTCGCCGCAAGCTCCTGATCACCGGTTTGGGGGTCTTCGGGGTCGCCTCGGTGATCGCCAGTCAGGTGAAGACCGCCAACGAACTGATCGCCACCCGCGCGCTGATGGGCGCCGGTGCGGCGATGATCATGACGCTGGCGCTGGCCCTGGTGCCGGTGATCTTCCCGGAGGAGGAGCGCAACCGGGCGATCACCGTCACCACGATCGGCACCATGCTCGGCATGCCGCTGGGGCCGCTGCTCGGCGGCTGGATGCTGACCCACTTCGCCTGGGGCTGGGTCTTCCTGATCAACGGTCCGGTGATCGTGCTCAGCCTGATCGGCGTCTTCCTCTGGGTGCCCGAGAGCAAGGACCCCACCACGCCCAAGCTGGACTGGCTCGGCGCGCTGATGGTCGTGATCGGGGTCTCCGGCATGACCTACGGCATCATCGAGCAGCCGATCGACGGCTGGTCCAGCGCCAAGGTGCTGGTCGGACTGGTCGGCGGCCTGCTCTTCATGGTCGCCTTCGTGCTGTGGCAGCGGCGGGCCGCGTCGCCCCTGGTCGACCTGCGGCTCTTCCTGAACCGCCACTTCACCTGGGGCTCGATCACCTTCGGCATGGTCAGCTTCGCGATGATGGGCGGGCTCTTCGTGCTCACCCCCTACCTGCAACTGGTCCAGGGCGCCTCCCCGCAGAGCACCGGGGTGCGGCTGCTCCCGCTGATCGGCGCGATGCTGACCGGCGCGGCCGCGGGGGAGAAGCCGGCCAAGAAGATCGGCGCGAAGGCCATCATCCTGCTCGGCATCGTGGTCACCGCGGGCGGGCTGGTCCTGCTCTCCTCGCTGCACGCCACCAGCGGGTACGGCAGCGTCGCGCTCGGTCTGGCGGTGTTCGGCCTCGGCCTGGGCCTGAGCATCCCGCTCTCGGTGGACACCGTGCTCTCCTCGCTGCCCCTCAGCCAGGCCGGCACCGGGAACGGCATGTCCCGGACGATGCAGAACATCTCGGTCTCGTTCAGCTCGGCGATCATCGGCAGCGTGCTGAACAGCGGCTTCCGCAACCGGATCGCCGACGGGCTGCAGGGCCTCTCCGGCGCCGCCCGGGACACCGCCTCGGCCAGCGTCGCCGGGGCGCACTCGGTCGCCGCCGGCCTGCCCGGGGACGCCGGCCGGCAGCTGACCAGTCTGGCGAACACCGCCTACACCCACGGCATGGCGCAGTCGCTGCTGGTCAGCGCGGCGATCCTGGCCGTCACCGCGGTGCTCACCCTGCTCTTCCTGCCGCGCCGCGGTGGTCACCAGGAGGCGAAGCAGGACTGACGGTTCCCGGGCGGCCACGGTCGCGCCACGACTCCCCCTCTCCCCGCCGGAGAGGGGGAGTCGTCGCGTCCCGGCGCCGGGGAACCGTCGGGTCCGGCGCCA
Organism: Kitasatospora sp. NPDC052896; assembly: GCF_044547075.1. NCBI lineage: Bacteria > Bacillati > Actinomycetota > Actinomycetes > Kitasatosporales > Streptomycetaceae > Kitasatospora > Kitasatospora sp. NPDC052896. The sequence continues at coordinate 46,235 of NZ_JBITZU010000017.1, forward strand.
AGTCGGGCTTTAGACGAGCTTCAGTGCGGCGTCCGACACTTCATGGGTCGAGGTTGCGACAGCCGTGCAACGTGAAAGGAGACGCCATCAGATGGGCGCACCCGTCGCCATCCCAGTCACCGCGCTGACCCCCCTGATCCTCGTCAGCTCCGAAGCGCCGGCCGCGGATCCGACACCGGCCCCGGTCCCGCCGTCGGACATCGTCTTCGCCGACCTCACCGACGTCGCCGTGAAGCGGGAGATGTCGCTGCGCGGGCCCGGCATCGACGTCGGCGACGGGGTGGTCTTCCGGAACGAGATCAGCACAGCGGACGGTGCGCGGCTGGTCGAGCTGACCGGCGCGGTGACCATCGTCCACGTCCGGCCGTCCGACCAGCGCATCTTCGGGTTCTACCGGGAATTCCTACGGTTCGCCGACGGCACCGCCCGCACGATGGGAATCGTCGACATCACGGCGACCATGGCCGGCCGGGAACAGGTGATTCCGGCCTACGGCATCAGCGGTCGCTACCGGGGAATGGTCGGGATCCGCTCGTACCGGAACAGCAGCGAGAAGCCGGAAACCCACCACGCCGAGATCGTTTTCCGCCACCCGACTTCCCACCGACCGTAGTTCCCGAGGGAGACCGCTCATGGACAGCACCACAGTTCTCATCGCCGGCGCGGGCCCGGTGGGCCTGATGCTCGCCGGCGAACTCGGCCTGGCCGGGGTGCGGGCCGTCGTCGTCGACGCGCGGCCGCAGGCCGACGACAACTGGCGGGTCTCGACCTTCCACCAGCGCTCGCTGGAGGTGTTCGAGCGGCGCGGGCTCGCCGAGAAGCTGCGAGGCGAGGGGTTCTACACCTGGCCCACGCTGCACTTCGGCATGCTCTGGCTGGACCTCACCAAGGTCACCGACCAGGACAACTACCTGGTCGAGATGGCGCGGGTGGAGGCGCTCCTGGAGGAGCGCGCGGTGGGCCTGGGCGCCGAGATCCTGCGCGGCCGCGAGGTGGTCGGCGTCGACGCGGACCAGGACGGCGTGACGGTGCGACTGCGCGCGGCCGGCGGCGGGACCACGACCGAGACCACCGTCCGGACCGACTACCTGATCGGCTGCGACGGCTCGGACAGCGTGGTGCGCCGGCTCGCCGGCTTCGAGACCGTCGAGGAGGGTCCGTCCTGGTATGGCGTGCTCGCCGACCTGGAGACCTACGAGGGTCAGATCGAGGCCCAGCTCTACCCAGGCGGTGTGTTCGGCGCGATGCCCGACCCGCAGCGCGGGCTGTACCGGCTGCAGACCATCGAGTTCGACATCGAGCCGCCCGCCGCCGACACCCCGGTGACGATCGAGGAGCTCGGCACCAACATCGAGCGCCTCACCGGCGGCACCCGCGAGATCGCCAACGCCCGCTGGCTGCGCCGGTACGCGGGGCGGACCCAGTTCGTGACGGAGTACCGGCGCGGCCGGGTGCTGCTCGCCGGCGACGCCGCGCACCACCACCTCTTCACCGCCGGACACGGCCTCAACACCGGCCTGAACGACGCCGTCAACCTCGGCTGGAAGCTCGCCGCCGAGATCCGGGGCCGGGCCCCGGCGGGCCTGCTCGACAGCTACTCGGCCGAACGGCAGCCGGTCGGCGAGCGGGCCTGCCGGGCGCTGCGCGCCCAGATCGCGCTGATGTACCCGCTGGAGTCGGTGGCTCCGCTGCGCGCCCTGCTCACCGACCTCATCGGTTACGACGACGTCAACCGGCACCTGGTCACCATGGTGAGCGACGTCCGCTACCCGTTCGAGGCGGCGGCGGACGCGCCGGAGAGCCCGCTGCTCGGCCGTCCGGTCCCCAACGTCCGGATCAGGACGGCGGACGGGACCGTCGGCATCGCGGACACCCTGCAGAGCGGCCACGGCGTGCTGCTCGACCTCTCCGCGGGGGTCGCCGACCTCACCGCGCTCGGGGCCTGGTCGGACCGGGTGGACGTGGTCGTCGCGGAGCCGGAGCCGGCGCTCGACGCGGCTCTCGTGCTGGTCCGTCCCGACGGGTTCGTGGCCTGGCTGGGCAACGCGGCCGCCACCGGCCTGGACGCGGCCCTGACCACCTGGTTCGGCAGCGCCGAGCACTGATCTGTCCTCCCGGTACCCGAGACGTCTCCCCACACAAAGGACCCTGTCGATGACCCAGCAGACTCCCCCCGTTCCGTTCCCGCAGAGCCGTAGTTGCCCCTACCAGCCGCCCACCGGCTACGACGCCTTCAAGGGCAACGGGCCGTTGCAGAAGGTGGAGCTGTTCGACGGGAAGATCGCCTGGCTGGTCAGCAGCCACGCCGTCGCCAAGAAGCTCCTGGCCGACGCCCGGCTCTCCAACGACCGGACCCGGTCCGACTTCCCGGCGCTGTCCGACGCGGAGCGCACCCCCCGCCCGTTCCGCATGCTCCCCGAGATGGACGGTGACGAGCACGACGCCCAACGCCGTTTGCTGCTCCCGTACTTCACCCTCAAGCGGGCCCGGGAGAACCGCGAGCGGATCACGCAGATCGCCAACGAACTGATCGACGCCCTGCTGAAGAAGGAGGGACCGCTCGACCTCGTCTCGGAGTTCGCGATCCACCTGCCCTCGAAGGTCGTCTGCGAGCTGCTCGGGATCCCCTTCGAGGACCACGAGTTCTTCCAGGACCGTGGCTACCGCCTGGAGAAGGTGGAGAGCCAGGAGTCGGTCCAGCAGATGATCGGTGAACTGTTCGGCTACCTGGACCGGTTGATCAGGGCGATGGAGACCGACCCGCGTCCCGGCCTGCTCGGCGACCTGGTCCGCGGCCCGGTCGCGGCCGGGGAGATGACCCACCAGGAACTGGTCGTGCTGGCGCTGGTCATGCTCAACTCCGGCCACGTCACCACCTCCTCGATGATCGCGCTGGGCGTGCTGGTGCTGCTGGAGCACCCCGAGCAGTTCGAACAGCTGCGTGCCGAACCGGAGTTGATGCCGTCAGCGGTGGACGAGCTGCTGCGCTACACCTCGATCGCCGACTCCGTCACCCGGCGGATCGCGGTCGCCGACATCGAGATCGCCGGTGAGGTGATCGCGGCCGGCGACGGCGTCGTCATGCCCAACGCGCTGCTCAACCGGGACCCGGAGGCCTTCGAGGAGCCGGACGCCTTCGACATCCGGCGTGGCAACACCATCCGCCACCTCGCGCTCGGCTTCGGCGTGCACCAGTGCATCGGCCAGCACCTCGCCCGGGTGGAGATCGAGGTGGCGCTCGAAGCGCTCTTCACCCGGATCCCCACGCTGCGGCTCGCGGTGCCCGCCGCCGAGGTGCCGCTGCGCGACACCGCCGGGCTGGAGGGCGTCTCCGAACTGCCCGTGACCTGGTGACCGGCGACCACGGAGGAGGAACGGCCATGCGAGTCACGGCGGACCAGGGCAAGTGCGTCGGCGGTGGCTACTGCACCCTCAACGCGCCGACCGTGTTCGACCAGGACGAGGAGACCGGGCTGGTCGTGGTGCTCGACGCCGACCCGGCGGCCGGCCGCCGGGTCGAGGTCGAGGCCGCGGTGCGGGACTGCCCGTCCGGTGCGGTCCGGCTGGAGCGGTAGCGGTGCGCGGGACGCCTCCTCCGGCGGGCTCTCCGGGGGAGGCGTCCCGCCGGGACCGGGAGGGACCGATGGACCGGACGGTGACCGTGGCCGCCTGGCTGGCCGGCCGGCTCTGGCACGCACTGGTCGGCTACGGCGCCCTCTGGTTCCACCCGCCCGGTGCCGCCGCCGACCCGGCCTCCGCGCGCGGTACCGCCCCCGGGCACCCCGAACGGCTCTGCCCGGAGCTGCCCACCAGCCCGGCGGAGCGGGCGCTCTGGGCGCAGCTCCGCGGGCTCGGCGAGTGACCCCGAGGAGGATCGGCATGGCCCCGCAGGCAGTCGTCGGCGAGACCTGGATCAGGCGGTTCCACCCCAAGCCGGGCGCGGCCGTCCGGCTGGTGTGCTTCCCGCACGCCGGCGGCTCGGCCGGGTACTTCCACCCGCTCTCGGCGCTGCTCGGCCCGGAGGTCGAGGTGCTGGCCGTGCAGTACCCGGGGCGCCAGGACCGCCGCATCGAGCCGGCCGTGGCGGACATCGGCGAGCTGGCCGACGAGGTCGCCGGGGCACTGCGGCCGTGGGCGGACCAGCCGCTGGCGCTCTTCGGCCACAGCATGGGCGCGCTGGTGGCCTTCGAGACCGCCCGGCGGCTCGAACGGCGCGGCGGTGCGGCGCTGTCGGCGTTCTTCGCCTCGGGCCGGCGGGCGCCGTCCCGGTACCGCGAGGAGCACGTCCACCGGCTGGACGACGCCGGGCTCGTCGCCGCGATCCGGGCGCTGAACGGGACGGACCACCGGCTGCTGGACGACGAGGAGATCCTGCGGGTGATCCTCCCCGCGGTCCGCAGCGACTACCGGGCGGCGGAAACCTACCGCTGCCCGCCGGACGCCGTCCTCGCCGACCTGCCGATCACCGCCCTGCTCGGCGACCGCGACCCCCGCGTCACGCCGGAGGAGGCCCACGCCTGGCGCGAGCACACCACCGGCCCCTTCGAGCTCCGGGTCTTCCCGGGCGGCGGCCACTTCTACCTGGCCGACGCCCGCGCGGAGTTGGCGCTGCTCCTGACCGAACGCCTGACGGCGGCAGAGCGCGGGGCATCGAGGACGACATGGGCCGGTGGGTCTCGCGCCGCATCCCGCCGTTCCGTCGGACGTGGCCGCCCGGCTCGCTAGCGCTCGGTGGTCACTCCCGGGGTGAGGTGGCAGCGGGCGGCGTGGTCGCGGTCCGCCGGCCGGTCGAGGACCACACGGCGAACTCGACCGTGGTGCCCAACTCGACCGCGGGCGAGGTCAGTCCGGCGACGGGTACGGCGTGCTGCCGCTCGCCGCGCAGATGATGCAGGTGCTCAACGACGTGCTCAACGGGATCAACAGCATGCCCTCCAGGACGGGCCCGACGACCGGTCCGCCGGGCCCGCTGAACCCGCGGGCCGTGCACAGCCGTGCTACCGGACGACACCAGGGTGCCGGGCCGGAGAGCCCGGCCCGGCACCCGTCGTACGGAGAGAGGCACGCGATGGAATCCCCGTTCGCCGAGCAGATCCGGCAGGCGATGGCGAGCCTGCAGGAGCACCGCGCCCGGATGCAGGAGGCCCAGCTGGAGCTACAGGCCGCCACGGCTTCGGTCACCTCCGAGGACCGGATGGTCACCGCCGTGGTCGGTCCGCAGGGACAGGTGGTCTCGCTCACCTTCCACACCGACGACTACCGGGACATGGCACCGGAACAGCTCGGCCGGGTGCTGACCGACGTGCTCAACGAGGCGCGGGCCCAGATGGGCGAGAAGGTCATCGCGACCATGCGCGACTTCCAGGGCACGGGCGACATGCTGCGGCAGTCGATGGTCGGCGGCATGTAGTCCGCCGCCGAAGACCCGCCAGCCCGTTCACCAGCTCTGCCGCAGTACACGAAGAGGGCCAGCCATGGCCGCCGCTGACAACGACGACGACCTCGCGGAAATCCGCACCGGCCCGCATCTGGCAGGCCGTCAGCGTGCCGGCAGCGGATGTCGCGGTCGTTCCTGCCACCGGAACGGAGTGTGCCGGTACAACGCACTCGTGACCCGCGACGCACCTGGCGAGGCCGAACCCTGTCCCACGGAGACTGAAGTCAGGAGAGTTCGGCGACCAGCCGCTGCACGCCGTCCTCACCGAAGCGGTGCACCAGCAGCGTGACCCAGTCCAGCACGGCGGCCCGCTCGGCCGGTGTCCAGCCGACGGCCGACGGGTGCTCGTCCAGCACCAGCACCTCGGCAAGCAGGCGCAGCCCCGGGTCGGCCTCGGGCGGCGGCCCGCCGCCCAGCCCCTCGGTGGCCAGCCGGCGGGCGGTGCCGGCGACCCGCTCGGCACCGGCGGGCGGGACCGCGAGCCCGGTGCCGAGCGACCGCGCGGCGGTGGCCGGGGCGCGGTCGTCGCACGGCTCGGACAGCCAGCCGGCGATCAGCCGGCGGACCTTGTCGGCGCCGTCGGAACCGGGCTCACGACCCGGTTCGCCATCCATGTCGTCCACGGTGACAAGTTCACCAGTTCCCGGTCGGCGGCGCGGCCTGAACCCGCGGATGGTACTTCGGGATCCGCAGGGTGATCTTCATCCCGGCGCCCACCCCGGTCTCGATCACCAGCCCGTGGTCCTCCCCGTAGACCTGCCGCATCCGCTCGTCCACGTTGCTCAGCCCGATGCCGTGCGAGGGCCCGCCCCGGCCGGCCAGGACCTCCCGCAGCCGCTCCGGGTCGGCCCCGACCCCGTCGTCCTCGACCGTCACCAGCGCCTGCGCGCCGGCGTCCTCGGCCGTGATGACGATCCGGCCGGTGTCCGGTCGGTTCTCGATGCCGTGCTTGACCGCGTTCTCCACCAGCGGCTGGATGCAGAGGAAGGGCAGCGCCACCGGCAGCACCTCGGGCGCGATCCGCAGGGTGACCCGCAGCCGTTCCCCGAACCGGGCCCGGACCAGGTTGAGGTACTGGTCGATGGAGGCCAACTCGTCCGCGAGGGTGGTGAAGTCGCCGTGCCGGCGGAACGAGTAGCGGGTGAACTCGGCGAACTCCAGCAGCAGTTCGCGGGCCCGCTCGGGGTCGGTGCGCACGAAGGAGGCGATCGCGGCGAGCGAGTTGAAGATGAAGTGCGGCGAGATCTGGGCCCGCAGGGTGCGGATCTCGGCCTCGATCAACCGGCTGCGGGACTGGTCGAGTTCGGCCAGCTCCAACTGGACGGCGACCCAGCGGGCCACCTCGCTGGTGGCGCGGACCAGGATCGGCGAGTCGTCCGGGCCGTACGCGGCGAGCGTGCCGAGCACCCGGCCGCCCACCACCAGCGGGGCCACCGCCGCCCAGCGCAGGTCGCAACCGGGCGTGGTGCACTCGATCCCGACCAGCCGCTGTCGACCGTCGGCTAGCACCTCGGCGGCCGGTCCCATCGCCTCGGCCCGGTGGTGGTCGCCGGCGCCGTCCCAGGCGAGCACGGCGTGTTCGTCGGTGAGGCAGAGCGCCGGGGTGCCGAGCAGCGAGCGCAGCCGGCGGGTCGCCTTGCGGGCGGTCTCCTCGGTCAGCCCGGCCCGCAGCGGCGGCGCCGCCAGCGCGGCGGTGTGCAGGGTGTGGAAGGTGGAGCGCTCGACCGGTGTGCCGAGGTCGCGCTCGGCGTGGGTGCGCCGCCGGCTGAGCACCCACTGCAGGAAGCCGCCGGCGGCGAAGCAGCCGACCGCGCCGAGCACCAGGGCGAGGATCTCGACCATCAGCGGCGACCTCCCCGGTCGCCGGCCGCGCCGGCCGGCTCCGGCAGGTGCAGCCGGGCCATGGTGGCGGCGGTCCTGGCCGGCACGCTCCCCGGCGTGGCCAGCGAGACCAGCACCATCACCAGGAAGCCCAGCGGCACGCTCCACACCGCGGGCCAGGCCAGCAGCGCGTGCGGCCAGCCACCCGGGAACCAGTCCACCATGGTCAGCCCGGCGGCCGCGAGTGCGGCGCCGCCGCCGGTGACGGCGCCCGCGATCGCGCCCGGCGGAGTCAGCCCGGTCCACCAGATGCCCAGCAGGAGCTGCGGGCAGAACGCGGAGGCGGCCACCGCGAAGGCCAGCCCGACCGCGTTGGCAGCCGGCAGGTCCGGCACGACCAGCGCGCAGAGCGTGGGCGCGGCCACCGCCAGTACGGTGGCGCGCTGGAAGCCCCTGATCCCGATGGACGGCAGCACGTCCTGGTGCAGCACTCCGGCCAGCGAGACGGCCAGCCCGGAGGAGGTGGAGAGGAAGGCCGCGAAGGCACCGCCGACCAGCAGCGCGCCGAGCAGCGCGCCGCCCGGGCCGCCGATCAGCCGCTCGGGGAGCAGCAGCGCCGCCATGTCGGTGTCGCCGGTCAGGGCCAGGTCGGGGGCGTAGAGGCGGGCCAGCGCGCCGTACACCGGGGGCAGCAGGTAGAAGGCCCCGAGCAGGCCGAGCACCACCAGGGTGGTCCGGCGCGCGGCCCGGCCGTCCGGGCTGGTGTAGAAGCGCACCGCCACGTGCGGCAGGCCCATCGCGCCGAGGAAGGTGGCCAGGATCAGCCCGTAGACGGCGTACAGCGGATGTGACTCGCCACTGCCGGCCACCGGTCGGCCCCAGGCGGAGTCGACCGGATCGCCGGCCCGGTCGGGCACCGCGGCGCCGGGGGGAAAGGCCAGCCGCCCCTCGACGGTGTGGCCGCCCGGGGGCAGGGTGACCGGCACGGCTTCGTGCGGCCGTCCGTCGACCGTGCCGTTCACGGTGATCCGCACCGGCCGGTCGACCGTGATCCGGACCGTCTGGTCGGCCTGGACCACGGTGGCCCGGTGGAAGACCTGGTGCCCCGCCGTGGGCGAGGGCGAGCCGTCCGCGTGCCAGGCGAGCAGCAGGAAGACGAGTGGGACCAGCAGCGCGGTGAGCTTGAGCCAGTACTGGAAGACCTGGACGAAGGTGATGCTGCGCATCCCGCCGGCCACCACGTTGGCGGTCACCACCACGGCCACCACCACACCGCCGACCCAGCGGGGCGCCCCGGTGACGGTCTGCAGGGTCAGCCCGGCGCCCTGGAGCTGCGGCAGCAGGTAGAGCCAGCCGATGCCGAGCACGAAGGCGCCGGCGACCCGCCGGACCCGTTTCGACCCCAGCCTGAGCTCGACGAAGTCCGGCAGCGTGTAGGCGCCGGAGCGGCGCAGCGGGGCCGCGACGAAGAGCAGCATCACCAGGTAGCCGGCGGTGTACCCGAGCGGGTACCAGAGCACGTCCGAGCTCTGCGTCAGCACCAGGCCGGCGATCCCCAGGAAGGAGGCGGCGGACAGGTACTCGCCGCTGATCGCGGCGCCGTTCAGCCGGGGGCTCACGGTGCGGGACGCGACGTAGAAGTCGGAGGTGGTCCGGGAGACCCGCAGGCCGAGCGAGCCGATCAGCGCCGTCGCCGCCGCCACCACGACCACCGCGACGATCGCGTAGGAGCCGGTCACCGGGTCTCGTTCCGTTCGGCGCGGGTGACGTACCAGCGACCGATCAGCCACAGCACCGGGTAGCCGAGCACCCCCAGCAGCAGCCAGACCAGCGGTACCCCGACGACCCGGACCGCGGCCAGGCCGGGGGCCAGCGCGAACAGCAGCGGGAGCGGGACCACCAGCACGCCCAGCGCCGCACCACCGCCCAGCGCCGCCCGCAGCTGCCGCCGCATCAGGGCCGCCACCGCCGGATCGACCGGCCCGGCAGGCGGCGCCACCGGCGGCCGGGGAGCCGGGGTGCGCCGGACGCCCGGTCCACCGATGACCAGCTCCCGCCGCGGGCGGGTGTTCTCTGCGGCCACCGTGCTTCCCCCGTCGAGCTTCCAAAGGGCCACAGTGTACGCAACCGCCGAGGTCAGGCCCCGTTGCTGGCGCGCTGGACCAGCAGGTCGCGCAGGGCCCGGGCGTTGCGCCGGCTCACCGCCAGGGTCTCCGCGCCGACCCGGACGCTCAGCACGCCCTCGTCCGTCCGGAGCTCCCGCACCGCGCGCAGGGCCACCAGGTAGCGGCGGTGGATCCGGACGAAACCGTGCTCCCGCCAGCGCTCCTCCAGCGCGGAGAGCGGGATCCGGACCAGGTGGCTGCCGGTGGCGGTGTGCAGCCGGGCGTAGTCACCCCTGGCCTCGGCGTACTCGATCTCCTCGACCGGTACGGCGAGTTCGACCGGTACGGCCGACTCGCCTGGCTCGCCCGGCTCGCCCGGTCCGGCTTCCTCCGCCGGCCGGGCGGCGGTCTGCGGCGGGACCGGAACGGCCGGCCGCTCACTCGCCACGGGGCGGCTGACCGCCGGCCGCTCCGCGCTCGCCGGTTCCCCGACGAGCCGGTCGTACGGGGTCGGCCGCCTGGTCGCGGCCAGCTCGCAGACCCGCCGGACGGCCTCGCCCAGCCGCTCCCGGCGCACCGGCTTCAGCACGTAGTCGACCGCCTCGAGGTCGAAGGCCCGCACGGCGAACCCCTCGTGTGCGGTCACGAAGACGATGGCCAGCGGCTTGCCGAAGCCGGCCAGCAGCCGCGCGGTGTCCAGACCGCTGAGCCCCGGCAGGTTGATGTCCAGGAAGACGGCGTCGAGCCGGTCGTCGCCGTCGTTCCCGCTCTCCAGGGCCCGCCCGATCCGCCGCAGCGCCTCGGTCGCGTTGCCGGCCCCCTCCGCCCGCTCGACCCGCGGGTCGGCCCGCAGCAGGTACAGCAGTTCCGCCAGGGCCGGCGGCTCGTCGTCCACCGCGAGTACGCGCAGCGTGGTGCGGGAGTCCAGGTCAGCCACCCAGGGCCGCCAGCAGCTCGCGTGCCTCGGTGACGAACAGCTCCCGGCCCACGAAGGCCCGCTCGGGCAGCGGGAGCACCGACTCCAGCGCCTTCCGGGCCGCGTCGAGCGCCTCGTCCGACCGGTCCAGCAGGTCCAGCGCCCGGGCCCGTTCCAGCACCAGCCAGTACCGCTCGTCCTGGCGGCCCGCGAGGTCGAGCCCGAGCGCCTGTTCGACGTGGTGCAGGGCGCGCTCCGGATCGCCGCACTCCCGGGCCAGTCGGCTGCAGTTGTGCAGGGCCATCGCCAGCACCCGTGGCTCGTCCAGGGCGTGCGCGCAGCCCGACACCGCCTCCCAGGCCGCGAGGCAGGCCATCGGCGACCGGCCCAGCGCCTGGTAGCACAGGGCGAGCCGGACCTGACCCACGCACAGGCTGCGCAGGTCACCGGCGGCCATCGCGATCGCCACGGACCGTTCCAGGTGCGGCAGGCCCTCCTGGGGACGGCCCGAGTGGGTCAGGGCCAGGCCCAGCTGGCCGGTCGACCGGCCGACGGCGTCCTTCGAGCCGCCCGCCTCCGCCGCCCGCAACCCGACCGTCGCCAACTCGGGCCAGTGCCCGAGCGGATCGGTGTAGCGGTAGGAGAGGCCGAGGTTCTGGGCCAGCTTGCGGGCGTGCTCGACGTGACCGAGCCGGAACGCCTCCAGCGTGAGCGCCCGCAGGGCCGGCTCGTACCCGGCGAAGCAGGCCTCCGCCTCCGGAGCCGACCCGACGGCGGGTACTCCGACGGGCGCCGGACCGGCCGGGCGCTCGACCAGCCACGAGTACTCGGTCAGCCGCTCGGCGGTGGCGGCGCTGACCGCCAGCGCGAAGTCGAGCAGTCGCCCGAAGGCGGCCTCCCGCCGGTCCGCGCCGACGGTCTCGGCCAGCAGGTGCCGGGTATAGCGACGGACCAGGCCGGGGCAGGTGTAGCGGCCGGGCTGTTCCTCGGCGATCAGGTGGTGGCCGGCCAGTGTGCCCAGCGCGAGGCGGGCCCGGGCCAGGTCCTCGCCGAGCAGCGCCGCCGCCAGCCCGGGGACGATCCCACCCTCCGGGTACAGCCCGAGCAGTGCCAGCAACCTGGCTGACATCGCCGGGAGTTGACGGTACGTCAGCTCCAGTGTCGCGCCGATCCCGACACTGCCGAAGGTGTCCAGGCCGTCCAGCCCGGTCCGCTCGTCCTCGATCTCCGTCACCAGCTGGGCGAGGGTCCAGTCCGGCCGGACCGCGAGCCGGGAGCCGCAGATCCGCAGCGCCAGCGGCAGGCCGTCGCAGAGTTCGGCCAGCCGCCGGGCGGCCGCCGGCTCCGCGGCCACCCGCGGACCGCCGACCGTGCTGGTCAGCAGCTGCACCGCGTCCTCGGCGGTCAGCGGCTGGAGCAGGTGCAGCGCCGCGCCGTCCTGGGCGAGCAGGTCGAGCAGGGCGACCCTGCTGGTCACCACGACCGCGCAGCCCTCGCCGGCCGGCAGCAGCTGCCGGACGTCCTCCGCCGACCGCACGTTGTCCAGCACCAGCAGCAACCGGCGCTCCCTGGTCAGCCGTTCGAAGAGCTCGGCCCGCTCGTGGGCGGTGGTCGGCAGCTGAGCCGGCCGCTGGCCGAGCGCCAGCAGGAAGCCGCTCAGCACGTCCCGCGGGTCCTTCGGGTCCTGCTCGTCGAAGCCCTGGAGGTCGGCGAAGAGCTGGCCGTCGGGATAGCGGTCGGCCACCCGGTGCGCCCAGTCGACGGTCAGCGAGGTCTTGCCGACGCCGGGCGGACCGACCACCACCGCCAGCGGGACCTCCCCGGGCCTGGGCCGGGTCGCCCGGTCCAGCCACTCGGCCGCGGCGGCCCGGCCGACCAGCCGGCCGGCTCTGGGCAGCTGTCGCGGCCCGTCGGCGACCGTCGGGGCCGGCCCGGTGGACGGCCGGGCCGCCGCGATCGCCGGCGCGGGCGGGCTCGGCGGCGCGGACGGGGTGACGGTCGGGACGGGCGGGGCGGCCGGCGCCGGCACGGGTGAGCCGGACAGCACCTGGTCGAGCGCGGCCTGCAGTGCCGGGCCGGGGTGGACGCCGTACTCGCTCCGCAGCAGCGCCGCCGCCCGGTGGTACGCCGCCAGCGCCTCGGCCTGCCGCCCGGCCTGGAAGAGCGCCCGGATCAGGGCCGCGACCAGGCTCTCCCGGAGCCCGTCGACCCGGACCGCCTCCTCCAGCAGCGGGACCGCCCGGTCGCCCCGGCCCTGGCGCAGCTCGCACTCCGCCCAGGCCTCCAGCACGGTGATCCGCTCGTCGTGCAGCCGGCGGGCGATCGAGCGCGGAATGACGCCGGCGGGTAGGTCCGCCTCGCCGCTGCCGCGCCACAGTCCCAGCGCCTGCCGCAGCAGCGCCGAGCGGTAGCGCGGGTCGTCGGTGGCCTGGGCGCGCCGGCGCAGGTCGGCGAAGACCTGACCGTCCACCAGCGCCGGGTCACCGGCCAGCCGGTAGCCCGCGGGCAGGGTCTCCAGGGCGAACCCGTCCGGCAGCGCCTTGCGCAGCGCCGCGATGTGGCCGTGCAGGGCGGCCCGGGCCCGGGTGGGCGGCTCGCCGTCCCAGACCAGGTCGAGCAACCGGTCGACGGTGAGCGGTTGGTTGAGTTCCAGGGCCAGCGCGGCGAGCACCGCCTGGCGCTTGGGGCCGCCGAGGTCCAGGGGCCGGCCGCGCGGGTCGCGTAGCGCGAGCGGACCCAGGAGCAGGATCTGCATGCACGCTCACCACACCGTACCGTCGAGGGAAAACGCCGACGGCTGCGGAACGTTTTCGCACATCCGTGCCACTGTCGGCCGGTATGAGGGTACGCCAAGGCCGCCGATCGGCGCACCTGCCGACCAGCGGACTCCCGGGCGCCGGTGCTGGATCCGGTCAGGCGGGGAGGGCCAGGCCGCGGCGTTCCAGCACCGGACGGAGGGTGCGGATCGCGTAGAAGTTCCGGGACTTGACGGTGCCGGCCGGCACGCCCAGCAGCGTGGCGGTGTCGTTCACCGACCGGCCGTTGAGGTGGAGCTCGACCAGCACCTCGCGGTGCTGCGGGGTGAGCTCGGTCAGCGCGAGGCCGATGTCGTGGGCGGCGAGCACCTCGTCATAGGGGTCGTGGGTGGCGACGCTCTCGTCCGGGCTGATCTCCGCGACCTCCTGGGCCCGGGCCGCCCGCTTCCGGAAGTGGTCGATGGCGATCCGGCGGGCGACCGTGAAGAGCCACGGACGGCACCGCTCCGGACCGTCGGTGAACGCCTCCGGGTGCTGCCAGGCGCGCACGAAGGTCTCCTGGAGGATGTCCTCGGCCTTGCCCCGGTCACCGCTGGTCAGTCGGATCAGCGCGCGCAGCAGGTCCGGACCGTGCAGTCGGTACAGCTCGGCCAGCGCCTGCTGGTCCAGCGTCGCACGCGCGGTGCCACCGGTCTCCACCGTCTCCGCCTTCTCCTGTGTCTGCACTACTGGCTGCCCTCGCATTCGGTCCCACGCACGTCCACACCATCAGGGTGGCCGAGCGCTCCAACGGACCTCCAACGAACCGCCAATGTCCCCGCCAATACCGGGAAAGCGCCGCTGACCTGCGGTTGTTTCGCCCCCGCTGGCCCGCTGCCGGGGACCCGTACAAGGCCTGTTCACCACCGGTTCACCGGCCGGTCAACAGCCAACCGTTCGTCGCGGTCGGTCCTGCGACGAACGGTCAACGGTCCGAGCGGTCAACGGTCAACGGTCCGAGCGGTCAACGGTCGGCCGAGCGGGCCCGGAGGTGGACCGCGCCGGCCCGCACCGGGGCGGACGACTTCTCCTGGGCACCGCCGGGCCGACGAACGTGACCGTGGGTGGCCGCGGTCGACGACCGGGGCCACCCACGGGTCGCGTCAGGCCTTGTCGGCGGCGATCATCAGGTAGTGGAAGCTGCCCTCCCGGTAGGCGGTGAGGAAGGCGTCCTCGATGCCGCTGGCCACCGCCGCCTTGGCGCGCAGCTCCCAGTACGGGATGGTGGCGGCGGTCAGGTCGACCACGCTGATCGGGACCAGGCCGTTGGCCGACATCGCGGCGAAGTACTCGCTGCGCGGGTGGATGTCGCAGATGTAGTGCGCGTCGATCTGGCTGACCGCCCGGGACGGCTGACGGCCGTGCACGTCGTTGTAGCAGCCGGTGATGGTCACGTACCGGCCGCCGGGCCGCAGCACCCGGGCGTGCTCGGCGAAGAGCTTGTGCAGGTCGACGTACATGGTGCTCTCGTTGTTCCAGACGGACCGGAACGTCGCGTCGGGGAAGCCGTTGTGCAGCATGTTGCGGAAGTGGAAGGCCACCCTGTCGGCCACCCCGCGCTCCCGCGCCTGGTTGTCGGCGAACTTCACCTGCTCCTCGGAGATCGAGATGCCGTCCACCTGGCAGCCGAACCGCAGGTTGGCCAGGAAGCTGGTGCCGCCGCGGCCCGAGCCGGCGTCCAGGATCCGGTCGTCCGGGCCGAGCTCGCCGAGCTGGTCCAGCAGGTACTCGGCCTGGGCGCCCTCCAGCCGGTGCAGCTCCTTGATGATCCGCTCCTCGCGGCCGGCCTCGTCGCCGTCGAGGACGGACCAGTCCACCTCACCGATGCCGTAGTGGTGGTGGAACGTACCGCTGACCTCACCCAGCCGGATGTTGACCGGGGCCTTCTCCTGGTTCCAGTAGTCCGCCACCGACCGCTGGTACCTGGTGGCCAGTACGTCACTGCTGGTGGAGCTGTCGAGCATGGTCATGGTCGTCTCCCTAGGGTTGGTTGTAACGGGGGCTGCTGGCGTGCCACTCCTTGTTGCCGCCGAGCCAGGCCCACAGCGCGCCCAGGTAGCGGGTCAGCACCGGACCGCCGGTGAGGCTGAGCTCCGCCGCGGAGGCCTCGAAGGAGCGCACGAGTTCGTTGTGCAGATCGGCGGCCCGCTGGAGCGCCTCGGCGCCGGAGCAGCCCGCCTCCGCCGCGATCACGATGGGCAGGTTGTACTCGACGCCCTGCGCGCCGCTCTCCTTGTGCGCCGAGTAGACGTCGTTGAGCAGCACGGAGGCGAGGGCGGCCTGCAGGGTGGCCCGGCGGACCTCCGGGCTGCCGTAGACCTGGGCGGGGAGTTCGTAGCCGCCCATCGCGTCGACCAGGGCCAGGCAGGGCAGGAAGCTGTTCAACTGGCGGTTGGCCAGGTACTCCCAGACCGCCGGCAGGGTGCCCCCGATCCGCCAGCCCGCCTCGGCGTCCATGCCGAGGAAGAGGCCGGCGATCTCCTGCCGGAGCCGGTTCAGCTGTGCCCCGGTCGTGTACGGCGCGAGCCCCTGCACGGCCCGGCGCAGCGCGTTCCAGACCGGTTGCCGGTCCATCTCCCGCTGGTAGGCCTCGGCATGCCCGCGGGGCAGCTGGGCCGGGTCGATCGCCGACTGGGCGAGCATCAGCTGTGGTCCGAGCCGCTCCGGGTGGTCGCCGCCGGCGGCCTCCTCGCAGAAGTGGTCGTCGACGGCGAACTCCGCCGCCATGCACCGGGCGGCGGCCAGCAGCCGGTCCGGGTCGTCGGTGTCGGGATGGGTCAGCATCAGCAGGCGCCCGTAGTCGGCCTGTCGGAACCTCTCCAACCTCCCGGCGTAGATGCCGACCCGCTCGGCCCAGCGGACCAGGCGGTCGTTCACCTCGCGGCCCAGCGCGGGATCGTCGCGCAGGTGCGGCGGGCAGTACAGCTCGGGCACGGAGCGCCGGCCGCCGCCGGCGGGCGTGGCGGTCACGGGCCGGCGTGGTGAGCCGATCCGGGCCGCCGAGGTGCCCAGCCCGGTCGGGCCGGTCGGGAAGGGGCGGGCGGCGGCTTCGAAGGCTGCCATCGGTCCTCCTGGAGGGGGTTCGGGTTCAGGACCGCGGGGCAGCGACGTCGACGTTCTCCAGGATGCCGACGGCGTCCTGCACCAGGATCGCCACCGAGTAGTAGGCGGTGACCAGGTAGCGGATGATCGCCTTGTCGTCGATGCCCATGAAACGGACGTTCAGGCTGGGCTCGTACTCGTCGGGGATGCCGGTCTGGTGCAGCCCGATCACGCCCTGGTCGTCCTCGCCGGTGCGCATGGCGAGGATCGAGGAGGTGTGCCCGTCGGTGATCGGGATCTTGCCGCACGGGAAGATCGGCACGCCGCGCCAGGCGGGCACCCGGTGGCCGTCGACCTCGGTGGCGTCGGGGTAGAGGCCGCGCTTGGTGCACTCGCGGAAGAACGCCGAGATCGCCTTGGGGTGGGCGAGGAAGAGGTCGGTGCCGCGCCGCATCGACAGCAGCTCGTCCATGTCGTCCGGGGTCGGCGGGCCGGACCAGGTGTTGATCCGCTGGTCGTAGTCGGCGTTGTGGAGCAGCCCGAAGTCCCGGTTGTTCAGCAGCTCCCACTCCTGCCGTTCGCGGATCTCCTGGACGGTCAGCCGGAGTTGCTCCTCCAACTGGTTCATCGGGTCGTTGTAGAGGTCGGCGACCCGCGAGTGCATCCGGAGCACGGTCTGGGTGAGCGACAACTCGTACTCGCGGGGCGCGAGATCGTAGTCCACGAAGGAGCCGGGGATCTCCGCCTCGCCCTCGTGGCCGGCGGCGACCGCGACCTCCACCTCGCCCTTGGAGTTCACCTTGCGGGAGCTGTTGGCGAGGAACCCGCCGATGTGCTCGCGCAGTCCGTCGGAGCGCTGGAACAGGTCGAGGAAGGCGGTCCAGGGCAGCACCATCAGCGTTCCGGCGGTGGCCGCCCGGGCGGTGGCGGACCAGTGCGGCTCGCTCTGCAACAGGGCCTCGTCGCCGAGGTGGTCGCCGTCGGCCAGCACGCCCAGGGTCTTCTCCTCGTCGCCGTACTTGCCGGTGGAGATCCGCTCGACCCGGCCGTGCGCGATGATGTAGACCTCCTCGACCGGACGGCCCCGCTCGACGATGACCTCGCCGCCGCGGAAGTCGCGGACCGTGAAGCGGTCGGCCAGCTCGGCGAGCAGGGTGTCGTCGTGGAAGCCGCGCAGCACCGGGATCTCGCGCAGCGTCTCGGGGATGATCCGCACGTTGTCCGCCCCGGCCTGGACGAAGCCGACCCGGCCGCGCCCGACGGCCAGCGAGAGCCGGCGGTTGACCCGGTAGGTGCCGCCGGACACCTGCGTCCAGGGGAGCTGTCGCAGCAGCCAGCGGGAGCTGATGCCGCGCATCTGCGGAGCGGACTTGGTGGTGGTGGCCAGGTTCCGCGCGGCGGCGGTGCTCAGGCTGAGCCGGGCGAGCGGTTCCAGGGTGGGGCCGGCGTCCGCTTCGGTCGTCATCGGGGAGCCTCCGGGAGGGATCGGGTGAGTGGCTGGTGAACATGTGCATGCCAAAGTTCGCGGACGCGACCCGGACGGGGCGGCGCCGTGCGGCAGGGGGTGGGGGTGGTGGTGGAGCGAGACGTTAGCAACGTCCGATGTGATTGGACGTCAGTGCGAACTCAATGCGTCAACATCGGCACCGGGCAGCCTGTCTGATCATCAGTGCAGGTCGGATTGGCTGGCGGGTGGCCATGGTGCTCGCCGTAGCGGAAGGCATCGGTCCGCTAGTGCCGGGTCGGATGCCCTGCGAGATCGCGACGGGGTGGCCGGATCATGACGTGCTTCCGGCGTTCTCCCGGCACGGACCCCTATGATGCGCCGCTCCCGTCGGGTGAACCCGCCTCCACGGCGCGCTGCCGGTCGGCGAGGAGCCGCGCTCTCAGGCCTGGGCGTCGTCCTCGGCGGCGATGCCCAGGTCGCGCAGCTGGTGACGGGAGGAGACGCCCAGCTTGGGGAAGATCTTGTAGAGGTGGTAACCCACCGTCCGCGGGCTCAGGAAGAGCTGCGCGGCGATCTCCCGGTTGCTCATGCCGCGGGCCGCGAACCGGACGATCTGCGTCTCCCGGGCGGTGAGTTCGGCCATCGGCCCGGTCTCGGCCGCCTCGTCCTGCACCGCCTCGCCGGCCGCGCGCAGTTCGGCGCGGGTCCGCTCCGCCCATGGTTCGGCCCCCAGCGAGCGGAACCGGCCGAGCGCCGCGTGGAGTTGCTGGCGGGCCTCCTTGAGCCGGCGCTCCCGGCGCAGCCACTCGCCGTGCAGCAGCTGGGTGCGCGCCGACTCGAAGGGCGAGAGCACCGTGCCGTCGCCGGCCCGCCGGAAGTGCTCGCCGCGGTGGCCGCAGCTGTGCACCAGTGCCTGGCAGCGCTCCAGCATGGCGTGCAGCGTGGTGTCGTCTTCCCCCAGCGTCCAGGACTCCAGCTGCTCCAGGGCCCACCGGGCGCGCCGCGTCTGGCCGGCCCGGACCGCGGCCTCCACCAGGTCGGGCAGCACGGCCAGCGACACCATGAAGTGCGAGGCGCTGGTCCCGGGCGTCACCACCTGCTCCAGGATCTCCACGGCGTCGTCCGCCCGGCCCTCGCCCAGCGCGAGCAGCCCCAACGCCCAGTGCGCGATGGCGACCGCGGAGGCGATCCCGTGCGGCACCGCGACGCCGAGCGCCCGCTCGGCCAGCTCGCGGCAGGCGGCGCCGTCGCCCTTCATCGCGGCGATCCAGGCGAGCAGCACCCGCAGGTGGCAGGCGGCGCCCTGCTGGCCGGTCTCGTCCGCCAGCGCGAGCGCCTCGTTGCCGTTGGCCACCGCGCTCACCCAGTTGCCGCCGCTGGCCTCCAGGGCCACCAGCGGCGGCAGGGACATCGGCAGGGTGCCCGCCGCGCCGCGGGTCCGCAGCAGTGCCACCGCGTCCTGCAGGGCGTGCGCGACCTCCTCCGACTCGCCGAGCAGGTACGGCAGCAGGGTGGGCGGCCAGATCCACGGCTGCGGCTCCGGTGGGCGCAGCCAGGCCAGGGTGGCCTCCCGGGTGTGCTGGGCCAGCGGCTCGGGCAGTCGCAGATCCCGCCGGGCCAGCGCGGTGAAGCGTTGCCCCAGGCGCTTGACCGGACCCCGCTCGGGCAGCTGGAGCAGGCCGATCAGCCGGCCGATCTCGCCCAGCGCCGCCGCCTCGTCGGCGACCCAGGCCGAGCGGGCGGCCAGCACCAGCATCTCGCCGGCCAGTTCGGGCTCCAGCCCGCACAGTGCCCGGGCGCCGGCCACGAAGATGTGCCGGGCCTGGCTGGGCGAGCTGCTGGCGTGCACGATGAACCCGCGCAGGCTGGCGGCCCGGGCGGTCAGCACGGCGTCGCCGGGCTGCTCCTGGACCCGGTCGAGCAGCGCGATGGCGTGGTTGCGCTGGCCGGCCTGCCAGGCGCTGTGTGCCGCGTCGGCCAGGTAGCGCAGCTGGTCGGCCCGGTTGGCGGTGAGCGCCGCCGCGCGTTCCAGACCGATCACCGCGGTCGCCACCGCGCCGGTGCGGCGGGCCCGTTCGGCGGCCCGGGCGAGGTCGGCGGCCAGCGCGTCGTCGGTGGTGGGGCAGGCCTCGGCGAGGTGCCAGGTGCGGCGTTCGGGCTCGTCGGTGAGCACCTGGGCGAGCGCGCGGTGGGCGGACTGCCGTTCCAGGTAGCTCGCCGACTGGTAGACGGCCGAGCGGATCAGCGGATGTCGGAAGCGCAGGTCCCGGTCGTCCAGCCAGATCAGTTCGACCCGCTCGGCGGCGGCCAGGTGTTCGGGGGTGGCGCCGAGCAGGGCGCCGGCCGCGAGCAGGGTGCCGAGGTCGCTGGCGCCGTAGGCGGCGGCGAGCAGCAGCAGGGTCCGGGTCCGCGGCGGCAGGGTGCGCAGCCGGGCCTGGAAGGCCTGGCGCAGCCGCTGGCCGAGCGGCAGCCGGGCGGGCAGCGGCTGCTGTCCGCGCAGCTGTTCGGCGTTGAGCGAGCGCGGCAGCTCGACCAGGGCCAGCGGGTTGCCGGCCGCCTCGGCCAGCAGCCGGTTGGCGGTCTCGGCGGCCAGCGGCACCCCGCAGCGGGCCAGCAGCCGGCGGGACTCGGTCGCGTCGAGCGGACCGACCCGGAGCATCGGCAGGTCGGGGGCGGGGAACTCGGAGCCGGAGCCGTCCCGGTGGCCGAAGAGGATGGCGACGCTGTCCGCCTCCAGCCGGCGGGCGATGAAGATCAGGGCGTCCCGGGAGGCCGCGTCCAGCCACTGCACGTCGTCCGCCAGCACCAGGATGGTCCGGTGTTCGGCGGCCTCGGTCAGCAGGGTGAGCGCCGCCAGGGCGACCAGGAACCGGTCGGCGTTGGCCTCGCCGAGCCCGAACGCGCCGGCCAGCGCGGCGGCCTGCGGGCCGGGCAGGGTGTCCGTCCGGTCGAGCAGCCGGTGCAGCAGGCGGTGCAGCCCGGCGTACGGCAGTCCGGCCTCGCCCTCGACCCCGGTGCAGCGCAGCACCAGCAGGTCGGCCGAGGCGCTGCTGGCCGCCAGGTTGAGCAGTGTGGTCTTGCCGGTGCCCGCCTCCCCGCAGAGCACCAACGCCCCTCCCCGGCGCTGCCGGGCCTGGCCGAGCAATGAGCTCAGCCGTTCCCGGGCTTCGGTACGACCCTCCAGCACCCCGCCACTCTGGTCGATCATGATCGAATGTTATCAAGTGGTAGCAATACCATGACTGATCCGGTCAAAGAGCCTGTTCAACGGCGACCTGAGCGGGCGCTTCCGCTTCGCCCGTGACGGGGACCCCCAGTCGACGAACCAGTCATCTGTCAGATGCCCGCGACGTGCTCGTCCCGAAGACTTCATGGCGGTGACTGCCGGGGCCCGTCCAAACCCCCCCTCCAACGGGCCCGGCAGTCGCCCACTGCGGGTGCGGACGACGACGACGGGGTCAGACATTGAAGCTCCCAACGGGCCAGGACGCTGCGGGACCGGAGAACGTCGACACCGCACCGCCGATCGCCGTGCTGGGTGCCATGTCCGTGCGGGTCGGCGGTGAACCGCTGGAACTCGGCCCGCCGCGCCAGCGCGCGGTGCTGGCGCTGCTCCTGATCAACGCCGGCCGGGTGGTCCCGGTACCGACCATCGTCGGCCGGGTCTGGGGCGCCGCCCCGCCCGACTGCGTGAAGGCCACCCTGCAGTCCTACGTCTCGCGGCTGCGCAAGCTCCTGGTCGGGCACGTCTTCGCGGACGGCTCGCGGGTGGAGCTGCGCTACCAGGCCCCCGGCTACCTGCTGGCGGTCAGCCACGAGCGGGTCGACGCCCGGGTGTTCGAGCGCGCGGTGGAGCGCGGCCGGGTGCTGGTCCGGGACGGCCACCACGGCGAGGCGATCAAGGCGCTGACCACCGCGCTGCGGATGTGGAAGGGCACGCCCTACGAGGACCTGGACGGCTACGGGTTCGCGGTCCAGGAGGCCGGCCGGCTGGAGGAGTTGCGGCTCAGCGCGGTCGAGGCCTGGGCGGACGCCGGCATGGCGCTCGGACTCGCCCCCGACCTGCTGCACACGCTGGAGCGGGAGACCAAGCAACACCCTTTGCGGGAGAGCCTGGTGGGGCAGTTGATGCGGGTGCAGTACCGGGTCGGCCGGCAGGCCGACGCGTTGCAGGTCTACGAGCGCACCCGTACCTCGCTCGCCGAGCGGCTCGGCGCGGACGTCAGCAAGGAGTTGCAGCGGCTGCACCAGGCGATCCTGCGGCACGACCCGGCGCTGGACGGCGCGAGGCCCGCGCTGGACGGGCCGGATCCCGGCCAGGGCGGCCGAGCGGTGGTGGCCCGTCGGCCCGACCGGTCGTGCGGTGAACTCGGCCGGCCGTGCAGGGAACGCGTCCGCCCGGCCGCCTTCGTCGGGCGCGACCTGGAACTGCGGCGGCTCACCACGGCCGCCGCCGGGGCGTTCCGCGGCTCCGGTCGCACGGCGCTGGTCACCGGCGAGGCCGGCCTCGGCAAGACCCGGCTGGTGCAGGAGCTCGCGCACGTCCTGGCGGACGAGGGCGTCGACCTGCTCCGGGCCAACTGCCCTTCGATCGCCGACACTCCGGACTACTGGCCGTGGATCCAGCTGCTGCGGCAGGTCCACGCCCGCTGGCCCGAGGTGGCGCTGGAGCTGCCGGCCCGGACCAGGCGGGCGCTGAGCCCGCTGCTGCCGGAACTCTGGCCGGACCGTGGCCCCGAACCGGAGCCCGCCGGCCCGGGCGGTGTGCACCAGCTCGCCGGCCGGGCCCGGTTCGACCTCCAGGACGCCGCGTGCCAGGTGCTGTTGCGGGCGGCGGCACGGCGGCCGCTGGTGCTCGTGCTGGAGGACCTGCACTGCGCGGACGCCGCCTCGCTCGCCCTGCTCCGGCTGCTCACCAGCCAGTTGCCCACCGTGCCGCTGCTGCTGGTCGCCACCTGCCGGATGTTCCAGCTGGTCGACGATCCCGAGCTGCGCCGGACCCGGGCCACTGTGCTGGAGTCCACCGACGGGCAGGAGATCCGGCTGACCCCGCTCGACCCGACGGGCACCCGGGCGCTGGCCACGGCGACGCTGACCGACCAGCCGGAGCCCGGCCTGCTGCGCGCGCTGCACCGCAGGGCCGGCGGGAACCCGTACTTCCTCGCCCACCTGCTCGACCAGCTGGAACACGGTGCGCCCTGGACGGAGTTGGCGACCGGGGTGCCGGCGGATCTGCGTGAGGTGGTGCTGCAGCGGGTGGCCGGGCTGCCCGCCGGGATCGTCGCGGTGCTGGAGGCCTGCGCGGTGATCGGTTCCGGGCCGCGGGCGGCGGTCGAGGCGGTGGTGCGCCGGGACGGCGTGCCCGGCGAGGCGGTGCGCACCGCCGTCCGTGGCGGGCTGCTGCACGAGAGCCCGGACGGCCGGCTGCGGTTCGCGCAGCCGCTGGTCGAGGACACCATCCGGCACGAGCTCACCGCGGCCCGCTGCGCCGAGCTGCGCGGCCGGTTCGGCCAGGCCGCCGCGGGCCGGCCGGGGCGCGCGGAGGAGAGCGGCGCGCTGGCGCACGGGCACGCGGCGTAGGCCCTGCGGGGGCGCGGTCCCGGGCGCCCCGGCCGGCCCGCGGCATCAGTCGACCCGGCCGTCGGGCCGGACCCGGCCCAGCACCGAGCGCAGCCCGTCCGCCAGCCGGTCGGCCGCGGTCCGGTCCAGCACCAGCGGCGGTGTGATCACCAGGGCGCGCGGGTTGCCGCGCAGGATGATGCCGGCGTCCTCGCGCAGCGCGTCGGTGACCGGGAGCGTCCCGGTCGGCAGCGGGGCCCGGGTCCGCCGGTCGGCGACCAGTTCCACGGCCAGCAGCAGGCCCAGTTGCCGGACCTCGCCGACCACCGGCAGCTCGCACAGCTCCGCCAGCCGGCCGGCCAGGTGGCCGCCGATCTCGACCGCGTTGGCCAACAGCCCCTCCCGCTCGATCAGGTCGAGGTTGGCCAGCGCGACGGCGCACGCGGTGGGGTGGCCGGTGTGGCGGAAGCCGCTCGGGAGGCCGGGCCCGCCGCCGACGGTGTCGGCCACCCGCTCGCTCGCCAGCACGGCGCCGTGCGGCAGGTAGCCGGAGGTGATGCCCTTGGCGGTGACCAGGATGTCCGGGGTCACCCCGAAGTGCTCGGCGGCGAACCAGCTGCCGGTCCGGCCGAAGGCGGTCACCACCTCGTCCAGGATCAGCAGGATGCCGTGGCGGCGCAGCAGTTCGGCGACCCGCGGCCAGTAGTCGGGCGGCGGGACGACCGCGCCGGCGCCGCCCATCACCGGCTCGCCGATCATGGCGGCGATCCGCTCCGGCCCGATCCGCTCGATGGTCTCGCGCAGCTCGCGCAGGCAGAACTCGGTGACGTCCGCACCGTCGTAGAGCTCCCGCCGGTACGGGTAGGGCGGGGTGAGGTGGTGGGTGTCCGGCCTGGTCGGGCCGAAACCCTCGTGGTAGACGGGCATTCCGGTGACGCTGCCGCTGCCGTGGTAGGCCAGCCGGCGGGAGAGGATCCAGGTGCGCCCGGACTCGCCCCGGCGGTGGTGGAAGTAGCGGGCCATCCGCAGCGCGACCTCGTTGCCGTCCGCGCCGCCGCTGGTGAAGTACACCCGCGCCAGCCCGTCGGGTGCCAGGGCGGCCAGCCGGTGGGCCAGTTCGGCGGCCCGGTCGTCACCGCCGGGCTCCCAGCGGCGGAGGCGTTCCAGCGTGGTCAGCTCGGTGGCCGCGGCGACCGCCAGCTCGCGCCGGCCGTGGCCGACCTGCATCAGCCCGAGCACCGCCGAACCGTCCAGGTACACCCGCCCGTTGATGTCCCGGACGTAGCAGCCCGACCCCTCCACCAGGATCACGCGTTCGGCGCGTGGGGTGGTGTGGCCGGCCCGCGCTAACCGGGTGCGGGAAACGGAAGAGGTCGAGGTCATGGAAGCACTCCTTCGCTGCCGCCCTCGCGGTGTGACAGAGCGAGCGGCTGCCGCGCCGGACGCCCCCCTTGCCCGCAAGTCTGGCCGCTCCGGCTTGCCGGCCACTGGCATGGAGGGTGGGCCGGGCGCCCAGCGACCCGCAAGGCGGTGCGTGGCCGGGCCGCTCCGGAGTACGACGTCGGGGGCGTTCCAGGTGCCGGCGGGACACGGGGGCGGTCCCGCCGGCATCGCGACCAGCATCTCAGCCCGGACTGGACGATCCGCTTGGCGGCGGCCGGTGGACCGGTCCGCCGGAGTCAAGCGAGTCGCAAGGGGCGCGTGCTAACCAGGGTGCCTCAGGAGGCGGTGGCCTCCGGGGTGGGGCTGTGCGTGCGGTCGGCGAAGTCGTGCACCGCTCGGGAGCGCAGGGCGCGGTGCAGGCGCAGCAGTTGGCGGATCTCCCGGTGGACGGTGGACTCGCCGGAGTCGACGTCCGGCAGCAGGTCCTGGTCGACCTCCGCGTGCAGCTTGGGCGCACCCGCCATCGAGTCCCGTCGGGTGACCTCGATCCAGCAGGCGATGGCGACCAGCCTGCCGCTTCGCCCGCCGCCGGCCCCCGGCGCCTGGCCGGCGGCCTTCGCCAGCAACTCCGGAGAGGCCCAGCCGTCGTGGAGGTAGGAGATGCTGTCGCGGATGTCGATGACCCGCTGGTGCAGCTGCTCCCAGGAGTTGCCGACGGCCACCAGGTCGGCGATCCGCGAGCGCGGCTCGATCAGCACGAGGTCCGGCGTGGCCCGGCGCAGCAGCAGCCACATGCCGTAGAGCCGCTGCCTGCGGTAGCGGTACAGCGCCGACTTGCGCAGCGGTTCGATCGCGGCCAGCGAGCAGCCGAGCGCGACCAGCACGAAGCGGGCGAAGGAGAACCAGAACTCGGCCAGGGTGAAGACCTCCGGCGCGTTCGGGGTGAACCAGCGGACGCCGCGCACCACCAGGTAGGGCAGCTCGCAGGAGGCACCGACGGCGAGCGCCAGCAGGCTCAGCCGCAGCACCGGGCTGCGCATGGTGACACCGTGTCGCCAGAACAGCGCGGCGGCGCCGACCGCGGTGATCGCGCCGTACGCCGTCCAGACGACCGCGTAGCCGATCCACGGACCGCGGGCCTGCGCACCGTAGCGTTCGGCCACCGGCGTGACGGCGAAGAAGACCACCGCGAGCGCGAACATCGTCGCCGCGCACACCTCCGGGGCACGGCGCAGCCAGGCCGGCGCCCGGCCGCCACCGCTGTGCAGCGCGACCGCGAACCGCCAGACGGTGGCGAAGTCGATGGTGGCCACCAGGGCGACGGCGAGCTCGTCGGCCTTGGGGATCCCGGTCATCCGGTCGACCCAGGCGCCCACCGGGGCCTGGATCGCCAGCGAACCGCCGCCCTGCACCAACAGCACGGTCCACATGGGGCGTTGGGCCGGGCGACGAAGGGCCGGCAGCCGCAGCACCAGCACGGTCCACACGACCGCCAGGATGACGCCACGGAAACCCTCCACCCAACCGGGCACGTCATGCACCGATGACCCCCAACAGTTCCTCCGCCCGGCGCTCCACCGCGCTCACCCGCTTGGGCCGTTGCTGGCCCGCGATCTTCAGAACCATGGTCGCGAAGGCCTCGGCGAGCTCCTCCTCGGTGCCGTTGCACGCGGCGCGCGGCCCGAGGCCGGCGGCGGTCGGTCCCTCCTGGTCCGTCGGGCTCCGCAGCTCCGCCGGGGTGGTGCCGTGTCCGGCCAGCAGGTGGCAGATCTCGTGCAGCACGATGTGGTCCCGGTGGTAGCCCACCGCGGACGACCGGTACAGGATGTGGTCGCCCGCGCCGTCGTCGAACCACATCCCGAAGGGCAGGCCGGGCAGTTCGACCGGGTGCAGTGACAGCGAGCGACCGCGGCTGCCGGCCAGCGCCGCGCAGAGCGCCTCGACGTCCCACGGCCGGGGTATCTCGGGCAGTCGCGCCACCAACTTCGCGGCGATCGCCCGCACATGCCTGCTGCTCAAGACCTCAGCCCTTCCTGGCGTCTCGGGGCACCGCCGACTCATCGGCCCTCGATCGGTTCACCGGACACGCCTCTGCGGTCGGCCGGGCCCGCCGCGCGCGGTCCGTCCTGCTTGTGCTCCCGGACGATCCGCACCGCGGCCTCGATCGCCGCCAGTTCGGCGGGCTGCAGCGAGGCGAAGCGGAAGGCCAGCGTCTCCTGCAGGTGGTGCGCACCGGCCGGGGGCGGGGTGTCGACCGCCGGCACGAAACGCGACGGGGGCAGTCCGAAGAACCGGGCGAGCATCTCCCTGGTCCGGTCGGTGATGTTGGTCGCGTCGCCGGTCAGGATGTTGTGGACGTGGCCGTGCGAGATCTTGGCACCGCCGTTGGCGTCGCGGATGTGCTGGGCGAGCCGACGGACCGAAGGGACCTTGCCCCGGCCGTACTTCTCCTCCAGCAGTGCCAGCACCGTACGGGCCAGCCAGACCCCTGACGTGTCACCGGATCCGATCGCGCCCATGGTAATGGCGGCCTCCCCCCAGCCTCTGACGGTCAATTTAACTGTACATGTCGATGTATGCGGACTGTAAGCCTCATGTCAGTAAAGCGTGAGTATGCTTATCAACGTTCTGACGGCATGTCACCTGGGGGAGAACGATTTCGTGGACGATTCCCGACAGGCCATCCGCGCCGCGCGGTGGTTCGACGGCGAGATCGTGCGTAGCGGTCCGGTCTTGGTCCTGATCGACGCCGGCCGGATCACCGACGTCGACACCAGCGGCGCCGCGGCACCCGAAGGCGTGGCACTCACCGACCTCGGTGATGTCACCCTGCTGCCGGGCCTGGTGGACGCGCACAGCCACCTGGTCTTCGACCCGGACGGCAAGGCCGAGCAGCAACTGGTCCACGACGACGATGCCACCGTGCTGGCCCGGATGCGCGAGCACGCCGCCCGCGCGCTGCGGGCCGGCATCACCACCGTCCGCGACCTCGGCGACCGCGGGTACCTCTCGCTGCGCCTGCGCGCGGAGTACGAGGCCGGGGCGCTCGGCCCGCACCTCGTGCTGGCCGGCCCGCCGATCACCCGGACCGGCGGCCACTGCTGGTACCTCGGCGGCGAGGCGGACGGCGCGGAGGCGGCCGTCGCCGCGGTCGCCGAACGGGCCGGGCGCGGCACCGACCTGGTCAAGATCATGGCCACCGGCGGCATGTCCACCCCCGGCTCCAACCCCCGCGGCACCCAGTACGACCTGGCGGAGTTGCGGGCCGTCACCCGGGCCGCGCACGCTCTCGGCCTCCCCGTCACCGCGCACGCGCACGCCGCCGCGGGCGTCGCCGACGCCGTCGCCGCCGGGGTCGACGGCGTCGAGCACTGCACCTTCATGACCGACTCCGGCCTGCCACGCCTGGACCCCCGGACCGCCGAGGCGATGGCCGCCGCCCGCACCTTCGTCGGTTGCACCGTGATCAAGCCGCGCGCGGGGCTGCCGGACGAGGTGCTGCGGACCATCGAGCCCTACTGGGAGAACCAGGCCCGGCTGCACCGCCTCGGTGTGCCGGTGGTCTGCTGCACCGACGCCGGGATCGGCCCGCACAAGCCGCACGACGTGCTCATCGACGACCTGGTCCACTTCGCCTCCCAGGTCACCGGCAGCCTCGGGGCGCTCACCTCGGTCACCTCGCTCGCCGCCGAGGCCTGCGGGCTGACCGGTCGCAAGGGCCGGATCGCCGCCGGCCACGACGCCGACCTGCTCGCGGTGGCGGGCAACCCGGCGCACGACCTCCGCGCGCTGGCGGACGTTCGCGCGGTCTACCGGGCTGGCAGGCCGGTCCTCGGGCGGTAACCTGTCGCCTGCGTCACGGGGGTGGCGCGCACGGGGGAGGGGTTGCCATGAACGGTAGTGCCGACAGTTACCTCGTCACCGCGGCCGTCGTGGCCCTGATCATCGTCCGTCAGCTCAAGGTCAGACCGCTGCGCGAGGACACTCCGGTCGTGCTGCTGGGCATCCTGACGGTGCTCGGGGTGGCCGGGTTGGTCTTCGGCGTGACGTCGGTGACGAAGCTGCACCCGGTGGCCGGGGGAGCCGTCGCGCTGCTGCTGCTGAGCCTGCTGGTCGCCGTCGGGTTCGGAGTGGTCCGGGCGATGACGGTCCGGGTCTGGCGCGAGCCGGACGGCACCGCGCTGCGCCAGGGGACACCGTTGACCACCGCGCTGTGGGTGGCGGCGATCGTGGTGCACTTCGCGCTGGACGCCTGGATCGACCACGTCGACCGGGGCGGCGCGCTCGGGCCGGCGACCGTCTACCTGTACATCGCGCTGACGCTGGGCGCCCAGGGCGTGGTGCTCCGCCGGCGCCTCCCCGGGACCGCGCCGGCCCTGGCGCGGTGGCGGAGGACACTGTGAAGATCTTCATCTCCTCCGACATGGAGGGCACCGCGGGGGTCGTCGACTGGGACCAGTGCCGGTCGACGGGTGCCGATTACGGCCACTACCGCGGGCTGCTCCAAGCCGAGGTGAACGCCGCCATCGAGGGCGCCGCCGCCGGCGGCGCGTCCGAGTTCCTGGTCAACGACTCGCACGGGGCGATGGCCAACCTGCGCCCGGAGGCGCTCGCCGGCCGGGCCCGCTACCTGTCCGGACGGCACAAGCCGCTCTACATGATGCAGGGCCTGGACGCCTCGTTCGACGGGGTCTTCCTGGTCTCCTACCACGGTTCGATGGCCGGCCCCGCCTCGACCCTGTCGCACACCTACAATCCGCGGGCGATCGCCGAGGTCCGGCTGAACGGCACGCCCGCGGGGGAGGCGGCGATCAACGCGCTGGTCGCGCTCGGACACCGGGTCCCGGTGCTGCTGATCACCGGCGACGACGTGACGGCCGGTGAGATCGCGCCGTTCTGCCCCGGTGTCCGCAGCGCGGTGGTGAAGACCTCGGTCTCCCGGTTCGCGGCGGACAGCCTGCACCCCGAGGCGGCCCGGGAGCTGATCCGGGAACGGGCCCACGCCGCGGTGCGCGGGCTGGCCGAGGCCGGCCCGGCCGCGACCGCACTGCCCACGATCGAGCTGCCCGCCACGCTGACCGTCCGGTTCCGCAACGCCGACCTCGCCGAGCAGGCCACCTGGATCACCGGCGTGGTCCGCACCGACGAGCTGACCGTGCGGATCACCGACCGGGACCCGATCCGGCTCTACCGCGCGTTCGTCACCGTGGTGCTGCTCACCCGCGGGATCGCCGAGTGACCGTCCCCCTCGGGTGACGGCCCGGTGCCGAACTCGGCCACCGCCTCGGCCACGATCGCGTCCAGCCGGGCGTGGTGGGCGCCGCGCCAGTAGACCTGGGCGCAGTCGACGCACTGCGCGAAGGTGTCGTACGAGCGCTCGGTGCCGTCCCGCAGCCGCTCCTGCACCGCCTCCTTGGCGGCCTCGCGCAGCGTCCCGTTGCAGGCCGTGCACCTGGTCCAGGGGGCCAGCGGCGGCGCGAACCGGGAGAGCACGTCCCGTAGCTGGTCGGCCGGGCGGTGGCTGTAGATGTAGGCGCCGGCCCAGATCTCCCGGCGGCGCAGCAGCCCCCGGTCGCGCGAGAGCAGCACCCGCCGCTCGGCGGCCGAGCGGGCGGCCAGCGCGGCGTCGCCGATGTCCGGGTTCTCGTAGGCGGCGTCGATACCCAGCAGCCGCAGCCGGCGGGCCAGCGTCCCGAGGTGCACGTCGAGCAGGTAGCGGGCCGGGCCCTCCAGCCGCTGCGGGCGCGGCACGCCGTGCACCGCGATCTCCTCGCCGGCCCCGGGGACGTGCGAGACGGGCACCGGTCGGCCGTCCGCGAGCAGCGCGCCGACCTCGGTGAGCGGAACCCCGAGGGACTCCACCAGATGGCCGAGCGTCGAGGCGCCGTCGGTCCGCACCGCCGACCGCCCGGCCCGGCGCGCCGCGGGGACGAAGAGGTGCAGCTCAGGGGCGAAACTGAGGCGGATCTCAGGTCTGTCCACTCTCTCCACGCGGCCAGCATGCCAGCCGGGCGCGGCCGGTCGCCAACGCTTTCCGCGCTCAGCCGCCGGCGCCCGGGCGGGGACGTCCGCCGAGCTTGCCCGCCCGACCCCACGCCCAGCGCAGCAGCGCCGTCGCCAGCAGCAGGCTGAAGGCCACCGCCTTGCCGAGCGGGGCCGCCGTCGGGCCGTGCAGCGCGGTCACGAACGGCAGGGTCAGCGCCGCCACCGCCACCAGCGGGCCGGCCGCGTACCAGACGGCGAAGAGCAGCGGGCCGGTGCCGCCGCCGGCCCCCTGCGCGGGCGAGATCAGCAGGTCCTGGCGCAGCACGCCGCGGCAGGCGTTCACCAGCCCGGCCCCGACCAGCGCCGGCACCGCGGCGGGCGCCAGCCAGGCCGCCGGGCCGCCGCCGTCCAGCACCACCAGTGCCGCGCCGGCCAGCGCCGGCAGGGTGCCGAGCACGGTCGGCACGATCGCGTGCCGCAGCATCAGCCCGGGCACCGAGTACGGCGACCAGGAGGCCCGGCGGATGTCGTCGGTCTCGATCCGGGCCGGCTCCAGCAACTGGGCGACCGCCAGATAGCCGAAGACCAGGGCCGCGGCCGTGGCCAGCAGCGCCGCACCGCCGCTCAGCCCGTGCACGAGGTCCGCGCAGAGCAGCGCCGGCACGGCCAGCACCACCGCGCGGCCCAGCCGTCCGGGAGAGCGCAGCAGCGCCAGGGCGTCCCGCCAGGGCACCACCAGCCAGGCCCGGCGCGGCGCGGGCAGCCGGACCCGGCGCTGCCGGGTGCCGCCCGAGGCGCTGGTCACCGTCAGCCGTGCGGCCCGCAGCTCGACCGTGCGCAGCGCGGCCAGCACCCCGGCCGCCGCCCGGGCACGGGCGCGCAGCCGGTGCAGTGAGACGGTCGCGGCGGCCCGGTCGGCGAGCACCAGGCAGCCGACGGTGGGCACCACCAGCAGCCCGGCCGCCAGCCAGCCGCCGGGCACGGCCGCCCGGGTCGGCGCCAGCGCGGCGATCCCGGCCCAGCCCCACGGACCCGACCACAGCTCGACCCGCTCCAGCCAGCGCACCGGATGTCCGGCCGCGGCGAGGGTGCTCTGCGTACCGAGCGCCAGCACGAGCAGCGTCAGGTACGGGGTGAGCCGGCGCACCCAGCCGGCGGCCCGGTCACTGCGCTCCACCAGCAGCCCGGCGCAGGTGGCCAGCAGCGGCAGGCAGACGCCGCCGACCAGGCACCAGCCGAGCGCGGCGGGCAGCCCGACCCCGGCCGTCAGGCCCAGCGCGACCATGCCCCCGCAGGCCGTCACCAGGCCGGGGAAGACCGCCAACGCGCAGGAGAGCCAGAACCACGGCCGCAGCACCGGGCGCGGGCGGACCGGGTGGGCGAGCAGCCAGTCGGCGGTCGCCCGGGGCGGCACGACCGGGCCGCGCCACAGGCCGTCACGGACCACCAGCAGCACGGTGGCCAGCCCGAGCGCGGTGATCCCGCTGGGCATCGCGGCGAGCAGGAGGCCGCCGTGCCGGGTGTAGTCGGCGCCCATCGAGGCCTGCAGGAACAGGCCGAGGCTGGGCACGGCCCCCCAGACGACCAGCACGAGCAGCGTGCAGTAGACCGCGAAGGCGGCCTGCTTGGCGCGCTGCCGGCGGTGCGGGGCGCGCATGGCGCGGAGCAGGGCGAGGGCCTCGTCCGTCCAGTCGTCGTCGGCGGACCACTCGGCGGGGGCTTCCCGCTCGCTCTCGACGGCGGTGTCGCTCACCGGTTGCCCGCCTCCGCCGGCTCGCCGAGGACCTTGCCGGGCGTCCCCTGCTCCAGGATCCGGCCGTCCTCCAGTACCACCACCCGGTCGGCCACCTCCCGGGCCAGGTCGCCGTGGTGGGTGACCAGCAGCACCGCCACGCCGTCCGCCAGCTCGGCCCGGAGCAGGTCCGCGAGCCGGCGACGTGCCTCCGGGTCGAGGCGCTGCTCGGGCTCGTCCAGCAGCAGGAGGTCGCGCGGCCGGACCAGCGCGCAGGCCAGCAGCAGCGCCTGCAGCTGCCCGGAGGAGAGCGCCGACGGCAGCGCGTCGGCCCGCTCGGCGAGCATCCGGTCGACCAGCACCTGCTCGACCCACTCCCGGGCGTCGGCGACCCCGTGGGCGACGGCGACCAGCAGCAGGTGCTCGCGCACGGTGAGGTCGGGGTAGCAGGCGACGGTGTCGCCGACCACGGCGACCCGGGCGCGGATCCGCGGGTCGTTCTCGTCCATCGGCAGCCCGTCGAAGCGGACCGTGCCCTTGGTCGGCAGGTCGCGCCCGGCCGCGATCCGCAGCAGCGTCGACTTGCCGGATCCGTTGTGGCCGAGCAGCGCGACGCACTCGCCGGCGGCCAGCGCCAGGTCGACCGGGTGCAGCACCTCCCGCTCGCCGTACGAGCGGCTCACCCCGGTCAGCCGCAGCAGCGCCTTGGGCGCGGATTTCTCGGGCATCTGAACCGGACCTCTCGACGTGTGGGACCGCCCACCCTAGCGACCGTCCTCGCGGTGCCGGTAAACCGGTGGCGTCGAGCGGCGGCCGCTGCTTCGATGCCCCGGATGACCACCGACGCCGATGACCAGCTCCTCGCCCGGACCGAGCGCCACTACGACGCCGTCCCCCGCTCCGCCGCCCGCATCCACGCCCGCGCCGGCTTCCGCCACGTCGCCACCGCCCTGATCGCGGAACCCGCCGGGTAGGGCGCGAGGGGTCCGACCGCGCGTCAGCCGCGCGGGGGCGACGTCGGGGCGAAGCCGGCGGGTCAGGACCGGGGTCGGGACTGCCCGTCGAGGAGCACCGCCATGCCGTCGAGGAGGCGCTGCAAGCCGAACTCGAACAGCTCGTCCAGGTCGAGGTCGTACCCGGCCGTGACGAGCCGCTCGAACGTCGGGAACCGACCGGGAGCCAGGATTTCCTGGAGCGCCGGTTCCTGCGCGTCCAGCCACTGCTCGTTGTCCAGGCCGCTGAGTGCCTCCGCCTCCGCCTCCAGCTCGACGTTGACGGCGGTGCCGCGGACGTAGTTGAACAACGTGAGGTGCGCGGTGAAGACCGTCGGGAGATCGAGACCCTGGCCGTCCAGGGCGGCGAGCGTCCACTCGGTGAAGGGCACCGCGTTGGCGACCGGTTGCGGCCGGGTCACCGACAGAGCCGGTGCGAGCCACGGGTGACGGCGGAACATTCCCCACAGCATCCGGGCGGCGAGCGTGAGCCGGTCCCGCCAGCCCTCCGGCGGGTCGGCGGGGAACGTCCACCGGGAGAACGCCGCGTCCATCATCCGCGTCAGCAGGTGGTCCTTGTCGGCCACGTGCCGGTACAGCGACATGGTCGCCACCCCGAGTTCGCCGGCGACCCGGCGCATCGAGACCGCGGCCAGCCCTTCCGTGTCGGCGACCGCGGTGGCGGCGGTGACGATCCGTTCGAGTGTGAGCGCCTCGTCCGAGGCTCCCTTCCGACGGGCGGACACCGCCGTGCCGGAGGGGGCGCCCGGGCGCGTCGCGGCCGGGTGGCCGGTGCGTGCCGGCCGGCTGCCGGTCTCGACGACCGTGCCGACGCCCGGGACGGCGCGAACCAGGCCCTCGTGACGGAGTTCGGTGAGCACCCTGGTCGCGGTCGCCATGGCCACGCCCCAACGCCGGGTGATCTCGCGGGTCGAGGGCACCCGGTCGCCCGGCGCCAGTTCGCCCGCCTCGATGCGCTGCCGCAGTTCGGCGACGATCTCGCCGTAGCGCGGTGCTCCCTGTTGGCCCACGGCTCCCCTCCGCACTAGTGCACCTGGATGCGCACCACCCTAGTCGTCACGTCGGGGAAGTGCCCCCACCGGTGCCGGACCGGACGGACGCGACCATCCCAGCACTAGTGCACTGCCCGTCAATTTCTCTTGCTCAGCCGCGACTTCAAGGCTTGCAAGCTCAATGCGTACGCCGTACATTCGGCCTTATGCGGAACACCGACATACTCATCTCCGGCGCCGGCATCGCCGGTCCCGCGTTGGCATACTGGCTGCGCCAGGCGGGCTTCACCGTCACCGTCGTCGAGCGCGCCCCGGCGCCCCGGCCGGGCGGTCAGACCGTGGACCTGCGCGGCGCCGGTCGCACCGTGATCACGCGGATGGGTCTGATGGACCGGGCGCGGGCGGTGAGCGTCGACCAGCGCGGCCTCGCCTTCGTCGACAGCTCCGGCCGCATCACCGCTCGGATGCCGGTGGACGGTTTCGGCGGCGAGGGAATCGTCTCCGAGATCGAGATTCTCCGAGGTGACCTCGGCCGCCTGCTGTACGAAGCCTCCCTGCCGGACACCGAGTACCTGTTCGACGACACCGTCACCGGGCTCGCCCAGGACGACGACGGAGTCACCGTCACCTTCGAGAAGGCCGACCCGCGTCGCTTCGGGCTGGTCGTGGGCGCGGACGGGCTGCACTCCGTGGTGCGGGCACTGGCCTTCGGTCCGGAGGCGGACCACGTCCGCCCGCTGGACGTCCACACCGCATGGTTCACCGCCACCGAGGAGATGGACCTCGACGGCTGGTACCAGATGTTCAACCTGCCCGGCGGGCTCGTCGCGTCGGCTCGGCCGGGGCGTCTGCCCGGTGAGATCAAGGCCGGCCTCAGCTTCCGGTCGAGGCCGATCGGCTACGACCGCCGCGACACCGCCGCGCAGCAGGACATCGTGGCCCGACGCTTCGCCGGTGCCGGATGGGAGGTGCCGCGGCTGCTGCGGGCGATGCGCACGGCGTCCGACTTCTTCTTCGACTCCATGGGCCAGGTGCGCCTCGACCACTGGTCCCGCGGCCGGGTGGCGCTCCTGGGCGACGCCGGATACTGCGCCACGCCGCTCTCCGGTCTGGGAACCAGCCTGGCCCTGGTCGGCGCCTACGTGCTGGCCGGTGAACTCGCCCGCGCCGACGGCGACCACCGCGTCGCCTTCCGGAGCTACGACCAGGTCATGCGCCCCTACGTCCGGCAGGCCCAGCAGCTGCCACCCGGCGGCGCCTCGGGATACGCGCCCTCCAGCGCCCTCGCCATCCGCCTGCGGGACCTCTCGATGCGGTCGATGAACCGCTGGCCGATGCGGAACCTGCTCGCCGCGCAGTTCGCCAAAGCCGGAGACATCACGCTGCCCGAGTACGACCACCCGGCTCTCCGCTAGCGCGCGGGTCACGGCCAGGGCCACGTCGAACCCGTCACCGCCGAGGACCGGCCGGGCACCCGGCCGGTCCTCGGCGGTGACGGGCGGCCGTGAAGCGGAGTGCGCCGGAGTCGCCCGTCTCCGTACGGGTGAATCGCCGCGTGCTGCATTGCTTCGTCTGCGAATGGGCTGAAGGATCGCTGGCTGTTCGACCACTCGCTCAGCCGTTCATCACATCAGCCTTCAGTACGAGAGAAGAGGACCCAGATGACCCCTCCGAAGAAGCGGCCGGCACCGGGCAAGCCCGTGGGCAACGAAGCGAAGGCGCTCTACCAGGCCATGATCGGCGCGGCCGGGCCGGAGGCCACCGGCTGGACCGGCCCGCTCCAGGCCACGGCGAAGACCGGCGAGCCGGAGGAGGTGCTGATCCTCGGCGGCGGCGTGGCCGGCCTGACCGCGGCACTGGAGCTGAGCCGGCTCGGCTACGCCTGCACCGTGCTGGAGGCGCAGAACCGGGTCGGCGGACGCAACCGCACCGCGCGCAAGGACGACGAACTCTACGAGCTGGACGAGAAGACCGGCCGGCCCGTCCTGACCCACAAGTGCGCCTTCGACGACAAGCTCTACCTCAACCTCGGCCCCGGCCGCATCCCGTACCACCACCGGCGGGTGCTCAAGTACTGCCGTGACTTCAAGGTCGCGCTGGAGCCGTACGTCATGGAGACCACGGCGAACCTGGTCCGCCCGCCGCACACCACCAAGCCGTGGCCCAACCGCCGGGTGGCCAACGACGTCCGCGGCCACCTCGCGGCCCGGATCGCCCAGGAGTTGGTGGAGAAGGACGCCTTCACCGGTGAACTGCTCGACCTGCTCCGGGTGTTCGGCGCGCTGGACGAGGGTCACAAGTACCGCGGCTCGACCCGGTCCGGCTACCTCGGTTCGCCCGTCGTCGAGGACTGGCCCACCCCCGCCCCGCCGTTGCCCTTCGAGGACCTGGTCAACTCGGGCTACTGGAAGGCCCGTTTCTACCAGCCGGTGGACTACCTCTGGCAGGCCACCATGTTCCAGCCGGTCGGCGGCATGGACAAGATCGTCGACGCGCTGGCCCGCGAGGCGAAGAAGGCCGGTGCGAAGATCAAGCTCGGAGCCGTGGTCACCGGGATCGAGATCGACCCGGACGGCGTCGGCGGGGTCAGGGTCAGCTACCGCCAGAACGAGAAGGACCACCACACGACGCCCGTCTACTGCGTGAGCAACATCCCGATCCCGGTCCTCAAGGGCATCAAACGCTCGGGCTTCTCCAAGGAGTTCGAGGCCGCGCTCAAGGTGGTGGAGTTCGAGAAGACCTGCAAGGTGGGCTGGCAGGCCAACCGGCGCTTCTGGGAGGGCGATCTCGACCAGGCCGGCGACAGCGAGGGCATCTACGGCGGGATCAGCTGGACCGGTCACAACATCACCCAACTCTGGTACCCCTCCAACGACTTCTTCTCCGACAAGGGCACCCTGACCGGCGCCTACAACTTCGCCAAAGCCGCCGATGACCTCGGCAGGATGACCCCGAAGAAGCGCCTGGAGCTGGCCCGCAAGGGTGCCGTCGAACTGCACCCGGAGTTCGAGGACAGGAAGTTGGTGCCCGACGACAAGGGCGTCACCATCGCCTGGCACAAGGTTCCCTTCCAGCTGGGCGGTTGGGCGGACTGGAAGCCGGCGGAGCCGAGTCACCTCAGGGCCTACAAGCAGCTCCTCCAGCCCGAGGGCCTGGACGAGTGCTTCTACGTCACCGGAGACCAGGTCTCCCCGCTCCCGGGCTGGCAGGAGGGGGCCATGATGTCCGCCCACTACGTGGCCCAGCAGATCTACGGCATCATGCCCCTCTCGGTCCCCGAGGTGGTCGCGGTGCCGGACTCGGTCGCGCTGACCCAGGGTCTGTACTGACGCACCCCGCCCGCGGCCCCCGGGAGACGCCCGTCCTCCTGCGGGCCGCGGCCGTGCGCTCAGGGCCGGCCGACAGAAAGGTAGTTGAAGCCGGCATCGCGCATCCGGGTCGGGTCGAGCAGGTTGCGGCCGTCGAAGAGGACCGGGCGGCGCATCATGTGCACGACGTCCTCCCACGGCAGGTCGGCCAGTTCGGGCCACTCGGTGACCACCATCGCCGCGTCCGCCCCCGCGAGGGCCTGCAGGGCGGTGTCGTGACGGGTGGTGGCCGACCACGGGGTGGCGTCGGTGATCCGGGCCAGCGGATCCCAGCAGTGCACCTCGGCACCCTCGGCCAGCAGCCGGGAGGCGATCACGAGTGCAGATTCTGCCGCCGCTCGGCGAAAGATGACGTTCTGTCAGATAGCCATGGTCAATTCGGTGCGGGCGCGGTGGACGAACTCCGAGACCCGGACCTCGTCCTTCCAAGGTGTGAGCGCGGCAGTGAGGTCCCGCACGTAGCCCAGTGCGCGAGTGGACTGGACCCGCGCGAGGATGTCGATGGCCTGGTGGCCGAGGACAAGGCCTTGTTCGAGGTCCCGGGCCTGCAAGTGGGTCATGGCGACTACGGTCATGCGTAGCCCGACGGACCGGGTGAAAGCACCCGGTGACATGGTGGCGGCTTGAGCGTTCCACGTCAGAGCTGCCTTGGGGTTGTGCAGGTCCCGGTAGATCTCGGTGGCATCGGCGGAGAGCCTGGCATGGTCGAAGTAGCCGATCCAGGCTGGTTCCCGGTCCGGGCGGGCCTGGCCGAGCAGGGCTTCGGCACTGGAGAGGGCTGCTGCCGCTGCCCGTGGATCTCGCGCGCGGCCGTGGGCCCTGGCCTCGATCAGTTTGCTGAACGCCAGCACGCGGGGTGCTGCTATGCCCTTGGAGCGCTCGAAGGCGCCCTGGGCCATGTCGATTGCTTCGCTGGAGTAGCCGCGCAGCAAGGCCTGCAGAGCCATGGTCGTCAGGACGTAGCCACCGAGTTCGACGTTGCCGCCGGCTCTGGCCAGGCGCAGCGCCTGGATGAAGTGACGCTGTGCGGCGTCGTGCTGGCCGACGTCGAACGCGGACCAGCCGGTGACGCGGCTGAGTTCGGCGGTGACGGAGAAGAGTTCCTTGCCGATGGGGTCGGTGAAGCTCCCGTTCAGCAGCGGCGCGGCGCGGTGCTTGAGGCAGTCGGTGACCGAGTTGGCTTTCCAGTTCCCGCCGCCGTACTTGGAGTCCCAGCGTCTGGCTTCGTCGGCCGCATCCCACAACTCGTCCAGATCGCGTCGGCCCACGCGGCGGCCGTCGCGCTGGGCCACGTTGTCGTCGGTCGGCCTGACCAGCCAGCGGGTGACGGGTGTGGCGTAGGCGGAGATGGCGAAACTGCTGCCGAGGAAGTCGCGGCGATCCACGTGGCTCCAGAAGTGCGTGGCGACGCGTACGGCGTCGGTCGGGGTCCTGGCGAAATCCAACCCCATCGAGGGCGTCGGATCCCGCAGGCTGCCCATGCCGATTTCCGCGAGGCTTACCGGCCGGCCCAGGCGCTCGGCCAGCGCCTGTGCCAGCAGCGCGGGTACTGGGGGGCGCGGAGTCGTGCCGAATACCTGATCGCCGAGCGTAGGCCCAAAGCCCTGGAGAGTGAAGTCGCCCCACGACTTGTGAGCCACCGTCATGAGCCTGTTGAGCCGGTTAGGTTGAGCTGTTACCTGGCACTCCCGCACCTCGCGGGCCCACGCAAGGGGTGTACTGCGACGATGCTCGATGTGGAGCGGGAGTTGTTGGATGTGGCGATGACGGCGCTTTGCGCGGTGGCCCACATTCGCACCACAGCCGGGGAAACGGTCGACGTTGTGGAGTTGCTGGCCGAGCACGCCCAGGCGGTCGCCCGTCGCGTCGACCTGGTCTGACGAAGGCGTTGGCCGGCGACTACCAGTGCGCCGGGCGGTCGAGGTGGGCCGGGAGCCTGGTGCTGGAGTCGCCCCGGGCGGCGTTCAGTTGGGCTTGGGTGAGGAAGATGGCGCCGGTGAGGTCGGCGCCGGGGAGGTTGGTGTCGCGGAGGTCGGCGCCGATCAGGTCGGCGTCGCGGAGGTCGGCGTTCCGCAGGTTGGCGGCGATCAGGTAGGCGCCGCGGAGGTTGGCGGCGCGGAGGTCGGCGCCCGCCAGCTTGGCGCCGATCAGGTCGGCGCCGCGGTGGTTCCGCTTCCTGCCGGGGACCTTGGCGCGGACGAGTTCGCTGGTCTCCAGGAGGAGGGCGTTGACCTCGGCACGGACGGTGGGCATGTCGAGGGTGGTGAGGGCCTCGGGGGCGGCGAGGGTCAGCTGGTCGACGCGGTCCAGGGCCTGGCGGAGCTCGGCGTGCAGGGGGGCGGCCGGCGGCAACCCCAGCGCCTCGGTCAGGTACCAGAGCAGCTCGTGCAGTTGCCGCATGACCGGGAGGACCTGGAACATCTGCCGGGCCGACTTCGGGGCCCGTCGCCAGTCCTGGCCGCCGAAGGTGACCTGGGAGACCTTCTGGCCGGCGCCGAAGCAGTCGAAGACCGTGCAGCCGGTGAAGCCCTTGGCGCGCAGGTCGGTGTGGATGCCGCAGCGGAAGTCGGCCAGCAGGTTCCCGCAGGGCTTCCCGGCGTCCTTGTCGACCGCGAAGTCGGACGACTTCGCGAACGGCAGGGCGACGCAGCAGAGTGCGAAGCAGTTGGCGCAGTCAGCCTGCAACGCGGCGGACGACGGGGCTGCGGGCTGCTCGGACAAGGTGCGCGATCTCCCCAGGGCGGTGGTGAGCACCGCCTGTCGCCGTGCTCCGGACCAGCGGCCATGGTCGCAGATGGGCCGAGGAGGACGAAACCGGCCGTGGTGACCCCCGCCGGAGCCACCACGGCCGGTGCGCGTGGGAGGTTACTGGGCGACTCCGGCGTCACCCCGGTCGCAGGCGATGCCGTCGTGGTTGGTGTCCAGGCCGTACGGGTCGCGGCCGTTCACCACCAGCGGCGGGAAGCCGTGAGCGAGCAGCCACTGGCAGCGGGCCCCGGCGGTCGCCGGCACGCCCGCCGGGAAGGACGTCGGGACGCACACGTTGACCTCGCCGTAGGCGTGCTCGCAGCCGTCCGCCTTGGCCGAGACCGGGGTCTCGGCGGCACGCGGTACCGCCGGCCGGGGCAGCGCCGCCCTGGGGGCCGCCGGCTCGGCGCCACGGGCGAAGTCGAGGATGTGCGGGTCGGGACGCTGGGTGCCGGCCGGCCGGACCGCCGCGGACTGCGCGCTGCCGGCGGGCAGTGCCAGCACGAGCGCCGCGAGGCCCGCGACGGCCGCGCCGCCCACCCCGGCGGCGGCCAGCCGGCGGAGGAAGGGGGAGGAGGGCATGACGGGATCTCCTTGCCGAGGGAAAGACGTCACTGCAGGTGCACCCACTGCGCCACCGACGGCACGCCGTTCGCGTTGACCGCGAAGAGCATGTAGTACCCGGGCGGGGCGAGGTTGGGGTTGCTGGTCACGTTGAGGTTCACGCTGCCGTCGCTGTTCACCGTGAGCGGCAGGTCGACGAAGCGCTGGTTGGGGTCGGAGGAGTGGGTCACCGCGGCCGGCCGGATCAGCTCGGCCCGCACGATCGGCGCGTCCACCGTGATGTGCTGGCTCGACCCGTACGACCACATGGTGTTGGTGACGCCGGTGATCTGCGGCCGGGCGCCCTGGTAGAGGTACGGCGGCGTGTAGATCGAGACGTGCATGTTGAAGCTGCCGTCGCCGGGGTTGTCGCCGACCGTCATCACCCGGGCGTCGGGCAGCAGGAAGGACGCCGAGTGGTAGCCGCGCGGGATCGGGTCGGTGGCCATGCCGGGGGTGAAGGTGTTCGACGTCGGGTTGAACATCGAGGCCTCGAAGACCGGATCGGCCCGGTTGTGCAGCGCGCCGCCGGTCTCGAAGACCTGACCGTTGGGCAGCAGCACGGCGGAGACGTACATCTTGCCCTGGCCGGGGCTCTCCGGCGCGCCGCCGGTGAGCGTGCCCTGCGGCAGCAGCGGGCCCGGGGTGTAGGCGGGCGAGGCGGCCTTGAGGTCGATCAGGTCGGTCTGCCGGCCGGCGTCCACGTTGGTGTCGACGTTGCCGCCGCCCATCACCATCACCCGCTGGTCCTGCGCCGGCGGCAGCAGGACGCTCATCGACTGGTCGCGGGTGTCCTTGCTCTGCAGGCCGGGCACGTCGGTCACGGTGTTGGCGTTGTAGTCCAGGATGGACGCGCCGGTGCCGGGGGTGCCGTTGCCGAAGACGTGGCTGCCGGTGTAGAAGAGCCGGCCGTCCTGCATCAGGATCATCGACGGGTAGAGGCCGAAGAAGTTCCAGGTCTGGTTGACCTGGCTGGTCGGCAGCCACTGCTGCTTGGCGAAGGAGAACCGCTCGGCGGTGACGCTGCCGGTGGAGTCCGCGCGCAGACCGCCGAAGGTCATGATGTCGCCGTCGCCCATCTCGGTGGCCGAGGGGTACCAGTGGCCGTCGTTCATGTCGTTGACCCGGCTGTAGG
Source organism: Kitasatospora sp. NPDC052896 (assembly GCF_044547075.1). NCBI lineage: Bacteria > Bacillati > Actinomycetota > Actinomycetes > Kitasatosporales > Streptomycetaceae > Kitasatospora > Kitasatospora sp. NPDC052896. Next base: position 88,316 of record NZ_JBITZU010000017.1, read on the forward strand.
TGTTGGTGGCCGGGTCGAAGATGTAGGAACTGGTCAGTCCCTCATAGCCGTGCGAGCCGTCGGCGGCCGGGTAGGACTTGGTGCCGCTCATGATCAGCACACGGCCGTCCGGGAGTTGGACGTGACCCGAGCAGAACATGTCGGACGGGGTGGGGATCTGGGTGAAGCTGCCGGTGGCCGGGTCGTAGACGGCGGAGGTGAAGGTGCCGGCGTTGAACATCATCGGGTCGTTGCCCGAGCCCGCCATCAGCAGCACCTTGCCGTTGTGCAGCACGATGGCGTGCATGCTGCGCACCGGGTTGAGGAAGGGCAGCACCTGCCACGAGCCGGTGGTGCAGGCCGCGCCGGCCGTGCACACCGCGCCGCTCGCGGGGACGGTGGCGTCCTCCATCGTGTAGTCGTCGGTGAGCAGGGTGCCGGTGCCGTAGACGGTGACGCCCCAGGTGATCTGGTCGGTGTTGGGCGGGATCACCGGGGTGCGCACGCTGGTGTGCTGGTAGGCCGAGGTGACCGGCAGGGTCTCCAGGTCGGTCCAGTACTGCCAGCCGGTCGCCACGTCGTGCCGGAACGCGGTGACCACGGTGTCCGGCGTCGTCGTGGTGTACCAGAGGCCCAGGTCGTACTGGTGGTTGGGGGTCACCGAGGGCGCGCAGGAGGGGTTCTCCAGCATCATCGCCTTGTCGTCGCCGGTGGTGACCCCGCTGACGGTGATCTGCATCGCCCGGCTGCCGCTGTGGGCGTTGGGGCTGACGGCGTAGGCGACCGTGCCGTTGCCCCAGCCGGACTTCTCCCAACAGGTCGGGAAGCCGGTGGAGTCGAGCGATTCGAAGCCCGGGTTGACCACCAGGTTGGCCCCGGCGAAGGCGGGCCGGGCGACGATCAGCAGGGCGAGCAGGGTGAAGACGGTGAAAGCGGCCAGAGTTGACCTGGGGCGGGACGTTCGGTGCACAGTGCGCTCCTCCAGGGCTGCTGCTAGTTACCGGATTTGACGATCTGTCGGATCTCGATGCGGTCCGCCGCGGAACCGAACGAGACCAGGACGGTGGAGTGCGCCAGCGCGGCCTCGACGGTCGGCAACGCGTCCGGGTCCTGGCGCAGGGTGGGGGTGGAGACGATGTAGTCGAGACTGCGCCAGCCCTGTGGCAGGGCCTTGGCGACGGCCGGGTCGAGGTCCAGCTTGTAGAACCAGATCACCCCGGTGCCGGGTTGGAAGCCGTCGTGGACGAGGTCGAGCCAGAGCGCGTCGTCCACGGCGATCCGGGTGTGCTCGGGGTCGGGGATGTCGGCCCGGATCCAGCGGGCCGCTTGGTCGTAGCCGGCGTTGGCGTCGGCGGTGACGGCCACCCGGTCGCCCTGGTACCAGCGCGGCACGGTGAACCCGACCGCCAGCGCACCCACCAGCGCCAGGGCGCCGATCCGCAACGGACGCGGCCCCAGCCACGGCGGCCGGCCCAGGGCGACCCGGGCCGCCGAACGGACCGCGCCGGCCAGGCAGAGCGCGAGGAACGGCAGCGCCTGGATCACGTACATCGCCGGCAGGTATCCACCCGGTTTCAGTGCCACCAGGGCGAGCAGCAGCACCGCCAGCGCGGGCGCGCGCATCCGGCGGACCGGCAGCAGGGCGAGCGCGGCGACCAGGCCGCCGATGATCAGCACCCGGTCGTAGTAGAGCCAGGAGTCCAGCGTCTGGTGGGAGCCCGAGCCGGGCGTCAGGATCCAGCCGGAACCGGGCCGTTCCACCTGGAAGAGCAGGCCGCCGATCAGTGAGACGTGCCCGCGGCCGGGCACCAACTCGCCCTTGAGCGCGGCGTAGAGCGGATAGCCGACGCCGATCAGGGCGGCCGCGCTGGCGAAGCCGACCACCGAGAACTTCCGGGTGGTGCGGTCGCCGCGCTGCCACAGCAGCAACAGCACCGCGGGCAGCACGGTGACGATGGTCTCCTTGGAGAGCACGGCCACCCCGGAGCAGAGGCCGGCGGCGACGTGGTGCCAGAGGTGTCGCCGTGGCGAGGCGGCCAGCACGAAGGCGGCCAGGATCCAGGCCACCGCGAAGTTGTCCAGGAACAGCTCGCGTTGCAGCCCGACCGAGAGCGGCGAGAGACCGAACAGCAGCACGGCCAGCGCGCCGCACCAGCGGCTCAGCCCGAGCCGGCGGGCCAGCGTGTACAGCAGCAGGCAGGCCGCACCGGTGACCGGGAGGATCGCCACCCGCATCTCGGCGGTGAACAGGTGCGCCGGGGAGGCGAACAGCCCGGGGAGCCAGGAGAGCACCGCGAGTTGGATCCAGCCCAGCGGCGGGTGGTCGTACCAGTAGGTGTAGGGCGCGAGCGCGTGCCCCTGCTGGACGGCCCAGGCCTGTGCCAGGTAGGTGCCCTCGTCGTCGCTGACGGTCGGGTAGCCGGCGATGTTCCAGCCCTGGACGACGAGCACCGCGGCCGTCACCGCCAGCGCGATCCACCGGTCGGGGTGTGCGGGCCGGGGGAGTTGACGCAGGGCCCGGCGGAGCCGGGGCGGCCGGTGCTCGATCGGCGCGGCGGTGGTGCGGGCCGCCGTGTCCAGCAGTGTGGTCACTCGCTTCTCTCTTTCGGGCAGCGGCTGACCGGGGGCTGCGCGGAGGGGAGGGCTCGTCCCCGGTCGGGGAGGACTCGTGCTCAGTCGGTGAGGTGCGCGCCGACGTGTCTGGTCAGCTCCCACGAGTTGTTGCCGCGCTGTTCCCGCCAGACCGCGCGCAACGCGGCACCGGCCAGCACCACCTGGTAGAGCGGGCCGCCGGCGATCAGCTTGAGGTAGTGCACGGCGCGCACCCGCAGGCCGTACTGCACCCCGAAGTCGTGCAGCGCGACCAGCTCGAAGGCGAAGGTGGCGAGCGCCGGAGCGGCCGGGATGAACGAGAACAACGCGACGGTGACCGGGAGTTTGACGGTGACCGCGAGAGCCAGGTCGATCGGGATCACCACGCCCGAGAAGGCCTGCAGGAACGGCGTGGCGAGGGTCCAGCGGGCCAGCATCCGCTGCCGCAGCTCGGGCAGTTGGCGCCAGTCCTTCTTCCGGTAGACCTGCAGGAAGCCCTGGTTCCACCGGGTGCGCTGCTTGAGCAGGCCGTACAGCGAGTCCGGGGTCTCCTCACGGGTGACCATCGCGGAGTCGTAGGCGACCACCACCTTCTCGCCACCGGCGGAGAGCCGCACACCGAGGTCGCAGTCCTCGGCCAGGCAGTTCTCGTCCCAGCCGTTGGCCCGGCGCAGCACGTCGGTGCGGACGAAGACGGTGTTGCCGCCGAGCGGGATGAAGCCCTTGGTGGCGTGCAGGTGCAGCCGGCTGCGGAACCAGAAGAAGTACTCCAGGCAGTTGCGCAGGCTGTACCAGCTGGAGTGGAAGTTGATCAGTTGGACGCCGCCCTGCACCACGGTGGCGCCGGTGGCCCGGAAGGCGTGGTCGACGTGGGCGAGCAGGTCGGGGTGGACCTGGTCCTCGGCGTCGAAGACGCCGACCACCTCGCCGCGGCAGTACGGCAGCGCGGAGTTGAGTGCCTTGGGCTTGTTCTTGACCCGGTGGGTGTCGGTGATCACCCGGACCCGGTCCGGGGTCTGCGCGGCGAGTTGGCGGGCCACGGCGGCGGTCTGCGGATCGTCGTGGCCGACGATGACGAGTATCTCGTAGGCGCTGTGGGTGGACCGGAGTAATCGACGGACGGTGTGCGCCAGCACCTGCTGCTCGTGCCGGGCCGGGACGAGTAACGAGAAGGCGAGCCCGCAGGTGCCGTCGGGAGCGGCGAACCTGGTCGAGGCCAGCGTCTCGGGCGTCCGCCAGGCGTGCAGCATCCACCACAGGGTGAGCGCGGCCATCCAGAACAGGCAACTGGAGACGATGATCATGAATATGGAACTCAGCATGGGCCCCCCACCGGCCGACGGCCGAACTGACATGCACGCGCGGCGAGGCGCGGTACACAGTAAATACCGTGTGAGGTCCGGCGGGTGGGAAATTGGCGATATTTTGTCGATCACACACACCGTCACCCCGACATGTCCGCATGCTTCGCAACACCCACGAGCCCCGCCCCCCCGCGCGGTCCGCGGCGGGTGGCCGCCACGCGCACGGTCGCGGATGGGCCGAACGGTCCACCTCCGTGCGGCAACCGGAGGCGGGGGTACCGCCCGGGCCCCCGGGGGCCTAGCCTCGGCCCTATGCCGCACGGAAAGCTCATGGGGATCAGTGACCTGCACGTGGCCTACCGGGAGAACCGGAAGATCGTCGAAGAGCTGTACCCCGACAGCGCCGGGGACTGGCTGATCGTCGCGGGCGACGTGGGGGAGATCCTCGGCGACGTGGAGTGGGCGCTCTCGGTGCTCAGCGAGCGCTACGCCGAGGTGGTGTGGGTGCCGGGCAACCACGACCTGTGGACCGTCGACCGCGACCCGGTCCAGCTGCGCGGCGAGGCGCGCTACCGGCGGCTGGTCGAAATCTGCCGGTCGCTCGGGGTCCACACGCCCGAGGACCCCTACCCCGTCTGGTCCGGGCCGGACGGCCCGCTGGTCATCGCGCCGCTCTTCGTGCTGTACGACTACTCCTTCCGCACGCCGACCACGACGAACAAGGAGGAGTCGCTGGCCGAGGCGCGCCGGGCCGGGATCGTCTGCACGGACGAGTTCATGCTCCAGCCGGACCCGTACCCGTCCCGCGACGCCTGGTGCCGGGCCCGGGTGGCGGAGAGCGAGCGCCGGCTGGCGGAGGTCGACCCGGAGCTGCGCACGGTGCTGGTGAACCACTATCCGCTGGTCCGCGAGCCCACCAGGGTGCTGCACTACCCGGAGTTCGCCCAGTGGTGCGGCACCGAACTCACCGCCGACTGGCACACCCGGTTCCGCGCCGCCGCCGTGGTCTACGGGCACCTGCACATCCCCCGGACCACCTGGCACGACGGGGTGCGGTTCGAGGAGGTGTCGGTCGGCTACCCGCGCGAATGGCGCAACCGCACCCGTCCGCGTGACGTCCCCCGCCCGATCTTCCGGGGATAGGGCCTGTCCGGCGGTCACTCGGGCGGGCGGCCGATCTCGCGGCCCAGCTCCAGCGCGAGCACCTGGTCGATCCGCAGGAACGTCTCGAACACCGCGCCCAGCGGCAGATCCCCGCGCGTGCACAGGCCCCGCAGCACGGCGAGCGCGGCGCCCGCGTCCAGGTCGCTCGCGAACCCGGCGAAGGCGGTCGCGACCTGTTCGTCCAGCACCGGCCTGGACGGGGAGTCGGCCGCCCGGGCGACCAGCCGACGCCACCGCGTCAGCTCGGCGCGGGCCGCGGCGAGCAGTGGCGCGGTGAGGGCCACCGGCGCACGGTGCGGGCGGTCGAGCAGGGCCAGCCGCAGCGCCAGCGGCTCGGGCCCGGCCGGTTCGAGCAGCGGGTGCCGGCCGGACCGGTTGGCCGCGGCCGGGGTGGGCCGGACCGGGCCGACCGCCAACGACACCGGGCAGCGTGGCACCACGGGGTCGCCGGGCTGTTCGCCGCCGTCCGTCTCCGCCGCGAGCACCCGGACGTCCGCCGGGCCGACGTCCTCGTCGGACGGCGAGTGGACCCCGAGCCGCCCGGCCGCCTCGGCGAGTGCCTCGGTCTGCGCCGCCGGCACCTCGGGCAGGCGCCACCCGACCAGCGCCTGTAGGCCGGCGGTCTCGGCCACCCGGAGCAGCAGGTCACCGACCAGCAGCGCCCGCAGATCGCCCAGGTCGAACGGCCGCCCGGCCCGCCCGGCCCGCACACGCACCCGCAACAGCCCCGCGCGGCCGGGACGGACCGCGACGGGCAGGCCGGTACGGGTGTCGGTCAGGCGCACGGAGGTCCTCCACTGCTGCGCCGGTAGTCCCTCCAGTGTCGACGCGCGGACCGCTCCCCGCCACGCCAGCACCCTGCCGCCCCTCCCGCACCCCGCTTCCACCGGCGGTGCGTGGTCTGGTCCAGACTGGCTCGCGGCAGCCACCGAACACGGCAGCCACCGAACAGGGCAGTCACCGAACAGGGCAGTCACCGAACACGAAGGGGGAGCGGTGAGCAACAGCGAGCTTTCCGACACCGGGCGGCCGGGCCCGACAACCGGCACGGGCGCCCCGCCACCCGGCTCCCCTCCCACCGTCCAACGCCGCCGGCTGGTGGTCGCGGCGCTGATGCTGTCGATGGCGCTGGTGGCGATGGACTCCGCCTGCGTCTCCACCGCGGTCCCGCAGATCGTCGGCGAGCTGGGCGGCTTCAGCTACTTCTCCTGGCTCTTCTCCGGCTACCTGCTGGCGGTGACCGTCACCCTCCCGGTCTACGGCAAGCTCGCCGACGCCCGGGGGCGCAAACCGGTGCTGCTGGTGGGCTCGGTGATCTTCCTGCTGGGGTCGGTGCTCTGCGCGAGTGCCTGGAGCATGGCCGCGCTGATCGCCTTCCGGCTGGTGCAGGGCCTGGGCGGCGGCGCGATCCAGGGCACCGTGCAGACCATCGCCGCCGACCTGTACCCGCTCAGGCAGCGCGGCCGGATCCAGGCGGCGATGTCCACGGTCTGGGCGGTGTCCGCGGTGGCCGGGCCGGCGATCGGCGGGGTGAGCGCCTCGACGGTCGGCTGGCGCTGGATCTTCCTGGTCAACCTGCCGACCGGGCTGGTGGCGCTGGTGCTGCTCCAGCGCCACCTGCCCGAGCGTGCCGGGGGAGGCCGGACCAGGATCGACTGGGCCGGCGCGCTGGGCCTCTTCCTGACGGCGGGTCTGCTGCTGTTCGCGCTGGTGCAGGGCGGGGTCGCCTGGGGCTGGGGGTCGGCGCCCAGCCTGGCACTGTTCGCGGCGAGCGCGCTGCTGGGCGTGCTGACGGTACGGATCGAGCGGCGGGTGGCCGAGCCGGTCATCCCGGGGTGGGTGTGGCGGCGCCGGGTGATCGCGGGGGTGAACCTCGCGCTCGGCTGCCTGGGCGTGCTGATGATCGCACCGATGGTCTTCCTGCCGATCTACGCCCAGTCCGTGCTGGGACTGCCGCCGGTCGCCGCCGGGTTCGTGCTGTCGGTGTGGACGATCAGCTGGCCGATCTCGGCCGCCTTCTCCAACCGGCTGTACCTGCGGATCGGGTTCCGCGACACGGCGCTGATCGGTGCGGTGTGCGGCACGGTGATCCTGGCGGGCTTCACGCTGCTGCCGTACCGCGGGCCGGCCTGGCAGCCGATGCTGGTGATGCTGCTGCTCGGGGCCGGCCTGGGGCTGTTCCAACTGCCGCTGATCGTGGGCGTGCAGGCCATCGTGCCGTGGGGTGAGCGGGGGACGGCCACCGCGTCGATCCTGTTCTGCCGCCAGGTCGGCCAGAGCCTGGGCGGGGCGCTCTTCGCGGTGATCGCGAACAGCACGCTGACGGACCGTCTGCACCACGCGCCCGCCGAGCTCCGCGGCACCCTGCCCACCGGTCTGGACGCCGTCTCCCGCGCCCTCCTCGACCGCTCCTCGCTCAGCCGTCCCGGGACCGACTACCTCCGCCGCTCCCTCTCCGCCGCGGTCAACAACGTGTACCTGGGTGCCGCGGCCGCCGCGGCCTTGGCGGTCCTCGTTCTGCTGACCGTGACGCCACGCCGCTTCCCGCTGGCGGAGTCGGCCGACGGCGACGACTGACCGGTGACGGCGGACGGCTGACGGGTTCCCACCGCCGTCAGTCGTCCGCCGTCAGCCGTCAGCTGTCGGCGGCCGGCTGTCCGCGGTCGACCCTCCGCGCACGGGTGGTCTCGCGCTCGCCGGTCGTCCCCGGATGGTTCACGGAAGTCGGCCGGGTGGACTCCGAGAGCAAGGCGGCGCCGGCGCGGGGGCGGCGTGGCGAGTGAAGTCGCGGGTGAAACCGGCGGGGAGGCCGTGGGGCGTGGCGGGGTGAGTGGGGTGGTGGGGGAGTGGTAGACGTGGGGGATGCTGTCGGTGGTGCTGGGGCGGTGGGGCGAGTCGCCGGTGGTGGTGCGGAACGCGGACGTGCCGCACGAGGCCGCGAGCACCATGAAGGTCGCGGTGTTGGCGGCGGTGTACCGCAGTGGGCTGGCCCTGGACGCCGCGGTGCCGGTGGTCAACCGGTTCAAGTCGGCGGTGGGTGACGGAAGTTACGTCAGCACCTTCGACTGGGACAACGATCCTGAGCCATGGCGCCTGCTGGACGGTGGCTCCGCGTCGCTCCGCTGGCTCGCCGAACGGATGGTCACGCACTCGTCCAACCTGGCCACCAACCTCTGCCTGGCACAGGTGGGCCAGGAGGCCGTGGCCCGGGTCTGGCGGCAGGCGGGAGCCACGCACAGCGCGAGCCCGCGCGGCATCGAGGACCACGCCGCCCGGGCCGCCGGCGTCGACAACCGGGTCACCGCGCGCGATCTGGCCCGGCTGGTGCGGTCGTTGGAGCCGGAGCTGCTGGCCCTGCTGGAGCGCAACAGCTGGCGGGTGGACCTGGCGGCCGGGCTGCCGCCGGGCACCCGGATCGCGTGCAAGAACGGTTGGATCCCCGGCGCGCGCCACGCCGTCGCCGTGGTCCACCCGGCGGATACCGCGCCCTACCTGCTGGCCGTCTGCTACACCGGCCCGTTGGCCTCGGGGGCGGACCACGGTGATCCGGCCGCCCGGTTGCTGGCCCGGATCTCCGCCCGGGCCTGGGCGAGGCGTCACGCGCTCGATCGCCGAGGGCCGGCGCGAGCGCGCTGAGTGCCGGTGAGCGCGCGGATTCCGGCGTTCGGGTGGAATGTGGCCAGCCTTTCAGGATTTCACAGGTCGCCCCGATGCAGAACCATCGTCACCAAGTGTTTCTGAAATGGACATGTAAGCGCTATCTACGCGCGTTTCACTCATTCCCAGCCGCTCGAAGGCGAGTTGGCGTCGGACCACCACCGCCGGTCCGGCTCTCGGGACGGCCCAGGGGGTCGCTTCACGTGTGGGGTGCAGGACGATGTCGCAGCACGGAGCAGTGACGGTGGAGGCCGCGCGGGCCGCCGGACGGCCACTGTCGTTCGGGGGCGCCCGCGGGGGTGCCCGGCGGACCAAGCGGGTCCGGGAGAGCCCGATGGGGTGGCTCTACTCCGCGCCGGCCCTGCTGATCTTCTCGGTCTTCATCATCGGACCGACCGCCTACACCCTCTACGTCAGCCTCTTCCACTGGAACACGCTCAACACGGCGCAGTCCAAGTACATCGGACTCGCCAACTACCGTGCGCTGTTCCACTCCAACGCGCCGAGCTTCCTCAGCAGCGCCTGGCACTCGCTCTACTTCAGTGGCGCGATGGTGATCGGCGGTACCGCCGTCTCGCTCGCCCTCGCGCTGCTGCTCCAGCGCGGTGGACGGCTGCTGGGCGCGGCCCGGCTGGCGGTCTTCTCGCCGCACGCCACTCCGGTGGTGGCCACCTCGCTGGCCTGGGTGTGGATCTTCAACCCGCAGTTCGGCCTCGCCGACGCCCTGCTCAAGGCGGTGCACCTGCCGCAGCCCGCCTGGTTGCAGTCCACCAGCTGGGCGATGCCCTCGGTGATCCTCTACAGTCTCTGGCACGAGGTCGGCTTCACCGTGGTGCTGTTCCTCGGTGGTCTCGCGGTGATCTCGCCCGAGCTGAGCGAGGCCGCGCGGGTCGACGGGGCGACCGGCTGGCAGGAGTTCTGGCACGTCACCTGGCCCCAACTGCGGCCGGTCACGCTCTTCGTGGTGATCATCACCAGCATCACCTCGCTGCAGGCGTTCACCCAGTTCTACGAGATGAGCCAGGGCGGTCCGGTCTACGCCACCACCACCCTGAGCTACCTCCTCTACCAGGAGGCGTTCGTCTTCTTCGACACCGGCTACGGAGCGGCCCTCGCCGTCGTGCTGTTCGTGGTGACCGCCGCGTTCACGCTGCTCCAGCGCCGGACCAGCGAGCGGATCAGCCGGGGCGACTGACCCCGCCGGCCGCCGTCCTGTGCGTGTGCACGCAACGCGCAGTGCTTCCAGCCCGTGCGTGTACACGCAACACGCAGTGCCTCCAGCCCGTGCGTGTACACGCAACACCCCGTCAGCACCTCGTCCGCAACCCCGTTCGCAACTCCGTCCGTACAGAGGGAACCTCAATGACCGTGTCACGCCGTCGCCGGGCCGTCGTCTCCTCGCTGGCCGCCGCCACCGTGCTCGCCGCTCTGGCCGGCTGCTCCTCCAGCGGTAGCAGCTCCAGTGCGTCCGGTACCACCACCATCTCGTTCATGCAGATCATGATCAACGGGACCCAGAAGAGCACCCTGGTCAAGCTGACCAACGACTTCGAGGCGGCCAACCCGACCATCAAGGTCAACCTGGAGTACCAGCCCGACTACGGCACCCTGCACGCCAAGGAGACCGCCGCGATCGCCGCCCACAACGCGCCGACCATTGGCCAGGTCTACGAGAGCTGGGCCGCCCAGTTCGCCAACAGCAACGTCATCCTGCCGGTCAGCCAGTACGCGGGCACCGACAAGCCGGACCAGCTCGCCTCCTTCTACCAGGGCGTGCAGAAGGACCTGACCCTGCCGGACGGCAAGCTGTGGATGTGGCCGTTCAACAAGAGCGTCCAGGTGATCTACTCCAACGACGACATGCTGAAGGCCAAGGGCCTCACCGCGCCGACGACTTGGGACCAGTTCGCGACCGACGCCAAGGCGGTCTCCGGCAACGGGGTCACCGCCATCGCGATCGACCCGGGCACCACGGCCTCCCCCGCCAGCGGAACCCTGATGTTCCAGGCGCTGGCCGCCGCCGACGGCACCCCGGACTTCGCTTCCGACGGCACTCCGCAGCTGAACAGCCCGGCCGCGATCCAGGCGTTGAGCTACATGGTGGACCTCAAGAAGGCCGGTGCGCTGGTGGTCGGTACCAACTACCCGGGCGAGACCGCGCTCGGCGCCCAGAAGGGCGTCTTCGACCTGAGCAGCGCGGCCGGCTACTACTACGAGAACCAGGCGGTGGGCGGCAAGTTCGCGCTCGGCACCAGCGTGCTGCCGACCGGCTCCACCGGCCAGCCGACCAACATCATGAGCGGCACCAACCTGGTCGAGTTCGCCGGCGCCAGCAAGGCTCAGCAGGCGGCGGGTTGGAAGTACATGCAGTTCCTCGCCTCGGCCTCCAGCCAGGCGCAGTGGGCCACCCAGACCGGCTACCTCCCGGTCACCTCGGCCGCGCTGCCGCTGATGAGCGACTTCATCGCCAAGAACCCCTACCTGCCCACCGCGGTGGCCGCCCTGCAGTACGCGGTGGTCGAGCCGCCGTACAGCTGGGTCGCCAAGGCGGAGGGCGAGGAGGTCGTCGCGCTGCAGGCCGCGCTGGACAAGGGCACCGACCCGGCCACCGCGCTGAACACCGCGCAGACCAACGCGCTCGCCGACCAGAAGGCCGGTGCCGGACAGTGAGTGTCGTCTCCACCGAGGCCGGGCGCCGGGGGCTGCTGCCCCGGCGCCGGGCCGGGGCGCCGGGGGCGGTGAGCCACGGCGGCCCGAGCCGCCCGGTCGGCCGTTCGCGGGCCGGCCTCGTGCTGGTCCGGACCTTCGCCGTGCTGGTCGGTCTGGTCTTCCTGCTGCCCTTCTACTACGTGATCGTCACCTCCCTCAACTCGCAGGCGACCTCCGCCTCCCTCGGCGACCTGCTGGTGCCGCACGGCCAGTGGGGGAACTACAGCCGGGCCTGGTCCGCCGCGCCGTGGCCGCAGCTCTTCCTGAACACCCTGCTGATCGCAGGGTGCACGGTGCTGCTGGCGCTGGTCACCTCGTTGCTGGCCGGCTTCGCCTTCGGAGTGCTGAAGTTCCGCGGGCGAGGGTTCCTCTTCGGCGTGGTGATGTCGGTGCTGATGATCCCCGGGACGGTGCTGATCATCCCGGACTACCTGATCGCCGACGACATCCACTGGTTGGACACCTACTGGATCCAGATCGTGCCGTGGGGCGCCAGCGTCTTCGGGATCTTCCTGGTCCGGCAGTTCTTCCTCGGTCTGCCCCAGGAGCTGTTCGACGCGGCGGAGTTGGACGGCGCGGGGCGGTGGCGGATGCTCTGGTCGATCGGCGTCCCGCTGGTCCGGCCGGCGATCGTGATCATCTCGCTGAACGTCTTCCTGGCCTCCTGGAACTCCTTCCTCTGGCCGTTCATCATGACCAGCAGTCCCGGGGTGCAGCCGGTGGAGGTCGGCCTGGCCGCCTTCGCCGGCGCGAACGGGACGGACTATCCGGCGCTCTCGGCGGCGGTGGTGTTCACCACGGCCCCGGTGCTGGCCTTCTTCCTGATTCTCCAGCGCCACTTCATCACCGGCGCGATGTCCACCGCCGGAGGCGTTCGTGGCTGATGAATTCGATGGACCCGACGAACCCCTGGTCCTGGTAAGTGACTTCGACGGCACCCTGTACCGGGGTGACGCGCCGATCCGCTACTACGCCGAGCAGGCCGCGGCCGGGCTGCCGCGCGACGAACGGGCCGCGCTGCTCGCCGGGGTCGAGCACTACCTGGCCGAGGGGGTCGCGGCCGCCGACAGCACGACGGACCCGGTCCGTGCGGCGGCTTTCCGGGCGGCGGTGGACGGTTGGGAGGTGGTGGCCCAACTCGGCCGGCAGCGGCACGGGTTGGGAGCGGCCGAGCTGGACTCGGCGTTCGCCGCGACCCGCGTCCACATGGCCACGCCGGCCTGTGAGTTGGAGGTCCCGACCGGATACGCCGAGCTGCTGGCCGAGTTGCGCGCGCACGGCGTCCGGGTGGTGCTGGCCACCAACAGTCCGGCCGCCGGGCTGGCCGAGCTGCTCACCCGGCTGGAGGTGCAGCCGCTGGTCGACGAGGTGATCTCCAGCACCGGCAAACCGGCCGGCCTGCGCCGGCTGCTGCGAGCCGAACTCGGCCTGGCCGCAGGCCCGGAGGCGGAGCGGGACACCCGGGTCGGGGCGGCCGAGCGGATCCTCTCGATCGGCGACCACTGGCACAACGACGTCGCCCCCGCCGCCGAACTCGGCGCCCCCTGCGCCTACATCGACCGTTTCGGTCGGGCCGACGGCCCGGCCACCGCGGTGGGCGTGCGGATCGAGGAGCTGCTGCCCGCGCTGCGCGCGTGGGCCGCTGCGCCGCTCGGCCGCGCCACCGCACCTGCTGAAAGGAACTGACCTGTGGTTTCCATCGAGTTCTGGGGAGGCGTCGGCGTCATCGGATCCAGCAAGATCCTGATCTCCGACGGCGGGCACCGGGTGCTGCTGGACATCGGCCTGGACATCCCCGGCGGCAAGGACTACTTCCGCCCGCCGGTCCGGATCCGGCCGGAGCGCGAACTCGCCGACCGGCTGCGGATGGGCGGCGCCCCGCGGCTGCCCGGTCTCTTCGACCCGGCCGCGCTGGACGCCGGTGACCCGCTCGGCGAGGCCGCCGGGGAGACCGCGGTCTTCGTCAGCCACCCGCACATCGACCACGTGGGCCTGGCCGGCTTCGTCCGCCCGGACGTTCCCGTGCATGCGCACACACACGCCGTGGACGTGCTGCGGGCGCTGGAGGCGACCGGTGAGGGCCTGCGCGGCGGCGACCCCGACTGGCACCGGCTGACCGACGGGCAGCGGACCGCCGTGGGACCGATGGAGGTGGAGTGCGTCGCGGTGGACCACGACGTCCCCGGCGCCTCCGGCTACCTGGTGCACACCTCCGACGGCGTGCTCGCCTTCACCGGCGACATCCGCTTCCACGGCCGCAACGCCCAGCGGGCCTGGGACTTCGTCACCCGGGCGGCCGGCTGCGAGGTGCTGGTCACCGAGGGCACCACGCTGGGCTGGGAGCAACGCGACAACCGCTTCCGCACCGAGGCCGACGTCGAGCGCGACTTCGCCGCCCTGCTGGAGAGCACCACCGGCCTGGTACTGCTGTCGATGTACCCGCGGGACATCGAGCGGGTGCACGCCTTCCTGGAGATCGCGGCCGCCGCCGGCCGGACCGTGCTGTGGCCGTCGCACACGGCCGCCTTCCTGCGGCTGATGGGTGTCGAGTCCGTGATGGACGCGCAGGACGTCGACCTGTCCGACGTCCGGGCCAAGCCCGCCGAGTTCGTGGTGGTGCCGGACCCGGCCGACCTGCCCTCGCTGCTCGACCTGCCGGCCGGACCGGACAGCGTCTTCGTGCACGCCAACGGTGAGCCGCTGGGCCCGTTCGAGCCGCGCTGGGAGCCGTTCACCGACTGGCTGTCGGCGCTGGGCATCCCGCTGCGCCAGATCGGCTGCTCGGGCCACGCGAGCCAGGGTGACCTGCACGCGATGGTCGAACGGATGCGGCCGGGGGCGGTCTTCCCGATCCACACCACCTCGCCGACCCGGCTGCACCCGCCGCTGGGCATCTCCCGGGTGATCGCCGAGTACGGCAGCAGCTACGACTTCGCCGGCCGGACGCGCTGACGAGGGCGGGTCCGACGGTTCCGCTCGCCGGGACCGTCGGGCCCGCACACGGACGTACCCGGGTAGCAGCGGGTGACCCGGACCGCCAGCGCGGGAGGGCCGCGCCCCGGCGCGCGCCCACCTCCGGCGCCCCCCGGCGACCTCTCCGGCGCCCCCGGCGGGCACGGTCAGGCGCGGCCGGGCGGGGTGGTGAACACGCAGTCCCCGCAGAGGCCGCCGTTCGGCAGCCGGTAGTAGAGGCAGCACGAGCGCCGGCGCAGGCCCGGCGTGAGCGTGCCGGCGAGCGGGGCGCGGGTGAGCAGGTCCCGTGCGTAGCCGCGCGCGGTCGGCCCGGGCAGCATGCGCGAGGCTCCGGTCAGGGCGGAGGCAGCGTTCCCCCACAGCAGCCGCTCCGAGACGGGTGCGGCGGCCCGGACCGCCGCCGCCAGCGGGGTGAGCTGCTCGACCACGACCAGGCGGTGCAGTGCCGACGCTGACGCGGGCGCCCCGATCGGGTCGGGTACCCAGAGCTCCGGCAGCCCTTGTTCGGGGAGCTGCCAGTACGTCCGGTCGGGTCGGAGCTCCGGCACCACGCCGCCCAGCGCCGCCGCGCCCAGCGTCACCGACCAGAGCCGGGCGGCCAGGCCCAGGTGCACGACCGAGGCGGCCACCCGTGGTTCGGCCGTGCCCAGTCGCCCGGCGACCGTGGCGACCCGCCGGGCGAGCGCCGTCCCGGGCCCGGTCGCGTACAGTTCGCGCAACGGCCGGGCCGCTGCGGGCGGTTCACCGGTCCCGACCGCGAAGAACCCGCCGAGCGCGTTGACCTCGCCCAGGACTTCGGTGACGGCTACGGACATCGGGGCGGCTCCTTCGTCGGGTTGCCGCCCGATTCTCGCAGCCCCACCACCCTCCTCGAGGTCAGACCAGCCGCTCCAGATACCCGTTGGTCACCAGCCAGCCGACGTTGAGCTGCGCCGGGGCGCCCGGCAGCAGCGTGCCGTCCAGCTGGTACTGCCACCCCCAGCCCGGCTGGTCGAACCATGGCGCGATCGGGCCCGCGTGGACCTCGAACGGCTTGACGACCCGGTAGTCGTGGTAGTTGCAGCCCGCCGGTGCGGTGGTGCTGTCCAGGCTCTGCGGCGGGATCGACCGCTCGGCGTACGGCAGGCCCTCCGGCGCGAGGAAGGAGCCGTACTCGCTGCCGTAGCGGTCGATGTCCTGGCCCGGCAACAGCTCCTGCTCGATCTCGATCGGCTGGCCGTCCGGGGTGAGCGCGTAGCCGTTGTCCGGCGGGTAGTTCCAGGAGCCCGCCCGGGAGTCGTAGTAGCGGGCGAGGAAGGCCTGGTCGGACTCGCCGCCGGTGCGCTGGTAGCCGATCAGCTCCAGCCCGACCCGCCCGAGCAGCGGGAGCTGCTCCGGGCCGAGCCGCGCGTCGCCCTGGTGGTCGGCGGCCGAGCACTGGTCCAGTGGCTGCGGCGTGGCGGCCCCGGCGGTGGGGGCGACGGTCAGCAGGCCGGCCGCGGCGGTGAGGGCGAGGGCTGTTCGGCCGAGTGTCATCTCTGCTCCCTGTGATCGTTCTCCTGGCGGACGACCAGAGGCTAGGGGAGACGGCACGGACGTCCCGCGGATTCCGGCCAAGTTCGAGCAGAACGGCCGCGGCCGCCCGTCGGGAGGACGGGCGGCCGCGGTTCACCGGGTTCGGTGTCAGGGCGTGGGGCTCGTGGTGGTGGTAGTGGTGCTGCCGCCACCACCGCCCACCGGCGAGGGCAGCGAGACCGACGGGAAGGAGTCGGCCGGGGTCCCGGCGAGGGAGCCCTCCATGGCGGCCTTCCAGATCGGGCCGGCGACCGGGCCACCGAAGGCCGAGGCGATCGGCGAGCCGCCGAACATCTGGCCCTGCAGCGGGTTCTGGGCGGCGGTGTCACTGACCAGCGTGGCGCCCGCCAGGTCCGGGGTGTAGCCGACGAACCAGACCTGCCGGCCGTCGTTGGTGGTACCGGTCTTGCCCGCGTTGTCGCGGTCGGTGAGACCCGCCGAGGTACCGGTACCGTCCTCGACCACGCCCTTGAGCATCGCGGAGATGGTGTCCGCGGTGTTCTGCGACATCACCTCGGTGCAGTTCGCGGACGGCACCGCCAGCTGCTTGCCGTTGGGGTCGGTCACCGAGGAGATGGCGATCGGGGTGCAGTAGGTGCCGTGGTCGGCGAAGGTCGCGTAGACCGCCGCCATCTCCAGCGGGGTCAGGTCGTTGCTGCCGAGCACCATCGACGGCACCACGCTCAGCGGGTCGCCGTTGGCCTGCTGGGTGATGCCCATCTTGTTGGCCATCTGGTCCACCGTGCACAGGCCGGTGTCGGCCTCGAGCTGGGCGAAGTAGGTGTTGATCGAGTCGGCCATGGCGACCGGCATGTTGTACGGACCCACCTCGCCCGGGTCGTTGTGCAGGGTGTCGACGGAGGGGTACTTGCCGCCGCTGCAGTTCTTCATCGCCGGCCACAGCATGCTCTGCGGCGCGGGGTAGGTGGTGTCGGGCCCGATGCCGTTCTCCATGGCGGCGGCGGCGACGATCGGCTTGAACGTCGAGCCGGTCTGGAACCCGAGGCCACCGCCCATCGACTTGCCGACGTTGAGGTTGATCGTGGTCTGGTTGCTGTTGAAGCCGTACTCGCGGCTCTGGCCCATCGCCGTGATCTTGCCGGTGCCCGGCTGCACCTCGGTCATCACGGCGGCCGGCTTGTCCGACGTGTTGGCGTTGTTGCTCAGCGCCGTCTGCAGCGCACCCTGCGCCTTGGGGTCGATCGTGGTGTGGATCTGCAGACCGCCGCGGTTCCACAGCGCCTGGCGCGCGGCGGCGGTGGCGCCGAACGCGGGGTCGCCGAGGACGGTCTGCTTGACGTAGTCGCAGAAGAAGCCCTCGCCCTGCTGGGCGGTTATGCAGCCCTGGTGGGGCGGGGTGGGCTTCAGCATCGAGGCGATCGGGACGGCGATGGCCTGGTTGGCCTGGTCCTGGGTGATCGAGCCGTACTGGGCCATCTTCTTCAGGACGGTGTCCCGGCGTTCCTTGGCCTGCACCGGGTGCTCGAGCGGGTCGTAGTTGGTCGGCGACTGCTCGAGGCCGGCCAGCATGGCGGCCTGCGGCAGGGTGAGCTGGTTCGCGTGGACGCTGAAGTACCGCTCGGAGGCCGCCTCGACGCCGTACGCCTGCTCACCGAAGAAGGTGATGTTCAGGTAGTTGGTGAGGATCTGGTCCTTGGTGAGGGTCTGCTCGACCTGGATCGCGTACCGCATCTCCTGGATCTTGCGACCCACGGTCTGCCGCTGGGCCTCCAGCACCTTCTGCTGGTCGTCGCCGGCCTCGTCGACGAAGACGTTCTTCACGTACTGCTGGGTGAGCGTGGAGGCGCCCTGGGTGCCACCACCGCTGCTGTTGTTGCCGAGCGCGCGCGCGATGCCCTTGAGGTCGATCGCGCCGTGCTGGTAGAAGCGGTTGTCCTCGATGTCCACCAGCGCCTCGCGCACCAGCGGGGACATCTGGTCCTGGGTCACCACGGTCCGGTCGCGGTCCCAGACGGTGGCGATCACGCCGCCGTTGGCGTCGTAGATGGTGGAGGCCTGCGAGGGCTGCGGGGCCGTGAAGTCCGCCGGGAGGCTGTCGAAGCTGGTCACCGCGTCCTTGGCCCCCAGGCCGATACTGCCGACCGCCGGCAGCATCAGGCCGGCGAGGATCACCCCCGCCAACCCGCTGGCCAGCAGGAAGCGGGTGGCCAGCGCGGCTTTGTTGAACGGATTGAAGCGGCGGGGGGACTGGTTCGACGGCATGCCCTAAGCCTATGCAGCCGATCCCTGCCGAAAGCCCCGACCCCCGCCCTGTCGTGTAACAGCCCTGCCACAACTGTTCGCCGGTCCGCCGGGTGTCAGGTCCACGGCGCGCGGGATGAGAAACGGGGGCGGACCACTCCGGATCGACCGGGCGACTCCGGTGCGGCGCCGGCGAGTTGTCGTCCGTGGACGATCGATGGCCATGGAGTTCGCCTGCGAACTTCCTTGCGGGGGTGGCTTGCGGGATGCCGGGTGTGCCACTGGCCCTGCGTCGCTGGTCAGTTGGGTGTGCGCGGGGGTTCGCGGGCGTCCGGCTCCTCCGGGCTGATCGCACTTGCCAATTGCCGGGTCGGGGTTACAATTCCCGCTCTGGCCATGACTCCTGGTGTTTGCTTCGCTACTCCAGGTGCGCTCCGCGTGATCCTGATGTCCGGCTTCGTGCTGTCGTGATCGATGTCGGGGTTCCGTTTCGGGGTGGCGGAGCGGCCGCTTTGGGGTGGTGCTCCCGCCGGTCCGTTTCGATGTCCGTCCGGACGGGGTGGAGGGGTCGGCGTGGAGGAGTGACGCCGCGCCACCGGCTCGGGCGCGGCGACCCCCTCCTGTCGCCGCGACCGAGCCCGGTGGACCCTGACCGGGTGATCGTAAGCAGCCCGTGATCAGGGCGTAGCGAGGTATCACTCCAGCGAGTGAAGATCCAGTGGAGTGTGTGATTCCACTCCCGCGGTTGTGTAGGCGGAGCGGCCCGGGTGGCGACTGGTGTCAACGGGGCGTCAAGCGGGCGTGAAGCCCGCGTCAAGGTCGGCCGACCGACCGTCAGGGCGGCGTCAGCGGAGGGTTTCCGACCGGCTCGGGAGGGTTGGCTCGGGGCGCTGTTCGTCGTCACCCGTTCGCCCGGGAAGGTTCGCCATGCTCCGCACGTCCCCGATGAGGGAGGTCCCGGCCGACGGGGCCCCGCGAGTCCCGGCGCAGTCCCCGCCGCAGGCTCCGCACCCCGCCCGGCACCGGGCGCCCGCCGGGTTGTTCGACCCGAAACAGCTGTTCACCGCCGTGCCCGAGGCGCTGCGCAAGCTGCACCCCCGGCTGATGGTCCGCAACCCGGTGATGTTCGTGGTCGAGGTGGGGTCCGCGCTCACCACGCTCTCCGCCGTCCTGCAGCCCAGCGTCTTCAGCTGGCTGATCAGCGGCTGGCTCTGGTTGACCGTGGTCTTCGCCAACCTGGCCGAGGCGGTGGCCGAGGGCCGCGGCCGGGCGCAGGCGGAGTCGCTGCGCAGGGCGCGCACCGGGACGGTGGCCCGGCGGATCCTGCACTGGCGGGTCGGCCTGACGAACTGGACCGAGGAGCGGGTGCCGGCCGAGGAACTGCGGCTGCACGACTTCGTCGTGGTCGCGGCCGGTGAGACGATCCCGGGCGACGGCGACGTGGTCGACGGGATCGCCGCCGTCGACGAATCGGCGATCACCGGGGAGTCGGCCCCGGTGATCCGTGAGGCCGGTGGCGACCGGTGCGCGGTGACCGGTGGCACCACGGTGCTCTCCGACCGGATCGTGGTGCGGATCACCTCCCGCCCCGGCCTGACCTTCCTGGACCGCATGATCGCCCTGGTCGAGGGGGCCGAGCGGAAGAAGACCCCGAACGAGATCGCGCTCAACCTGCTGCTGGCCGCGCTCACCGTGGTCTTCATCCTCAGCGTGGTCACCCTCCAGCCGATGGCGATCTACGCCGGCGCCGAGCAGAGCACGGCGGTGCTGGTCGCCCTGCTGGTGGCGCTGATCCCGACCACCATCGGCGCGCTGCTCTCGGCGATCGGCATCGCCGGGATGGACCGGCTGGTGCAGCGCAACGTGCTGGCGATGTCCGGCCGGGCGGTGGAGGCGGCCGGCGACGTCAGTACCCTGCTGCTGGACAAGACGGGCACCATCACCTTCGGCAACCGGCAGGCCGTCGGCCTGGTCCCGCTCGCGGGAGTGACGGCCGGTTCGCTGGCGGAGGCGGCCCAGCTGTCCAGCCTGGCCGACCAGACCCCGGAGGGCCGTTCGGTGGTGGTGCTGGCCGAGGAGCGGTACGGGCTGCGGGCCCGGGCCGAGGGGGAGCTCGGACGGCTGGAGTTCGTGCCGTTCAGCGCGCAGACCCGGATGAGCGGGGTCGACGTCGGGCGCCCGGACGGCTCGCTGGTCCGGGTCCGCAAGGGTGCCGCGGCGGCGGTGGCCGACTGGGTCCGCGAGTGCGGCGGCCGCATCCCGCCCGGGACCGGGGAGGCGGTGGAGGCCATCGCGGCCGACGGCGGGACCCCGCTGCTGGTCGCGGTCGACGACCGGTACGGCGCCCGGGTGCTCGGCGTGGTCCACCTCAAGGACGTGGTCAAGGAGGGCATCCGGGAGCGCTTCGCCCAGCTGCGCCGGATGGGCATCCGGACCGTGATGGTGACCGGCGACAACCCGACGACCGCCCGGGCGATCGCCGCGGAGGCCGGGGTGGACGACTTCCTGGCCGAAGCGACGCCGGAGGACAAGCTGGCCCTGATCAAGCGGGAGCAGCAGGGCGGCCGGTTGGTCGCGATGACCGGCGACGGGACGAACGACGCTCCCGCGCTGGCCCAGGCCGACGTCGGGGTGGCGATGAACACCGGCACCTCGGCCGCCAAGGAGGCCGGCAACATGGTGGACCTGGACTCCAACCCCACCAAGCTGATCGAGATCGTCGAGACCGGCAAGCAACTGCTCATCACCCGAGGGGCGTTGACCACCTTCTCGATCGCCAACGACGTCGCGAAGTACTTCGCGATCATCCCGGCCATGTTCGCCAGCGTGTATCCGGGGCTGGCGGACCTCAACGTCATGGAGCTGCACAGCCCGAAGTCCGCGATCACCTCGGCGATCATCTTCAACGCGCTGATCATCGTGGCCCTGATCCCGCTGGCCCTGCGCGGGGTGCGCTACCAGCCCGCGTCCGCCTCCGACCTGCTCCGGCGCAATCTGTGGGTGTTCGGTCTGGGCGGGCTGGTGCTGCCGTTCCTCGGGATCAAGCTGATCGACCTGCTGGTGGTGCAGTTCATCCCCGGGCTGTGATCCCCGGGCCGTCAGGGGCGGGGGAGGGCGCTGGTCCCGCGTCGGGCCCGCCCGTCCCCCGACCGACCGGGCGTCGCGCTACGCCCCGCGATACCGGGCCGATACCGCCACCGGGCACGATGACGGGGCGACGGAGACCGGGTCTCGAACGGGGGGACTCGGTAACCCGTCGCCGCCCGGGCGGGTCCGGGCGCCAGGACCGTCGGCGGACCGGCCCTGCCGCCCCGACCCGCCCGGAACTTCCCTTACCCCCGCCCGCTCACCGCCAGGGTCTGCCCCACCAGTACCGGCACCAGGCGGGCGGGGGCCGGGGGAGCCGAGGCCAGCGCCGCCCGCAGCAGTGCCTGCGACCGTAGCGGCGCCGGGTCCAGCAGCAGGCTGCGCTCCCGGGCGAAGGCCCGCAACAGCGAGTGGCAGCCGTACCGGCCGGGCTCCCTGGCGATCAGCAGATGGGCGTCGGCCAGTTGCTCCAGCAGCTCCTCCACGCGCCGGACCGGCTCGTCCAGCAGCGCGGCGGCGACCGGTAGCCGGATCAGTCCGCCGTCCAGCAGCGCGAGCAGCCGGAAGGCCCGGGCGGCCGCCGGATCCAGTGCGGCGTAGCTGCGGGCGAACTCGGTCCGGACGTCCAGCCCACCGATCCGCAGCTCGTCGAGCAGCCGCTGGTCGTCGCTCAGCCGGTCGGCCAGGTCGCGCACCCGCCAGGACGGTCGGGCGACCAGTCGGGCCGCACAGATCCGCAGCGCCAGCGGCAGCCGTCCGCACAGCGCCGCCACCGCGGCCGCGGCCAGCGGATCGGCGGCCACCCGGTCCGGGCCGACGGTCCGGCGCAGCAGAGCCTCCGCCTCGTCCGCGGTCAACATCCCCAGTTCGACCCGGAGCGCCCCGAGCAGGTCGCCCAGCCGGTTGCGGCTGGTGATCACGGTCGCGTTCGCGGTGTCGCTCGGCAGCAGCGGCCGGACCTGCGCGCTGTCCCGGGCGTCGTCCAGCACGACCAGCAGCCGCCGGCCGGCCAGCACCGAGCGGTAGAGCGCGACCCGGGCCGCCGGCCCGGCCGGTATCGCCCCGGCGGTCACCCCGAGGGTGAGCAGGAAGGTCCGCAGCAGCTCGGCGGGCTCGGCCGGGTCCGCCGAGCTGCCGCGCAGGTCGGCGTAGAGGACGCCGTCCGGGAACGCGGCCCGGGCGGCGTGCGCGGCCTGCCCGGCCAGCGCGCTCTTGCCGGCGCCGGGCGGCCCGGTGACCACCGCGACCGGCGGGCAGCCGTGGTTCGGCGCGGTCAGCCCGGTGGTGAGGGTGGCCAGCTCGTCGGCCCGTCCGGTGAAGTCGGCCAGGCTCGCCGGCAGCTGGAACGGGACCACGGAGCCGGGCCGGGCGGCCTCCTCCCGGGCGGCCGCCGGCGGGTCGGCGAGCGGCTCGTCCGGCTCGTCGCCCGCCGGGACGCCCGGTACCGGCTCGAGCCACCCGTTCGGCTCCTGCTCGGCCGCGAGGATCCGTTGCTGCACCGCGCGCAGCTCGGCGCCCGGCTCGACGCCGACCTCGTCGGCCAGGATCCGGTGCACCTGCCGGTAGACGCCGAGCGCCTCGGACTGCCGGCCGCAGTGGTAGAGCGCCGTCATCAGCTGGGCCCAGAAGCGCTCCCGCTCCGGGTGGGCGGTGGTGAGCGTGCGCAGCTCGGGGATGACCGCGGCGGCCCGGCCGAGCCGCAGCGCGGCGTCCAGCCGCGCCTCGACGGCGTCCAGCCGGATCTCCGCCAGTCGGCCGGCCTCCTCCTGGCGCAGCACCTCCGCCGGCACGTCCACCAGCGCCGCCCCGCGCCAGAGCGCCAGCGCCTCGTCCAGCAGGGCGACGGCGCGCCCGGCCGCGCCCCCGCGCAGCGCCGCGACGCCCTGGTCGCGCAGCTCGACGAAGTGCTGCGCGTCGAGCTCGCCGGGCAGCACCCGGATCAGATAGCCGCCGGACCGGGTCTCGATCCGTTCGCCGGCGGCCCCGAGCCCCTGCCGCAGCCGCATCACGTAGTTGCGCAGCGTGGTCGGCGCGCTGCGCGGCGGACGGCCGTCCCAGACGACCTCCGCCAGCTGGTCGACCGGGACCACATGTCCGTGCCGCACCAGCAGCGCTGCCAGCAGGGCCCGCTGTTTGGCCGCGGCGACGGCCTGGACCGCCGCGCCGTCGTGCACCAGCAGCGGTCCCAGAATCCCGAACTTCATCTGCCTGCCCTCCCCGGAATGCGGATCGCGGGCGGATCGAGGGCCGACCGAACGTCGGCCGTCCAACCCGCGGGCTCCGCGTCGTGCCCCCGACGCGGGGCCGACCACCGGTTCAGTTCTAGTGCTGGTCGGCGTTGTCCGGCGGGTCCGGAGGGGGCCGGTCAATCAATTCCGTACAACGTCGGCGGGGCGCGCACCACGCCGGTGCGGGTGCGCGCCGACGATCCGGTACCCGCCCGTGTCGGGCCGGTACCGGCTACCGGGTGCCGGGTCAGCCGCAGTGGCTCCAGCCACTGGTCCAGCTCGCGCTCTGGTACGTGCCGCCCCACTCCACGCACTGGCCGGCCGCGGGCAGGGTCACCGGGCCCGCGTAGTAGCTGAAGTTGCCCGGGTTCGAGGCGGACCCGCCGCCCTGCGCGCTGAGCGTCGCGTTCATCGGCACCGCGCTGCCCGGCTGGTCCACCAGGGTGGTCACGCAGTTCTGCCCGGTGGCGGCGCTGTAGTCCAGGTAGACCACCGCGTTGCCGAGGTCGTGGTAGTCGACCAGGCCGAAGCCGCTGCCGCAGAGCGCGTTCGGGTTGTACGAGTTGGTGGCCTGGACCGGCGCCGGGGTCTTCCCGCTGGTCACCGGGCTGCTGTAGCCCACGATGTAGTAGCCGTCGGCGGTGTCCACGTTGCCGGGCTCGCTGCCGACCGCCTTCTGGTCGGCGGCGATGGTGATCGAGGCGACGTGCGAGCTGGCCGCCCAACCGGACTCACCGAGCCCGCTGGTGCCGCCCCAGTCGCCGTTGGCGGTGACGATCGAGCCGTCGGCGTTCACCGCGGTCACGATGCCGACATGGTGCAGCTCGGAGTCCTGGAGGCTGCCGTAGACCACCGCGTCGCCGGGCTGCGGGCTGTACGAGGGGCTGGTGTGCAGGGTGCCGTTGGTCGCGCCGTAGGTGAGGAAGCTCGCGGCGGCGGCGGACAGGCCGCCGGTGTAGAGGCCGGACTGCTGCCAGACCCACTCGGCGAAGTCGGCGCACCAGTACTCGGGGCTGCCCGCGTCGCCGGTGCAGCTGTTCTCGAACTGCGAGCCGCCGAGGCTGTTGGTGGTCGGGGTGTTGGCGCAGGTCCCGGCGGTCTTGTTGACGTTGGCGGCGGCAAGTGAGGCGGCGTCACCGGGGGTGGCGGCTGACGCGGTCGGGGCCTGGGTGAGCGTCACCAGGCCCGCGACCAGGAGCGCGGCTGCCGCGCCGGATATCCGGCGCAGCAGCGTGCACAGACGGTCGGGGTTCACCGTGGTCCTCTCGGAGCGGGGGCGGGGGCAGGTGTGGCCGTTCACCGAACGCCCACACGTGTTCCGCGCCAGTCTCCTGAGGCGCCGTATCGTTCCCGTCGCGCGTTGTGTCCGCGTCCGTCAGCCGTCAGCCGAGGTGCAGGTACTGACAGGCCTTCTGCTCGGCGTCGGTGAGCTGGTCCGCGCTCAGTGTCACCGGCGCCGCCGTGCCGCCGGGGCTCAGCTGCCGGGCGTCGGCGACCTGGGTCGGCGCCGAGCCGCCGAGGCAGGCGACGCCCACCAGGACGTAGCCGCCCGAGGGCTGCTGGGGCAGCGATCCGGTCTGCAGGGTCGCCGGGAACCCGTTGCTGGCGTCGGCGCTGAAACCCAGTTGGTGCCAGGCCGGCCCCGGGGTCGAGCCGGTCCCGCTGGCGTAGTAGCCGGCGTAACCGACGATCCCCACGTTCGGCCCGCTGGCGTGCAGCGTGAGGGTGCCGGGAGCGCCGTTCTGCGGAGCCGCGGTGAGCGTCAGCTGGGCGGGCATCGGGACGTCGTCGGCGCACTGGGTCGGCGGCAAGCCGACCGGCGGGTTGTTGTGCACGACGGCCGAGGAGACCACGCCGCCCCCGCTGAGCTCGAACCAGCGCATGTCCGGCATCCCCGAGGTGGTGTCCACCACGGTGTCCCCCAGGCAGTAGCCGATGAACCGCAGCTCGCAGCCGCTGGGGACGTTCTCGCTCACCGGGGAACTCAGCACGGCACCGGTGTGGATCCGGGTGTTGGGCTGGTAGGTGAACCCGGTGAACGCCGTGGCCGCCTGCTCGGCGACGCCGCTCGGCGCGGCCGGGCAGGGGGAGGCGGCCGCCGCCGGGTGGCTGCCGCCGCTCTTCTGCGGCAGCCAGAGCACGAGCGCCGTGATCAGGCCGGCCAGCACCGCGGCGACGCCCACCACGGACCAGCGGGAGCGCAGCCAGCGGCCGAGCAGGACGCTGCCGGGTCCGTGCTCCGCCGGTCCGCCGGCCGGCCCGCTGATCTCCTCCACGGCGGACACCTCGGACGGCGTGGCGGGTCCCGCGGCGGGCAGCTGGGACGACGCGGCCGGCGTGACGGGGGGTCGGGTCGCCGGCCCGGGTATCGACTCCGCCGCCTTGGCGGACTGGGCCGCGGCCCGCTCGGCCGTCAGTTCCCGGTCCAGCCGCTGCCAGCGCTCCTCCCAGAGCGCGACATCGCCGCCGCACGCCCCGACGTAGGCCAGCGTCACCTCCAGGCTGGGCTGACGGGTGCCGCCGGCAGCGTCGCTGAGGGTGGTGGCGCCGAAGCCGGCCCGCTCGGCGAGCGCTCGGTAGGTCGGGTTGCCCGCCTCCTCGCGCACCACCCGCAGGTCGTATGCGAACGCCTGTAGCGGGCCCTCGGTCGGGTCGATCGGGCGTGGTTTGCGGGCCAACGATTCTCCTAGCCTTGCCGCCGGTTACCGGACTGTCGCGGCATGCTAGAGCCTGGCCAAGTCGGAGGTGCCACCGCCCGCCCCGCCCGCCCGCCTCCGCGCAGTTGGTCAAAAGGACAGGGTAGGCGGATTTATCGAACTCTTCTTCACTTCTCCAGGAGTTCTGCCAGGAGGCCACGCACCCGGAACGCAACCTTCCGCACCACCGGGTGATCAGAGCACCCGTCAGTCCGGCGGCCCGTCAGCCCGTCAGCCCGGCGGCACGTCAGGCCCGTCAGCCCGTCAGGCCGGCTGGTCCGAGCCCGAGCCGCTCACACCCCGAGCACGAGCAGCAGCAGGGCCGTCAGCAGTACGGCGGTGCCGAGCCCGAGGAAGGCGTACTCCAGCCCGCGTCGCTCCCGCCCGTCGACCAGCACCTGCCGCGGGTCCGCCGGGTCGTACCGGACCCGGACCGTCGCGCCGTCCACCAGCGGATGGGACCGGCCGGGTGGCACGGGGGAGAACACCTCCACCACCCGGCCGTCCTCGGTGGCGAACTGCAGCAGCGGGCGGATCGCGCCCGAGCGGTCCTCCGGCCCGAGTGCCCGGTAGCGGACCAGTGCCTGCGCCGAGGTGCCGGACTGCCGCAGCCGGCGGATCTCGTGCAGACCCACCGCGCCCGCCAGGTACGCGACCAGCCCGCCGAGCCCGGCGAACAGTGCCAGTCCGTCCCAGATCGTTCCGCCCATCGCCCCGCACCCTCCTGCCGTCACTCGCGCCTTCTCCTTCCAGTCTGCGCGCCCCCGCCGCGCCGCGCGGCCCGGTCGCCCGGATCCGATCCGCCGTCAGGACCCGGGGGCGGTGGGCGGCGACGCGGCTCGGCCCCCGTCCGGCGTGCGGACGGGGGCCGAACGGCGCAGTGCCGGGCTCAGCCGGCCTTGGCCGCCAGCACGTCGACCTTGATGATCTGCGGCGCCGCGGCCAGCAGCTCCGGTGCCCGCTCCATCAGGGCCTGGGCGATGGCGCCGTTCAGGTGTGCCTCGCGGCCCTCCTCGCCCTCGAAGGTGTCGAAGATCCCGAAGGTGGTCGGGCCCTCCCGGAACGCGTACCAGGTGACGGTGGCCCGCTCGGCGCGGGCCAGCTCCAGCGCGCCGGTCAGCAGCTGGGCCAGCTCCTCGGCGCGCTCGGGCCTGGCTTCGAGGTGGGCGCGCAGGCCGATCTTCGTCATGGGGGGCTCCTTGCAATCGGTCGTTGCCGGGTCGGTTCGGCCCGGGTGTTCGGTACGACGATCACGTTAGGGTGGGGCCGGACGGCGTACGAGTGTCGTAAACGACACCATTGGTACGGTTCCCGTCATGGATGTCACGGTGCTGGTCCTCGACGGTGTCTTCGACTCGGGTCTGTCCGCTCTGCTGGACGTGTTGCGAACCGCCAACGAGCTGCGCGGCGAACTGTCCAACCCGCCGCACTGGCAGGTGCGCACGGTCGGCTTCGACGGCCCGGTCCGCACGGCCGCCGGCCACCTGGTCCCGGTCGAGCCGGCCGCCCTCACGGACCGCACCGAGCTGCTGGTGCTGCCCGGGGTGAGCGGTCGCACCCCCGAGCAGCTGGTCGAGTTCGCCGCCGCCCGGGCCACCGCGCCGGCCCGGGCGCTGCTGCGGGAGGCCCGGGAGCGCGGGCTGCCGCTCGCCTCGGCCTGCTCGGGCACCTTCCTGCTCGCCGAGTCCGGCGTGCTGGACGGTGGACGGGCCACCACCAGCTGGTGGCTGGCACCGGCGTTCCGGCAGCGCTACCCCGCGGTCGAGCTGGACGACACCCGGATGGTGGTCGACTCGGACGGCGTCACCACGGCCGGCGCGGCCTTCGGGCACGTGGACCTCGCCCTCGCCCTCGTCCGGATGCGCAGCCCCGCGCTGGCCGAGTTGGTCGCCCGCTACCTGGTGGTCGACGACCGGCCCTCGCAGGCCAGCTACGCGGTGCCCAGCGTGCTCGCCCGGCACGACCCGACGGTGGCCGCCTTCGAGGCCTGGGTCCGGGCCCGGCTCGCCGAGCCGCTGAACGTCCCGGACGCGGCGCGGGCGCTGGGCGTCAGCGAGCGCACCCTGCAGCGGGCCGTTCGCCGCACGCTGGGCAGCTCGCCGGTACGGTTCGTCCAGGACGTCCGGCTGGAGCAGGCCTGCCACCTGCTGCGCACCACCGATCTCTCGGTGGAGGCGGTGGCCCACCGGGTCGGCTACGAGAACGGCAGCACGCTGCGGGTGCTGCTGCGCGAGCGACGCGGCCTCACCGCGGGCGCGCTGCGCGGGCGCTGACCGCCACCGCGGTGCGACCGATCACCGCTCCCGAGGCGTCTGGCTCTTTGACCGCGTGATCTCCGATCACGGGCGGACCAGAGGGAGCGACCGGACGGCATGACGGACGGACTCATCGCGAACGGGCTCATCGACGAGCGGCAGGACCACCCGGGCGCGCCGCCGACCCCGGAGCCCGAGGTCCCTCCCGGCACCGGCCGGCGCACCCGGCACCGGCGGGCCCGGGCCGGGTCGGCCGGATCGCTGGAGGCCCTGCTGCTCACCATGGCGGTCCTGCTGGTCGTCCCGCGGCTGCTGCCCGCCGGCCTGCTCGGCGCGCCCTGGCTCCAGGCCTGGTCCGCGGTCTTCGTCGCGGTCTGCGTCCAGGCGCTGCCGTTCCTGCTGCTCGGCACGGTGCTCTCGGCCGCCGTCGCCGCCTTCGTCCCGGCCGGTCTGTTGGAACGGGCGCTGCCGGCGCGACCGGTGCTCGCCGTGCCGATCGCCGGGGTGGCGGGCGTGGTGCTGCCCGGCTGCGAGTGCGCCTCGGTCCCGGTGGCCGGGCGGCTGATCGCCCGCGGGGTGGCGCCGGCCGCCGCGCTGGCCTTCCTGCTCTCCTCGCCGGCGATCAACCCGGTGGTGCTGACCGCGACGGCCGTCGCCTTCCCCGGGCGGCCGGAGGTGGTGCTGGCCCGGTTCGTCGCCTCGCTGGTCACCGCGGTGGTGATGGGGCTGCTGTGGGCGCGGTTCGGCCGCCCGGAGTGGCTGCGGCCGCGGCCCTGGCGTGAGCCGGCGGACGGCACCGGGCGCTGGTCCGTCTTCCGCTCCTCGCTGGAGCACGACTTCCTGCACGCGGGCGGCTTCCTGGTGATCGGCGCGACCACCGCCGCCACGCTCAACGCCGCCGTGCCGCAGGGGGCGCTGAAAGAGCTGGCCCAGATCCCCGGGGTGTCCGTGCTGGTGCTGGCCGTGCTCGCGGTGCTGCTCGCGGTCTGCTCGGAGGCGGACGCCTTCGTGGCCTCCGGCCTGACCGCGTTCCCGCTGGTGGCGCGGCTGGCGTTCATGGTGGTGGGGCCGATGGTGGACGCCAAACTGATCGCGCTCCAGGCGGGCACCTTCGGCCGGTCGTTCGCCTGGCGGTTCTCGGCGGCGACCTTCGTGGTCGCGGTGCTGTCGGCGGTCCTGGTGGGCGGGTGGTTGCTGTGAGGCGGGAGACTCGGGCGGTGCTGCTGGTGCTGGTGGGGGCGGCGCTGCTGCACCTGTCACTCTTCAGCGACCTCTGCCTGCGCTACGTCCGGGCGACCCTGCGGCCGTACCTGGTGACGACGGGCGCGCTGCTGGTGCTGCTGGGGCTGGCGAGCGCACTCGCCGTGCTCCGCGCCCTGCGTGGTGGGCACGACGACCACGAGCACGGCCGTGCTCCCGATCCCGAGCACGACGACGGTCACGGCCACGGTCCCGGTGGCCCGCGGATCGCCTGGCTGCTGGTCCTCCCGGTGGCGGCGGTCTTCCTGGTCGCGCCACAGGCCCTCGGCGCGTACACCGCGCAGCGCACCGCCGCCACGCCCGTCCGGCCGGCCACCGCGGACACCGGCTTCCCGGCGCTGGCCGCCGGAGACCCGCTGGTGATGACGGTCAACTACTTCGACATCCGGGCGCTCTGGGACACCTCCAAGTCCCTCCAGGGGCGCCGGGTCCAGCTCACCGGCTTCGCCACCCCGGACCCGGCCGGCGGCTGGGACCTCACCCGGCTCACCATCACCTGCTGCGCCGCCGACGCCCGCGCCTCGAAGGTGCGCGTCACCGGCGCGGCGGCCCCGCGGGAGGGAACCTGGGTGCGCGTGGTCGGCAGCTGGCAGCCCCCGGCCACGCCCACCCCGAGCGACGACGACACCGACCCGCCGATTCCGCAGCTGACGGCCCAGCAGCTGACCGAGATCCCCCAACCGGCCGACCCGTACGAGTAGCGGGAGGGTGGCGGGGGCGAGCTTCAGCCGTCGGAGGTCCGCACGGCGGTCGCCTGTCGCAGGGCCGCGCGGATCCGGGCGGCGGTCTCCAGCGCCGCGGCCTCGGTGGGGTAGTGGCCGCGCGGCCAGAAGAAGCCGCGCAGGCCGTCCCCGCGGTGGCGCGGGACCACGTGGACGTGCAGGTGCGGGACGGACTGGCTGACCCGGTTGTTCATCGCGACGAACGAGCCGGCGGCGGCCGTCGCCTGCTCCACCGCCGCCGTGACCGCACGGACCCGGGTGAAGAAGGGGCCGACCAGCTCGTCCGGCAGGTCGGTCAGCGTCGCGGCGTGCGGCACCGGGACGACGAGCACGTGGCCGGGGAAGAGCGGCCGGTGGTCGAGGAAGGCCAGCGCCACCCCGTCCCGGGACACCTCGTGCACCGCCGCCTCGCCCGCGACCGCCGCGCAGAACAGACACTCCACCCGCCCATTCCACGCCGTGCCCCGCGGCCCCGCGCGCCGGGACGGAGCCGGGCGCGGCAGAACGGCCGCCGGCCGGGCCACCCCCGTGGGGGCGACCCGGCCGACGGCCGTGCGTGGTGCGCGGTGGCTCAGGCCCGGGCGGGCTCCGCCGCCGCCGAGGTCGGGTCCGCGTCCGTGCCCTGCGCCGCCAGCTCGGCGCGGACCTGCGCCAGCGACGGGTTGGACCAGGCGCTGCGGACGCCCCAGAAGTAGGTGCCCAGCCCGATCAGGGCGACGACCAGCAGGTCCACGCCCTGCGGCAGGTAGCCGTGGCCGCCGAAGTCCTTGGCGCCGGCCCAGGAGACCGCGGCCATCACCAGCAGGTACCCGACCACCCAGGCGCCCGCCTTGAGGTGCGGCTTCAGCTCGGCCCACGGCTTGCGCAGCTCGTACCAGGCCCAGATCGGCAGCCCGGCGGCCATCAGCAGGATGACCTTGCCGGTGAGCGGCCAGCGGGCCCAGTAGAGCACCAGCGACCCGAAGACCATCGCGATCGGCGCGATCACCGGCATCGCCTTCAGCCTGACCGGGCGCGGCAGGTCCGGCGCCAGCCGGCGCAGCGCCATCACGGCGACCGGGCCGGTGATGTACGAGATCACGGTGGCCACCGAGACGATCTCGGCGAGCGAGCCCCAGCCGCGGAAGACCGCGAGGAAGAGGAAGGCGATGAACAGGTTGAGCAGCAGCGCCGGGCGCGGGATGCCGGTCTTGGGGTCCACCCGGCCGAAGATCGACGGCAGGTGGCCGTTCTCCTGCACACCGTGGATCATGCGCGAGGTGGTCGCGGCGTAGATCATGCCGGTGCCGGTGGGGGAGATGAAGGCGTCCGCGTAGAGCAGCATCGCGAGCCAGTTCAGGCCCCAGGCCGTCGCGAGGTCGGCGAGCGGCGAGTTGTAGTTCAGGCTCGCCCAGCCGTGCGACAGGTCGGCGGACGGGATGGCCACCAGGAAGGCGACCTGCAGCGCGACGTAGATCACCAGCGCGATCAGGATCGAGCTGATCACCGCCTTGGGCAGCGACTTGCCCGGGTTGCGGGCCTCGCCGGCCAGGTTCAGCGGCGACTGGAAGCCGTTGTAGGCCCAGACGATGCCGGAGACCGCGACCGCCGTGAACACCGAGCTCCAGCCGTTGGGCGTGAAGCCGCCGTGGTCCTGGAGGTTGTGGGTGTCGAAGTGCGCCAGCAGCAGGCTGCCCGCGGTCAGCGTCGGGACGACCACCTTGAAGACGGTGATCGCGGTGTTGGTCTTGGCGAACAGGGTGATCGCGAACCAGTTGAGCAGGAAGTACCCGATCAGCAACACCGAGGCCAGTGCGACACCGGATGTGGTGAGTTCGCTGCCGTTGTACAGGCGCTGTGCCCAGCCGAAGTGCCAGGAGCTCATGTACTGCACGGAGGCGGTGGCCTCACCGGGGATCACCGAGACGATGGCGATCCAGTTGGCCCAGGCCGCCAGGTAGCCGGCGAGCGAGCCGTGCGAGTACTGCCCGTACCGGACCATGCCGCCGGCCTTGGGGAACATCGAGCCGAGCTCGCTGTAGGTGAGGGCGATGGTGAGCGCCACGGCGGCGCCGATCACCCAGGCGAGGATCGCGGCGGGCCCGGCCAGCTTGGCGGCGCGCTCGGCACCGAAGAGCCAGCCGGAGCCGATGATCGAGCCCAGACCGACCGCGGTGAGGCTGATCGTGCCGAGTGAGCGGCGGTAGTGCTGATGGGACGCCGTTTTCGGCTCTGATGCGCTCAACGTCTCAGTCCTCCCTGTTCTCCCCAGGCCCGGGATGCGGGTCCTGCTCGTGGTCGGGCTCAGGTCGCGCGGGTGGCGGGCCTGAGCGTGGGCAACGCGGAGCAGACTATGGGACGAACCGGGACGCAATGCTCAGGTAAAGCTCAAATCGAACGATCGTTGCCATCTTGTGTCCGTTAATCGGGCGCGCTGGCAAACGGCTTTGTGATAATCGCCTCAGCTCGGCTGGTGGGCACGCCATGCCGGGTGCGACGGCTGGGGCAGGGTGGCACGCCTGGGGCGCAGTGGCACCCCTGGTACAGGCATGACAAAGAAATGCCCATGGCTCGGACAAGCCGAGGACGCGCCGGTGCGTACGGGAGTTCGATGTCCTCCACGCCGTCGTCGACGGGACCTACCATCCCCCCAGGGACACCCATGCGACGTTCCACCCGAAGCCGCGCCACCGCGTCGGTTCTCGGCACCACCGCCCTCCTGGTGACCACCGCGGTCACCGGCGCCGTACCGGGCGCGGCCACCGTGGCGGCAGCCGCCACGGGCGGCAGCCCCCGACCGGTACCGGCCGCGATCGGCCACCGGATGGTGTCCGGGCAGTACCCCAGCCCGCTCAGCACCAGCCAGTGCCAGACCCAGCTCAAGGCGTCCTGCTACGGCCCGCTCCAGCTGGAGCAGGCGTACGACGAGAAGCCCCTCTTCGACCGGGGGATCAACGGCACCGGCCGCACGATCGTGATCGTCGACTCGTTCGGCACCCCCACCATCCAGCACGACCTGGACGTCTACAGCGCCCACTACGGCATCCCCAGCGCCAACGTGCAGGTGGTGAAGTGGGGGACGGTACCGCCCTTCGACCCCTCCAACAGCGACATGACCGGCTGGGCCGAGGAGACCACGATCGACGTCGAGATGGCCCACGCGATGGCGCCCGGCGCCAAGATCGTGCTGGCCGAGACCGGCGTCTCGGAGAACGAGGGCACCACCGGGTTCCCGGAGATGATGGCGGCCGAGGACTCCCTGATCAAGCAGGGCGTCGGCGACGTGATCTCGCAGAGCTTCGGCGCCACCGAGAACACCTTCCCGGGCTTCGACCAGGGCGACTACTCCAGCCTGCTCAACCTGCGGTACGCCTTCAAGGACGCCCAGGCGCACGGCGTCACCGTGCTGGCCGCCTCCGGCGACAGCGGCTCCACCGACGACGAGTCCGACGGCAGCACCCTCTACCCGTACCCGGTGACCTCCTGGCCGCCCTCCGACCCGCTGGTCACCGGCGTCGGCGGTACCTCGGTCCACCTGGACGACAACGGCAACCGGGTCAGCCCGGACACCGTCTGGGACGACCCGGCCGACGGCGGCGCCTCGGGCGGTGGCAAGTCCAAGGTCTTCAGCCGGCCGCTCTTCCAGACCGGGGTCAGCAACGTGGTGGGCGACTCGCGCGGCGTGCCGGACATCAGCATGCTCGGCGACCCGAACACCGGCGTCTGGACGTACAACAGCTTCGGTCCGCAGGACGACGGCTGGGAGCTGTGGGGCGGCACCAGCGTGGCCACCCCGATCTTCTCGGGCGTGGTGGCGCTGGCCGACCAGCTGGCCGGGCACCGGCTGGGCAACCTCAACCAGGGCCTGTACGCGCTCGGCGCGCTCCAGCAGGCCGGGTTCAAGCAGACCGGGCTGACCGACATCGTGGGCGGCTCGAACACCAACGGCGGGGTGCCCGGCTGGCCGGCCACCCCGGGCTACGACCTGGCGACCGGTTGGGGCACGGTGGACGCCGCCAAGTTCGTCCCGATGATCGCGGCGCTCGGCTAGATCCGAGTGGTCAGCCCTGCCGCGCCGGTGTCCGCCGGCGCGGCAGGCTGGCCAGCACGCCCAGCGCGAGCGCCGCGACCACCGCGGCGAAGACCGTCCCGGCGGTGCGCAGCCCGGTGGGCGCGATCAGCACCCCGACCCCGATCGCCGGCAGCGCCAGCAGGCCGTAGACCGCCGCGAACAGCGCCGAGAACGCCTGTCCCCGGACCGCGGGTTCGGCGCCCTCGGTGATCAGCGCGATCCCGTCGCCGATCGCGAGCCCGGTCGCCAGGCCGTCCACCACCGCGGCGGCGACCAGCGGCGCGAGCGTGACGGTCAGCATCGCGGTGGCGATCAGCGCGGCGGACCCGACCAGCCCCAGGCAGGCGATCGGCAGCACCGCGCGCGGCCGCAGCACCCGGGCCAGCAGCTGCCCGCCGGCGGCGCCGACGAACGCGAGGGCCACCGTCACTCCCGAGAGCACGGGGGAGTTCAGGCGCAGCGGGCCGGCGAGGAAGAGTCCGGTGGTCGCGGTCAGCACGCCGACCACGGCGAAGCCCGCGCCGGCCGTCAGCGCGCTGCGGGCGAACGGCGCCCGGATCCCGGCCGGGACCTTCGGCAGCGTCGGCCGCAGCCGGCCCGCCCCGCGCCTGGCGACCGTCTCCGGTACGCCCGCCAGCAGCGCCAGCGCCACCAGCAGCACGGCGGCGTTCACGATCCAGACCAGCCGCAGCGGCGAGGGCGCGAACTGGGCCAGCACCCCGGCCAGCAGCGGACCGGTGGCCAGTCCGCCCATGTTGGCGGCCAGCGCGATCCGGCCGGCCCGGAGCCGGTGCCCGGGCGGTGCCAGCTCGGTGAGGTGCGCGGTGGCGGCGCCGGTGACCAGGGCCACGGACAGGCCGGAGAGCACCCGGCCGACCAGCAGCACCCCCAGGTCGTCGGCGGCCAGGAACACCCCGGCGGCGGCCAGCGCCAGCAACAGCGCGGCGGTGGTGACCGGCCGTCGTCCGAACCGGTCGGAGAGCGACCCGGCCGTCAGCAGCCCCGCGACCACGCCGATCGCGTAGACCGCGAAGGCGATGGTGACCATCAGCGAGGAGAAGTCGAAGGCGTGTTCGTAGTCGGGGTAGAGCGGGGTGGGGACGGTGGTCCCGGTCATCGTGGCCCAGAACGCGACGGCCACGGCCGCGGTCGCCGCCCCGCCGTGCAGTCGGGGCAGCCGGTGCAGCAGCCGCGAGCGGGTCTCGCCGGTGGTCGTGCCGAGCGTGGTCATCCGTCCTCCGGGCCGGTGGAGTCGAGCGTCCCAGTGAAAGAGTCCCGTGGCCGGATGAACCGATAAACAGACTCCGGCATTCCGTCGCCACCGTCCTGCGGGCTCCGACCGGCCGGCGCGAGCGGGACGATGGGGGCATGCGCGAGCGAGTGGCCGTGGTGGCGGGCGGCGCGCCGGCGGGGTCGGTGCGGCGGGACCTGGCCGGGCCGTTGCGCGGTCTGCTGGCCGGCCAGTGCCTGGGCCAGTGCGGGGACGGGCTGGCGCAGATCGCCTTCGCCCAGTTCGTCCTGTTCGACGTCGGGCGCGGCGCCACGCCGGCCCGGATCGCCGCCGTGCTGGCGGTCACCCTGCTGCCGTTCAGCGTGGTCGGGCCGTTCGGCGGCGTGCTCATCGACCGCTTCGACCGCCGCCGCCTGCTGGTCGTGGTCTCGCTGCTGCGGCTCGCGCTGGTGCTGGCGAGCGTGGCGATCGTCGCGGTGCGGGCCACCGTCGCGGCCTACCTGGCGGTGCTGTTGCTGCTCTCGGCGTCCCGGCTGGTGCTGACCGCCAAGGGCGCCGCGCTGCCGCGGACCGTGCCGCCGGAGCGGCTGGTGCCGGCGAACGCGCTCTCCGCCGTCGCCGGGACGGCCGCCGCCTTCGTCGGTGCGGTCGGCGGCTCGCAGCTGGTCGGCCACTCGGAGGCCGCCGGGCTGCTGCTCGCCGGTGTGTTCTACGCGCTGGCGGCGGTGGTCTTCGGGGCGCTGCCGGCCCTGGGCGGGCGGCGTGCCGAGCAGGTGCTGCCCCGGCTGCGCCGGACCGCCGCCGACCTCGCCGACGGGATCCGCGCGGCGGCCCGCACCCCGGTGATCCGGCGCGCGCTGCTGAGCGTCACCGCGCACCGCTTCCTGCTCGGTGCGGGCTTCGTGGTGCTGGTCCTGGTCGCCGACTCGGAGTACCGGCTGAGGACCCCGGGATACGGGATCGCGCTGGCCGCCACCGGGGTGGCCGCCTTCACGGGCAGCCTGGCCGCGCCGCCGCTGGCCGCCCGGTACGGGGCCCGGGCGCTGTTGCCGGCCGCCTTCCCGGTGGCGGGCGCCGGGGCGTACGTCGGCGGGCTCTACCCGTCGCTCTGGGTGCTGGTGCCCTGCGTCGGGGTGGCGGCCTTCGCCTTCCAGGTGCTCAAGGTGTCCGCCGACGCGCTGGTCGGCGGGACGGCGCCGGACGCCCTGCGCGGGCGGGTGTTCGCCTGCTACGACGTGCTGTACAACGTCGCGTTCGTGCTGGCCGGGCTGGCCATGGTGCCGTTCTGGCACCCGGGGCACGAGCGCGCGTTGCTCTGGTGGGTGGCCGCCGGGTTCGCGCTCGGCTGGGCGGTGCTGCTGACGGCCGACCGGAGCCGGCGGCCGCGCCGGGCGCGCCGGGATCCGGCAGGTCGGGTGCGCTGGGCTCGGCGGGGCGCCGCCGTCCTGTTCGGCGCGCTGCCCGCGCTCGCCCTGCCCGCCCCGGCCTGGTGGTGGCTGGCCTGGTTCGCGCTGGTCCCGCTGACCCTGCTGGTCCGGGCCGCGCCGACCCGGCGGGAGGGAGTGGTCCGGGCCTGGTGGGGGCTGGGCGGCTTCGAGGTGGCCGCGCAGTACTGGTTGCTACCGGACATCGGCCCGGCGCTGCCGCTCCTGGGCGCGCTGCTGGCGGCGCTCTGGCTGCCCTGGGGCTGGACGGTGCACCGGCTGCTGAACGGGCCGCTCACCGTCCGGCGCGCCGCGGCCGCCCTGCTGGCCGTGCCGAGTGCGTGGACCTGCGCGGAGGCGGCCCGGTCCTGGCAGAGCCTGGGCGGGCCGTGGGCGCTGCTCGGGGCGACCCAGTGGGACCGGCCCGCCCTGCTCGCCTCCGCCTCGCTCGGCGGGGTCTGGCTGACCGGCTTCCTGATCACCGCGGTGAACACCGCGCTGGCGATCGCCGTGCTGAGTGCGCGGGCCCGCCCGCACCCGGCAGCCGCCGTCACCGCGCTGGTCGCGGCGGCCGGCTGCCTGGCGGTCGGGCCGGCCTGGGCCGCGCTGGGACCGGCGCCGCGCCCGGACGGAACCGTCCCGATCGCCGTGGTGCAGCCCGGCGTGGTGGCCCCGCCCGCCGTCCGGCAGGCCGACGAGCAGGCCGCCACCGCACGGCTGGCCGCCCTGCCGCCGGGCGAGCGCCCGGTGCTGGTGGTGTGGGGGGAGAGCAGCCTGGGCGCCGACCTCACCGGCTCCCCGGCGGGGCTCGCCCCGCTTCGGGCGCTCTCCCGTCGGGTCGGCGCCGACCTGCTGGTCAACGGCGACGCGCCGAGGCTCGGCACGCCCGGCAGGTACAAGGAGTCCGCGCTGGTCTCGCCGGCCGGGATCGTGGGCGGTTACGACAAGATCCGGCTGGTCCCGTTCGGCGAGTACATCCCGCTGCGCTCGGCGCTCGGCTGGCTGACCGGGTTCTCCAAGGCCGCCCCGGTGAACGTGCTGCGCGGCGACCACACGGTGGTGCTGCACACCTCGGGTCTCGCCTTCGGGCCGCTGATCTGCTTCGAGTCGGCCTTCCCCGACCTGGCCCGGACCGAGGTCGCGAACGGTGCCCAGCTGCTGGTCTACCAGAGCTCCGACTCGACCTTCCAAGGGAGTTGGGCGCAGCCGCAGCACGCCTCGCTGGCCGCCGTGCGAGCCGTCGAGACCGGCCGGCCGGCCGTCCAGGTCGCACTCACCGGCGACAGCGCGGCCTTTGCCGCCGACGGGCGCCAACTCGCCTGGAGCCCGGCCGGCTTCAGCGGTGCCTACGTGGTGCGGGTGCCGCTGACCACCGGTACCACCGGGTACCGGCAGGCCGGGGACTGGATGCTCGCCCTGGCCTTCACCGTGCTCGGCGGCACCGCGAGTTGGGCGACCGTGCGGCCGGCGTCCGAGCGCGGGACGACAACCGCCGGGCCGGGCGGACCCGTTGGGCCGGCGTGAGGTGCCACCGGGCGGAGGCCGAGGAGTCCGACACGGATCCGGGCCGACGCCGGGGACCGGGCCGGCACCGCGTGCGGCAGGCCGCCGACGAGCGGCCGCCACCGGTCGTCCGCACGCGAGCGCGGCCACCCTGTACGCCGCTCCCGACGGCACCCGGGTGCGGCCGCGCCCGAGGCCGGTGCACCGCCGGGAGGCCCGACGGCGTCCGCCGCAGGTCCGAACGGCACTCGAACGGCGACCGAACGCCGCGGGGCGGGCTCCGAGCCGGCAGGTTCGCCAACCGGCCGGCCGGCTAGTGGTGTAAACGCGTGATGTCCGCCACATTTACGCGATAAAAAGCCGTTAAGAACTGCATTTCGTCGGATCCGGGCTGGTTTCGGGCGTCAAGAAGGCGCTAATTAGTTCTCGTGCCCGGAACAGGGTGGCCTCGGAGGATCGGGTCCGCAACGGGTACCGAGGTCGCCCTCCGCTGGATGACGCCTCGTCTTCGGCACGGAAGGGACAGACGTTCATGACAGCGGCGCCCGAGCGCATCGACAGCGCGTCGGCGGGGCCAGGAGTGCTCCCGCGCGAAGTCGATCTTCCCGAGAGTCTCGGGTACCGGCTCAAGAAGGTCCTGTTGGGACCGCCCCTGGTGACCTCCGAGCTGCACAACGAGAAGCTCAGCAAACCGATCGCGCTCGGCGTGCTCGCGCCGGACTGCATCAGCTCCAGCGCGTACGGCACCGAGCAGATGCTCTTCCAGCTGATACCCGCGGTCGGCGTGGCCGGCTTCGCGCTGGTGATGCCGGTGACCGGGATCATCCTGGCGCTGCTCTTCCTGCTCACGATCTCCTACCGCGACGTCGTGATGACGTACACCCGGGCCGGCGGCTCGTACGTGGTGGCGCGGGAGAACTTCGGCCCGCGGGTGGCCCAGGTAGCGGCCGTCGCGCTGCTGATCGACTACATCGTCACCGTCGCCGTGCAGACCGCGGCCGGCACCGACGCGGTCGCGTCGATGCTCCAGCTGCTGTTCCACATGAACATCGACGCCGACAAGCTGTGGATCACCATCGCCGTGGTCTGCCTGCTCTGCTACGGCAACCTGCGCGGCATCCGGGAGGCCGGCAAGGCGTTCTCGCTGCCGACCTACCTCTTCATCCTGGCCATCGGCCTGACCGTGATCGTCGGCCTGATCCGGCTGGCCATGGGCGACCTGCCGCACCTCTCCAACGCCGAGCTGCACGCGCCCGGCGCGGTCAGCCTCGGCCACCCCGGCGGCGGCCTGATGATGGGCGCCTCGCTCTTCATCATGATGCGCGCCTTCGCCAACGGCGGTTCCTCGCTCACCGGTCTGGAGGCCATCTCCAACGGTGTCAGCGCGTTCCGCGAGCCGCAGGGCCCGAACGCCCGACGCACCCTGGTGATCATGAGCGCCACGCTGGGCACGCTGGTGCTCGGCGTCTCCACGCTGGCCTGGAAGACCCACGCCATCCCCTACGAGTCCGGCAGCCCGACGGTGATCTCCCAGGAGGCGCACCTGGTCTTCGGCCAGAGCGGCTTCGGCAACGTGATGTTCACCTTCGTCCAGGTGGCCACCGCGCTGATCCTCTACACCGGCGGCAACACCTCGTTCAACGGCTTCCCGTTCCTGGCCAGCTTCGTCGCCGAGGACTCCTTCCTGCCCCGCCAGCTGACCGTCCGTGGCCACCGGCTGGCGTTCTCCAACGGCATCATCGTGCTGACCGTGATCTCGCTGATCCTGCTGATCGGCACCGGCGGCAACCTGACCAAGCTGGTCTCGCTCTACGCGATCGGCGTCTTCACCGGCTTCGTGATGGCCGCGGCCGGCCTGGTCAAGTACAACTGGGTGCGCCAGGAGAAGAACCGCACCTTCAAGATCGTCATCAACGCCGCGGCGGCCGTCGCCTCGGCCGCCGTCGTGGTGATCTTCGCGGTCACGAAGTTCACCGAGGGCGCCTGGATGGTCGTGGTGATCTTCCCGATCGGCGTCTGGGCGCTGATCCGCACCAACAGCCGCTACCGGGCCGAGAGCGCCGCCCTGGCCGCCGCCCCCGCCTCGGCCA
Organism: Kitasatospora sp. NPDC052896; assembly: GCF_044547075.1. Taxonomy (NCBI): domain Bacteria; kingdom Bacillati; phylum Actinomycetota; class Actinomycetes; order Kitasatosporales; family Streptomycetaceae; genus Kitasatospora; species Kitasatospora sp. NPDC052896. Next base: position 128,997 of record NZ_JBITZU010000017.1, read on the forward strand.
GCGTCGCCACCCGCACCCGCAGCGTGGTCTACGTCCTGGTCGACAAGCTCGACCTGTCCGCGATCCGCGCCCTGCAGCACGCCCGCAGCCTGCGGCCGACCGAGCTGAGCGCGGTGCACTTCATGGTCGACGACCGGCACGCCGAGCGGCTGCGCGAGGCGTGGGAGGAGAGCCGGGCGGCCGACGTCCCGCTGGAGATCATCGACTGCCCCGACCGCCGGCTGCGCCGCGCGGTGGCCGAGCTGGCCGCCCGGGCCACCGCCGACGGCCGCACCGAGGTCACCCTGCTGATCCCGCGGCGCGCCTACGGCCCGCTCTTCGGGCGCCTGCTGCACGCCCGGGTCGGTGACCGGATCGCCGGCGCCGCGAGCCGGCTGCCGCACGTCGCCGCGACCATCGTCCCGTTCGACGTCAGCCAGGCCATCGAGGACCTGGAGGAGACCGCCGACGGCCTGCGCCAGGTGTCGGTCAGTGCCGAGGCCGCGGAGCGGCCGGCGCCGCACTGGAGCACCGCGCGGCTCGACGCCGCGCACCGCGCCGAGTTCCGCGGCGAGCCGCGCACCGGCGAGCTCCGGGCGGACGGCACCACCTGCATGAACAACCTGGTGTGGCGCCAGCGGGCCAGCGTCGAGGGCCAGGTGCGCAAGGTCAACGTCACTCCGGTCTCCGGGGCGCCGCGGCTGGAGTGCGAGGTCTTCGACGAGACCGGCGGGATCACCCTGGTCTTCTACGGCCGGCGTGCCGTCCCGGGCATCGCGCCCGGGGTGAGGCTGCGGGCCGAGGGCATGGTGGGCAACACCGACGGGTTCCTCACCATCGCCAACCCGACCTACACCCTGATCCCGAAGGCGGAGGCGGCCGTCGAGAGCTGACGGCGGTGGTCCGCGACGGCGGGGCCGGCACCCACGGGGGTGTGCCGGCCCCGCCGTGCTGTACCGGGCGGCCCGTCCTGCCGGGTGGCCGCCCGGAGCGCGGGATTTCCCGACTCCCGGGACACCGCGGGCTCGGCGGAGCACACTGGGTCCGACAGTGGCCGCCGGGCAGGGGAGGCAGGGCGCATGTCACAGGAAGCGGCACAGGACGGCCCGGGCGCGACCCGCACCGTCCACCGGCTGGTCGAGGAGCAGGCGCGGCGGGCTCCCGGTGCGCCGGCCGTCCGGTGCGCCGGCCGGCAACTCGGCTACGCCGAACTCGACGAGCGCGCCAATCAGTTGGCCCGGTACCTGCGGCAACTCGGGGTGGCCCGCGGCGATCTGGTGGCGGTGGCGCTCGGGCGCTCGACGCAGCTGCTGGTCGCGCTGCTCGCCGTCCTGAAGGCCGACTGCGCCTTCGTACCGGTGGAGCCCACCTCGCCGGACCGGTTGTTGCGCCACGTGCTCGCCACCGCCGAGCCGGTCGCCGTACTCACCGAGCAGGCCCACCGGGTGCGGCTGGCCGACGCCACCGGTGCCCGGATGCTCTGCCTGGACCTGGACGCGGCGGCGATCGCCGACCAGCCCGGCACGCCGCCGGACTCCCTCGCCGGGGAGGAGGACCTGGCCTGCGTCTTCTTCACCTCCGCCTCCACCGGCCTGCCCAAGGGCGCGCTGCTGGAGCACCGCAACCTGCTGAGCGCGCTGCGGGGTTGGCAGCAGGTCTACCCGCTCACGCCGGCCGACCGCCATCTGCAGACCACCACCTTCGAGTTCGACGTCTTCACCGCCGACTGGCTGCGCGCCCTCGGCACCGGCGGCACCCTGGTCCTGGCCGAGGCCAACGCGACGCTGGACCGCTCGGTCGACCTGGCCGCGCTGCACCGGCTCGTCCTGGCCGAGGGGATCACCGTCATCGGCATCAACAACCTTCTGTTCCGGCGGCTTTACGGTCGGATCAGCCGGCTCGGGCTGCGGCTGGGCGCGGTCCGGCTGCTGCTGGTGGGAGCGGAGAAGTGGTATCTCGACCGGCAGGCGGGGGTTCAGGAGTACCTGGGTGAGGCGGTCCGGGTGCTGAACATCTACGGTGCGGCCGAGTCCGGCATAGACAACCTCTACTTCGAACTCTCAGACCTGTCGGAGGAGTTGGAGCATCCCGAGCGGGTCTCGCTGATCGGTCGGCCGTTCCCGGGTACCGAGTCGATCGTCGTCGATCACGCCGGTCGGCCGGTCGGGGCGGGTGAGCCGGGTGAACTCCGGCTGGCCGGACCGATGGTGGGCCGCGGTTACCTCGGCGAGCCGAAGCTCACCGCGGCCCGCTTCCCGGCCGCGGGCCCCGCCGCCGATCGCCGGCCGTTCTACCGGACCGGCGACCTGGTCCGCCGGGGATCGCACGGCCTGCTCGAGTACCTCGGTCGGATCGACGTGGACTCCGCCACCGGTCACGCCACCGCCTTCGAACTGGCCGAGCTCGACGGTGTGTTGCGGTCCAGCCCGGTGGTGGCGGAGAGCTGGGTGGCGGAGCTGCCCGCCGGCGGGGGCCGGTCGCCACGGGTGGGCTACGTGGTCCCGGCCGACCCGGCGGCGCCCCTGGACGTCGCGCAGCTGCGGGCCTTCGTGGTGGAGCGGCTGCCCGCCGGGCGCGGTCCGGACGTCCTGGTGCCGTTGCCGGCGCTGCCCCGGACCAGAGCCGGCAAGGTGGACCGGGCGGGCCTGCCGCTGCCCGTGCCGGAGGCGTACCCGAACGCCCTGCCCGCCAAGGCGGGGACCGTGTCGGTGAAGGCCCGGTCGGCATCGGTGAAGGCGCGGTCGGCGCCGCTGGAGGCCCGGTCGGCATCGGTGAAGGCCCGGTCGGCGCCGGTGAAGGCCTCGGTCATGGCCGTGGCGCCGAAGTCCACGCCGTCGGCCACCACCCCGCCCGGGCCGGGCCGGCCGGCCTGGGCGGCGACGACCGGGCTGTTCGCCCTGGCGGCCTTCCTGCTGACCGGCGTGTTGTGGCCCCGGTCGACCGCGTTGGGCGGGGTCCCCGACCCCTGGGCGACCGGCTACCGCGGCCTCCACCTGGCCGAGTACCTCGCCTTCGGGCTGGGCATGGCCGTGCTGCTGCTGGGCCGCCCGCGACTGGCCGGGCTGGGCCGTTCGCCGGGCCGGACCACCGCCGCCCACCTCGCGCTCAGCTGGCTGCTGATCGCCTGGTGGCCGCAGGACAACTGCTACCGCACCACCAGCGCCGACGACTGGGTGGCCGAGACCGCCCTGGTCTACCTGTTCAACGTGACGCTGGTGCTCGCGGCGGCGGTGCTGCTCGCCTTCCTGCTGGCTCCCGACGAGCGGCCGCGCTGAGCCTCAACTTGGTTGCGACAGACCGCCGAAGAGGCGTCCCAGCGCGCTGTTGCCGGCGCGGACCAGTGCCTCGGCGGTGTCCAGCGCCGGTAGCGAGCGGGCCACCAGCGCCACCCCCACCGTGGGGTGGGGCTCGAAGGCGGTGCCGGGCATGGTCGGCAGCAGCAACACGTCGTGTTCCGCGCAGCGCCGGGCGAGCCCGGTCAGGTGGTCGAAGAGGGTCTGCTCGGAGAGCCGGGCGCCGAGTGGCAGATGGTCCAGGGTGCGGACCAGGTGGCCGGGTCCGCGCACCCGGTCCAGCCGTGCCTTGATCATGAAGCCGACGGACGGACCGGTCAGCCTCAGGTTGGCCTCCATCGGGGCGAGCCGGTGCTGCCGGTCGAGGACGAAGTCGACGTCGAACCAGCCGCGGTAGCCCGCCGCGGCCAGTGCCTTGCCCACGTCCACGCCGAACCCGGTCGCCCGCACCGCGAGTTGGCGTGGGAGCAGGCCGGGGCCGATGGTGGCGCCCTGGTAGCCGGTGCCGACCAGGTGCATCACCCCGGCACCGACCGGGTGCACCCGGCCGTCGGTGGCCACCACGGCGTCGAAGGTGACGTCCCGCAGTCGGTCGGCCCCCTCCACGTACGGCTCCAGCAACATGCCGTGCTCGCGGATCAGCGGGTCCTGGTCCATCGCCCGCCCGAGCGCGCTCAACGCACCGCCCGCCATGATGATCTGATCCGGCGTCAGGACGACCGTGCCGAGCCCGCCGACGCCGTACTCCGCCTTGAGCACCGAGGTCTGGCCGGCGGCCGCCCGCCGGGCGAGCGCCCGCGCCAGCGCGCGCGGGCCGTCCGGACGCAGCTGCTGGCGAACCCGGATCTCCGGATGACCGGCCCGGGCCACCTCGGCGAACAGCTGCAGCGAGACCCGCTTGGACTCGAACCGCCGGACCGCCGCGTGGACCCGGGTGTCCCCGCCGTCCCCGGGCGAGCGGCCCCAGGCGACCAACGGCAGCCCGAGGCCGCGCAGTTCGGCCAGCAGGTGAGGACGGGCGAGGAGCGCCGGCCAGAGCCAGTCGTCCTCGGCGATGCCACTGAACAGCCCGACCTGGTCCCACTCGAGCCGTGTGGTCAGCAGGTCGAGCCAGGCCCGGTCCAGGTGCTGCGGCAGCACCACGGCGGCCGGGTGCGGGCTGTAGAACGGTGCCAGGCCCGCGTAGTGGTGTCCCTCGCGTGGCCAGTCCAGCGCCGGGCCCGGTCGCCGGGCGGTCGCCGGCGGCCCGAACCGGCGCAGCGCGGCGGCTCGCAGCCGATCCGCGGGGCCGCCGCCGGGCCGGGCGACCGGCCCGGCGCCGGGGAGCGGCCTGTCGAGCAGCTCGGGCGCCAGGAACTGCGCGTTGAAGTCGGCCACGTTGCCCACGTGCACGCACCGGCGCCCGCCCGTCCAGGCCGTCTCCCACCCCGTCGGCTCCGCGTCCATGGGCCGAGCCTACGGCCCGGGTGCGGTGCCCGGGCCCGGAACGCTCAGTGCTCGCGCCGGTCCACCACCCGGCGCAGCTTCCCGAGCGAGCGCTCCAGCGCCTCCGGATCGACCACGACCACTTCGACGCTGACCCCGACCCCGTCCTTGACGCCCCGGACGATCGCCGCGCCGGCCGCCGCGCGCAGCTCCGGGCCCGCGTCGGGCCGGGCCTCGACCCGTACCGTCAGGTGGTCCAGCCGGCCGCGCCGGGTCAGCTCCAACTGGAAGTGCGCCGTCACACCCGGGGTGCGCAGCACGATCTCCTCGATCTGGCTGGGGAAGAGGTTGACCCCGCGCAGGATGATCAGGTCGTCGCAGCGGCCGGTGATCTTCTCGATCCGGCGGAACGCGGGCCGCGCGGTGCCCGGCAGCAACCGGGTCAGGTCGCGGGTGCGGTAGCGGATGACCGGCAGCGCCTCCTTGGTGAGCGTGGTGAGGACCAGCTCGCCCGACTCGCCGTCCGGCAGGACCCGGTCGGTGAGCGGGTCGACGATCTCCGGATAGAAGTGGTCCTCCCAGACGTGCAGGCCGTCCTTGGTGTCCACGCACTCCTGCGCCACGCCGGGGCCCATCACCTCGGACAGCCCGTAGATGTCCACCGCGTGCAGGTCGAAGCGCTCCTCCAGCTCGCGGCGCATCTCCTCGGTCCACGGCTCGGCGCCGAAGATGCCGATCCGCAGCGAGCTGTCGCGCGGGTCGATGCCCTGCCGCTCGAACTCGTCGAGCAGGGTGAGCAGGTAGGACGGGGTGACCATGATGACCTCCGGCTGGAAGTCCTGGATCAGCTGCACCTGCCGGGCGGTCATCCCGCCGGAGGCCGGGATGACCGTGCAGCCGAGTCGTTCCGCGCCGTAGTGCGCGCCCAGTCCGCCGGTGAACAGGCCGTAGCCGTAGGCGATGTGCACCTTGTGCCCGGGGCGCCCGCCGGCCGCCCGGATCGAGCGGGCCACCAGGTCGGCCCAGGTGGACAGGTCGCGCTCGGTGTAGCCGACCACGGTCGGCCGCCCGGTGGTGCCGCTGGAGGCGTGCAACCGGCGGACCTGGTCGAGCGGGACCGCGAACATCCCGAAGGGGTAGTTGGCGCGCAGGTCGGCCTTGCCGGTGAAGGGGAACCGGGCCAGGTCGGCCAGGCTGTGACAGTCGGCGGGGGTGACCCCGGCGGCGTCGAACGAGTGCCGGTAGAACTCGACGTGACGGTAGGCGAGCTCCAGGGTGGCGCGCAGTCGGTGGAGTTGGTGGTCCCGGAGCTCGGCCGGGCTCATCCGCTCGCCGGCGTCCAGCAGTTCGGACGGGAGCGGCTCGCCCAGCCGGCGGGCCGGACCGCCGCTCACCGGCGCTGCCCGCCGGACGACGGCAGGTAGTAGGGCCGGTTGTGGGCCGCCACCGGTGGCGACTGGTGGCTCCAGACCCCGACCGCTGGCGCGTCGCCGACCAGCGTGACCAGGTCGCGTCCCGGCCGGCCCGCCTCGCCGGGCGCGTCCGTCACGGTGAGCCGGACCCGGTCCGCCTGCCCGGCGTCCAACTCCCAGTAGCGGTAGGGCTGGTAGACGTTCATCGGGCCGGCCAGCAGGCGGCCCTTCGGGTCGGTGCCGTAGCCGGTGACCGGCGCGTTGTTGACCGGTTCGTCGACCAGGGCGGCGAGTTCGGCCTCCAGCGCGAACAGCTCGACCTCCCGGCGGGCCAGGCCGCCGTCCGGCGCGTACTCGGCGGCCCGGCAGCTGATCGACCAACCGGTGCCCACCACGGGGCTGTTGGGCGACGGCATGGTGACCTCGAACCAGCCCGGGTACTTGGGCTCGGCGTAGAGCTTCGAGCCGGCGTCGATGGCCAGCGGATTGTCGCAGAGGACGTGCAGCCGGGCGATGCCGAGCATCCTGGTCTGGTCGTGACCCCGGGCGTACGCGCGGTAGTCGACCGCGGGGACCAGGGCGGCGCAGACGGCCGGATGGGCGATCAGGTTGATCTCGATCTCCTGGGTCACCCCGGCGCCGTTCGGGTACTGCGCGAAGTACAGCTGGTAGTTGACCGAGACGCAGGCCGATCCGTCGAACTCGGCCGCCACCAGCTCGGGGTGACGATCCGCCAGCAGTGCCCGGGCCGGTTCCGGGTCCACCAGGTAGTCCACGCCGAGCTGGTGCAGGGCACCGTAGTGGAACGGCAGGTGGTACGGCTCGGCCACCGGCGGCAACGGGAGCCGCTCGGTCATCGCGGGATCGGTCATCGCGGAGTCGGTCATCGCGGGGTTGCTCCTCGGAAGGGGACGGCGACGGGGTGGTGCAGGGTGGTCGGGCGGCGGGCCAGCAGGTCGCGGTTGATCTGCTCGGCGCTGCGCAGCGCGAGCGCCGCCATGGTCAGCGAGGGGTTGCTGGTGCCGAGTGACGGCATGCTGCCGCAGCCCACCGCGTACAGGTTGGGGTGGTCCCAGCAGCGCTGCCACGCGTCGACCACCGAGTTGCCGGGCGAGGTGCCCATCAGATGGGTGCCGCCCGCGTGCCCGGCCGCCCGGTAGCCGTACCGCCGCCCCTCGAACTCGAAGCAGCCGGGCCAGTCCGGGCCCGGTGCGTAGCGGGTGCGGTCCTGCACGCCGAGCAGTGCGAAGAGCTGCTCGGAGACCGCCCGCGCGGCGGCCATCCCGCGCTTGACGTGGTCGGAGAGCCGGTACGTCAGCACCGGGCGGGGGTTGCCCAGCAGATCGCGGTGGCGCGGGTCGATGGTGACCCGGTTGGCCGGATCGGCCTCCTGCTCCAACTCGAAGGAGAGCGCGAACTCACGGCCCACCCGGTCGCCGACCGCGCGCCGCAACGCCGGACCGAGCAGCCCCCGGCCGTCCGGTCCACCGGACCGCAGCAGCTCGGCCACCCGCAGGTCCGGCGGACCGGCCGCCCAACTCCAGCCCCAGTTGCCGATCTCGACCCGGAACGGCGCCCGGCGGGCCCGCTCGGGACCGAACCGGAACGCCTCCACCCCGGCGGTCAGCGCGGGCCCCCGGTACGGGCCGGCCGGCCGCGGCAGCAGTCCCCAGGTGAGCAGCACCGGGTGGTCCATCAGGTTCCGGCCGACCTGGTCGCTGCGGTTGGCCAGGCCGGAGGCGAGCAACAACCGGGCGTTCTCGATCGCGTGCGCGGCCAGCACCACCAGGTCGGCCTCGGCGTGGTGGGTGTCCGGTTCCGGGGTGCCGCGCTCGTCGTACCGGCGGTACTCCACGCCGGTGATCCGGCCGTTGCCGGCGGCCAGCACCCGGCCGACCACCGCCCGGGTCAGCAGGGTCACCGACTCCGCCCACCGGCCCTGGGTCCGCAGCGGCGTGTACTTGGCGCCGGACGGGCAGACCGGCACGCAGCTCGCGTGGCCGACGCAGCGCGGCTGGCCCACCTCGTCCCCGGGGCCGTGGGCCGGGCCGTGGTGCGCCGGGTCGGGGACGCCGTTGCGGGCGTGCGGGGTGCCGACCACCCGCAGCTCAGTCGGCGCGGCGGCGCCCGGCTCGTGCACGGTCCGGCCGTCCCAGGCGGTGGCGGCCAGCCGGTCCAGGTGGCCGCGCGGGATGGCGCGCATCGGGAACGCGTAGTCGTCCGGGAACGGCAGGCCGAGCGCCGCGCGCTGCTCCTCGACATCCGCGGCCACCCCCAACTCTGCCTCGGCGGCCCGGTAGTGGGGCTCCAGCTCGGAGTAGCCGAGCGGCCAGTCACGGCCGGGGCCGAGCCGGGAGACCCGGAAGTCCTCGGGGTGCATCCGCGGGGTCAGCCCGGTCCAGGCCAGACCGGTGCCGCCGTTGCCGCGCAGGTAGCCGCTGACGTACGGGTCGGGGCCCCGCTGCACCAGGTAGCCGTCGTCCCGGAAGCCGCCGTCGGGGGAGGGCGCGACGGGGCTGGTCCGGTAGGGCGAGGTGATCACCTTGCGATCGGCCGCCCGGTACGTGTCGGCGGCGGTCGCCCGGAGCCGGACCGGGTCCTCCCGCCGGTCGCCGGGGCCGGCCTCCAGGACCAGGACCCGCCAGCCCTGGTCGCCCAGCCGTTTGGCGATCAGCGAGCCGGCGAAGCCGGCGCCGACCACGATCGCGTCCCAGCGGGCCCGGTCGTCGGGGGAGTGCGGGGTCACCTGCGGGCCTCCGGGAGGCCCGGGGGAGCGGTCCAGCTGCCGAACCCGGGGGCGTGCGTGCCGGGCGCGTGACCACCGATGGTCTGCCAGAGCAGCCCGCCGGCGTACGAGTCGGCGCTCACCGTGTACGGCGCCGCGGCCGCCGTCTCCCGCCCGAGCGCGGTCCGCACCGGCTCCGGCAGGCCGGGCCAACTGCCGGTGTACCAGAGGTGGGTGAGGGCACGGGCGACCTCACGCAGCGGCTCGTCGGTGATCAGCTGGGGCGCGTGGCCGACCCCGGCGGGGAGTGCCGTGAGCCGGTCCGCGTGCTCGGGTCCGACCTCCCGTCGCAGGGTGGCGAGGTGACCGGCGACCAGGCCGGTCGCCCGGAGTTCGTCGGCGGCGAAGCCGGTCAGCTCCGCGGAGACGGCGAGGAACCTCTCCGTGGTCGGTCTCAAGGCCACCCCTTCGGTCGGCTGCTGTGGTCACGACACGCTCGGTGCCGCGGGAAGCATTCCTCGCTCCCGGCCGTCCCATGCGTCGCACCGAGCGAGCGGTGCCCGCCCCAGCCGGCTCGGGCTACTCGGGGCCCGTGCGCTCGGCCAGCCGCTCGTAACGCTGGCGTGCCGCCTGCGGGGTGCCGAGGCCGAGGCCGAAGGCGATCTCCTGCCAGGTCATGCCGCGCCCGCGGGCCATCTTGAGCAGGCCGGTCTCCAGCTCGTCCAGCTCGCCGCGGACCAGCGGCAGCAGGGTGAGCGCGGCCGTGACGTCGGCCTGGTCGACCTCCGGTTCACCCTCGTCGAGCAGGGCCGAGCCGGCCATGAGGAGCGCGACCAGCCGGACCACCTCGTGAGGGCCGGGGACGGTCGGATTGGTCTGCCGGCGGCGCTGCTCCTCGGTGGTCGCGTGCCGCTCGGCGAGCCGGAACAGCGCCGCGTACTCGCGCTGTGCGCGGACCTGGCCGGGGTCGGGGGCGGCGAAGGGACCGCTGGTGGGATCGGTTGCTGACATGCCCTCAGGGTGCGATCTGCGCACCTCGTTGTCAATGGACTGTGTTGAACGATCCGTTTAAGTTCCCGATCGCACCGGCCCGAAGGTCAAGCTTTGGTAATCGGTTGCCTTGTGCCGCAAGCATGGGTCTATGCTTGTCGAGGTTTTGCAGGAGGCACCTCGTTCGGTGAGGCGTCTTCACGGACACAGGCCACTGATCCCACCCGTCGAGAGACGCTCCGGATCAGGACAGATCTTCCCGACCTAAGGGTTGATCCCAAGTGGCTTCCGATTCAACGGGATCGGATCACGCCGTGAAGTGCCAAAGCTCTGACGAGTTGGGGTGAACCGGCGCCGTTTCGGTGTGCTGGTCCGCTCCTTGCCGCGTCGATGACACGCACCACGGGGTGCGTCCGGCCGGAAGGAGGCGAGAGACATGGATTCGAGCAGTAGTAGTCCGGGCCACAAACGGCCCCGCATCCGCATGTCACCGTCTTCTTCTCACGGCACGCGGTAACCACCTTCCCTGCGCGAATCTCGAGTCGCACCTCAGTCCCCGCACGGCCACGTGTCGTGACGGCGCCTCAGGCTGCCCGCTCGCAGGGGGGATTGCTGCTGCGTGCCTCCAAACCTCCCCCTGTCACGGGGGGCTCGGGAGGCTCTCAGTCATGACCGACACCATCACCACCACGGACCAGGCCACGGCGCCGCGCGGCGCCGTCCTCGACGACGCCCACATCGGCGACATCAAGGGTGCGCTCGGCACCATCCGGCTGGACGACGACGCCCCGCGCCAGGGCCTGTCCGCCAAGCTCAAGACCCTGCTGGCGATCGTCGGCCCCGGTCTGATCGTCATGGTCGGCGACAACGACGCCGGTGCCTTCGCCACCTACGGCCAGGCCGGCCAGAACTACGGCACCCACCTGCTGTGGACCCTGCTGCTGCTGATACCGGTGCTGTACGTCAACCAGGAGATGGTGCTGCGGCTCGGTGCCGTCACGGGCGTCGGTCACGCCCGGCTGATCCTGGAGCGCTTCGGCAAGTTCTGGGGCGCGTTCTCGGTCATCGACCTCTTCCTGCTCAACGCCCTCACCCTGGTCACCGAGTTCATCGGGATCACGCTGGCCTCCGACTACCTCGGTCTGCCGAAGGTCGCCTCGGTCGTGCTGGCCGCCGCCATCATCGTGGCCTCGGCCTTCACCGGCTCGTTCCGCCGGTTCGAGCGGATCGCCATCGCGCTGTGCGCCGGCTCGCTGCTGCTGATCCCGATCTACTTCATGATCCACCCGAAGACCTCGCAGATGGCCCACGACTTCGTGGTCCCGAACATGCCCGGCGGCAGCGGCCAGCTCGCCACCGTGATGCTCCTGATCATCGGCATCGTCGGCACCACCGTCGCCCCGTGGCAGCTCTTCTTCCAGCAGTCGTACGTCATCGACAAGCGGATCACCCCGCGCTTCATGAAGTACGAGAAGGCCGACCTGTGGATCGGCATCGTCGTGGTGGTCGTCGGTGGCGCGGCGCTCATGGGCTTCTCCGCCGCCGCGTTCGCCGGCACCGACGGCTTCGGCAACTTCACCGACGCCGCCGGCATCGCCAAGGGCCTGGCCCAGTCCTCCGGTCACCTGGCCGGTGTGCTGTTCGCGATCGCCCTGCTGGACGCCTCGATCATCGGCGCCTTCGCCGTCTCGCTCTCCACCGCCTACGCGATCGGTGACGTCTTCGGCATCAAGCACTCGCTGCACCGCGGCATCGGCGGCGCCAAGGGCTTCTACGCCGTCTACGCCGGTCTGGTCGCCGTCGCCGCCACCATCGTGCTGATCCCGGGCTCGCCGCTGGGCCTGCTCACCCAGGGCGTGCAGACGCTGGCCGGCGTGCTGCTCCCGTCCGCGACCGTCTTCCTGCTGCTGCTCTGCAACGACAAGGCCGTCCTCGGCCCCTGGGTCAACGGCCCGCGGACCAACGCCTTCACCGCCGCGGTGATCGGCGTGCTGGTCACCCTGTCGATCATCCTGACCGCCTCGGTGCTCTTCCCGAACATCACCGCCAACGCGATCCTGCAGATCCTGGCCGTCTGCGGTGTGATCGGCGTGCTGACCGCCGGGTACTCCTTCACCCGCCGCCGCACCGCCACCAAGGAGGACCCGATCGACCGGACCGGCCGTGACGAGTGGCGGATGCCGGCGCTGGAGACGCTGACCAAGCCGACCATGTCGACCACCCGCAAGATCGGCATGACCGCGCTGCGCAGCTACCTGCTGGTCGCGATGATCCTGGTGGTCATCAAGATCGTCGAGGTCGCGCTCGGCCACTGACGAGCCCGCCGACGGCCCGCCGACCGCCCCTCACGGGGGTGGTCGGCGGGCCGTCGGCGTCGCTGCCGGCCGGTCGGGGGCCGCGCCGGGGGCGAGGCCGGTCCGGCCGGGCCGGTGGCGTTCAGCCGAGCGCGGTGACGGTGACCCGGGGCAGCAGGTGGTGGTACGCGGCCGGGTCGTAGTCGCCCGCGGTCGGGGCGAGGACGGTGGCGGCGGAGAGGGCGACGGCCCGGGCGAGGCGGGCCGGCCAGGGGAGGGAGTCGAGCAGACCGGTGGTCAGCGCGGCCACCGCGGAGTCGCCCGCGCCGGTGGGGTTGCCGGCCAGTCGTTCGGGCGGGGTGGCCAGCCAGCTGCCGTCCGGGGTGGTCGCGAGCAGGCCGTCGGGGCCGAGTGAGGCGACCACCGCACCGGCGCCGCGGTCCAGCAGGGCGGCGGCGGCCCGGTGCGGCTCGGCCAGGCCGGTGGCCTCCCGCAGCTCGTCGGCGTTCGGCTTGACGAGGTCGGGGCCGGCGGCCAGGGCCGGCAGCAGCCAGGGCGCGGAGGTGTCCAGCAGGACCGGCACCCCGCGCCCGCGGGCGGCCCGGACCAGCGTGGCGTAGGCGTCGTCGGGAAGGCCGGGCGGCAGGCTCCCGGCGAGCACGACCACTTCGGCGCGCTCCAGCAGCGCGCCGAAGTGGTCGGTGAACGAGGACCACTCGCCCGCCGTGACGGCGGGCCCGGGCTCGTTGAACATCGTGGCGTCCGCGGCCAGTCGATCGACCACCGCGACGGTCCGGCGGGTCTCGCCGGCGATCGGCAGGAGCGCGTCCGGCAGTCCGGCGGCGGCCAGGTCGGCCCGTACGGTCGCGCCCGCGGCGCCCCCGACCAGCCCGGTGACCAGGGTCGTGCGCCCCATCCGGGCCAGCACCCGGGCGACGTTGACGCCCTTTCCGCCGGCCCGGGCGGTGGCCTCGGTGACCCGGTGGCTGCCGTGCGGGCGCAGCGCCGGGACCCGGTAGGTGACGTCGAGCGCGGCGTTGAGCGTGACGGTGAGGATCACGGTCGCTCGCTCGGCTCGCCCCACCGGTCAGCTGGCCTTGATCACCACGGTCTTCGCCGCCTTGTCGTGCAGGCACTGCTGGTTGGGCTTGTCCCACAGCTGCCACAGCACGTCCAGCACCGAGTACAGCGTGCCCAGGCAGGGCACCAGCTGCGGGAGCCCGTAGGCCGCGGCCCGGCTCCAGGCGGTACCACCGACCACCGGCTGGCCGTCGGCGAGGTTCACCACGTAGAGCTTCATCGCCTTCTTGCCGACCGTCTGGCCGTTCTGCGTGGAGAGCATCGCGCCCTCGTAGGCGGTGACCAGGGCCGCCATGACCACGTAGTAGAGGAAGGTGTTGACCGAGGCGACGATCACGTAGAGCACGATGACCGGGATCAGCAGGACCGCGACGTCGATCAGCCTGGCGAGCAGCCGGTCGCCCGCGCTGGCCAGCACCGGGGTGCCGGGCAGGCCGGGCCCGGCCGGTGCGCCGTACGACGGCTGGCCGTAGCCGCCGGGGGGCTGCTGGCCGTAGCCGGCCGCGGGCGGCGGGGTCTGCGGGTAGCCGTACTGGTCGGCCGGCGGCGGGGTCTGCGGGTAGCCGTACTGGTCGGCCGGCGGCGGGGTCTGCGGGGAGCCGTAGGGGTTCGGCTGCGGCGGCTGCTGGCCGTAGGGATTGCCCTGCGCCGGCTGCGGCGGGTAGGGCTGGCCGTACGGGTTGCCCTGCGGCGGGTACGGCGGCTGCTGGCCGGAGCCGTCGCCCGGATACCCGTAGCCCGGCGGTACGTTGGAACTCATCTGTTGCCCATCCCCACGGTGTGCGGCTGATCGCGCCCGCCCCGCGCATCGGTCGGCGCGCGGCGTGATACGCCCTGAAGGGCGATCATAGGTGGCGGCGGTGTGTGGGCGCGAGGGAGTTGGTGCGGTATTCCGCAGGTCGCCAGGGGCGTCGCGGCGGGCCGGGCGGGCCGCTCAGCGGCCCAGCCGCCGGAACCGGTCGAGCCGCGCGTCCGGGCTCAGCGCGGCGGCCCGGGCCAGCTCCTCCTCCAGCAGGCCGACGACGCGCCGGACGAAGCCGTCCGGGTCCTCGGAGCCGGGAACGGGCTCGGGGAGCACCCGGTCCACCACCCCGTCGGCGAGCAGCGCGGCCGCGCCGATCCGCTGCTGGTGGGCGAGTTCGGCGGCGTGGTCCGGGTTGCGGTGCAGGATCACCGAGGCGCCCTCGGGTGGCAGCGGGGAGAGCCAGGCGTGCTCGGCGGCGACGGTCCGGTCGGCGGGCAGCAGCGCGAGCGCGGCGCCGCCGGTGCCCTCACCCAGCAGCAGGCTGACCACCGGGACCGGTAGGGTGCTCAACTCGGCGATGCAGCGCGCGATCTCGCCCGCCAGCGCGCGCTCCTCGGCCCGCGCGCTCAGCTCCGCGCCGTGAGTGTCGATCACGGTCAGCAGCGGCAGGCGCAGTTCGGCGGCGAGCCGCATGCCGCGGCGGGCGGTGCGCAGGCCGGCCGGGCCGACCGGACCGTGCAGCGCGGCGGCGGCCCGGTCGTGACCGACCACCACGCAGCCGGTGCGGCCGAACCGGGCGAGGGTGAGCCGGAGCGCGTCGTCCCGCTCGCCGGTGCCGGTGCCGGAGAGCGGGACCAGGGTGTCGGCCTCCTGGAGCAGCTCGGCCAGTCCGGGACGGCCGGGCTCTCGGGTGAGCAGCACCGAGCGCCAGGTCGCCTCGGCGCTGTCGGCGGCCTCGACGGGGGACTCGGCATCGCCGGTGGCCTCGGTGACGGTCGGGCGCGCGGCGAGCACGTCCAGGGTGTCCGCGAGCCGGCGGCGCAGCCGGTCCGGCGGCAGCACGGCGTCCACCGTCCCGTGCCGCCGCAGGTGCTCGGCGCGCTGCACGCCCGCCGGGAACGGCTCGCCGTACAGCGCTTCGTACACCCGCGGGCCGAGGAAACCGACCAGCGCGCCGGGCTCGGCGGTGGTGAGCTGGCCGAGCGAGGCCCAGGAGGCGAGCACCCCGCCGGTGGTGGGGTGCCGGTGGTGGACCAGGTAGGGCAGCCCGGCGGCCTTGTGCGCGGTGACGGCGCCGGCGATGGCGACCATCCGGACGAAGGCCGGGGTGCCCTCCTGCATCCTGGTGCCGCCCGAGGCGGGGAAGGCGAGCAGCGGGAGCCGCTCGGCGGTGGCGCGCTCGACCCCGCGCAGCAGCCGGTCGGCGGTGGCGGTGCCGATCGAGCCGGCCAGGAAGCCGAACTCGCTGAGCAGGACGGCGACCCGGTGCCCGGCCAGCCGTCCCTCACCGGTCAGCGCCGCCTCGTCGGCGCCGCTGCGGGCCCGGGCGCGGGCCAGTGCCTCGGCGTAGGGACCGGAGGCGGGCTGCTCGGGCGGGGTGTCCCAGCTGCGGAAGGTGCCCGGGTCGAGCAGCTGCTCGGCGAGGCGCAGGGCGGCGGGGATCGGCGTGATCGGTTGGTCCACGGGGTCAGTCTCCGGACCGGGAGCGGATCGGGCAAGCCCCGGCCGGCCGGAGTCGACCAACCGTCAGAAGCTGGACAGGCGACCACAAAACGGCGTCCGGACCGGCCGGGATCCTTGATCACCGCCGTGAGGAATTCACAGTTTCGCCAGTCCACCGACAACTTAAGGGCACCTCCGACGGGAATGCTCTGGACGGCACCGAAGCCGGGCTGCGCATCGCCCGGTCCCGCCCCCGAACCGGTCCGCGGCCCCCACCACGGGACCGGTACGGCGGGTCCCCGCACCTCCCCCGTGAGCCGGCTACCGAAGGCCGGCCGCCTTCCCTTGGAGTGTCAGTGTCCATGCGTTCGAGGTCGCGCCTTGCCGGGCTGTCCGCCGTCGCCATGACCACCGCCGCCGCGGTGTCCCTCGCCCTGTACCCGCACGGCTCGGCCGTCGCCGACACCCCACCGGCGTCGAGCACCGTGTCCGCTCCCTCGCACATCGTGGTCGTGATGGAGGAGAACCACTCCTACGACGACATCATCGGTGACACCAGCGACGCCCCCTACATCAACTCCCTCGCCTCGCAGGGCGCGCTGATGACCCAGTCGTTCGCCGTCACGCACCCCAGCGAGCCGAACTACATGGCACTGTTCGGCGGCAGCACCTTCGGGCTCAGCTCCGACGCCTGTCCGACCAACGAGGGCAACACCGCCAACCTCGGCTCCGAACTGCTGGCCGCCGGCGACACGTTCGTGGGCTACTCGGAGGACCTGCCCAAGGCCGGCTCGACCACCTGCACCAGTGGGTCGTACGCGCGCAAGCACTCGCCCTGGATCAACTTCAGCAACATCCCGGGCTCCGACTCGCAGCCGTTCAGCTCCTTCCCCACCGACTACAACCAGCTGCCCACCGTGTCGTTCGTGATCCCGAACCTGGACGACGACATGCACAACGGGACCATCAACCAGGGTGACACCTGGCTGCAGAACAACCTCTCCTCGTACGCCACCTGGGCGCAGCAGAACAACAGCCTGCTCATCGTCACCTGGGACGAGGACGACTACACCGAGAACAACCAGATCCCCACCATCATCGTCGGTGCCAACGTGCAGCCCGGCCAGTACAGCGAGACGATCAACCACTACAACCTGCTCGCCACGCTGGAGCAGATGTACGGTCTGGCGCCGGTCGGCGAGAGTGCCAACGCCACCCCGATCACCGACATCTTCGGCTGATCAACCGTCAGCATGCCGTCCCCCCGGCGCTCCTCGCCCGGGGGCGGCCCCGGCCCGATGACCGAAGGGGGCGTCCCGCCGACATGCCGGACCCCGTGCCATCCCCGCTGCCCGAGTCGGCCGCACCCGCCAGACGTTGGCGCGGTACGGCGCTGGTCGGACTGCTCCTGCTCGGAGTGGCCGCGCTGACCGGTTCCGCGCGCGCCGGCAGCGGTTCCGCCCTGCCCGGCGGCCCGCTGCGGGTGGACGCCGCCGGCTGCGGCACCCCGCCCGCGCACCTGCCCGCCGGCCCGCTCTCCTTCGCCGTCACCAACGGCGACAACGTCTTCGCCAGCATCTACCTGGTCTCGCCCGACGGCGGCCTGGCCTACGCGGAGATCCCCTGGGTCGGGCCGAACAAGACACTCCCGCTGGCCACCACGCTGACCGGTGGCCAGTACGCGGTCCGCTGCGTCTTCTCGAACGGGACGGTCCGCACCTCGCGCACGGTGACGGTCACCGGCACCGCCGCCGGCGCCGTGGCCGGCTACGAACCGCTCTCCGACCTGGAGATGACCGGACCGGTCAACGCCTACCGCGGCTACGTCACGGCCGCGTTGCCGGGCCTGCTCGCGGCCGCCCAGACCCTGGACGCCGACCTCGCCCGTGGCGACCTGGCCGCCGCCAAGGCCGACTGGCTCACCGCGCACCTGGACTACGAGCGCCTCGGTGCCGCCTACAACTCCTTCGGCGACTACGACGACGCCATCAACGGCATGGCGAACGGGCTTCCGCAGGGCGTCGACACCCCGCAGTGGACCGGCTTCTTCGCCCTGGAACAGGGGCTCTGGCACGGCGCCGGCGTCGACCGACTGCGCCAGCTCAGCCAGCAGTTGGTCACCGACGTCAGCGGCCTGCAGCAGGACTTCCCGAGCGAGGACACCGACCCCGGCGACCTCTCGCTGCGCGCGCACGAGATCCTGGAGAACGCCCTGCAGTTCCAGCTCAACGGCATCGCCGACTACGGCAGCGGCACCACGCTGGCCACCCTCGGCGCCAACATCCAGGGAACGCAGGAGGTGTTGAGCGTGCTGACCCCGGTGCTCCAGCCGCGCGACCCCGCGTTGCTCGACCAGGTGAGCCGTCAACTGACCGCCCTGTCCGGCGAAGTGGCGTCGAGCCGATCGTCCTCCGGCACCTGGACTCCGGTGACCCGGCTCACCACCGCCCAGCGCCAGCGTCTCGACGGAGACCTCGGCAGCCTCCTGGAGGAGCTGGCCGCCATCCCCAACCTGCTCGCCCCGAGGAACCACGCATGAGCCTCCGCACGCCTCCCACTCCTGACGGCTGCCCGATGGCCGCCGGTCAGGCCGGTCAGGCCGAACCGTCGCTGCGCCGCCGGGTCTTCCTGCGCGGTGCCACGCTGGGGGCCACGGTCGGGGCCGCCGTCGGTGCGGGTGCGCTGGCCGGGGCGGTGGCGGTGGCCGCCGAGCCCGGTCCGGGGCCGTCCGGCCGGCGGATCCCGTTCCACGGGCCGCACCAGGCGGGCATCACCACCCCGCAGCAGGCTGCCGCGTCGTTCGTCTCGTTCAACGTGATCGCGCCCGACCGGGCCGGGCTGGTGAGTCTCCTCCAGACGCTGACCGACCGGATCCGCGCACTGACCGCCGGCGGCCCGGTGCCCGCCACCGACCTCGCCTCCCCGCCCTCCGACAGTGCCACGCTCGGCCCGGTGCTGCCCGCCGACGGGCTGACCGTCACGGTCGGCGTCGGCGCCTCGCTCTTCGACGGTCGCTACGGGCTGGCCGCGCGCAAGCCGGCCCAGCTGGTCCCGATGCCGGCCTTCCCGGACGACAACCTGGTGGGCTCCACCGAGCTGCACGGCGATCTGATGCTCCAGATCTGTGCCGACTCGCGGGACACCGTGATGCACGCGCTGCGCGACATCGCCAAGCACACCCGTGGTGGCATGCAGGCGAGTTGGAAGGTGGACGGCTTCCACGCCGCACCCCGGCCGAGCGGCACGCCGCGCAACCAACTCGGCTTCAAGGACGGCACCGCCAATCCCGACATCGCTGACCGGACGGTGGCGGACGCCGTGCTGTGGACGCACGGCGGAGCGTCCGGCGAGCCCGCCTGGGTGGAGGGCGGTTCGTACCAGGTGGTGCGGATCATCCGGATGCTGGTCGAGTTCTGGGACCGGGTCTCGCTGCACGAGCAGGAGAACATGATCGGCCGCCGTCGCGACACCGGCGCACCCCTGGACGGCACCCGCGAGTCCGACCCGCCGGACTACCACGCGGACCCACAGGGCCTGTTGACCCCGATGACCGCGCACATCCGGCTCGCCAACCCGCGCACCCCGGCCACCACGAACCAGCAGATCCTCCGCCGTGGCTACAACTACGAACGCGGCCTCGACCTTGACGGCAACCTCGACGTCGGCCTGGTCTTCTGCTGCTACCAGCAGGACGTGGCCCGCCAGTTCCAGACCGTCCAGCAGCGCCTGGCCGGCGAGCCGCTGGTCGACTACATCTCCCCGACCGGCGGCGGCTACTTCTTCGCCCTCCCGGGCGTCACCGGGCCGAACGACCACTTCGGCTCGGCCCTGCTCGCCTGAGCACCCGGCCATCTCCCGGCTCGACACGCACGGTGAACGGCTTTGCCACCGAGATGACCTGATGGTAGGTCACACTGTGCTTCGAACCCGAACCCAAGCGCGGGGTGGCCGCCGCCCGCCCGCGAGCCGCCCCGCGCCCCGGCCGTGGAGGTGGCCCGGGCATGCCCACCCAGGAACAGGACCCCCGCACGCCCGCGCAGCGCTACCTTGCCGCCCTGGCGAGTGCGGCGGACTTCGCGAAGGCCGCCGGCACGCAGTCCACGCCGACCGACCTGCCGGCGGGCACCGACCCGGCGGCGGCCACCAAGGCGCTGGACGACGTGCGGGCGGTCGCCGTGGAGTGGTTCAGCGTCGTCTACCCGCCGGTGCTGGCCCTCTCGCGGGCCGTCGTCAACGAGGACCAGGGGATCGGTGCCCAGCTGCGCAGCCTGATCGACCCGGGCTGTCGGCCCGCCGGCGGCCCGGGTGACGACCGCGCGGCGAAGCCGGAGATCGAGCCGGCGGTCGCGGAGCTGGCCCGGCGGGTCGACCGGCTGGAGGGACAGGCCGCGACCCTGCACCTGTCCCTGATCACCTTCGGGATGGCGCTGCGGAGGGTCGGCCGGGCACTGACGGCGGCAACCGCCGATCTGCTGAACGACGTTCGGTGTCGTGACGCCCAGGTGCACGCCGACCGGGCCCGGCTCGACAGCCTCGAGCACGCCTCCTGCTCGGACCGGAACGACCTCGCCGCCGCCGGGAGGGTCCTGCACGAGGACGGTCTCGTCTTCGACGCCGTCCTGCACTTCCACGGACAGCTCAGTCGGGTCGGCGAGCAGCTCGCCGAGGCCCACAACGGCATCTCCTACCTCGACGGCGCCTGGTCCCTGCTGGCCGACGAGGCCCGCCGGGTCAAGGTGGGCCTCGCCGCCGCCGCCCGCGACACCGGGGAAGCGGCCCGGAAGCTCGACTTCCAGAAGGTCGAGCGGAGTTGGGCCAGGCTGGTGGCGCACAGTCGGGAGATCCTCGACGCCGCGCCCCCGCCGCCGTCGCTCTCCGACATCCAGCCCACCACGGCGGGGGAGGTCCCGTGAGACCGGCCGGGCAGCCCGCCACCGCCCGACGAGTCGCTGACTCGACATCAACTGGCCTTGCGGTGAACAGCCCGCCCACCCCCGGTGGGATGGGCGGGCCACGTGGCGGTGGACGAGGTCAGAGCCGGAGGGTGCCCTCCAGCTGGGCGTGGTCGTGCTCGGCGGCGTCGACGGTCACCCGGTAGTGGATCTCCTCGCCGCGGCGTGGCAGGTGGTCGCGGTCCAGGCCGGCTCGCTCCACCGTGCGGAAGTGGTAGCCGTCGTCCTCGCAGCGGGCGCGGGTCTGGTGGGTGACCGGGAAGTCGTCCTGGTCGTGGTCGGGGCGGCGCATCTTGACGGTGATCAGCATGTCCCGCCCCTCCTCGGAGCAGTGGCCCGACCCGTTGATCTCCACGCTGTCGTTGTCCAGTACCCGGGCGCTGAACTGGGTGAGCGACACCGGGCGGTCGTGTCGCGGGCCGGTGACGTGGTCGGCGGTCGCGGGGGCGAAGGCGGACAGGCCGAGGACGGCGGTGAGGGCGAGGGCGGTGGTGGCGGTACGGCTGCGCATCGGGTGGGTTCCTTCGGGGTGGGGGAGGAGGGGGCAGCCGCAGCCTGACCCAACCGGACCGGGCCGCCCGGTACCGTCCCCCGAACGGGGCATGTCGCTGCTCCGCCCGGACCCATGGAGGCGTCAAATACCAGTTACCACCGGTGGGTTGAAGCGCGGGTAGTCCGGCTGGCTCCAGTGCGACGGGCTCGCGCCCGGGCTCTCCACCACCCCGCTGACGGTGAACTCCACGAGCCGCTGCGCACCCGGGAGGGCGGCGGCGTGGGCGGGAAGGGCGTGGCCATGGCGGGCTCCATCCCCTGATCTTCGCGGGGAATCCCGGCCTTCAGGCCGGGCGGGAATGCGATCCCTGGCACGGAGGCGCGGAGCGCCGGAGGTCTCTGCGCCTTCGTGGTGACGGTCAGGTGGGCCGCTTCTGGTTCTCGATGTACTCCTTGACGATGCTCAGCGGAGCGCCGCCGCAGGAACCGGCGAAATAC
>NZ_JBITZU010000018.1:0-146650 GCF_044547075.1 Kitasatospora sp. NPDC052896
ATGAGTTGTTGGGTTTGGTCGGGGGGGAGGTTGATGTTGGTCATGCCGCCGTGGCCGGTGAGGGTGGTGAGGGCTTGGCTGCGGAGGGCGGTGATGCGGGCGCCGTCTTCGAGGGTGAGTGCGCCGGCTACGACGGCGGCGGCGATTTCGCCTTGGGAGTGGCCGAGGACGGCGTCGGGGTGGATGCCGTGGTGTTGCCAGAGGGTGGCGAGGGAGACCATGATCGCCCAGAGTGCGGGTTGGATGATGTCGACGCGGTTGAGTGGTGTGTGGTCGCGTAGGAGTTGGGTGAGGTGCCAGTCGACGTGGGGTGCGAGGGCTTGTTCGCATTCGGTCATGCGCTGTGCGAACGCGGGTTGGGTGTCGAGGAGTTCGGCGGCCATGCCGGGCCATTGGGAGCCCTGGCCGGGGAAGACGAAGACGGTACGCCCAGGAGTCTCCCGGCTGCCCCGGACCAGCTGCGGGTGCGGGAGGTCGCCGGCCAAGTGGGCCAGCGCGTCGCGGATCTGGTCACGGTTCCCGATGGCGACGGCGCGGTGGTCGAAGGTGGCGCGGCCGGTCGCGAGGGTGTGGGCGATGTCCGGAGAGGGCCGGCTCGCCGTCCGGAGTCCGGCAGCGTAGGAGCGGAGGGCCTCCGGGGTGCGCGCGGAGAGGATCCACGGCAGCACCGCCCCCGGGTCCTCCACACCCTCCGGCGCGGGCTCCTCGGCCGGTGCCTGCTCCAGCACCACGTGCGCGTTGGTCCCGCTCACGCCGAACGACGAGACGCCCGCCCGGCGCGGCCGGCCGTCGGTCTCCCAGGGCCGCGCCTCGGTCAGCAGCTCGACCGCGCCGGCCGACCAGTCCACCTGTGGCGTCGGCTCGTCCACGTGCAGGGTCTTCGGCAGCACCCCGTTCCGCATGGCCAGCACCATCTTGATCACCCCGCCGACCCCGGCGGCCGCCGAGGTGTGGCCGAGGTTGGATTTCAACGAGCCCAGCCACAAGGGGCGTTCGCGGTCCTGGCCGTAGGTGGCGAGCAGCGCCTGGGCTTCGATCGGGTCGCCGAGCCGGGTGCCGGTGCCGTGCCCCTCCACCGCGTCCACGTCGGCCGCCCGTAGGCCGGCGTCGGCCAACGCGGCCCGGATCACCCGCTGTTGGGACGGCCCGTTCGGTGCGGTGAGCCCGTTGCTGGCGCCGTCCTGGTTGACCGCCGTACCCCGGACCACCGCGAGCACGGGGTGCCCGTTGCGCCGGGCGTCGCTCAGCCGCTCCAGCAGCAGGACGCCCGCGCCCTCGCCGAAGCCCGTCCCGTCCGCCGCCGCCGCGTACGGCTTGCAGCGCCCGTCCGGGGCGAGCCCGCCCTGCCGGCTGAACTCGACGAACAGCTCAGGGCTGCACATCACCGTCACCCCGCCGGCCAGCGCGAGGTCGCACTCCCCGTGCCGCAGCGCCCGCGCGGCCAGGTGCAGCGCGACCAGCGAGGAGGAGCAGGCGGTGTCCACGGTCACCGCCGGGCCCTCGAGGCCGAAGACGTACGCGAGCCGGCCGGAGACGATACTGCCCGAGTTGCCGGTGCCGAGGAAGCCCTCGACCTCCTCCGGGATGTACGGCAGCAGCCGGGCCGCGTAGTCCTGCTGCATCAGGCCGACGAAGACACCGGCCGCCGCGCCGCGCAGGGTGGTCGGGTCGATCCCGGCCCGCTCGAACGCCTCCCAGGTGATCTCCAGTAACAGCCGCTGCTGCGGGTCCATCGCCACCGCCTCGCGCGGCGAGATGCCGAAGAACTCCGCGTCGAACCCGCCGACCCCGGCCAGGAAGCCGCCCTCCCGGGCGTACGAGGTGCCGCGGTGCTCCGGGTCCGGGTGGTAGAGCGCGTCCAGGTCCCAGCCGCGGTCCGCCGGGAACGGTGCGATGCCCTCGGCGCCGTCGGCGACCAGTCGCCACAACTCCTCCGGGGTCCGCACCCCGCCGGGGAAACGGCAGCCCATCGAGACCACCACCACCGGGTCGTCCGCGCCGGCCCGCCTCACCGACCGGGCGGCGATCGGTGCGGCCTGACCGCCGAACAGCTCGGCCCGCAGGTGCCGGGCCAGCGCGGCCGGCGACGGGTGGTCGAAGACCAGGGTGGCGGGCAGCCGCAGGCCGGTCGCGGCGGTCAGCCGGTTCCGCAGTTCGACCGCGGCCAGCGAGTCGAAGCCCAGGTCACGGAAGGCCCGTCCGGCGTCGACCGCCTCCGGCGAGGCGTGGCCGAGCACGGCCGCCACCTGCGCCCGGATCAGCGCCAGCAGCGCGGGTTCGCGCTCCGCCTCGGGCAGCGCGCCCAACTCGCCGGCGGGCGCGGCCTCGGCGACCGCCCGGGCCGCCGTCCGCCGGACGACCGGGCCGCCCACCAACGAGCGCAGCAGCGCGGGGACCGGCCGGCCGTCGCCCCCGGCGCGCAGGGCCGCCAGGTCCAGCCGGATCGGCACCAGCGCCGGCAGGTCCACGGTGAGTGCCGCGTCCAGCAGCGCCAGCCCCTGCGCGGTGGAGAGCGCGGGCAGCCCGGAGCGGGCCAGCCGCCGCTCGCCGGCCTCGTCCACCCGGCTGGTCAGCGCGCTGCGCTGCTCCCAGAGCGTCCAGGCCAGCGACTGGCCGGCCAGACCGCCCGCTCGCCGGTGCTGGGCGAGGGCGTCCAACACGGCGTTGGCCGCCGCGTAGTTGGCCTGTCCGGGGCCGCCGAAGACGCCGGCCGCCGAGGAGAACAGCACGAACGCGGCCAGCGGAAGGTCGGCGGTCAGCGCGTGCAGGTGCAGCGCCGCCTCGGCCTTGGGCGCCAGCACGGTGTCCAGCCGGTCCGGGGTCAGCGCGCTGACCACGCCGTCGTCCAGCGCGCCGGCCGCGTGCACCACGGCGGTGAGCGGACGGTCCTCGGGCACCCGTGCCAGCAGCTCGGCCAGCGCCGGGCGGTCGGCGACGTCGCAGGCCGTCACGGTGGCGGTGGCGCCCAACTCGGCTAGCTCCGCGACGATTTCGGCGGCGCCGGCGGCTCGCGGGCCCTGCCGGCTCACCAGCAGCAGGTGGCGCACGCCGTGCGCCCGGGCCAGGTGGCGGGCGACCTCGGAGCCGAGCAGGCCGGTGCCGCCGGTGATCAGGACGGTGCCGTCCGGGTCCAGCGCGGTCGGGGTCGGGTCCGCCGTGATCGGGACCCGGGCCAGCCGGGGCGCGAGCAGCGTCGCACCGCGCACCGCGAGCTGCTCCTCGGCGGCGGGCCCGGTGAACGCGGCCACCGCCGCCGAGAGCGACTCGCTCGCGTGGCCCGGAAGATCGAGCAGGCCGAACCGGCCCGGGTGCTCGGCCATGGCCGAGCGGACCAGGCCCCAGACGCCGCTGTGCGCGAGATCCGGCACGTCCTCGGTCGGTCCGGTGGCCACCGCGCCGTCGGTGACGAAGACCAGGCGCGAGCCGGCGAACCGCTCCTCCGCCAGCCACCGTCGCACCAGTTGGAGCGCCCGGTGGGTGGCCTCGCGCACGCTCGCCGAGCGGTCGCCGACCGGCACCAGCACCAGCGGCGGCGGCTCGGTGAGCGCCGACAGGTCCGCCCCGCCCGGCTCGAGCAGCACCCAACTCGTGTCATCAGAAAGGGAATTGGCCGGAAGTGCGGACCACTCGACCCGGCACAGCGACTCGTGCCGGCGCTCCACGGCCGGTACCCACGCCGAGGCCTCCGGCACCGGCCGCAGTACCAGCGACTCCACGGTGGCGACCGGCCGCCCGGTCGGGTCGGTCGCCGCCAGCGCCAGCGCGCCCTCGCCCACCGGGGTCAGTCGCAGCCGCAGCGCGGTCGCGCCCGAGGCGTGCAGGGTCACCCCGGTCCAGCTGAACGGCATCCGGCCCGCGGCCTCCGGTCCCAGACCGGTGGCGTGCAGGGCCGCGTCCAGCAGTGCCGGGTGCAGCCCGTACCGGCCCGCCTCGGCCCGCTGCTCCGGCGTCAACTCGGCCTGGGCGAACAGCTCCGCGCCGCGCTGCCAGGCGGCCGTCAGCCCCTGGAACGCTGGGCCGTAGCCGAACCCGGCCGCCGCGAACCGCTCGTACAGCCCGTCGAGGTCGAACGGGACCGCGCCGGCCGGCGGCCACTCGGCCGACTCCTCGCCCGCCGCCGCGCCGTCGCCGAGCAGCCCGTCCGCGTGCCGCACCCAGACCTCGGTGTCCTCGGCGCGCGAGTGCAGTGAGATCGGCCGCTCGCCGTGCTCGTCCGGCGCGCCGACGGTCAGCCGCAGCAACACGCCGCCCCGCTCGGGCAGCGGCAGCGGCGCGCCGAGCGTGAACTCCCGCACCACCGGGCAGCCGACCTGGTCACCGGCCCGAACCGCCAGCTCCAGGAAGGCCGTTCCGGGCAGCAGCGCGGTGCCCCGCACGGCGTGGTCGGCCAGCCAGGGGTGGGTGCGCAGCGAGAGCCGGCCGGTGAACACCACGCCGTCCCGGTCGGCGAGCGTGACCATGGCGCCCAGCAGCGGGTGCTCCGCCGTCTCCAGGCCCGCCGCCGCCAGGTCGCCCGGCGCCGCCGAACCGTCCTGCAACCAGTAGTCCTGGCGCTGGAAGGCGTAGGTCGGCAGCTCGGCCGGCAGCGCCGGACGGCCCGTGAAGACCGCGTCCCAGTCGATCGGCACTCCGCGCAGCCAGAGTTCGCCGAGCGAGCCCAGCAGCCGGGCCGGGCCGCCCTCGCCGCGGCGCAGCGTGCCGACCGCACAGGCGTCCGCGCCGGCCGCCTCCGCCGTCTCCTGGAGCGCGGGGAGCAGCACGGGGTGCGGGCTGGCCTCCAGGAAGACCTGGTAACCGTCGGCCAGCAGGGCCGCGGTGGCCCGCTCGAACTCCACGGCCCGGCGCAGGTTCCGGTACCAGTACCCGGCGTCCAGTTCGGTGGTGTCCAACAAGCCACCGGTGACCGCCGAGTAGAACGGCACGCTCGCCGGCCGCGGCGTGATCCCGGCCAGCTCGCGCAGCAACTCCCCTTCGATCGCGGCGACCTGTGGACCGTGCGAGGCGTAGTCGACCGGCACCGAGCGCGCTCGCTCGCCCGCCGCCGTCAGCTCGGCCAGCAGCTCGGCCAGCGCCGCCGGCTCGCCGGAGACCACCACCGAGGCCGGCCCGTTCACCGCCGCCAGCGCCAGCCGCTCGCCCCACGGCTCGATCCGGGCCCGGACCCGCTCGGCCGGCAGTGAGACCGACAGCATCCCGCCGCGGCCGGCCAGCGCCCGCAGCGCTCGGGAGCGCAGCGCCACCACCTTGGCGCCGTCCGCCAGCGAGAGCGCGCCGGCCACCACGGCGGCGGCGATCTCGCCCTGGCTGTGGCCCACCACGGCATCCGGCGCGACCCCGTACGAGGCCCACACCGCGGCCAGCGAGACCAGCACCGCGAAGAGCAGCGGCTGTACCTCGTCCACCCGCTCGACCGGCTCGCCGGAGCGCAGCAGTTCCAGCGGCGAGCGGTCCAGGTAGGGCGCCAGGGCGTCCGCGCAGGCGGCCATCCGATCGGCGAACACCGGTTCGCGGTCCAGCAGTTCGAGTGCCATGCCGGTCCACTGCGAGCCCTGCCCCGGGAACACCATGGCCACCGCGCCGCCCGCGCCGGCCCGCCCGCGCAGCAGGCCCGGCGCCTCCCGGTCGGCGGCCAGCGCCGCCAGCCGCGCCAGCAGGCCCGCGCGGTCCCCGGCGACCAGCACCGCCCGGTGCTCCAGCGCGGCCCGGGTGGTCGCCAGCGCGTGGCCGACCGCCGCCGGCGCCGGTCCAGGACGCTCGGCCAGGTGCGCGTGCAGCCGCTCGGCCTGGGCACGCAGGGCCGCGGGGGTGTGGCCGGACAGCACCCAGGGCAGCGGGCCACCGGCCCGGGCCGCCGGCGCGGGCTCCGACCCGGGCTCCGACCCGGCGGTCTCCACCGGTTGCGGGGCCTGTTCCAGCACCACGTGCCCGTTGGTCCCGCTCACCCCGAACGAGGAGACCGCCGCCCGCCGCGGTCGTCCGGTCTCCGGCCAGGCCCGAGCCTCGGTCACCAGCTCCACGGCGCCCGCCGCCCAGTCCACCTGCGCGGTGCGCGGCTCGGCGTGCAGGGTGGGCGGGACGACGCCGTGCCGCATCGCCAGCACCATCTTGATCACGCCGCCGACGCCCGCGGCGGCCTGGGTGTGCCCGATGTTCGACTTCAACGAGCCGAGCAGCAGCGGGTGTTCACGATCCTGGCCGTAGGTGGCGAGCAGTGCCTGGGCCTCGATCGGGTCGCCCAGCGGGGTGCCGGTGCCGTGCGCCTCGACCACGTCCACGTCGCCGGGGGCCAACCGGGCGGCGGCCAGCGCCTGGCGGATCACCCGCTGCTGGGCCGGGCCGTTGGGCGCGGTCAGCCGGCTGCTGGCACCGTCCTGGTTGACCGCCGTGCCGCGCACCACCGCGAGCACGGGGTGCCCGTGGCGTCGCGCGTCGCTCAGCCTCTCCAGCAGCAGCAGGCCGACGCCCTCGCCCCAGCCGGTGCCGTCGGCGCGCGCCGAGAAGGACTTGCAGCGGCCGTCGGCGGCCAGCCCGCCCTGCCGGCTCATCTCGACGAACGGCACCGGCGTCGACATCACCATCGCGCCGCCGGCCAGCGCCAACGTGCACTCGCCGGCCCGCAGCGCCTGGGCGGCCAGGTGGATGGCGACCAGGGACGAGGAGCAGGCGGTGTCCACGCTCAGCGCCGGCCCCTCCAGGCCGAAGGTGTACGCCATCCGGCCGGAGGCGACACTGTCCGAGCTGCCGCTTCCCAGGTAGCCGGCCACGTCCTCCGGGACCCGGCGCAGCCGCACCGCGTAGTCCTGGTACATCACGCCGGCGAAGACCCCGGTCCGACTGCCGCGCAGGGTGGTCGGGTCGATGCCGGCCCGCTCGAACGCCTCCCAGCCGGTCTCCAGCAGCAGCCGCTGCTGCGGGTCCATGGCCAGCGCCTCGCGCGGCGAGATCCCGAAGAACGTCGGGTCGAAGCCGCCGACGTCGGCCAGGAAGCCGCCCTGGTCGGCATAGCTGGTGTCGGGCCGGCTGCGGCTCTCGTCGACCAGCGCGGCCAGGTCCCAGCCGCGGTCGGCCGGGAACGGGGTGATGGCGTCCGTCCCGCCGGCCACCAGCTCCCAGAGCTCCTCGGGCGAGCCGACGCCGCCGGGGTAGCGGCAGCTCATCGCGACGATGGCGATCGGCTCGTGGTCCTTCGCCTCGACCTCCCGCAACCGCTGGCGGGTGCGGTGCAGGTCGGTCGCGACGCGCTTGAGGTAGTCCCGCAGCTTGTCGTCGTTCACCGTGTGCGGCCTGTCGTCATTCACCGGTGGTCGTCACCTTCGTCAGCAGGGGCCGGGGACAAGCCCAGTTCGTGGTCGATGAAGTCGAAGAGGTCGTCGTCGCCGGCGCCGGCCATCCGCTCGGTCAGGTCGTCGTCCGGCCCGGGATCCGGCTCCGGACCCAGTCGGCCGAGCAGCGTGCGGAGCCGGGCGGCCAGCTCGGGGTGCGGCCGGTCACCGGCCAGGGCCAGCTCCAGCCGTTCCAGTTCGGCCAGCCCGGCGACCACCGGCTCGGCGGCCTCCGGCACCAGCCGCTCGCCGAGGTGGCCGGCGATCGCGGCGGCGGTCGGGTGGTCGAAGAGCAGGGTGGCCGGCAGCCGCAGGCCGGTGGCCGCGCGCAGCCGGTTGCGCAGCTCGACGGCGGTCAGCGAGTCGAAGCCGAGCTCCAGCAGGCCGCGGTCGGTCGGGACCGGCTCCCGCGTCGGGAAGCCCAGGATCAGTCCGACCTGTGAGCGGACCAGCTCCAGCAGCACCCGGGCGCGCTGCGGTTCGGCCAGGCCGGCCAGCCGGCCGAGCAACGCCCGCGGCCCGTCGCCGCCGGCCTCGCCGGTCGCCGCCACCGCACGCCGGGCCGGTGCCCGGACCAGGCCGCGCAGCAGGGCGGGGACGCCGCCGGTACCGGCCTGCGCGGCGATCGCCCGGGTGTCCAGCCGGACCGGCAGCACCATCGCGCGGTCCACGCCGTGCGCGGCGTCGAACAGGGCCAGCCCCTCCTCGGGGGCGAAGGCGACGATCCCGCCCCGGGCGATCCGGCGCAGGTCGGCCTCGTCCAGTCCGCCGGTCATCCCGCCGCTGTTCGCCCACAGACCCCAGGCCAGCGAGCTCGCGGTCAGGCCCTGCGCCCGGCGCCGGTGCGCCAGCGCGTCCAGGAAGGCGTTGGCCGCCGCGTAGTTGCCCTGGCCCATCCCGCCGAAGACCCCGGCCAGCGAGGAGAACAGCAGGAAGGCGGAGAGCTTGCGGCCCTCGGTCAGCTCGTGCAGGTGCACGGCCGCGTCGACCTTGGGCCGCAGCGCGGTGTCCAGCTGCTCGGGGGTCAGCTCCGCGACCAGGCCGTCGGCCAGCACACCGGCCGCGTGCACCACCGCGGTCAGCGGGTGCGCGGCCGGCACCTCGTCGAGCAGCGCCGCCAGCGCCGCCCGGTCGGCCGCGTCGCAGGCGGCCACCCGGACCTCGGCGCCCAGCGCCCGCAGCTCGGCGCGCAACTCCCCGGCGCCTTCGGCCGCCGGGCCGCCGCGGCTGGTCAGCACCAGGTGCCGGACACCGTGCTCGACCACCAGGTGACGGGCGACCAGCGCGCCGATCGCGCCGGTGCCGCCGGTGATCAGCACCGTGCCCTCGGCGTCCCAGCGCGGCGTCGGCTCGTCCTCCGTGCGCGGCACCCGGGTCAGCCGGGGCAGGTACGCCCGGCCCTCGCGCAGCGCGAGCTGCGGCTCGCCGCTCGCCAGCGCCGCGCCCAGTGCCGCGCCCAGTGCCGCCCGGGAGGAGGGCAGGTCGTCCAGGTCCAGCAGGACGAACCGGCCCGGGTTCTCGGTCTGGGCCGAGCGCAGCAGGCCCCAGACGGCGGCCTGCGCCAGGTCGGGGACGTCGTCGTCCGGGTGGACCGGGACGGCTCCGGCGGTGACCAGGGCCAGCGTGGAGCCGGCCAGCCGGTCCCCCGCCAGCCAGTCCCGGACCAGTCGCAGGGCCTGTGCGGTGGTCGCCCGGACCGAGTCCGCCAGCGCCCCGGGCCGCTCCGGCGCGCAGCCGGCCAGCACCAGGGACGGCACCGGTCCGCCCGCCGCCAGCAGGTCGGCCACCCGGCCGCCGGCCGGCAGCTCGGCCCAGCCGGCGGCTGCGGCTGCCGACGGCCAGGTCTGGGGCGTCCACTCGACCCGGTACAGCTCCTCGTGGTGCGCGGCGCGCGCCGGCCCGACCTGCTCGGGGGAGACCGGGCGCAGCACCAGCGAGTCGGCCGAGGCCACCGGTCGCCCGCTGGCGTCCGCCACCAGGACGGCCACCGAGTCGCGCCCGGTCGGTGTCAGCCGCAGTCGCACGGCCGGCGCGCCCTGGGCGTGCAGCGTGACGCCGGTCCAGGAGAACGGCAGCCAGCCCTGGCTGTTCCCGCCTGCGGGGGCCTCGGGGCCGGTGCCCGGCAGCACGTCGAAGACCAGCGCGTGCAGCGCGCTGTCCAGCAGCGCGGGGTGCAGCCCGTAGCGGGCCGCCTCGGCGTGCAGGCCGTCCGGCAGCGCCGCCTCGGCGAACACCTGCTCGCCGAGCCGCCAGGCCGCGGTCAGACCCTGGAACGCCGGGCCGTAGCCGAAGCCGCCCGCCGCGAACCGCTCGTACAGTCCGTCCACCGGGAGCGGGACGGCGCCCGCCGGCGGCCACGCCGCCAGGTCGTCCGGCTCGGCCGGCACGACGGTGGCCAGCAGACCGCTCGCGTGCCGGGTCCACGGTTGGTCCGGGGTGTCCTCCGGCCGGGCGTAGACGGTCAGGGCCCGGGTGCCGGACGGCTCCGGCGCGCCCAGCACCAGCTGCAGCACCGTGCCGCCGGTCGCCGGCAGCACCAGCGGCGCCTCCAGGGTCAGCTCCTCGACCTGTCCGCAGCCCACCTGGTCGGCGGCCCGCACGGCCAGCTCCAGGAAGCCGGTGGCCGGGAACAGCACGCCGTCGTAGACCCGGTGGTCGGCCAGCCAGGGCTGGGCCTGGCAGGAGAGCCGACTGGTGAACAACAGGCCCTCGCCGTCGGCCAGTTCGACGGCAGCGCTGAGCAGTGGGTGGTCCACCGGCAGCAGCCCGGCGGACGGCAGGTCGGCCTCGGCGGTGGTGGCCTCCAGCCAGTAGCGGCGGCGCTGGAAGGCATAGGTGGGCAGTGCGGTGGCCGCCGCCGGGGCGGGGGTGAAGCGGCGGGTCCAGTCCACCGCGGCGCCGTGGACGTGCAGTTGGGCGAGCGCGGCGGTCAGCGCGGTCTCCTCCGGCTGGTCGCGGCGGAGCAGCGGCACCAGCAGGGCCGGCGCCTCGCCCAGGCAGTCCTGGCCGAGCCCGGTCAGCGCGCCGTCCGGGCCGAGTTCGACGTACCTGGTCACCCCGGCCGCCTCCAGGCAGGCCATCCCGGCCCGGAACTCGACCGTGCCGCGGACCTGGTCCACCCAGTGGTCGGGGGAGGCGAGCTGTTCGTCGCCGGCGAGGGCGCCGGTCCGGTTGGCGACCAGCGGGATCCGTGCCGGGTGGAACGTCAACTGGCCTGCCAGCAATCGGTATTCGTCCAGCATGCCGTCCATGTGCGGGGAGTGGAAGGCGTGGCTGACCCGCAGCCGGCGGGCCCGCCGCCCGTGCGACTCCCAGTGTGCGGCGATCTCGGCGACCGCCGCCGCGTCGCCCGAAACCACGCTGGCGTCCGGGCCGTTGACCGCCGCGAGGGCGACCTCACCGGCCCGCTCCGCCAGCACCGGGGCCAGCTCCTCGGCCGACACGGTCAGCGCGACCATCGCGCCGCCACCCGGCATCGCCTGCATCAGCCGGCCACGGGCCACCACCAGCGCCGCCGCGTCGGGCAGTGACAGCACCCCGGCGACGTGCGCGGCGGTCAGCTCGCCGATCGAGTGGCCGAGCAGGTAGTCGGGAGTGATGCCCCAGTGGGCGGCCAGTTCGAAGAGCGCGGTGCCGAGCGCGAACAGGGCCGGCTGGGTGTACTCGGTGCGCTCCAGCAGCTCGGGGTCGGCGATCGCCTCGTGCAGTGGACGGTCCAGCAGCGGGTCCAGTGCGGCGCAGACCCGGTCGAAGGCGTCCGCGAAGACCGCGTGGGTCCGGTACAACTCCATCCCCATGCCGGGGCGTTGGCTGCCCTGGCCGGGGAGCAGGAAGGCGGTCCGGCCGAGCGGTGGCAGCTCGGCGGCGCCACGCACCAGTCCGGAGTGTTCCTGGCCCGCCGCCAGCGCGCCGAGCGCCGCCGTCCGCTCGGCGCGGTCCGCGCCGAGCAGCACCGCACGGTGCTCGAAGGTCGCCCGGGCGGTGGCCAACGCGGCGCCCGGGTCGTGCTCGGGCTCGCCGTTCAGGTGCTCCAGCAGCCGGCCGGCCTGCGCGCGCAGCGCCTCGGGAGTGCGGGCCGACAGCAGCCACGGGCCCTCGGCGGCCGGCGCCGGCGGCTCGGCGGGGACGTGCTCCAGCACGGTGTGCGCGTTGGTGCCGCTGACTCCGAAGGAGGAGACCCCGGCCCGACGCGGGTGGTCGGTGCTCGGCCAGTCGGTGTTCTCGGTGAGCAGCCGCACCGTGCCGGCACTCCAGTCGATCTCCGGCGAGGGCCGGTCCACGTGCAGGATCCTCGGCAGCACGCCGTACCGCATGGCCTGCACCATCTTGATCACGCTCGCCACGCCGGCGGCGGCCTGGGTGTGCCCGATGTTGGACTTCAACGAGCCCAGCCACAAGGGGTGTTCACGGTCCTGGCCGTAGGTGGCGAGTAGCGCGCCGGCCTCGATCGGGTCGCCCAGCCGGGTGCCGGTGCCGTGCGCCTCCACCGCGTCCACCTCGGCCGCGCGCAGCCCGGCGTTGGCCAGCGCCTGGCGGATCACCCGCTGTTGCGAGGGCCCGTTGGGCGCGGTGAGCCCGTTGCTGGCACCGTCCTGGTTGACCGCCGAGCCGCGGATCAGGGCGAGCACGGGGTGCCCGTTGCGGCGGGCGTCGCTCAGCCGCTCCAGCAGCAGCAGGCCGGCGCCCTCGGCCCAGGCGGTGCCGTCGGCGGCCGCGGCGAACGGCTTGCACCGGCCGTCCGGCGCGAGCCCGCGCTGGCGGCTGAACTCGACGAAGGCGTCCGGGCCGGCCATCACCGTCACGCCGCCGGCCAGCGCCAGCGTGCACTCGCCGGCCCGCAGCGCCTGGGCGGCCAGGTGGATGGCGACCAGCGCGGAGGAGCAGGCGGTGTCCACGGTGACCGCCGGCCCCTCGAGCCCGAAGGTGTAGGCGATCCGCCCGGAGGCCACGCTGCCGGCGCTGCCGATCCCGAGGTAGCCCTCGAACTCCTCGGAGGGCCGGCCCAGCCGCGAGCCGTAGTCCCGGTAGCTGGAGCCGACGAAGACGCCGCCCCGGCCGCCCCTGAGCGAGGACGGGTCGATCCCGGCCCGCTCGAACGTCTCCCAGGCCACCTCCAGCAACAGCCGCTGCTGCGGGTCGACGGAGACCGCCTCGCGCGGCGAGATGCCGAAGAAGGCCGGGTCGAACTCGCCCGCGTCGTACAGGAATCCGCCCTCGCGGGCGTACGTGGTGCCGACCCGGTCGGCGTCCGGGTCGTAGAGGCCGTCCAGGTCCCAGCCGCGGTCGGTGGGGAAGCCGGCGACCGCGTCGGTGCCCGACAGCACCAGCCGCCACAGGTCCTCGGGGCCGCGCACCCCGCCGGGGAAGCGGCAGCCCATCGCGACGATCGCGATCGGGTCGTCGGCCGGAGCCGGGGTCGCGCTCTCCTCGATCTGGGTCAACTCCGCTGTTACTCCGGGGAGTTGGGTGAGCAGGTGATCGGTGAGCGAGGCGGTGGTCGGGTAGTCGAAGACCAGGGTCACCGAGAGCCGCAGCCCGGTCGCACCGGCCAGCCGGTTGCGCAGCTCGACCGCGGTCAGCGAGTCGAAGCCGAGGTCCTTGAACACCCGCTCGGGCTCGATCGTCGCCGGGTCCGGGTGGCCCAGCACGGCGGCGACCTCGGTGCGGATCAGCGCGGTCAGCGCCGCCCGCCGCTCGGGGCCGGCCAGTCGGGCCAGCCGGGTGGCCGGGGTGTCGTCCTCGGCCGTCGCCGCGGGCACCCCGGCCTGGGGCAGGTCCCTCAGCACGGCGCTGGGCCGCAGCGCGGTGAACGAGCGGACGAACCGCTCCCAGGCGAAGTCGGCGACCACCACCCGGGCGTCGTCGTGGTCCAGCACCTGCTGGAGCGCGACCAGTGCCGCCCCGGGGGCCATCGCGGGCAGGCCGTTGCGGACCAGCCGCTCGCCCACCGCGCCGCCGGCCAGGCTCTCCCCGCCCCACAGACCCCAGGCCACCGAGGTGGCCGGCAGTCCGGCCGCGCGGCGCTGCTCGGCGAGCGCGTCCAGGAAGGCGTTGGCCGCCGCGTAGCTGCCCTGGCCGGTGCCGCCCAGGGTGCCGGCCAGCGAGGAGAAGAGCACGAACGCCGACAGGTCCGACTCCCGGGTCAGTGCGTCGAGGTGCAGCGCCGCGTCCACCTTCGGCCGCAGCACGCCCGCCGCCCGCTCCGGGGTCAGCGCGTCCAGCACGCCGTCGTCCAGTACGCCGGCCGCGTGCACCACCGCGCGCAGCGGGTACCCGGCCGGGATGCCGTCCAGCAGCGCCGCGAGCGCCGCCCGGTCGGCCACGTCGCAGGCCGCCACGGTCGCGGTCGCGCCCAACTCGGCCAGCTCCGCGACCAGTTCGGCGGCCCCCGGGGCGGCCGGACCCTGCCGGCCGGTGAGCAGCAGCCGGCGGGCGCCGTTGCCGGCCAGCCAGCGGGCGACGTGCCCACCCAGCGCACCGGTGCCACCGGTGACCAGCACCGTGCCGTCGGCCGGCGGGGTCCAGGCCCGGGCCGGGCCGCCCGCGCCGGTGCCGGCCGAGGCCAGCCGGCGCCCGAAGAGACCGGCGGGGCGCACCGCCACCTGGTCCTCGCCGTCACCGCTCGCCAGCACCCCGGCCAGCCGGGCACGGGCCCGCGCGTCCAGCCGGGCCGGCAGGTCGACCAGCCCGGCCCAGCGCTGCGGGTACTCCACGCCCGCCACCCCGCCCAGCCCCCAGGCCAGTGCCTGCAGCGGCCCGGTCAGCGGATCCGAGCGGCCCACCGACACCGCGCCGCTGGTCGCGCACCACAGCGGCGCCGCCGACCCGGCGTCCCCCAGCGCCTGGAGCAGCGCCACCAGCGCGACCAGTCCGGCCGGCAGCGCCGAGCCCGCCGCGTACGGCCGCTCGTCCAGGGCCAGCAGCGAGAGCACGCCATCGGGCCGCAGCTCGCTCAGCCGGTTGGCCGACTCGGCGCGGTCGGCCGCCGCGATCTCCAACACACTGGCCTCGGCGCCGTGTTCACCCAGCGCCAGCAGGCAGTCGGCGACCAGCGGATGCTCCGCCAGCCCGGCCGGGACGGCGATCAGCCAGGTGCCGGTCGGCCGACCGGTCGGCGCGCCGGCCAGCGGCCGCCACTCCACCCGGTAGCGCCAGCCGTCCACCGCGGCCCGGTCCCGGCTCCGCCCGAGCCGGTCGGAGAGTGCCGGCAGCACGGCCGCCAGGGCCGAGCGGGTCGCGTCGTCCTCGATCCGCAGCGCCTCGGCCAGCCCGGCCGGGTCCTGGCGTTCCACCGCGCCCCAGAAGTCCCCGTCCAGCGGTGTCGACCCGGCCCGCTCCGGCGCGGCCGGGACCAGCCAGTAGTGCTGGCGCTGGAAGGGGTAGGTGGGCAGGTCGGTGCGGCGGGGTTCCAGGCCGGCGAAGAGTGCCGTGCGGTCCACCGGCACGCCCAGCACGTGCAGTTCCGCCAGCGAGGTGAGGAACCGCTCCCGGCCGCCCTCGCCCCGGCGCAGCGTGCCGACCACCGCGCCGCCCCCGCCGGCCGTCTCCACGGCCTCCTGCAGCCACACCGTCAACGCCGGATGGGTGCTGGTCTCGACGAACACGTCATGGCCGTCGGCCAGCAGCGCGCGGACGGCGCGGCCGAACTCCACCGGCCGGCGCAGGTTCCGGTACCAGTACCCGGCGTCCAGCAGCTCGCCGTCCAGCGGCCCACCGGTGACCGTCGAGTAGAAGGCGAGCTCGCCGCGCCGGGGCCGGACGTCCGCCAGGACGGTCAGCAACTCCCGCTCGATCCGCTCCACCTGGGCCGAGTGACCGGCGAAGTCCACGCCCGGGATGGGCCAGTTGAGCACGCCGTCCGCCGACAGAGCGCCGGCCAGCTCGGCCAGCGCGGCAGGATCGCCGGAGAGCGCCACCGAGGTCGGTCCGTTGACCGCCGCCACCCCGATCCGGTCGCCGAAGTCGGCCAGGTAGCCGGTCAGTCGCTCGACCGCCAGCGGGACGAAGAGCATCGCGCCCCGGCCGGCCAGCGCTCGCAGCGCCCGGCTGCGCAGCGCCACCACCTTGGCGCCGTCGGCCAGCGAGAGCGCGCCGGCCACCACGGCGGCGGCGATCTCGCCCTGGCTGTGGCCCACCACGGCGTCCGGCTCGACCCCGTACGAGCGCCAGAGCGCGGCCAGCGACACCATCACCGCGAAGAGCACCGGCTGCACCACGTCGACCCGCTCCAACGGGTCGTCCGAGTGCAGCACTTCGAGCAGCGACCAGTCCACGTACGGCGCCAGCGCCCGCTCGCAGTCGGCCATCCGCGCGGCGAACACGGGCTCGCCGTCGAGCAGGTGGAGTGCCATGCCGACCCACTGCGAGCCCTGGCCGGGGAAGACGAACACCGTCCGGCCGCGCTGCCCGGCCACCCCGCTGGCCAGGCCGGCCCCGGTCCGGCCGGCGACCAACTCGTCCAGGCCACGCCGGAACTCGGCCGGCTCGGAGCCGACCACGGCCGCGCGGTGCTCGAAGGCGGTCCGGGTGGTGGCCAACGACCAGGCCACGTCCAGCGGGTCGCAGTCCCGCTCCGCCAGCGCCCGCAACCGCTCGGCCTGGGCCCGCAGGGCGTCCGCGCTGCGTCCCGAGAGCAGCCAGGGCACCGCCCGCCGGGTGGCCGCGCACTCGGCGGCGCAAGGCGCCTCGGCGAGCCGGTCGGCGGGCGGCTGCTCCACGATGACGTGCGCGTTGGTGCCGCTCAGCCCGAACGAGGAGACGCCGGCCCGGCGCGGCCGGCCCCTGTTCGGCCAGGCCCGGGCCTCGGCCAGCAGCTCGACCGCGCCGGCCGTCCAGTCGACGTGTGGCGAGGGCTCGTCCAGGTGGAGCGAGCGCGGCAGCACGCCGTGCCGCATCGCCAGCACCATCTTCATGATCCCGGCGACCCCGGCGGCGGCCTGGGTGTGGCCGATGTTGGATTTCAACGAGCCCAACCACAAGGGGTGTTCACGGTCCTGGCCGTAGGTGGCCAGCAGCGCGTCCGCCTCGATCGGGTCGCCGAGCCGGGTGCCGGTGCCGTGCGCCTCCACCGCGTCGACCTCGGCGCCGGTCAGGCCGGCGTCGGCCAGCGCCTGCCGGATCACCTCCCGCTGCGCCAGACCGCTCGGCGCGGTCAGCCCGTTGCTGGCGCCGTCCTGGTTGACCGCCGAGCCGCGCAGCACCGCCAGCACCGGGTGCCCGTTGCGCCGGGCGTCGCTCAGCCGCTCCAGCACCAGCAGCCCGACACCCTCGGCCAGCCCGAAGCCGTCCGCCGCCGCGGCGAAGGACTTGCAGCGGCCGTCGGCGGCCAGGCCGCGCTGGCGGCTGAAGCCGGTCAGCGACAGCGGGGTGCCGATCACGGCGGCCCCGCCGGCCAGCGCCAGCGCGCACTCGCCGGCCCGCAGCGCCCGGGCCGCCAGGTGCACCGCGACCAGCGAGGAGGAGCAGGCGGTGTCCACCGTCACGGCCGGTCCGCGCAGGCCCAGGGTGTAGGCGACCCGCCCGGTCAGCACGCTGGTGGACACGCCCGCGACGAACAGGCCCTCCAGCTCGTCCGGGACCAGGTCCATGCTGCCGCCGTACCCCTGGTAGGCGGCGCCGGCGAACACCCCGACCCGGCTGCCGTGCAGCGTCGTCGGGTCGATCCCGGCCCGTTCGATCGCCTCCCAGGAGGCCTCCAGCAGCAGTCGCTGCTGCGGGTCCATGGCCAGCGCCTCGCGCGGCGAGATCCCGAAGAACGCCGGATCGAACTCGCCGGCACCCCGCACGAACCCGCCGGCGGTGCTGTAGCTGGTGCCGGGGTGGTCCGGGTCCGCGTCGAAGAGGGCGGCCAGGTCCCAGCCGCGGTCCGCCGGCAGCTCGCCGATCGCGTCCAGCTCCCCGGTCAGCGCCTGCCACAGCCGCTCGGGGGAGTCGATGCCACCGGGGTAGCGGCAGCTCATCGAGACGATCACGATCGGGTCCCGGTCCGGCCCGGCGGTGGCCGCCGGCGGCGGGGCGGCCGGCGCGTCGGCGGTGGTGCCGAACAGCTGGGCCGCCAGGTGCCGGCCCAGCGCCCCCGCCGTCGGGTGGTCGAAGACCACGGTCACCGGCAGTCGCAGCCCGGTCGCCGCGTTCAGCCGGTTGCGGGTCTCCACGGCGGTCAGCGAGTCGAAGCCCAGGTCGCGGAAGGCCCGCGCGGCGTCCACCGCCGAGGCCTCGTCATGGCCCAGCACGGCCGCGGCCACCCCGCGCACCAGCTCGGTCAGCTCGCGGTCCCGCTCGGCCGCCGGCCGCCCGGCCAGCCGTTCGCGCAGCTCGGCGGCCGTCCCGCCGGCCCGGTCCGCGGCCGGCGCGTCGGCCAGCGCGGCCCGCACCTCCGCCAGCTCGCCGATCAGCGGGCTGGGGCGCGCCGAGGTGAAGACCGGCGCGAACCGGCTCCAGTCCACATCGGCGACGATCGGCACCACCTCGTCGCCGTCCAACACCTGCTGGAGGGCGGTCACCGCGAGTGCGGGCGGCATGAAGACGACGCCCTGTGCCCGCAGTTGTTCCTCGACCAGCTGGGCGGCCATTCCCGCGCCGCCCTCCGGGCTCCAGATCCCCCACACCACCGAGGTGGCGACCAGGCCGCGGGCCCGGCGCCGCTCGGCCAGCGCGTCCAGGTAGGCGTTGGAGGCGGCGTAGGCGCCGTGCACCGCGCTGCCCCAGACCGAGGAGATCGAGGAGAAGAGCACGAAGGCGTCCAACTCGGCGTCCTGGAAGAGCTCGTCCAGGTTGGCCGCGCCGCCCACCTTCGCGTACAGGGTGTCCGCGAACTCGGCGAGGTCGGTGTCGGCCAGCGGCACCAGCAGGCCGGCGCCGGCCGCGTGCAGCACCGAACGGATCTCGCTCCCCTCGGCCCGGAGCCGCGCCACCAGCGAGCCGAGCGCCGCCCGGTCGGCCACGTCGCAGGCGGCCAGGGTCACCCGGCAGCCGAGCGCGGTCAGCTCCTCGGCCAGCGCGGCGGCGCCGGGCGCGTCCGGCCCGGCCCGGCCGACCAGCACCAGGTGCTCGGCGCCGGAACGGGCCAGCCAGCGGGCGATCTGGGTGCCCACCCCGCCGGTGCCGCCGGTGATCAGCACCGTGCCACGCGGCGTCCAGGTCCGCCCGGCCGCGGTCCGGGGGGAGGCCGAACGGACCAACCGGCGGCCGTGACCGCCGCCCGGGCGGATCGCCACCTGGTCCTCGTCGCCCGCTCCGGCCAGCTGCCGGGCCAGCAGGTCGGCACCCGGCCCGTCGAGTTCGGCGGGCAGGTCCAGCAGGCCACCCCAGCCGCGCGGGTACTCCAGTGCCGCGACCCGGCCCAGGCCCCAGCTCAACTGCTGCTCCGGGCACGGTGGTTCGTCCTGCGGCCCGACCGCGACCGCGCCGCTGGTCGCCCACCAGAGCGGCGCCCGCACCGCCAGGTCGCCCAGCGCCTGCACCAGTGCCAGGTTCAGGGCCAGCCCGACCGGCACCACCGGGTGCGCCGGGTGCGGTCGCTCGTCCAGCGCCAGCAGCGACAGCACCCCGTCGACGGGCGCGGCCAGCGGGCCGGCCAACCGCCCGGTCAGCACCGCGCGGTCCGCGTCCGGCTCGGTCAGTTCGACGGTGCGCAGCTCGGTGTCGGCCAGCGCCCGTTGGCAGGCCGCCACCAGCGGGTGGTCGGCCGAACCGGCCGGCACCAGCAGCAGCCAGCGCCCGGCCGGCCGAGCGCCGCCCGGCTCCGGAGCGAGCCGCCGCCAGGTCACCCGGTAGCGCCAGGAGTCCAGGGTCTCCTGCTCGCGGCTCCTCGCGTGCCAGCCGGCCAGCGCCGGCAGCACCGCGCTGAGCGGCTCCTCGGGTCCGACTCCCAGCGTGGCGGTCAGCTCCGCCAGGTCGCCCTCGCGCACCGCCGACCAGAACCGCTCGCCGGCCGGATCGGCCGCCGCCGGCGCGCCGGCCGCCGTCAGCCAGTACCGCCGCCGCTGGAAGGCGTAGGTGGGCAGCTCCACCGGGTGCCCGGTTCGCTCGCCCGCGCCGAGGACCGCCGGCCAGTGCGGCGAGCGGCCCGCCACGTGGGCCTCGGCCAGAGCCAGCAGGAAGCGCTCCGGGCCGCCCTCGGCGCGGCGCAGGGTACCGAGCGCGGTAGCCTCGAACTCCCCGTCCTCCGCGGTCTGTTGCACGCCGAAGGTGAGCACGGGGTGCGGGCTGGCCTCCACGAAGTACCGGTAGCCATCGGCCAGCAGCGCCCGGGTGACCGGCTCGAACCGCACGGTCCGGCGCAGGTTGCGGTACCAGTAGTCGGCGTCCAGCTCCTCGCCGGTCAGCCGGTGGCCGTCCACCGTGGAGAAGAACGGCACCCGCGCCACCGTCGGTACCAGGCCGGCCAGTTCGGTGAGCAGCTGCTCGCGGATCTCCTCGACCTGCGCCGAGTGCGAGGCGTAGTCGACCGGGATCCGGCGGGCCTCCGGCTGTTCGGCGAGCAGCTCCTCGATCGCGGTGCTCGCGCCGGAGAGCACCACGGCGGACGGGCCGTTGACCGCCGCGATCGACAGGCTCTCGCCCCACGGCTCGATCAACTGCCGGACGCTTTCCAGTGGTTGGCCGATCGAGACCATCCCGCCGGCGCCCTCCAGGCGGCGCAGGGCGCGGCTGCGCAGCGCGACCACCCGGGCGCCGTCCTCGAGGGTGAGCGCGCCGGCCACCACGGCGGCGGCGATCTCGCCCTGCGAGTGCCCGAGCACCGCGTCGGGCAGCACGCCGTGGGACTCCCAGAGCGCGGCCAGCGAGACCATCACCGCCCACAGTGCCGGCTGCACGATGTCGACCCGCTCCAACGGGTCGCCACCGCGCAGCAGTTCGGCCAGTGACCAGTCCACGTGCGGGGCGAGCGCCCGCTCGCAGGCAGCCATTCGCTCGGCGAAGACCGGTGCGGCGTCCATGAGTTCGACGGCCATCCCGGACCACTGCGAGCCCTGGCCCGGGAAGACGAAGGCGGTCTTCCCGGCCGGGCCGGCGGTGCCGCGCACCAGGCCGGGCGCGGGCTCGTCGCGGGCCAGCGCGTCGAGCCCGGCGGCGAAGTCGGCCCGGTCGGCGGCGACGAGTGCCGCGCGGTGCTCGAAGGCCGTCCGGGTGGTGGCCAGGGCGCGGCCGATCCCGGCCGGATCGTACTCGGGCGCGTCGGCCAGGAACGCCGCCAGCCGGGCCGCCTGGGCTCGCAGTGCCCGCGGGTCCCGGCCGGACAGCACCCACGGCAGCGGACCGGCCACCGGCTCGACCGGTTCCGGCTCCCCGTCCGCCGGCGCCTGTTCGACGATCGCGTGCGCGTTGGTGCCGCCCACTCCGAAGCCGGAGATCCCGGCCCGGCGCGGCCGGTCGACCGCCGGCCACGGCCGGGCCGAGGTCAGCAGCTCGACCGCACCCGCCGACCAGTCCACGAACGGCGTCGGCTGGTCCACGTGCAGGGTCTTCGGCAGCACTCCGTGCCGGATCGCCTGGACCATCTTGATCACCCCGCCCACCCCGGCCGCCGCCGAGCTGTGGCCGAGGTTGGACTTGAGCGAGCCCAGCCAGAGCGGCCGGTCCGCCGGCCGGTGCCGGCCGTAGCCGGCCAGCAGGGCCTGCGCCTCGATCGGGTCGCCGAGTCGGGTGCCGGTGCCGTGCGCCTCCACGGCGTCCACCTCGGCGGCCGACAGCCGGGCGTCCGCCAGCGCGTCGGTGATCACCCGTTGCTGGGAGGGGCCGTTGGGTGCGGTGAGCCCGTTGCTGGCGCCGTCCTGGTTGACCGCGGTGCCCCGGATGACGGCCAGCACCCGGTGGCCGTTGGCCCGGGCGTCGCCCAGCCGCTCCAGCAGCAGCACGCCGACCCCCTCCGACCAGCCGGTGCCGTCGGCGGCGCCGGCGAACGCCTTGCACCGGCCGTCGGCGGAGAGCGCTCGCTGGCGGCTGAACGTGACGAACGCGTCCGGCACGGCCAACACCGACACGCCGCCCGCCAGCGCCAGCCCGCACTCGCCCGAGCGGAGCGAGCGGACCGCGAGGTGCAGTGCGACCAGGGAGGAGGAGCAGGCGGTGTCCACGGTGACGGCCGGCCCCTCCAGGCCCAGTGTGTACGACACCCGCCCGGAGACCACGCTGCCAGCCGTGCCGGTGTCCAACAGTCCTTCCACCTCGGCGAGTTGCCGGGATCCCGAGCCGTATCCGTTGGCGATCGCGCCGACGAAGACGCCGGTCCGGCTGCCGCGCAAGGTGGTCGGGTCCAGACCGGCCCGCTCCACGGTCTCCCAGCAGGTCTCCAGCAGCAGTCGCTGCTGCGGGTCCATGGCCAGCGCCTCACGCGGACTGATCCCGAAGAACCCGGCGTCGAACTCGCCCGCCTGGTAAAGGAATCCGCCGCTTCGGGTGTACGAGGTGCCGGTGTGGTCCGGGTCCGGGTGGTACAGCCCCTCGACGTCCCAGCCGCGGTCGTCCGGCCAGTCGGCGATCGCGTCGCCGCCCCGCTCGACCAGCTCCCACAGCCGCTCCGGCGAGTCCACCCCGCCCGGGTAGCGGCAGCCCATCGCGACGATCGCGATCGGCTCGTGCCGGGCGTCCTCGGCGGCCCGCAGCTCGCGCCGGGCCTCGCCGAGGTCGGCGGTGGCCCGCCTGAGGTAGTCGAGAAGCTTCTCGTTGTCCCGCATCAGTCGCAGCGCTCCCTCAGGCCATTCCGAAGTCGTTGTCGAGCAGGTCGAAGAGTTCGTCGGCGGTCGCCGCCTCCAGCGCCAGCGGGTCGGGCGACTCGGCGCCCCGGCCGCCGCGCTCGCCCCAGCTCCGCAGCAGCTCGCGCAGCCGGTCGCCGACCGCGTCCGCGCCGGGCGCGGCCGGATCCAGCTCGGTCAACACCTCGGCCAGTCGGTCCAGTTCGGCCTCGGCCGGCGGCCGAGGCGTGGGGCACAGTGCACGCTCCAGCAGGCCGGCCAGCGCCTCCGGGGTGGGCTGGTCGAAGACCGCGGTCGGGGGCAGGGACAGGCCGGTGGCCGTGGACAGGCGGTTGCGGAACCGCACCGCGAGCATCGAGTCGAAGCCCAGCTCGGCGAAGGCCCGGTCGGGGCGGACGGCCGCCGCGGAGGCGTGGCCCAGGGCCGCGGCGGCGTGCGCGCTGACCAGCTCGACCAGCACCCGATGCCGGTCCGCCCGGTCCAGCGGCGTCAGTCGCAGCGCCAGCTCGGCCGCCGGGTCGGCGGTCGGGTCGACGGCCGGTTCCCCGGTCGTGCCGGGTGCCCCGGGCGCGGCCGCCGGCGCAGTCCAGCCGCCGCGCCCGGGGGAGGGCAGCCAGAAGCGCTCGCGTTCGAACGGGTAGGTCGGCAGCCGGTCCGGCCGGCGCGGGCGACCCGCCCGCCAGGCCACCGGCGCACCGGCGGCCCACGCCTCGGCCAGTGCGCGGAGCAGCCGCCCCGGCCCGCCGTCCGCCCGGTGCAGCGTGCCGACCGCGACGGCCGGCCGCCCGGCCGCCTGGGCCGAGCCGTCCACCGCCGCCACCAGCACCGGGTGCGGGCTCACCTCGACGAACAGCTGGTGCCCCGCCGCCAGCAGTGCCCGGGTCGCGGCGTCGAACGCGACCGGCTCGCGCAGGTTGCGGTACCAGTACTCGGCGTCCAGCAGCGCACCGTCGATCCACTCGCCGGTCACGGTCGAGAGGA
The DNA here is from genome assembly GCF_044547075.1 of Kitasatospora sp. NPDC052896. NCBI lineage: Bacteria > Bacillati > Actinomycetota > Actinomycetes > Kitasatosporales > Streptomycetaceae > Kitasatospora > Kitasatospora sp. NPDC052896. Next base: position 23,000 of record NZ_JBITZU010000018.1, read on the forward strand.
GCGGCACGGCGGCTGGCCGCGGCGCGATCCCGGCCAGCCCCGCCAGCAGTTCGGCGCGCACCCCGACGACCTGGGCGGAGTGCGCCGAGTAGGCCACCGGGATCCGCCGGGCCCGCACCCCCGCCCGCTCGCAGTCGGCCAGCAGCCCGTCCAGTGGCCCGGGCGCACCGGCCACCACCACGGCCTGCGGTCCGTTCACCGCCGCCACGCAGAGCGCCTCGCCGTACGGCTCGATCAACTTCCCCACGCTCTCCAGGGGTTGGCTGACCGAGACCATCCCGCCGGCCCCCTCCAGGCGGCGCAGGGCGCGGCTGCGCAGCGCGACCACCCGGGCGCCGTCCTCGAGGGTGAGCGCGCCGGCCACCACGGCGGCGGCGATCTCGCCCTGGCTGTGGCCGACCACGGCGGCCGGTTCCACGCCGTGCGCCCGCCAGACCGCGGCCAGTGCCACCATGACGGCCCAGAGCGCCGGCTGCACCACGTCCACCCGCTCCAACGGGTCTCCGCCGCAAAGCACTTCGGTCAGCGACCAGTCCACGTGCGGGGCCAGCGCCCGCTCGCACTCGGCCAGCCGCTCCGCGAAGACCGCCGACGCCTCCAGCAACTCCACCGCCATGCCGGGCCATTGAGAGCCCTGCCCGGGGAGGACGAAGACCGTCCCCGCACCGCCGGCCCGCCCCTCGAACACCCCGACCGAGGGCGATCCGGCGGCCAGCGCGGCCAGTTCGGCGCGGAGCCCGGCCCGGTCCGCGCCGACCAGCGCGGCCCGCAGCGGCAGCGCGGCCCGGCCGGTGGCCAGGGTGCGAGCGATCTCGTCCGCCGTCAACTCAGGATCCTCGTCCACCCGTTCCAGCAGCCTGGCGGCCTGGCGGCGCAGTGCCGCCGGTGAACGCGCCGACAGCAGCCAGGGCGATGCCGAGGGCTCCGCGGGCACGGCCGGCTCGTCCGGGGCCTGTTCCAGCACCGCGTGCGCGTTGGTGCCGCTCATCCCGAACGCGGAGACGGCGATCCGGCGCGGCCGGTCGACGGTCGGCCACGGCCGGGCCTCGGTCAGCAGCTCGACCGCGCCCGCCGACCAGTCCACCCGGGTCGAGGGCCGTTCGGCGTGCAGGGTCTTCGGCAGCACCCCGTGCCGCAGCGCCAGCACCGACTTGATCACTCCGGCGACCCCGGCGGCGGCCTGGGTGTGGCCGATGTTGGACTTCAACGAGCCGAGCCACAAGGGCTGTTCACGGTCCCGGCCGTAGCTGGCGAGCAGCGCGCCGGCCTCGATCGGGTCGCCGAGCGTGGTGCCGGTGCCGTGCGCCTCGACCGCGTCCACCTCGGCGGCGGACAGGCCCGCGTTGGCCAGCGCCTGCCGGATCACCCGCTGTTGGGCCAGGCCGTTCGGCGCGGTCAGGCCGTTGCTGGCGCCGTCCTGGTTGACGGCGGTGCCGCGCACCACGGCCAGCACCGGGTGGCCGAGCCGGCGGGCCTCGGCGAGCGTCTCCACCAGCAGCATGCCCACCCCCTCCGACCAGCCGGTGCCGTCGGCGTCGTCGGAGAACGAGCGGCAGCGCCCGTCGGCCGACAGCCCGCGCTGGCGGCTGAACTCCACGAAGGCGTCCGGCCCGGCCAGCACTGCCGCGCCGCCGACCAGCGCGAGCGAACACTCGCCGGCCCGCAGCGACTGCCCGGCCAGGTGCAGGGCGACCAGCGAGGAGGAGCACGCCGTCTCCACCGTGACGGCCGGGCCCTCCAGGCCGAGCGTGTAGGCGATTCGGCCGGACGCCACACTGGTCACCGTGCCGCTGAGCAGATGCCCCTCGACGTCCGCCGACGGATCCTGCGGGCCGGTGCCGTACCCCTGCGCGGCCAGGCCCAGGAAGACCCCGCCGGCGGTGCCGCGCAGCGCCGTCGGATCGATCCCAGCCCGTTCCACGGCCTCCCAGGCGGCCTGCATCAGCAGGCGCTGCTGCGGGTCCATGGCCAGCGCCTCGCGCGGGGAGATCCCGAAGAACTCGGCGTCGAACTCGCCGGCGTCGGACAGGAACCCGCCCGCGGTGGCGTAGAAGGTGCCGGGCGCGTCCCGGTCGGTGCTGCACAGCGCCTCCAGCGGCCAGCCCCGGTCCGTGGGCAGCGCGCCGATCGCGTCCGTGCCGTCCGCGAGCAGCCGCCACAGCTCCTCGGGGCTGCTCACCCCGCCGGGGAACCGGCAGGCCATCCCGACGATCGCCAGCGGCTCACCGGCCGGCAGCGGCCCGCTGGCCGGCCCGGCCGGTTCGGGCGCCGCCGCGTCGTCGCACAGCTCGGTCGCCAGGTGCTCGCCCAGGGCGGCGGCGCTCGGGTGGTCGAAGACCGTGGTGACGGCCAGTTCCAGACCGCAGCTGGCGACCAGCCGGTTGCGCAGCTCGACGGCGGTCAACGAGTCGAACCCGGCCTCCCGGAACGGCCGTTCGGCCGCCATCTCGTCGCCGTCGCGGTGTCCCAGCACGGCCGCCGCCTCGGCGCGGACCAGCTCCACCAGCAGCTGCCGGCGGGCCGACGCACCCAGCGGCGCCAACCGGCGGCGCAGCAGCACGCCGGGCGACTCCCCGGCCACCTCCAGGGGCTCCGGCCCGGCCGCGCCGGTCAGCTCGGCCAGCAGCGGGCTGCGCCGGGCCGACTCGAAGAGCGACCCGAAGCGCGCCCAGTCCAGGTCGGCGATCACCACGTGGGTCTCGTCCAGCTCCAGCGCCCGTTCCAGCGCGTCCAACGCCGTCGCGGGCGCCATCGGCCGCAGGCCGAGCGCGCGCAGCCGTCCGCCCACCTCGCCCGCGGCCATCCCGGCGCCCGCCCACGGCCCCCAGGCCACCGAGGTGGCGGCCAGGCCGCGCGCCCGGCGGTGTTCGGCCAGCGCGTCCAGGTAGGCGTTGGCAGCCGCGTACGCGCCCTGGCCACCGCTGCCCCAGGCCGCCGAGACCGAGGAGAACAGCACGAAGGCGTCCAGCTGCCGGTCCGCGAGGAGCGCGTCCAGGTTGGCCGCGCCGGCCGCCTTGGCGGCGCACTCGGCGGCCCAGCCGGCCGGCGTGCACCGGTCCAGCGGCGTGTCGGAGGTCAACCCGGCGGCGTGCACCACCGCGTCGACCCGGTCGTCGCCGAGGCCCGCCAGCAGCTCCGCCAGCGCGGCGCGGTCCGCCACGTCGCAGGCCGCCACGGTGACCCGGGCGCCGAGCCCGGTCAGCTCGGCCGCCAACTCGGCTGCCCCGGGCGTCTGTTCCCCGCTCCGGCTGGTCAGCACCAGGTGTTTCGCGCCGGCTTCGGCCAGCCGCCGGGCCAGCTGGGCGCCGAGCCCCCCGGTGCCGCCGGTGATCAGCACGGTGCCGGTCAGCCGACCGCCCACGCCGGCCGGCCGCGCCGCCGCCGGGGCGCGTCGCAGCCGGCGCCCGAACAGCCCGGCCGGGCGCACCGCGACCTGATCCTCACCGCTCAGCCCGGCCAGCACCGCGCACAGGCCCGCCCAGTCCGCCGCCGCCGGCTCGGCCGGCAGGTCGACCAGTCCGCCCCAGCGCCCGGGGTGCTCCAGCGCGGCGACCCGGCCCAGGCCCCACGACCGGGCCTGCTCCGGCCGCTCGACCGGCTGCCCGCCGGCCGCCACCGCCGCCCGGGTCGCGCACCACAGCGGTGCCGCCGAGCCGGCGTCACCCAGCGCCTGCACCAGCGTCAGCAGGTCGGTGTCCCCGGCCGGCAGGGCCAGCACTCCGGCGGCCGCCGCCGGCAGCAGCGCGGCCAGCGCGGCCCGGTCCGTCCCGGCCGGCATCCGCACCGCCTCGACCTCCGCGCCGTGCTCGGCCAACGCCCGCGCGCAGTCCGCCGCGAGGGCGTCCGCGGGCTCGGGAGCGACCAGCAGCCAGCGGCCGGTGAGCGTGGCCGAGGCCGGGCGGGCCAGTGGCTGCCAGCCGATCCGGTAGCGCAGCCGGTCGGCGTCGGCGGCGACCGGCCGCGGCCAGTAACGGCGATGCTGGAAGGGGTATCCGGGCAGCTCGAGGCGGGCCGGGGCGACGCTCCCCGCGGCCCAGTCCACCGGCACGCCTCGGACGTGCAGCCGGGCCAGGGCGGCGGTCACCGACTCCTGCTCCGGGCGCCCCTGCCGGAGCAGCGTCACCACCGCGCCCTCGGGCGTCTCCGGCAGGCCCTCCTGGACCAGCGCCGACAGCACCCCGCCGGTGCCGAGCTCGACGAAGCCACTCGCCCCCTCGGCCCCCAACCGCCGTACGCCGTCCAGGAACCGGACCGTGCCGCGCGCGTGCCGCACCCAGTAGTCGGGGGAGCAGAGCTGCTCGGCGCCGGCCGGCTCGCCGGTCAGGTCCGAGATCACCGGGAGTACCGGCGGGTGGTAGCGCAGGCCCGCCGCGACCTCCCGGAAGGCCGGCAGCATCGGCTCCAGCAGCGCGGAGTGGAAGGCGTGGCCGACCGTCAGCCGCTTGACCCGCCGCCCGCGCGCCCGGAACTCCTCGGCCACCCGCAGCACGGCCGCGCGCTCGCCGGACAGCACGCACGAGCGCGGCCCGTTCACCGCCGCCAGGTCGACGCCCGGATCGGCCAGCGCCGCCGCCAGCTCGTCCTCCTCGGCCTGCACGGCCACCATCGCGCCGCCCGCGGGCAGTTCGTCCATCAGCCGGCCGCGCGCGGCGACCAGCGCGCAGGCGTCCGCCAGCTCCAGCACGCCGGCCGCGTGCGCGGCGGAGAGCTCGCCGATCGAGTGCCCGAGCAGCAGGCCGGGGGTCACACCCCGGTGGCGCAGCAGCCGGAACAGCGCGGTCTGCAGGGCGAACAGCGCCGGCTGGGTGTAGCGGGTGCGGTCCAGCGGCCCGGCCGCCGGGCTGCCGGGCTCGGCGAACATCACCTCGCGCAGCGGCCGGTCCAGCCACGGGTCCAGCGCGGCCAGCACCTCGTCCAGCGCGTCGGCGAAGACCGGCTCGGTGCGGTACAACTCGGCTCCGGTACCCGCGCGTTGGCTGCCCTGGCCGGGGAAGAGGAACGCGGTCCGGACCACCGGCGGCAGCACGCCGGTGCTCACCGCGGCCGAGCGGGTGCCGGCGGCCAGCGCCCGCAGGCCTTCGCGCAGCGCCGCGCGGTCCGGTCCGTGCACGGCGGCCCGGTGCTCCAGGCCGGCCCGGCTCGCCGCCAACGCCCGGCCCAGCTCGGCGAGATCGACCTCCGGCCGCTCCTCCAGGTACCGACCCAGCCGCTCGGCGGTGGCCCGCAGCGCGGCCTCGCCGTGCCCGGAGAGCAGCAGTGGCAGCCGCCGTTCGGGCCGGGGCGCGCCGGTCGGTTCCGCCGGGGCCTGCTCGACGATCACGTGCGCGTTGGTGCCGCTGATCCCGAACGAGGAGACCCCGGCCCGGCGCGGCCGGTCCAGCCGGGGCCAGTCCCGGGCCTCGGTCAGCAGCTCGACCGCGCCCGCCGACCAGTCCACCAGCGGGTTCGGCTCCCCGACGTGCAGGCTCTTCGGCAGCACGCCGTGCCGGATCGCCAGCACCGTCTTGATCACTCCGGCGACGCCGGCGGCGGCCTGGGTGTGGCCGATGTTGGACTTCACCGACCCGAGCAGCAGCGGCCGGTCCGCCGGCCGCCCCCGGCCGTAGACCGCCTGCAGCGCCTGCGCCTCGATCGGGTCGCCGAGCCGGGTGCCGGTGCCGTGCGCCTCGACCGCGTCCACGTCGGCGGGGCGCAGGCCGGCGTCGGCCAGCGCGGCCTCGATCACCCGCTGTTGGGACGGGCCGTTCGGCGCGGTCAGCCCGTTGCTGGCGCCGTCCTGGTTGACCGCCGTGCCGCGGACGACGGCCAGCACCCGGTGGCCGCGGGCGCGGGCGTCGGAGAGCCGTTCCAGCACCAGCAGGCCGACGCCCTCGCCCCAGCCGGTGCCGTCCGCCTCCGCCGAGAACGCCTTGCACCGGCCGTCCGGCGCCAGCCCGCGCTGGCGGCTGAACTCCACGAACAGCTTCGGCGTGGACATCACCGTCACCCCGCCCGCGAGCGCCTGCTCGCACTCGCCGCGGCGCAGCGCCTGGGCGGCCAGGTGCACGGCGACCAGCGAGGAGGAGCACGCGGTGTCCACGGTCAGCGCCGGGCCCTCCAGGCCCAGTGCGTAGCAGATCCGGCCGGAGAGCACGCTGGCGGTGTTGCCGGTCAGCAGGTGGCCTTCGGAGACGTCCTCGGCGTCGGCCAGCGCGTCCGGGTAGTCCTGGCCGTTGGTGCCGACGAAGACGCCGATCCGCCGGCCGCGCAGCCCGCTCGGATCCTGCCCGGAGTCCTCCAGGGCCTGCCAGGAGGTCTCCAGCAGCAGCCGCTGCTGCGGGTCCATGGCCAGTGCCTCGCGCGGTGAGATGCCGAAGAACTCGGCGTCGAACCCGCCGGGGTCCGCCAGGAAGGCGCCGCGCCGGCTGTAGGTGGTGCCCGGCCGGTCCGGATCCGGGTCGTAGAGCCGCTCGACGTCCCAGCCGCGGTCGGTCGGCCAGTCGCCCACCGCGTCGGTGCCGCCGGCCAGCAGCTCCCAGAGCTCCTCGGGGCTGCTCACCCCACCGGGGAAGCGGCAGGCCATCCCGACCACGGCCAGCGGCTCGTCGCCGGTGGCCGAGACCGCCTCCTCGGCCACCGGGCCCGGGGCGAGCCGCAGTTCGGCGAGCAGCCGCTCGGCCACCGCCAGCGGGGTCGGGTGGTCGAACAGCACGGTCGCGGGCAGCCGCAGGCCGGTCGCGGCACCGAGCCGGTTGCGCAGCTCGACGGCGGTCAGCGAGTCGAAGCCCAGCTCGGCGAAGGCCCGCGCGGGCGGTACGGTGCCGGTGTCGGCGTGCCGCAGCACCGCCGCCGCGTGGGTGCGCACCAGGTCGGTCAGCAGGCGTGGCCGCTCGGCGGCAGGCAGTTGGGCCAGCCGGTCGGCCAGCGTCCCGCCCGCCGCCGCCGGGGCGGTGGACCGCTCCGCGGCGGCGGCCGGCAGCCGTTCCAACAGCGCCGGGCGCAGGCCGGACGCCGCGGCGAAGCGCCGCCAGTCCACGTCGGCGACCACCACCAGCTCGTCGCCCTCGGCCAGCGCGCGGTCGACCGCGGTGACCGCCGTGCGCGGGGCCATGGCCGGCAGGCCCCGGTCGCGCAGCCGCCGCGCCACGTCGTCGGTCAGCATGCCGGCACCGTCGCCGTTGCCGCCGTCATCGCCGTCGCCGCCGACCTCGGTGCCCCAGGCTCCCCAGGCGATCGACGTGCCCGGCAGACCGGCGGCCCGGCGCTGTGCGACCAGCGCGTCGAGCGCCGCGTTCGCCGCCGTGTAGTTGCCCTGGCCGGCGTTGCCGACCACGCCCATCACCGAGCTGCACACCACGAAGGCGTCCAGCTCCCAGGAGGCCGTCAGTTCGTGCAGAAGGCGGGCCGCGGTCAGCTTGGTCCGCAGCGCGGAGGCCATCCGCTCCGGGGTCAACGCGTCCGACATCCCGTCGTCCAGCGACCCGGCGGCGTGCACGACGGCGGTCGGCCGGTGCTCGTCGAGCACGGCGGCCAGCGCCCGGCGGTCGGTCACGTCGCAGCCGACCAGCGTCACGGCCGCGCCCAGCTCCGCCCGCAGCCGCGCCGCACCGGGCGCCTGCGCACCCCGGCGACCGACCAGTACCACCCGCTCAGCGCCCCGCGCCACCAGCCGGCGCGCCAGTTGCGCTCCGACCGCGCCCGTGCCCCCGGTGACCAGCACCGCGCCGGTCGGCCGCCACTCGGGCGCCGCCGTGCGCGTCGGGGCCGGCAACAGCCGGCGGCCGTGCACGCCGGTGGAGCGGACCGCCACCTGGTCCTCGTCGCGCGCCGCCGCCAGCACCGCGCACAGTCGGCGGGCCGCCCGTTCGTCCAGTTCGCTCGGCAGATCCAGCAACCCGCCCCAGCGCTCGGGGTGTTCGAGCGCCACCGTGCGGGCCAGACCGGCCACGGCACCCTGGGCGGGTGCGCCCGGCCGCTCGCCCGCGCCGAGCACCGCCGTGCCGCTCACCAGGCACCAGAGCGGCGCCTCGATCCCCGCGTCGCCCAGCGCCTGGACCAGCGCCAGCGTGAGCGAGACGGCACCGGGCAGGTCGGGGAGGCCGGGGTGCGGGCGGTCCTCGCGGGCCAGCAACGAGAGCACGCCGGTCAGTGGCCGTTCGCCGTCGACGGCGTCGCCCAGCCGCTCCGCCAGCGCCCGCCGGGTCTGCCCGGGGCCGCCCACGGTCAGCGTGGCCAGCTCCAGGCCCACCGCCGCCAGCGCGTCGACCAGCTCGCCGCCGGCCCCGCCCTCGGGCAGCACGGCCAGCCAGCGGCCCGCCGGAGCCCCTTCGACCGGCTTCAGCGTCAGCGGCTGCCAACCGATCCGGTAGCGCCAGGAGTCCGCCCGGCGCGCGACGGACCGCTCGGCCCGCCAACGCGACAGCGCGGGCAGCACCTCGTCGAGCGCGGCGGGGTCCACCCGGAGCGCGGCCGACAGCTCGGCCGGGTCCTGTCGCTCCAACTCACCCCACAGGCCGTCGACTTCGCTTCCGGTCGGCTCCGGGGCGAGCCAGCAGCGTGCACGCTGGAACGGATAGGTCGGCAGGTCCGCGCGGCTGCCCTCGCCGAGGACGGTGGTCCAGTCGACGGGGAGGCCGTGGCTCCAGGCGTGGGCGAGGGAGTGGAGGAAGCGGTGGTGGCTGTGGTCGTCGCGGCGGAGGGTGGCGGTGGTGGTCGCGGTGTCGAGGGTTTCCTCGATGGTGGGGACGAGGACGGGGTGGGGGCTGGTCTCCAGGTAGTGGGTGTGGCCCTGGGCCCGCAGCTCGGCCAGTGCCCGGGTGAGCAGGACCGGTTGGCGCAGGTTGGTGTACCAGTACTCGGCGTCGGGGGGTGTGGTGAGCCGTTGCCCGGTGACGGTGGAGTACATCGGGATGCGCGGGGTGACGGGTGTGATGTCGCCCAGCACGGTGAGGAGTCGCGCGCGGATCCGCTCGACCTGGGGGGAGTGGGAGGCGTAGTCGACGTCGATCGCCCGATACCGGACGCCCTGGGCGGCGCAGTGCGCGTGGAGTTCGGCCAGCGCCTCGCGGGTGCCCGCGATCACCGTACTGGTGGGGGAGTTGTAGGCGGCGACGGACAGACCCGCTGCCCAGCGGGCGATCAGCCGCTCGGTCCGCTCCGCCGGGAGGTTGATGCTGGTCATCCCACCGTGACCGGCCAGCACGCCGAGGGCCCGGCTGCGCAGGGCGGCGACCCGGGCGCCGTCCTCCAGCGTGAGCGCGCCCGCCACCACCGCCGCGGCGATCTCGCCCTGGGAGTGGCCGAGGACGGCGTCGGGCCGGACGCCGTGGTGCTGCCAGAGCGCGGCGAGGGAGACCATGACCGCCCAGAGCGCGGGCTGGACCAGCTCGACGCGATCCAACGGCGCTCTCTCGCCCAGGAGCCGGGTGAGCCGCCAGTCGACGTGGGGTGCCAGAGCCTCTTCGCACTCGGCCATCCGCCGCGCGAACGCCGGCTCGGTGTCGAGGAGTTCGGCGGCCATCCCGGCCCACTGCGAGCCCTGACCGGGGAAGACGAAGACCGTGCGTCCGGGGGTCCTGCGGCCACGCGGCAGGGGCACGGACAGCTCGGCGCGCAGCTGGTCCCGGTCGCCGACCAACACCGCGCGGTGCTCGAACGCGGTCCTCCTCGCCAACGCCCTTGCCACCGTGAGCGGTTCGGCGTCCGCGCCGGTCACGTGCTCGCGCAGCCGCTCGATCTGGGCGTCCAGGGCCTGCGGAGTGCGCGCGGAGAGTGGCCAGACCACCGGCCCCACCGCCGGTGCCGACGGCTCGACGGCGGTGGCCGGCGCCTCCTCCAGTACCACGTGTGCGTTGGTCCCGCTCACCCCGAACGAGGACACCCCCGCCCGTCGCGGGCGGTCCGTGCGAGGCCAGCCGGTCTGCTCGGTGAGGAGTTCGACCGCGCCGGCACTCCAGTCGATGTGCGGCGAGGGCCGGTCGACGTGCAGGGTCTTCGGCAGCACCTCGTGTCGCATGGCCAGCACCATCTTGATCACCCCGCCGACGCCCGCCGCGGCCTGGGTGTGGCCGATGTTGGATTTCAACGAGCCGAGCCACAAAGGGCGTTCGCGATCCTGTCCGTAGCTGGCGAGCAGTGCGCCGGCCTCGATCGGGTCGCCGAGCGTGGTGCCGGTGCCGTGCGCCTCGACCGCGTCCACGTCGGCGGGGTGCAGGCCGGCGTCGGCCAACGCCGCCTGGATCACCCGCTGTTGGGACGGGCCGTTCGGCGCGGTCAGCCCGTTGCTGGCGCCGTCCTGGTTGACCGCCGAGCCGCGCAGCACCGCGAGCACGGGGTGCCCGCCGCGCCGCGCGTCGCTCAGCCGCTCCAGCAGCAGCACGCCCGCGCCCTCGGCCAGCCCGAAGCCGTCGGCCGCCGCCGCGAAGGCCTTGCACCGCCCGTCCGGTGCCAGTCCACCCTGCCGGCTGAACTCCATGAACATCCCCGGCGTGGACATCACGGTCACCCCGCCCGCCAGCGCGAGGTCGCACTCCCCGCGCCGCAGCGACTGGGCGGCCAGGTGCAGCGCGACCAGCGAGGACGAGCACGCGGTGTCCACGGTCACCGCCGGGCCCTCGAGCCCGAAGACGTACGCCAGCCGGCCGGACGCCACGCTCCCGGTGGTGCCGGTCAGCAGATGGCCCGACAGCTCCGAGCCCGAGGTCAGCCCCGGCCCGTAGTCCATCGTCATCGCGCCGACGAAGACACCGGTCCGGCTGCCGCGCAGCGATCCCGGCTCGATCCCGGCCCGCTCGAAGGTCTCCCAGGTGGTCTCCAGGAGCAGTCGTTGCTGCGGGTCCATGGCCAGCGCCTCGCGCGGCGAGATGCCGAAGAACTCCGCGTCGAACAGCTCGGCCCCGGCCAGGAAGCCGGCCGCCCGCTGGTAGAAGCGGCCCGGCTCGCGGCCGTCGGGCCGGTACCCGGCGGCGAGGTCCCAGCCGCGTCCGGTGGGGAACTCCGCCACCGCGTCGCCGCCGGCCGCCAGTAACTCCCAGAGCCGCTGCGGGCTGTCGGCGCCGCCCGGGTAGCGGCAGCCCATCGCGACGATGGCCACCGGGTCGTCCCGGTCCTCCCGGCCGGTCGCTTCGGCTCGCGAGGACTCCGCCACCGCCGGCACGCCGGTCAGTTCGGCCCGCAGGAACTCCGCCACCGCCGCCGGCGTGGGCCGATCGAAGACCAGCGTGGCGGGCAGGTTCAGCGAGGTCACCGCGCCGAGCAGGTTGCGGGTCGCCAACGCGCTGACCGAGTCGAGCCCGAGGTCCAGGAAGCTCCGGTCGGCGGTCACCGGAGCGGTCCGGCCCAGCGCCTCGTTGACCGCGGCGCCGACCAACTCCAGCAGCAGGGTGCGCTGTTCCGACTCACCCAGCTCGGCCAGCCGCTCCGGCCAGGTGAGCCCGTCCTCGACCGGGGCCTCCGCCGCCGGCTCCTCGACCGGCTCCGGCGGCAGCTCCACGGCCCGCCCGCCGGCCGCCGCCGCGACCGCCGTCAGTTCCAACTCGTGCCCGTCCACAAAGAGTTCGCCGAGTGTGGTGAGAACCCGCTGCGGCCCGCCCTGGTCACGCCGGAGCGAGCCGCGCACCCTGGACGCCACGCCACGGGCGCGGGCGGTCTCCTGGAGCGCGGCGGTCAGCACCGGGTGCGGGCTCACCTCCAGGAGCAGCCGGTGGCCGTCCGCGAGCAGGGCCTCGGCGGCCGGGGCGAACAGCACGGTGCCGCGCAGGTTGCGACACCAGTGCTCGGCGTCCAGCACCGGGTCCGCCAGCCGGCCGCCAGTCAGTCCCGAGTAGAAGGGAAGTCGGGCAGGTCGGGGTCGCAACGGGGCGAGCACGGCGCGCAGTTCGGGCAGGATCGCGTCGATGTGCGGGGAGTGCGCGGCCAGCCCGACCGCGACCCGGCGGGCGTGCAGACCGAGTGCGTCGGACGCGGCGACCAGCTCGGCGGCGGCGTCGACGTCCCCCGAAACGACCACCGAGCCGGGGCCGTTGACCGCGGCCACCGCGAGCCGGCCACCCCAGCGGTCCAGCAGCGGGCGGACCCGGTCCACCGGGCTCATCACCGAGACCATGTCGCCCCGCCCGGTCAGCGTGGCCTGCAGCCGGCTCCAGTGCGCGACCACCCGGGCCGCGTCGTCCAGATCGAGCGCGCCGGAGACCACGGCGGAGCTGATCTCGCCCATGCTGTGCCCCAGCACCGCCGCCGGCCGCACCCCGTAGGACTCCCAGAGCGCGACCAGCCCGAGCGTCACGGCGAACAGGACCGGCTGGACCACGTCGGCGCCCTCCAGCTCGGGCGCACCCGTCGCACCGCGCAGCACATCCAGCGCCGACCAGTCGGTGAACGGCTCCAGCGCCTGCGCGCAGTCCTCCAGCCGACGCCTGAACACCGGTGCCCGGTCGAGGAGTTCGGTCGCCATGCCGGGCCACTGGGAGCCCTGGCCGGGAAAGACGAGGGCCGTGTCGCCCTCCCCGGCGGTGCCGGTGAGCAGCCCGGCCGAGGTCGACCCGGCCGCCAGGGCGGCGAGTTGCGCGAGCAGGCCGTCCCGGTCGGAGCCGACCAGCGCGGCGCGGTACGGACCGCCGGTCGGTCGGCCGCCGAGCGCGTACGCCACGTCCGCGGGGCGCAGCTCCGGACGTTCCGTCAGCTCGCCGTACAGGATCCGTGCCCGCCGGGCCAGTTGGGCCGCGCTGTCGCCGCGGAGCGTCCACAGGATCGGCGTGTCGGGACCGGATCCGTGAGTCATCGTGCTTCACCACTCCTTCGTGACGAGCCGGACCGGCGGGCGCCCGCGAGGGAACGATCACCCGGCGGCAGGCGCGCCCGAATTCCCTGGACACGCGGGCACGACCCGGTGGTATCCGCCCCCCGACGGACCATTCAGACTGATCACTCAGCGATATCGGTGGACTGGACCAGTCACCTCATCCGCATTCCCGCCTCGCCGATTCGGAGCGGGTCGCGGAATGCTGGAAAGCCTCCCGATAGATGTTGGCACCCCCCCATATCGTTTCGATAGCGGGATCCGCGACACCGCTCTTGTGGGGGGATTTAGCCAGTTTCCGCATTTCGCCGCGAGCCCCCTGCTACCGTGGTCGAGCAGCGGTGGACCGGCCCCGAACGGCCCGCAATGCGGCCCGGCTTCCGGTATTCCGAGGCCCCGGCCGGCCCCTGCCACTCCCTATTCGCGGAATTCCCTGAGGAGGACCGGATGGCGCTGGGGTATCTGTTCGGCGGCGGTGTCGGAACCGAACCGCACGGCCTGGAGCTGTACCAGGCCTATCCGGTGATGCGGGAGCTCTACGACCGGATAGCCGAGTGGGCCGGCCTGACCGTCGGCCAACTGCTCGACGAGGAGCTGCCGAAGCCGCCGGAGGAGCGCCAGGGCGTCGGCAGCGTCCGGGAGGCCGCGCTGGCGCTCGCGGTGTACGACATCCTCGCCGAGCACGGTCTGCGCCCCTCCGTGGTGGGCGGGTTGAGCCTGGGGGCGATGACGGCGAGCGCCCTGGTCGGCGCGCTGGGCCGGCGGGAGCTGGTCGAGATGCTGGCGCACACCCGTCAGGTTCCCGCGCTCTGCGCCGACGCGCCCGAGCAGGGCATGGCACTGGTCTTCGCTCCCGCCGGCACCGAGTCCGCCGGGCTCGCCGAGGGCCGGCCCGGGGTGTACCTGTCGGGGGACTTCGGCCCCGCCGCCGACGGCTCGGCGCGCATCCTGATGCTCTCCGGGGAGCGGGCCGCGCTGGAGGCGCTGGCCGGCGAGCTGCCGGCCGGTCTGGTCAACCCGCTGCCGGACCGCACGATCGCCGTGCACTCGCCGCTGCGCGCCCACTTCCGCGCCTTCATGGCCCACTACATCGACGCGATGCCCTTCCGGGCCCCCGAACTGCCGCTGGCCTCCTGCCTGGAGCGGAAGACCCTGGTCACCGCCGAGGACGTGCGCGACCTCTTCCACCGCAACGCGACCGACCCGATCAGCCTGGTCGACGTCTACACCGGGATGAGACAGGAGGGCGTCCGGCTGGGCCTGGTGATGGGCGGCTCCATCCCGGACGGGATCCTGGACTTCCCCTTCCCCGTGGTGCACGTGGACCGGCCCGAGCACATCGAGCAGGTGCTGACCACGGTCTACGAGCTGGGGATCGACCTCCCCGACGGTCAGGACGCGCGGTGACCACGGCGGGGGCGGTGCGGCCGAGTGCCGCGTGCGACGCGCTGATCGAGGGCTGGCTCGGCACCGACCTCGACCGGTGGACCCGCCAGGTGGTGCGCCGGCACTTCGACCCCGCGACCGGCAGTCCCTACTGGCTCCGCCGGGCGGCCGAACTCGAGTTCGACCCCCGGGACCTGACCCGTTACGAGCAACTCACCGCGTTCGGCCCGTTCCCGCTGGAGGCACTGCGCACCGGTGATCCGGCCGACCTGGTCCCGCTCGCGGTACCCCGGCCGCTGACCGGGCGGATCTGGGACACCGGCGGTACCACCGGCGCCCCGTGCCGGGTCTTCTACACCCCCGACATGCTGCTGCACCGCGGGGCCTGGCGGCGCTGGTCCTTCGTCACCGAGGGCTTCGCACCCGGTCGCGGCTGGCTGCAGGCCACTCCGACCGGGCCGCACCTGATCGGCAACGGCGTCTGGGAGGCGTCGGAACTGCACGCCGGGCGGGTCCACGCGATCGACATGGACCCGCGCTGGGTCAAACGCCTGATCCGGGCCGGCCGCCTGGCGGACGCCCGCGAGTACACCACCCACCTGCTGGAGCAGATCGCGGACGTGCTCGGCCGGGGCGGGGTGCACTACCTCAACACCACACCGGCCCTCTTCCAGGCGCTCCGCCAGCGCTTCCCGGACCTGGTGCGGGGGCTCGACGGAGTCCGCCTCAGCGGCACCCAGATCAGCCCGGACACCTACCACGACTTCGTGGCCGCCCTGAACGGCGGTGTCTGCGGCCTCAGTTACGGCAACACCTTCGGCAACGCGGCCGGTCTCGCCACGCGGCAGGACGCCCGGCTGCTCCCGTACGTGCCGAACTACCCCCAGGTCACCATGGCGGTGGTGGACCGGGGCGACTGGTCCACGCCGGTCGGGTACGGGCAGACCGGGCAGGTTCGGCTGACCGTGCTGCACGAGGACCTCTTCCTGCCGAACATCCTCGAACGCGACCAGGCGCTGCGCTACCACTGCGGCGCCGACTGGCCGACCGACGGCGTGGCCAACGTCCGCCCGCTGCAGATCACTTCGACCGCACCCGAGGGCCTGTACTGAGCCGGCGCCGGAACCACGGTCCGCCCGCCGCGAGCAGCCGCCCCGCACCCGTGCACCCGCGCGCCCTACGCTCCCGGTGACGGCCGCCCCGGCGCGCCGGTGAGTGCCCTGATGTGCGCGGGCACCACGCAGGCCTGGCCGGCGAGCAGATCCGCGAACGTGGTGGTGAGCGGATCGGGCCGGGTTCGCGTGTAGGCCGTGAGAGTCCGCCGGACCGCCGGCTCCGGTAGCCGGAGCAGACCGTCGAAGTCCGCCGGGATGATGTTCGCCGGCACGAGGGCCGGTCCGAGGCCGGCGGCGGCGAGCAGCGGCGCGGCCGAGGTCTGCTCGGCATGGACGGCGGTCAGCGGCTGGAACCCCGCCTCCCGGCAGACCCGGTCCAGCAGGTCGGCGAGCCCGTTCCCGGGCGCGTACCGCACCCACGCGCGGTCGGCCAGCGCGCGGAGCGCCAGCGGCCCGGCCGGCGCGTCCGCCAACGGGTCGTCACTCGGCAGCACGATGACGAACTCCTCGATGCCCAGATCCCTCACCGGCCCCTCCCACCCGGCCGGTGAGGGCCCCACCGCCAGGTCGGCCTCCCCGGCGGCCATCGCGGCCCGGAGCTGATCGGCGTGCGGATACTCGCGCAGGCGGATCCGCACCCCCGGGTGCCGCCGGCGCCAGGCCCGCAGGACGGGCGGGAGGATGCCCAGACTGACCGAGTAGACGGTGGCGACCTCCAGCTCGCCGCCCTCCAGCCCGGCCGCACGCCGTGCCGCCCCGCGCAGCCGCTCGGCCTCGGCCAGCGCGGCGCGGGCGTGCGGCAGCACCGCGCGGCCCATCGGGGTGGGCCTGACCGCGCGCGGCAGACGCTCCAGCAGTGGACCGCCCAGCGAGCTCTCCAACGCCCGGATCTGGTGCGACAGCGCCGGCTGCGTCAGGTGCAGCAGCTCCGCCGCCTGCGTGAACGAGCCGGTGTCGACGACGGTGACCAGGTATTCGAGCTGTCGCAGCGTTGCCATGAACGGATTTTATCGCAGCAGGAGAAAACAAGTCTTGGACTCATTACCGCTCCCCGGGAGAGGGTCGAACCAGAGCCGCTGCCCACGAAACAGCCGGCAGTTCGGTCCCTCCCACTCGAAGGAGTTCAGTCACCATGACAACCCCGGCAATCTGACCCGCTGGTCACCGGCGACAAGATCACCGCCCGGCTGGCACATCGAGGACAACCAGACCCTGATGAGCCAGCTCGGCGTCAACGGCTGACCACCCGCGGGCAGGCAGCCGCGGGCAACGGGGCGCGCGTCAGCGGAAGTCGTCCGCGTGGTCGCGGGCCCACTCGTCGAAGGTGCGGGCCGGGCGCCCGGTGATCCGCTCGACCTCGTCGGTCATCCGGGGCGTGGTCCCGACCGAGGCGCCGAAGTACTCGAGGAGCTGGCGGGCGGCCCCCTCGGGGATGCCCGTGCCGGCCGCCATCGCCTCGGCGGCCCGCTCCACGGGGATCGTCTCGAACCGGACCTCGCGCCCGATCGCCCGCCCGATCGCGGCGGCCTGGCCGGCCTGGGTCACGGGCTCCGGGCCCGTGACGTAGGGGGCGCATCCGAGCAGGGCGCCGCTGCGGTCCAGCAGGGCGCGGGCGGTGACGGCCGCCAGATCGGCCTCGTGGACGGGGGCGGCGACCGCCTCCGGGAACGGGCCGCGGACCACGCCCTCGGCCTTGACGAGCGGGACCCACTGGAGCGAGTTGGTGGCGTACATCCCGCCGCGCACGAAGGTCCACTCCAACCCGGAGGCACGGATCGCCCGCTCGACGGAGGCGTGCATGCGGGAGATGAAGCCCTCGTCGTCGGCCGGGGTGTCGGTCACCGACAGCGAGGAGTTGAGGACGATCCGGCGCACGCCCGCCTTGACGGCGGCGTCCACGAGCTGGATCGCCGCCTCGCCGCCACCCGCCGCGAGGTTGAGGTAGAGCGATTCGGCACCCTCCAGGGCCGGTTCCACGGACGCCGGGTCGGTCAGGTCGGCACGCACCACCTCGGCGGCGGCCGGCAGCCCGGCGCGCTCGGGGTCGCGGGTGAGGGCGCGTACGGACGCACCCTCGGCGAGCAGCTGGTCGACGAGCCGGCGTCCGATGTGGCCGGTCGCTCCGGTGACTACGATCACGGGTCGCTCCTCCTGATGGCGCCGGGCCACGGGCCGTCCACGGCCGTGCCCGACTCTGCTGGGCGGCGGTTCACCATCCACAGGAACAACGGATGCCTGCCGCAAAGGTGTTCCCCCGCCCGCGCGGGAGTTCCGGTCAGAAGTTCTTCGCCCCCGCGGTGATCGCCTCGCGGATCCGGAAGTAGGTGCCGCAGCGGCAGATGTTGCGGATCTCGTCGAAGTCGGCGTCGCCGATCTCGTGTCCGGCGGCGCGAGCCTGCTCGACCTTCGCCACGGCGGCCATGATCTGCCCGGGCTGGCAGTAACCGCACTGCGCGACGTCGTACTCCAGCCAGGCCTCCTGCATGGGGTGCAGGTCCTTGCCGACGGTGGCCGGCAGGCCCTCGATGGTGGTGATCTCGTCCGTCGGCCGCAGCGCGCTGACCGGCACCGAGCACGGGTTGAAGGCCTTGCCGTTGATGTGGCTGGTGCAGGCCTGGCAGACGCCCAGCCCGCAGCCGTACTTGGGACCGGTGACGCCGAGGACGTCGCGCAGCACCCACAGCAGCCGGACGTCGTCCTCGACGTCCACCGAGACCGGCGCGCCGTTGAGGATGAAGGTGTGTTGGGGCATGGTGCGGCTCCTAGTAGGCGCGGGTCAGGCCGTCAACCGGCGACTGCGGAACGGGCGGTGTGGTCGGCAGCGGATCGAAGGCGAGCGGGGCGGCGTGGTTGATCGGGAAGCTGGTCGGCACGGTTCCCGTGGCCCGGGCGTAGGCGCAGGCCACCGCGGCCATCGCCGCGCCGACGGCGAGCTCCCCGGCGCCGCCCGGGGTGCCGGTGGTCGGCGGCATCACCACGATCTGCAGGTCGGGTGGCGTGTTCCACTGTCGGGTGTAGAAGTAGTTGTCCCAACTTCCCTCCTGGAAGACCCCGTTGCTGAGGTGCAGGCCGGAGGTGAGGGCGAGCGCGATGCCGTCCGAGATCCCGCCCATCATCTGGGCCTCCAGTCCGAGCGGGTTGACCGCGAGGCCGGCGTCGACCGCGCAGACGGCCTTGGTGACCCGTGGTCCGGTGTAGGCGTCGGGGATCTGCCGCCCGACGGTCTGCGCGGTGCAGTCGATCTCGACCAGGACCGCGGCGATGCTGTGGTACTCGGGGTGGAGCGCGATGCCCTGTGCGGTCCCGGCCGGCATCGGGCGCCCCCAGTCGCCGAGTTGGGCCACCTTGTCGAGAACCGCCACCGCCCGCTGGTCCTTGAGGAACTGCCGGCGGAACCGGTAGGGATCCTGCCCCAGCGCGACCGCCAGCTGATCGACCATCAACTCCTGTGCGCAGCGCACGTTGGGCGAGTAGATCCCGCGCATGCTACCGGTGTTGAAGCCCTTGTCCACCTCGCTCAGCAACTGCGTGGTGAGGCCGAAGTCGTAGGGGGTCTGCTGGGTCAGCTCGAAGATGGTCTCGGAGAATCCGAGGCCGCCCACCGGCAGTTTGGCCACCATCGCGGTGAGCACCTCGCCGAGGCCGTGGCTGAAGTCGGTGGCCACCGAGGTGTGCCGCTGCTCGAAGCTGAGCACCTCGCCCAACGCGTAGCTGGCGCGCACCCGGGAGGTGCACATCGGATGGGTACGGCCCTGCCGGAACTCGTCCGTCCGGTGCCACATCAGCTTCACCGGCTTGCCCATCGCCCGGGAGATCCCGGCGGCCTCCAACGCCGCGTCGGAGAACAGCTTGCGACCGAACGACCCGCCGCCCTCGGTGACGTGCACCGTGACGGCGCTCGGCGGCAGCGCCAGCTTGGCCGCGATCGCGCCCTGCGCCACGATCGGTGCCTTCATGGCCGCCCAGATCTCGGCCCGGTCCGCGCGGACGTCGGCGATGGCGCAGTTGGGCTCCAGCGCGGTGTTGCTGGCGAAGGCGAAGGTGAAGGTGTTCTCGATCGTGTGTGCCAGCAGGTTCACCGGCGGTACCGCGAACGGGAGTTCGGCGGCCCGCAGCTCCCGCAGCACCGTGTCGTCGGAGGATCCGTCCTCGCTGCCCGGGCCCCAGGTCACCTGCAACGCGCGGATCGCGTCGATGCACTGCCCGAAGGTCCTCGCGCGCACCGCCACGCCGGTTGCGATGGTGACGACGTCGGTGACCCCCGGCATCGCCTGCACGGCCGCCAGGTTCCGCACGGAGAGCGGGGTGCCGTTGATCGTCGGAGGCCGGCAGACCATGGTCGGCAGCGCGTTCGGCACCGCCAGGTCCATGGTGAACTGCTTGCGGCCGGTCACGATGTCCAGAGCGTCGATCCGCTGCTGCGCGGTGCCGATGACCTTGAACTCGGCCTGCTGTTTCAGCGCCACGGAGACCTGCACCGTCGTGTCGCTCGCCGCCCGTGCCGCAAGTGAGCCGTAGCTCGCGCTCTGCCCATCGGGGCCGTTGACCACACCCGCGGCCGTCGTCAGCGTCGAGACGGGCACGCCGAAGCGGGCGGCGGCGGCCGCCAGCAGCCGCTGGCGGGCGATGGCCGCCGCGACCCGGACCGGGGTGTAGGTGGCGACGGTCGTGTTCGACGCCCCGGTGAACTGGTTGAACAGCAGCTCCGGGCGGGCGTCCGCGAGCGTGATCCGCACCTGCGCGAGGGGGAGGTCCAACTCCTCGGCGATCAGCATCGCGGTGGAGGTGGTGATGCCCTGGCCGACCTCGGCGCGCGGCAGCGCGAAGCTCGCCGTCCCGTCGGCGTTCAACTGGATGCTGATCAGGCCCGAGGTCGGCAGCGCCGCGTCGGTGAGCAGGTCGGTCAGGTCGTACACCTCGGCCGGCTCGGGCAGTGACGGCACCGCCGCCGCGGCCGGCGCGGGCGCGAGCACCGCCTCCTCGAACTGCGCGGCCACCAGCAACGTCGGTGCCGCCAGCACGTAGCCGAGGAACCGTCGCCGCCCGACCCCCTGATCTCCCATCAACTGTCCCCTCCGGTAAGTGGAAGCCGCGGCCGGGCACACCAGCCATGACCGCGCCAAGCCTAGGGGTCACCCCTCATGAACCCGAAGGTGGGGTGGTCGCGTGCCCGCCACCCGCGCCGACCCGGTGCGGACCGCCGGGCCGCCGGCTCGGTGGCCGGACCGCGGTGCGATCACCGGTGCACCTGGCGGGTGATCAGTGGCACATCGCGCCGCAGCCGTGCGGCACCGCGTCGGTGTCCATGGGGCCGACCGTGAGCGGGGTGGAGGCGACCGTGATCGAGCCGTCGTCGGCCGAGGGCGCGTCCGGCTCGGTGCTGGGTGCCGGTGCGGCCCACCGCTCGGCGCACGCCGAAATACCGTGCCAGGCGTGCGAATTCGTGAACTCGTGCGCCGACAGCCGCGATCCGGGTGGTCCCGTCGGTCGCCGAGCGGTGAAGAGTTGCCGCGTTCATGGCTTCGCCCCTCCGGCGGCCGGAGGGGCGATCGGTCAACGGGCCAGGCGCCCGGTCACCACTGGGCGGTGCAGCTGGTGTGGTTCCAGGTGGGCTTGTGAACGGTGATGTTGGTGTCCAGCTCGGTGATGCACACGTAGGCGAGGGTGCCGTTGTCGCCGTACAAGTCCCCTGACGTGCTTCCCCCGTTGGTGACGGTGAGCGCCGGCCCCAGCGGGCCCCAGCCGCCCTGGTTGCGGTAGAGCTGGCCGGTGCAGAGGTAGTTCAGCGAGCCGGTGTTCGGTGCGGCCGAGACGGTGACCCGGACGTTGTACACGCCGTTGTTCCAGTACGTCTCCATGCCGCCACTGCAGCCGTCCAGGCCGGTGGCGGCGAGGTAGCCGGAGCCCGACGTCTGCGGGGCGGCACTGGCGAGCGGCACGGCGAGGGTTGCGAGCGAACAGACGGTGGCGCCGACCACGGCCAGGCGCTTGACGATGCGTTTGATGACGTCCTCCAGATAGGCGTCCCGGATACTCCCCCAGGTACCGGCGCCCCCGAACCCCCGACAACTCGGCTGCGCGCCGACGGGCGTGGGTGGTGGCGAGGTCCGACCGCTCCCCTGCGGGCGGACCCACCGGCCGACGGGCTGACCCGGCCAGCGTCCTCCCCGGGCGCCGGGTTGCGCAATGGGCGGGGGCACGGACGGTTCGGGCGGTTCTCGCGCGGCTCCGATGGAGGAGACGGGCCGGAGCGGTGTGCTCCGGAAAGCGCCGGGACTGACGGATCCGGACGTCGGCGGAGGCGGACCGCTCAGACGACTGGCGAACTCGTACGGTCCGGCTGGCGGTCGGCGGGCTGTCGATCCTCTGCCGGCCGGGCAGGGCGCGGTGTCGGATCCGACGCGGCCGGCCGCGCGGACCGTACCGACCCTCGCTCCGGCGTCGACCGCCGCCGCCTCAGCCGCGGCAGCGGCGCCTCGCTGACGAAGACGCCCAGGATGATCAGCGCCGCACCCAGGACCGCCGGCCCCGGCAGACGGTCGCCGGCCAGGCGGCCGACGAGGCCACCCCAGACCGGTTCGGCGGAGTAGATCACTGTTGCCCGCATGGGAGGCACGGACTGCTGCGCCCAGTTCATCGTCAGCTGGATCACGGCACTCGCGGCGCCCAATCCCACGGCCGCGGCGAGCCAGACCCAGGAGAAGGCGGGGACCGACTCGCCGGCCGCGGGCATGGCGAGGAAGGACAGCACGCTCGCCGTGAGCAGTTGGACGACGGTGATGCGGCGCAGGTCGACCCGCCCGGCGAACCGGCTGATCAGGACGATCTCGGCCGCACCGGCCACGGCCGAGCCCAGCGTCGCCAGTTCGCCGGCGCCCAGTGCCGGACTCACGGCCCCGGGGCCGGCGAGGAGTATCAGCCCGATGAGGGCGCAGGCGATCCCGAGCAGGCCGGCAGGCTTCGGCGGCCGGCGCAGGAGCAGCCACTGGAAGAGCGGGACCAGGGGGACGTACAGCGCCGTGATGAAGGCGGAGGTGCTGCTGCTGACGGTCTGCAGGCCGTACGTCTGGAGTGCGTAGCCGAAGAAGATCGTCGTGCCGACCGATGCTCCGGCCACCAGGTCCGCCCGGGTCAGGCCCCGCAGGGCCTTCCGGAACACGAGTAGGGTGAGCAGCCCGGCGGTGGCGAACCGGGAGCCGACGAAGAAGAGAGGTCCGCTGTGGCGCATGGCGGTGTGCACGATGAGGAAGGTCGTGCCCCAGAACATGGTGATGGCGACCAGGGCCAGGTCGTGACGGCCGAGGCCCAGGAGAGGGCTTCGGCGAACAGTGGGGAGTGCAGCATAGTGCACATGATAGGGGCACTATAGTGCACACTCGCCAGGGGCGATCCGACGTCCTGGCGTTCGTCGGCGAGAACCTGCGCCGCCTGCGCCACCAGGCGGGGATGAGCCAGGCCGCGCTCGCGCAGGCGTCGGGGATCAGCCGTCGCATGATCATCAAGCTTGAGGGCGGCGACACGAACATCAGCCTCTCCAGCCTCGACCGGCTGGCCGAGGCGCTCGGGGTGACCTTCGTCGAGGTCGTCAGCGACCCCGGCGCGCAGAGCCGCCGCATCGATGCGGTGGCCTGGCGCGGCGGCCAGCCCGCCAGCGAGGCCGTCCTGCTGGGCAGCGTGCCCGCTCGCAGCGAGGCCCAGCTGTGGCGCTGGTCTCTCGGTCCCGGCGACCGGTACTCCGCCGAGCCCGATCCCGAGGGCTGGCACGAGATGATCGCGGTGACCGAGGGGCGGGTGCTGATCGAGTTGGCGGAGGGGCCGGTCACCGTCGAGGCGGGCGGCTACGCGATCTACAGCAGCGCCCAGACGTACGCGTACGTCAACGTCGGTGACGGCGTCGCGCGGTTCATTCGCACGGCGGTGGCGTGATCGGCACGTCGGCACGGCCGTCGCCGCCGGCGGCGACCGACGAGTGGTGCTGATCACCGGTGAGGGATCCCATCAGCTGACCGCCCAGGAGATCAGCCAGTTCGGCCGGTACGGGCTGCGCCCCGTGGTGTTCGTGCTCAACAACAACGGCCACCTGGAGGAGGTGCCGGGTCAACCGTGGTGCCTGGCGGGATCGGCCGGGCCGCCGGCCCCGGCACCCGCGCCAGTAGCCGGCCCGATCGTGTGGTGATCAGGGCCGGCGTCGAACGCGGTGGTGTCAGCGGCCTGACCTGGTCAGCGGGGGTGCACCTCGAGGAAGGCGCGGACCGCGGACTCCAGGGCCCCTTCGATCCAGGCGGGCTTGAGGCTGGTGTGCTCGCCGGCGAAGTGGACCCGGCCTTCCACCGTACGGGTGGCGGGGTGCAGCTCGTGCAGCTGGCCGGGGGTGAAGATGACGGCCTCGCCGAGCGCGTAGCGGGCGCGGGCCCAGGACTGGGTGGCGCCCGCGCCGGTGAACTCGGTCCGGACCTTGGGCCCGAAGAGCTTCTCCATGTCGTTCAGGGCGAACGCGTAGCGCTCGCCGGGGGTGAGCGAGTCCCAGCGCATGGCGTCGTCGGACCAGGTGTAGGAGGCCAGCACGACACCGCCGGGTGAGTCGGTCGGGGAGTGGGAGGGGAAGTAGGTGAAGCGGCTGGCGCTGTCGGAGACGCAGCCGCCGCCGGTGAAGCCGTTCGGCCCGTTCTCCCAGAAGCGGCTCTTGAACTCCAGGAGGACCTTGGTCGCCGAGTCGTAGTGCAGCTCGTTGACGGCCCGGCGCTTCTGGTAGGACATCAGCGGTTCGACCGAGCAGAACCGCAGGGCGCTGAACGGGATGGTGATGATCGCGTAGTCGCCCTCGAAGGTCTCCAGCGGTTCGGTCGGGGCGCCGTCGCAGGACTCCTCGCTGCCGCTCTCGGCGGTGGTCTCGATCCGCACCCCGGTGTCCGTCTGCACCAGGCGGGTCATCCGGCGGCCCAGGCGCAGCTCGTTGCGGAGCTTGCTCGCCAGCGCCTCGGTCAGGACGTCGGTGCCGCCGTCCAGTTCCCAGTAGCGGTTGGTGGGGCTGATCACGGCTTGGTCGATCAGGGTGGGGACCAGGGAGTAGTGCAGCCGGGAGGTCATGTTCTCCAGGGTGCCGACGGCCTGGATCCTGGCGAGGTCCCAGCCGGCCTCCTCGACCAGGTAGCGGTGCGTGGAGTAGCCGTCGTAGCGCTGGAAGATCTTGGACCAGGCGGCGAGCTGGTCGGTGATCGGGCCGTTCGGGACGGTGACGTCCGCGAAGGCCTTGGCGACGGCGTCCGTGGTGGTGGTGTCGAGGGTGGTGCCGAAGGTGGCGTTGACCGGACGCGGGGACTTGGCGTAGGCGGCGCGGGTGGTCTGGACGCCGTTGACGGCGATCCTGGTGCGCAGACTGGCGGTCGGCGCGCGGAAGGAGCCGCTGTCCTCGCCGTTGCTCCAGGTCTCGCCGGTGAACGAGCGGTAGACCACCGGCGGCACCGCGCCGGTGGTCCCGGCGCGCGGCGCCACGTCGGCGTTGTAGAACAGCCGGCGACCCAGGCCGAGCTTGTCGGCCAGCGCCAGCACCAACGGGTGGAAGTCGGGCAACCGCATCGCGCCCGCCTCGGCGTGCAGGCCCGGGTCGGCGAAGATTCCACGGAAGGTCTTGACCCGACCGCCCACCCGGCTGCCGTTCGCCTCGATCACCACCACCTCGTGCCCGGCCTGCCTGAGCAGGTGAGCGGCCGTGAGACCGGCCACGCCCGCGCCCACGACCAGCACCTTCTTGCGCGGTGCGCGCGGCGGCAGCTTCTCGTCGATCAGGATCCGCAGGTAGGACAGCTTGAGGTCCTCCTGCTCGTCATCGCCGACCAACAGCATCTTCCGGGCCAGATCCCGGCCCTGCGCCTCATCGGCACCACCCCCGCCGCCCACACTCGACGGGAGGCCGACGGCGGGGGCGGCGACCGCACGGCCGACGAGTCCAGTCGCGGCGGCCACCGCGACTCCGCCGACCGCCGAGCCGACCAGGCCGCGCCGGGAGATCCCGGCGTGGTCGACGACGGGCACGGGCTGCTGGCTGAGGTGCTGATCCACAAGAACTCCCGAACAGGGGGGACAGAGGGCAACACCCGGCGCAACTCCCAGGAACGATCAGGGACACGAGAAGCTGGGGCCGTTCATCCGGACGGGGTGACGACCACTGACCGACCTCGAGCCGCACGCCCGCCGGAGGGCGACGGGCGGCCCGTGGCGGGGCACCGCTTCACCCGCCCGGACGATCTCCGGGTAGCCGCCAGCGGGCTCACGTCCCTGGAGCACACCGGCGTCCGCGCGGGCGCGGCCACGCTCAGCCCTGACGACGGGGGCTTGAGGCGGCCGACGCCGACTCCCTCCTCACCCGGGCCCGGTCGATGGTCCATGCGCCCAGGGCCACCAGCAGGGCCGCTCCGACGCCGTACAGCGGCAGCCACCTGGTCGTCGTCGCTGACAGGCAGTCGGCAACGGCCTCATGGCTGTGGCTGGCCTGCGCGTAGGCCAGGGCGGCGCTGTCGCGACCGGCGAGGTTCGCCAGCGCGGCCTCCGTCTGGATGCTCTGGTACCTGCCCAGCTTCTGACACCCGCTGCGGGTGCCCGGCATCGGGAACAACCATGCCCAGCGCTGCATCAGGGGAGCCAGCGTGATGGCGACGCACAGGCCCACGACGAGCGAATACGCCGTCAGGTTCCGCGCGTACGCCGACCGGAGACCGGGCGTCCAGGTCGGCAGGCGGTAGAAGGAGAAGACCACCGCGAGGAGTGTCACTCCGACGTAGGTGGCGAACCACTGCCAGGAACCGTTCGCGAGCGCGGCCGTCAGCACGGCGGCGAGCGCGATGCCGATGACGCCCGGCTGAGCGCCAGGGCCGTGACCGCTCATCTCGGCGGATGCCGTTTCGCGGGTTCCTCGGGGGGTGGGCTCGCTGTCCACGGTCTCTCCTGTCTGGTTCCGGGGCCATCAGTGTTCGGGGACACCGCACTGTTGTCCTGGCACCATTCCGGAGTGGGTCGGAAGTCCCGCCCGGTTGGCGGGGCTTCCGACCTTCCGCAGGATCGGCGTGGAGACGGCGGACCGGTCGGGCCGTACGGCGGGCCGACCAGCCTCGACCGACTTCCGCTCAGGCCTTCGCCGGGTACACGGTCCGTCCGCCCAGTACCGTGCGGAGCGGGCGCAACGCGGCCAGCTCCCGCTCCGGGCAGGTCAGCGGGTCGGTCGGCCAGAGCGTCAGGTCGGCCAGGGCGCCCACCCGCAGGCTGCCGCGCTGCGCGCTCTCCCCGAGCAGTCGAGCCGCGTTGCCGGTGTGCAGGGCGATCGCCTCCGCCCGGGTGATCGCGTGCTGCGCGCCC
The DNA here is from genome assembly GCF_044547075.1 of Kitasatospora sp. NPDC052896. NCBI lineage: Bacteria > Bacillati > Actinomycetota > Actinomycetes > Kitasatosporales > Streptomycetaceae > Kitasatospora > Kitasatospora sp. NPDC052896. The sequence goes on from NZ_JBITZU010000018.1 coordinate 49,625, forward strand.
TGCGGGCCGGCCACCGTCTGGCGGGTCGTCATGCCCCAGACCGAGGTCATCGCGCCGTACGGGCCGACCGGGAAGTCGGAGCCGGCCGCGAGCAGCGCGCCCTCGTCGATCCACTCCCGCAGCGGGAAGAGCGCGCCCACCCGGTCGGCACCCCAGGCGCGGATCTGCGCGGTGGCGGCGTCGTGCAGCAGCGGGTGCTGGACGGTGACCGGCACGCCGAGCGCGATCGCCCGGGCCCGCTGCTCGGCGGTGGCCAGCCCGCCGTGTTCGACCACCAGCGTCCCCGGTTCCAGATCCGGGTGGCTCCCGAGGACCTTGGTGTAGACGTCCAGCAGGGTGCGCAGGCCCCGGTCGCCCCAGGCGTGCACGCCCACCCGCCAGCCGCGCGCCACCACCCGGTCGATCGCCTCGGCCAGCGTGTCGGGGTCCCAGTGCAGGGTGCCGTGGTAGCACGGCCGGTCCGCGTACGGCTCCTCCAGCGCACCCGCCTCGATGCCGCCGTCGATGCCGAACTTGACGCCCCAGACCCGCAGCCACTCGTCGGTCGGGCCGGCCTGCCAGGGTTCCATCCGGTCGAGCAGCTGCTCGACCTCCGGTACCGAGGTCAGGCCGATCGCCGAGACCAGCGCCCGGACCCGGACGTCGAGCGCGCCGGCGTCCCGCGCCGCGCGCAGCACCTCCAGGTCATCGACCGGCACCGCGCAGTCGCGGACCGTGCCGATCCCGGTGGCCGCGTAGTCCTGGGAGGCCGCGTGCAGGCCCGCGATCCGCTCCGCGAGGGCCGGGGGCGGCAGCAGCCGTTCGGCGAGCGCGATCGCCGCGTTGACCAGCCGGCCGGTCAGTCGGCCCTGCGCGTCGCGCTCGATCACCCCGCCGGGCGGGTCGGGCGTCTCGGCGGTGATCCCGGCCAGCCGCAGCGCGGGGGAGTTGAGCACCACGTTGTAGGCGCCGCGCTTGACCAGCACCGGGTGGTCGGGGGCGGCCGCCGACAGCTCCTCGGCGGTGGGCAGCCGCTGCTCGGCGAGGTTGGCCTCCTGCCAGTTGATCGTGGTGCGGATCCACGCGCCGGTGGGCGTGCGGGCGGCGCGCTCGCGGATCAGCTCCAGGAACTCGGCGAGGGTCCGGGCCCGGTGGACCGGCACGTCGTGGACGCTGTGCCCGGCCAGGATCAGATGGGTGTGGGTGTCGTCGAAGGCGGGCAGCACGGTGGCGCCGGGGGCGTCCAGCACCTCGGTGCCCGGGCCGATCAGGTGGTCCAGGCCGTCGGCGTCCGAGGAGAGGGCGCTGATCCGCTCGCCGGTGACGGCCAGCGCCCGCCGCACCCCCTGCGCCGGGTCCAGGGTGCGCACCGCGCCGGCTCGGATCAACAGATGGGCTTGGGTCATGACGGCTCCTTCGGGTGCGACAGGCCGGTCAGCCGCTCGACGTGGCGCATGCTGGGCACGGCGAGCAGGTCGTGCAACTCCGCGAAGACGGCCCGGGCCGCCACCGCGTTCCACTCCGCCGGCAGCAGCGGCGCGGGCAGGCCCGGGTCCAGGTACGGCAGCCGGCGCCACTGGGTGAGCATCGGTACGTAGGCGCGGAAGGCGTGCGCCGGCTCGACGGCGTCCAGCTGCCGCAGCTTCTCGGCCACCGGGGCCCAGGCGTTGGAGAACTCGGCGTACTGGGCCTCGATCGCCGGGAAGTCCCACCAGGAGCTGACCGCCTCGCGCAGTTCGGCGAAGCCCGCGTAGTCGGAGAGGAAGAGGTGGACGTAGGAGCTCAGCCCCAGCCGCTCCAGCAGCCGCCGGGCGTCCGGCAGCAGCCGGGCCGGGGCCAGCCAGACGCCCGGCGCGGCGTTGCCGAAGCCGAGCCAGGACAGCCGGGAGCGCAGCTGGTGGCGGTGGGCGCGCTCCGACTCGGGCACCGAGAAGACCGCGACGACCCAGCCGTCGGCCAGCTCGGCCGGCTCCAGGCTGTGGAAGATCCGCCGGTCCCCCTCCTCGAAGACCGGTGTCATCGCCGGGCTCAGCCGGTAGCCGATGGTGGGCCGCCGCTCCTGGCGCAGCGTGTCGGCCTTCTTCAGCCGCGAGATGGCCGAGCGGACGGCGGGGCCTTCCACGTCCAGCTCGGCCATCAGGGCGACCAGGTCGGCGATCGAGATCCAGCCGCCCAGGCGGCGCACGAACTCGCCGTAGACGGTGTGGATCAGGGAGCTGGGCCGAGGTGTGCCCTCCGGCATCCGCACGCTCCTCCCCGTCCCCGGTCGGTCGCGGTGATCATACCGGCGGGGCGGGGGTGGCGTAGGCGCCGGAGAGCAGGTGGCCCGCGCCCGGGGCGTACGCGGGCAGGTCCAGGGCGCGCAGCAGCTGGTGGGCGGTGCAGACGGCGGCCGAGACCACCGGCTTGCCGAGTAGCTGCTCGGCCTCCTCGACGGCGCTCAGCGAGGGGAGCTGGACGCAGGCGGAGAGCACCACGGCGTCGGCGTCCGCGTGCGCCAGGCCCTTGGCGATGGCGGGCAACCGGGCCGGGTCGTGGGCGGCCACCGCCAGGTTGTCGGCGATCTCCAGGGCGGCGAAGTCCACCACCTCGATGCCCTCGTGGGTGAGGTAGTCGGCGACCGTGCGGGTCAGCGGGCGCAGGTAGGGCGCCACCAGGACGACCTTCCGGGCACCCAGCGTGTGCAGGCCGGCCACCAGGGCGCCGGCGCTGGTGACGACGGGCGCGGGCGCGCCGTTCTCGACGGTCCGGGTGTGCAGGCGCTGCTCGGCGGTGCGGTGGTAGCCCGGGCCGGTGCTCATCACGGCCACCAGGCAGGCGTAGCCGAGCACGTCCATCCGCGCGTCCGACAGCTCGACGGCGCAGCGGTCGGACTCGGCGTCCATCGCGCGCAGTTGCTCGGGGGTGACCCTGGTCATCCGCATCCGGCTGGAGTGGAAGGTGAAGCGCTCCGGGGCCACGGCCTCCCGGGCGCGCAGGATGGCCGGGATCTCGGTCTCCATGGTGACGTTCGAGCTCGGGACGATCTGACCGATCCGGTAGCTGGACACGGTGCGGTGCTCCTTCTGCCGGGCCCTCAGCGGGCGTCCACGACCGGGTTGGTCAGGGTGCCGATCCGCTCGATGGTGGCCTCGACCAGGTCGCCGGGCCGCAGGAACTGCGGGGGCGCCTGGCCGGCGCCCACCCCCGAGGGGGAGCCGGTGGCGATCACGTCGCCCGCCTCGAGCGTGACACCCGAGGAGATGTCGGCGATCAGACGGGCGATCGAGAAGAGCATGTGGCGGGTGTTGGAGTTCTGCTTGGTCTCGCCGTTGACGGTCAGGGACAGCCCGAGGTTCTGCGGGTCGGGGATCTCGTCGGCGGTGACCACGGCCGGGCCGAACGGCGCGTAGGAGTCCTGGCCCTTGGAGAAGAACCACTGGCCCGAGCGGCGCTGGTCACGGGCGCTGATGTCGTTGACGATGCTGTAGCCGAAGACGTGCCGCCAGGCGTCGGCCTCGGCGACCCGGACGGCGGGGCGGCCGATGACCACGGCCAGTTCGCACTCCCAGTCGAGCTGCTCGGTGAGGTCGGCGTTGTGCAGGATCGGCTGGCCGGGGCCCGTGACGGCGGTGGCGGGCTTGCTGAACAGCACCGGGCGGTCCGGCAGTTCGCGCGCGGTGTCCAGGGTGCGGTGCGACTCGGCGACGTGTTCCACGTAGTTGAGGCCGACGCCGACGATCTTGCCGGGGCGCAGCGGGGCGCGCAGCACCACGTCGGCGAGCGGCGGCAGTGCCTGGTGGTCGACTCGGCCCAGCAGGGTGCGGGCACGCTCCAGGGCCGGCTGCCCAGCCCGGATCAGGGCGAGCAGATCGCCCGGCAGCGCCACGCCGGCCCGGGCCGCCAGCGCCCCCAGGTCGGCGACCCGGTCGCCGAGCCGGGCGCCCAGGCGGGGGGCGTCGGCGGCGGTGGGGGAGTAGGTGATCAGGTCCATCGGGGGCTCCTTACGGGAGGATCGGCTGGCGGCCGCCGTTGTCCGGGTAGGCCTCCTCCCGGTGCAGGCCGAGCGAGCGCATCACCGGGAAGTCGTTGAAGGAGAAGAGGACGGCGTCCTCGGAGGCGTCGAGGTTCTCGTGCTCGTGCCAGGCCCAGGACGGGACGCAGAAGATGTCGCCTTCCTGCCAGGCGAACCGGTGCCCGGCGATGACGCTCACGCCGCGCCCCTTGGCGGCGGTGTAGACCACGGAGCCGGTGTGGCGGTGGGCGAGGGTGGCCTGGCCCGGGCGCAGCAACTGGAGGTGGGCGCTCATGGTGGGCATCACCGAGCCGCCGCTGACCGGATCGGTGTACTCCATGATCACGCCGTCGTACGGGGAGCCCTCGCGCGCCCCGGCCAGCCGGCCGAGCGCGTGGTAGCTGGGTTCCCAGGGCCAGCCGAGCAGCGGCGAGTAGGGGCGGGTCCACTTCTCCATCCCGTAGGGGAGCAGATTGCCGCCGTAGCTGAGCAGCGAGGAGTTCACCACCGTGCCGGGCCGCTGGTGGAGTTCGGGGTGGACCTGGTAGAAGTTCGCGTCCAGCGCGTTGACCAGCGGGATGTCCAGGCCGTCCTGCCAGATGACCGGGGCGTCGGTGCCCTCGTTGCCGTGCTCGTGCCAGGTGTTGTTGGGGGTGATGGCGAAGTCCCGTGGGCCGACGGCGAGTTTCTGGCCGTCCACGATGGTCCACGCGCCGTGGCCCTCGTGCACGAAGCGCAGGGCGGCGGCCTGGTGGCGGTGGGCGGTCATCGCCTCCCCGGGGCCCATGATCTGCAGGCCGGTGTAGAGCAGGCCGACGGCGGCGCTCAGCTCCCGGCGGCCGGGGTTGACCAGCATCACCACCCGCCGGCCGGCATCGTCGGCGTTGACCAGCGGCAGGGCCTTGCGCACCAGCGGGCGCAGGTCCGCGTAGCGCCACAGCACCGGTACCGAGCGGGGCTGCGGGTACCAGGGCTCGATCTCGTTCGCCACGGTCCACAGGGCACCGGCCTCTACCTTGGCCAACTCGTCGTAGTAGGACAGGAGTTCGGGGCTGTCGGTGACCCGGGCCCGGCCGGCCTGGGTGTCGTCGTGGTTGTTCAAGCTTCCTCCTCGAAGAACACCACGGGGGTGCGCGGACGGTTGTCGACCTGGAGCTGGAAGACGTCGAAGCGGTTGTAGTGGCCGATGATGTCGTGCATCTGCTTGGGCTGGATGCAGCGGCCGAGGTCGATCTCGGCGTACACGATGCCCTCCTCGTCCACCAGCGGTTCGCCGACCGGGCGGCCGTCGGGACCGAAGATGCCGGACAACGCGCTGTGCGGGCGGGCCAGTTGCTTGCGCACCTCGGGGTCATCGCCGGCGATCAGGTCGACCATCTCGGGCGAGACGGTGGAGCAGGCGACCACCGAGAAGAGCTTGCCCTCGAAGCAGTGGGCGGCGGTGCGCACCGCGATCGCCTCCGCCATGTCGTAGTCGGCGGGGGCCACCGGAAGGGCGATGTAGCTTGCCGCGTGCACCAGTTCGCCCTGGGCGAGCAGGGTGAAGCGGGCCAGCGTGTTGGTGTTCTCGCCGCAGGCCAGCGCGCCGAGCGGGCCGATCGCGGTCCGGTGCACCCGCAGTGAGCTGCCGTCACCACCGGTCCAGGTCAGCTTCTCGGCCCAGGTCGGGACCAACTTACGGTGCACACCAAGCAGTTCGCCGTCGTCGCCGATGATCAGCAGGGTGTTGTGGAGCACCCCGAGACTGTGCGCGCCGCGCTCGTTGACCCCGATCACCAGCACCACCCCCGTGCGGCGGGCCGCCTCGCGGAGGGTCGCCACCTGGGGGCCGGGGACGTCGACGGCGCTGCGGTAGAGCCGTTCGAACCAGGGCGAGCCCTGGACCGGGTTCATCGTCCAGTTCCAGTACGGGTAGCCGGGCACGAAGACCTCGGGGAAGACCACCAGCGAGGCGCCGTGCCCGGCCGCCTCCTCGATCAGGGCGACGGCCTTGTCGACGGTGGCGTCCGCGTCCAGGTAGACCGGTGCGGCCTGGACGGCGGCGGCGGTGAAGCGGGGCAGGTACGGCATCGGGTCCTCCGGCGCGGGGCGCGGGTCAGCGGGTCGCGGGGGCGGTCAGCGGCGGTGCCGGCAGCCACCGGCGGTGGACCGGCGCGGCGGCCTCGCGCAGCAGTCGCAGGCGCGGCGGGACGCGGTCGGCGCCCGGGCCGGGCGGCCGGCGGCTGCCCGCCCGCCAGGCGGGCGGCCAGGGCGCGGCCGGACCGCTGTAGCCCTGCTCGGCGGCCGCGTGCAGGGTCCACAGCGGGTCGTGCAACTGGGCGCGGCCGACCGCGACCAGGTCGGCCCGCCCGGCCAGCAGCACCGAGTTGACGTCGTCGTGGGTGGAGATCGCGCCGACCGCGATGGTCGGCAGACCGGTGGCGCGCCGGATCAGCTCGGCCAGCGGCGTCTGGTAACCACGCCCGTACGGCGGGCGCTGGTGGGCGACCACCTCGCCGGTGGAGACGTCCACCGCGTCCGCACCCGCCTCGCCCAGCGTTCGGCAGATCGTCACCGCCTCGGCCTCGGTGGTGCCGCCCGGCGCCCAGTCGCTCGCCGAGATCCGCACCAGCAGCGGTCGGTCGGCCGGCCAGGCGGCGCGTACCGCCGCCAGCACCTCGACCGGCAGCCGCAGCCGGTGGGTGAGCGGACCGCCGTAGTCGTCGGTGCGCCGGTTGGTGAGCGGGGAGAGGAAGCCGGAGAGGAGGTGGCCGTGGCCGAACTGGAGCTCCAGCACGTCGAATCCGGCCCGGGCGGCGCGTGCCGCCGCCTGGCCGAAGGCCGCGGTGACGGCGGCCAGCTCGGCGCCGGTGGCCGCGCGGGGCACGGGGCCCGCCGTGTCCCAGGGCAGTGCCGAGGCGGCCAGGGTGGGCCAGCCGCCCTCGGCCGCGGTGAGCGGGCGGCCGATCCCGTCCGGCCCGGGCGGGGCGGTGGCCGCCCGGCGTCCGGCGTGGGTCAGTTGGATGCCCAGCGGGGTGTCGCTCACCTGGCGCACCGTCGCCACCAGCTCACGCCAGGCCGCCTCCTGGCCGTCCGTCCAGAGCCCCGGACAACTCGGGGTGGCCCGCCCCTCGGGGCTGACCGCGGTCATCCCGGCCAGCACCAGCGCGGCGCCGCCCAGCGCCTGGGCGCCCAGCTGGGCCCGGTCGAAGGCGCTGGGCAGGCCGTCGACGGCGGTGAAGGTGGCCATCGGCGGCACCACCACCCGGTTGCGCAGGGTGAGCCGGCCCAGCCGCAGCGGGCGGAACATCGGTGGCACGCCGGCCGACCCGCCGAACGCCCTGTCCACCGCGTCCACGAAGCCGGCGTCCCGGGCCCGCAGGCTGCCGTAGGTGACCCGCCGGCTGCGGGTGAGCAGGTCGAAGGCGAACCGGTCGACGTCCTCGCCCGAGCGGCGCCCGATGGTCTCGAACCACTCCAGGCTGGCCTGCGCGGCCCGCTGGGTGGACTCCACCACCGGCCGCCGCTCGGCCTCGTAGCAGGCCAACGCCTCGTCCACCGTGGGCTGTTCGCGCAACGCGGCGGCCAGTGCCAGGGCGTCCTCCAGGGCCAGTTTGGTGCCAGAGCCGATCGAGAAGTGCGCGGTGTGCGCCGCGTCCCCGAGCAGCACCACGTTCCGGTGCCGCCAGGCGGCGTTGCGCACGGTGGTGAAGCGGATCCACCGGGAGGCGTTCGGGATCAGCCGGTGGCCCGCCAGGTGCTCGGCGAGCAGTTCCTCGCACCGCCGCACGCTCGCCCAGTCACTCTCCCCGTGCCCCGGCGCGCGGGCGGCCAGGGCCTCGAAGCCCGCGCGGCGCCAGGCCTGTTCACCGATCTCCACGATGAAGGTCGAGCGCCGGTCGCTGTAGGGATAGGCGTGCACCTGCAGGACGCCGAAGTCGTGCTCGGCCACGACGAAGGTGAAGGCCTCGAAGACCCGGTCGGTGGCCAGCCACATGTAGCGGCAGTGGCGCTCGTCCAGCTCGGTCCCGAAGGCGTCCGGGTAGGCCGCCCGGGTGCCGGAGCGCACCCCGTCGGCGGCCACCACCAGGTCGTGGTCGGCGGCCAGTTGCGCGACCGGCGGGGCCGGAGTGCGGTAGCGCACGTCCACCGCCAGCTGCTCGCAGCGCTGTTGCAGGATCTGCCGCAGCCGGTTGCGGTCCAGCGCGGCGAACCCGTGGCCGCCGCAGGTCCGCAGCCGGCCCGCCACGTGCACGTCGATGTCGCTCCAGCGCGCGAACTCACCGGACATCGCGGCGAAGACCACCGGGTCGGCCTGCGCGACACCGTCCAGCGTCTCGTCCGAGAAGACCACCCCGAAGCCGGACGTGTCCTCGCGCGCGTCACGTTCCCACAGGGTGATCTCCGCGTGCGGGAAGAGCTGTTTGGCCAGCGCGGCGAAGTACAGTCCGCCGGGCCCGGCTCCGATCACGGCAACGCGCATGGTGCCCTCCGGGGTGGTGGGTTGGGGATCAGCGGTAGGACTCGGCGGCCTGCGGACCGGACTCCGCCAGCGCCCGGCGCACCGGCTCGGGCCAGGGCACCGAGCCCGGCTCACGCGGGGCCGCGTGCGCCACCGTCATCCGGCCGCTGGCGGCGATGCCGGTCGGCCCGTGCACGTCGAAGGAGTACTGCAGCGAGGTGGTGCCCACCCGCGCCACCCGCAGCTCGATCCGCACCGGGTCGCCGAACCAGAGCCGCTCGCGGTAGTCGGCCTCGAAGCGCACCCGTGGGATGCGCCCGAACAGGTCGGCCAGCCCGAGCCGGCGCAGCAGTACCGACTCCGCCGCCTCGGCCCAGCGCTGCACCGCGGAGAAGTGGTAGTGACCGGCCGCGTCGGTGTCCGACCACTCCACCCGCCGCTCCACCGAGACGCTGGCCAACTCGGGTCGCCCGAGGGGGAGTCGGGCCCAGCGGCGGAGCTCGCCGCGGTGCAGCTTGCCGGTGGTGGTGCGTGGCAGGGCCGGGACGAACTCGACGGCACGCGGGTACTTGTACGGCGCGATGGTCCGCTTGACGAACTCCTGCAGTTCGCGCACCGCCGCCGGCCCGGTCGGCGCGCCCTCGCGCGGCACCACGTAGGCCTTGACGACGGTCCCGCGCCGCTCGTCCGGTGCCCCGGTGACCGCGCAGTCCGCCACCGTCGGGTGCTCGGCCAGCACCCGCTCGACCTCGGGCCCGGCGATGTTGTAGCCGGCTGAGACGATCATGTCGTCGGTGCGCGCCTGGTACCAGAAGTAGCCGTCCGGGTCGCGGACGTAGGTGTCCCCGGTGAGGTTCCATCCGTCGCGCACGTAGCCCGGCTGGCGCTCGTCGCGCAGGTAGCGGCAGCCGGTCGGGCCCTTCACCGCCAGCCGCCCGGGCGTCCCGTCCGGAACCGGCGTGCCCTCCTCGTCCAGCACCGCGGCCCGGTAGCCGGGGACCGGACGGCCGGTGGCGCCCGGGCGGATGTCGGCGTCGGCCGCGGATATGAAGACGTGCAGCAGTTCGGTGGCGCCGATGCCGTCGATCAGCCGTAGTCCGGTCGCCGCGTGGAAGGCCTCCCAGACCGTCGCCGGCAGGTGTTCCCCGGCCGACACGCACCGCCGCAGCGAGCCCAGTCGGTCGGTCAGGTGGGCTGCCAGCAGGGCCCGGTAGGCGGTCGGCGCGGTGAACAGCACGCTCGCCCGGTGCCGCGCCACCTCCTCGGCGAGCTGCTCCGGCGAGGCCTGCTCCAGCAGCAGTGCGGCGGCGCCGGCCCGCAGCGGGAAGACCACCAGCCCGCCCAGGCCGAAGGTGAAGGCCAGCGGGGGCGTGCCGGTGAACAGGTCGTCGGGGGTCGGGCGCAGCACGTGCCGGGAGAAGGTGTCGGCGATGGCCAGGACGTCCCGGTGGAAGTGCAGGGTGGCCTTGGGCCGGCCGGTGGTGCCGGAGGTGAAGGCGATCAGCGCGACGTCGTCGGCGGCGGTGGGCACGGCGGTGAAGCCGCTGGCCGGCTTCGCGGCGCAGCGTGCCGTCAGGTCCTGGGCCCCCGGGCCGCCGTAGCCGACCACGGTCAGCCCCGGGGTGTCGGCTCGCAGCAGCTCGTCGGTCCAGCGGTGGTCGCAGAGGGCGACGACGGGCGTGCTGATCTCGTGGATCGTGGTCAGCTCGGGCGAGCGCAACAGTGCCATGGTGGTCACCACCACCCCGCCGGCCTTCAACACGCCCAGCCAACAGGCCACCAGCCAGGGGGTGTTGGGCCCGCGCAGCAGCACCCGGTTGCCGGGCAGCAGGGCGAGGTCCTCGGTCAGCACCCGGGCCACCCGGTCGGCGCGGTCCAGCAGTTCGCGGTAGCTCCACTCCTCGCTCGGGCTGAGCAGCGCGCGCCGGTCGGGACCGAACCGCGCGATGGTGTCGTCCAGCAGCGCCTGCGCGCAGTTGAGTCGGTCCGGATAGGCCAACTCGGGCAACTCGCAGAGTAGTTCGGGCCACTGTTCGGCGGGTGGAAGGTGGTCGCGACAGAACGTGTCCACGTGCGCGGAAGGGGAGAGCTCCATCGGCGGCACCTCGATCGGGCGAGCGGGGGAGCGTGCGGGGACAAGGCAAGTATGGCGTGGCCGTGACGCCAGTCAAGAGAGCGATATAAATCTGACGGTTCCCCACCACCCCGGCGCCGCGCGCACCACCGTCCAGCGGGCAACCGGCGACCCGGATCGCGCCGGTACGCCCCCGGCATCCCGCTCCGCCGACCCCGGTCAGCCGGTGCCGCGCCCGGTCGGCCGTACCCGCGCAGACTCGGGCAGCTCCGTGAAGGGCACTTCCCGCAGGGGCAGTTCAGGCGACACCGCCGCCGTGGCGGGCACCCGCGTCCGGTGGGAGCATGGAAGAAGGTGTGACATGGCCACTCTGCTCGCGGTCAACGTCGGTCTGCCCAAGGACGTCTCCTGGCACGGCCGGATCACGCGTACCGGGATCTGGAAGCAGCCCGTCACCGGCCCCAGGACGGTTCGGCGGCTCAATCTGGAAGGCGACGGCCAGGGCGACCTGGCCGGGCACGGCGGCGAGCAGCGTGCCGTGCTGGTGTACCAGATCGACTCCTACCGCTACTGGCAGCGGGAGCTGAAGCGGGACGACTTCACGTTCGGCCAGTTCGGCGAGAACTTCACCGTGGACGGGCTGCCCGACGACGAGGTGTGCATCGGGGACCGCTACCGGATCGGGAGTGCGGTCTTCGAGGTCACCCAGCCCCGCGTGACGTGCTACCGCGTGGGCCTGCGGATGGAGGAGCCCCGGATGGCGGCCCTGCTGGTGTCCCACCGCCGCCCGGGCTTCTACCTGCGCGTGCTCACCGAAGGCCAGGTGGAGGCCGGGGACGAGATCGTGAAGATCGCCTCGGGGCCGGAGGGGATGACCGTCGTGGAAATGGACGCCCTGCTCTACCTGCCCGGCCACCGTCGGCCCCAACTGGAGCGTGCGCTGCGCATTCCCGCGCTGAGCCCCGGTTGGCAGGACTCGCTGCGGACCCTGCTCGACAACGACCTCCGCGGGCTCGGCGCGACTGCCGGGAACACCGGCCTGACCCCGGCCGCGAACAGCCCGCCACCGGCCTGGCCGGGGTTCCGCCCGCTCAGGGTCGCCCGCGTCACCCCGGAGAGCCGCGACATCTTCTCGCTGACCCTGGCCTCGACCGACGGCCTCCCGCTTCCGGCGGCACTTCCGGGCCAGTTCCTCACGCTGCGGCTGCGGCCGGAGGCGGCGGGTCCCGCCTTGATCCGCAGCTACTCGCTGTCGGGTCGACCGGGCGCCGCCGAGTACCGGATCAGCGTGAAGCAGGAGCCGCACGGCGCCGCCAGCGGCTACCTGCGACGGCACGTGACGGCGGGCGACGTCCTGGACGTCGCGGCGCCACGGGGCACGTTCATCCTCGCGGCCGGTGACTCCCCGGTCCTGCTGCTCTCCGCCGGTGTCGGTGCCACCCCGGTCCTGGCCATGCTGCACGCCCTCGCCGACGCGCGGTCCCGGCGTCAGGTGTGGTGGGTGCACGGAGCACGGGACGGCGACAGCCATCCCTTCGCCGAGGAGACGCGGGCCCTCCTGGCCGAACTGCCCGCCGGCCACGCCCACGTCTCGTACAGCAGACCGCGCGCCGGTGACCGCCCGGGCATCGACTACACGGCGGGCGGCCGGATCTCCGCCCAGCAGCTGCGCGACCTCGGCCTTCCCCGGGACGCGGACGCCTACATCTGCGGGCCCACCGCGTTCATGCGGGACGTGTCCGCCGCCCTGGTCGCCGCTGGGATCGATGCCAGCCGGATCCACACCGAGACCTTCGGCGCACTGTCCGCCATCACCCCCGGCGTGCTGCCCGCGGCCGCACGCGCCCCGCACCTTCCCGCCCACCCACCCGGGGGACGGCCGGGGCCGACCGTCTCGTTCGCCCGCAGCGGCCTGGCCGTGCCCTGGCACCCGGAGTACCGGACACTGCTCGAACTCGCCGAGGCCTGCGACGTCCCCACCCGGTGGTCCTGTCGCACCGGCGTCTGCCACACCTGCGAGACCGCCGTGCTCCAGGGCCGCGTCGACTACTCACCGGAACCGATCGAGGCACCGGCCGAGGGGAACGCCCTCATCTGCTGCTCACAGCCACCGGCCGACCTCGTCCTGGACCTGTGAACCGCGCGCCGGGACCGGCTCGCGGGCCTTCGGCTCGGTGCGGGCCGGCACGTCGCACGCGCGCTCCCCGGCGCCGGTGAACGGGCCCGGCGGGGGTCAGCGGCCGGAGCGGGAGAGCAGTTCCCGTTTGAGGACCTTTCCGCCGGGGCCGAGCGGGAAGGCGTGGAGGAACTCCACGCGGCGCGGGTACTTGTAGGCCGCCAGACGCGTCCTGGCCCAGGCGACGATCTCCTCGGCCAGGACGGCGTCCGCGCGGATGCCGGGGCGGACCAGCACGAAGGCGCACACCTCCTGGCCGTGCCGCTCGTGCGGCAGGCCGACCACCGCGACCTGGGCGATCGCCGGGTGGCGCGTCAGCACCTCCTCCACTTCGCGCGGGTAGACGTTGTAGCCGCCGCGCAGTATCAGATCCTTCTTGCGGTCGACGATGGACAGGTACCCGTCGGCGTCCAGGCGTCCGAGGTCGCCGGAACGGAACCAGCCGTCGACGATCACCTCGGCGGTCGCCTCCGGCCGGTTCAGGTACCCGGCCATCACGTTGTGGCCGCGGATGACGACCTCGCCGACCTCGCCGGCCGGCAGCAGTTCGATGCGGCCCTCGACCTCGGCCCTGGCGATCGCGACGTCGACGCCCCGGATCGGCCGGCCCACGGTTCCCGGTCTGGTCGGCCAGGCCGGCTGGTTGTAGGCCACCACCGGTGAGGTCTCGGTCAGGCCGTAGCCCTCGTAGACCGGGCAGCCGAAGGTCGCCCGGATCTCCTCCAGGACCGCCACCGGCAGCGCGGCCCCGCCGGAGAACACCCGGTCGAGCGGTGGCCGCCGCGGGTCGCTCCGGGCGGCGGCGAGCAGCGCGAGGTACATGGTCGGCACCCCCATCATCAGCGTGCACCGCTCGCGCACCATCAGGTCCAGCGCCCGCGGGCCGTCGAACCTCGGCATCAGCACCAGGGTGGCGCCGGCCCGGAAGCAGGTGCTCATCCCGCAGATCTGGCCGAAGGTGTGGGACAGCGGCAGGCAGCCGAGCAGGACGTCGCGGGCCTGGAAGGCGAACGGCGAGAGCATCGTGGTCGCGACGTTCGTCACCAGGTTGCGGTGGGTGAGCATGGCGCCCTTGGGCCTTCCGGTGGTGCCGGAGGTGTAGAGCACCACCGCGAGGTCACCGGGTTCGCGCTGGACCTCCGCGGCGATCGGCTCGGCCCGCCCGGCCAGCACGTCCAGACGCGGCGCACCGCCCTCCCGCTCCACCGCCACCGTGAACAGCGGCGTCCCGGTGGCGTCGGCCGCCTCGGCGCCCTCGCCGAGCTCCGTGGCGGCGCAGATCAGCGCCGCCGCCGCGCTGTCCCGCAGGACGTGGGCGATCTCCTCCGCGCGCAGCAGGGGGTTGACCGGCACGGCCACGGCGCCCAGCGCCAGCACCCCGAAGTAGGCCAGCGGGAAGTGCGCGGTGTTGGGCAGCAGCAGGGCGATCCTGGCGCCGGGGCCGAGCCCGTGCCCGCGCAGCACCGCCGCGTAGCGCCGCGCGTCGCGCCACAGTTCGTGGTAAGTGATCCGCCGGCCGTCGAGGACCAGGGCCGCGTGGTCCGGCCGGCGGTGTGCGGACTCGGCCAGGACGGTGGCCAGGGACACGGTCATGGCCGACCACGGGTGGTGTCCGAGACCAGCCGGGCCCGGTCCGGCTTGCCGGTGCCGGTGAGCGGCAACCGCGTGCGGAGGTCGATGACGGCCGGGGCCTGCTTGGGGGAGAGCTCGGCGGCTACGTGCTCGCGCAGGTCCGCCGACGAGGCGTCGCCCCCGGCGCGCAGGACGACGGCGGCGTGCAGGTGTTCGACGTGGTCCGCGTCCGGGACGCCGAACACGGCGGCCTGGACCACGTCCGGGTGGGACAGCAGGACGTTCTCGACCGCGGTCGGATAGACCTTGATCCCGTTGGTCTTGATCACGTCGGACATCCGGCCGTGCAGTCGGAGGTAGCCGTGCTCGTCGAGGCGGCCGAGGTCGCCGGTGTGGACCCAGCCGTCCCGGACGGTCCGAGCGGTGAGTTCGGGGTCGTTCAGGTACTCGCGCATCGCGAACGGCGAGCGGACGCAGACCTCACCGACCTCGCCCACGGGCAGGTCGTGGTGGCCGTGCGGATCACGGATGCGCACCTCGCCGGCCAGCGGCCGCCCGACGGTGGTTCGCAGGTCGGCCTCCAGGTGCTCGGCGGGCGTCAGCATGCTGATCGCGCCGGCCTCGCTGCTGCCGTAGACCTGGACGAGAGCGGGGCCGAAGACCTTGACCGCCTCGCCCAGCCGCTCCGGCGAGGCCGGGCAGCCGGTGTAGCACAGCATCGTGAGGGCCGACAGGTCGGTGGCGGCCAGGTCCGGGTGGTCCAGGAGCTGGTAGAGCTGTGGCGGGGAGACCAGCAGCCGCGAGACGCGGTGCTCCCGTACGGCTCGCAGGACCTCGCCGGCCTCGAAGCCGTCGTGCAGCACCACGCTGCCGCCGGAGGCCAGCGAGTCGTCGGCCGTCGCGCCGCTGGAATGGCTCATCGGAAGGGTGGCCAGGTAGACCGAGCGCCACTTCATCCGCAGACCGGCGACGATGAAGCCGTTGCGCGTGCGGAAGTCGACCGCGATGCCCTTGGGCTGGCCCGTGGTGCCGCTGGTGTAGGTCACCACGGCGGCCCGGTCCGGCAGGACGTCCACGGCGGTCGGGTCGAACGCGGCCTCGTCGCCGGCGCTCAGGTCGAGGACGTCGGGGCCGAGGTCGCCGAGCGCGGCCAGCACCGGGGGGTTCGGCAGCAGGTCGCGCAGCTCCCGGGCCGCCGCCAGGTGCTCCGCGTCCACGGCCAGCACGGTCGCGTGGGTGTCCGTCAGGATGCGCAGCTCGGCGTTCCTGGTCAGCCGGTCGCCCGGGTCCACCGCGTTGGTGGTGTGCAGGTGGACCACCGTGGCCCCGGTCAGGTTCGCCGCGTACCGCAGGATCAGCGTGGCGGGGGAGTTGGTCACGGTGAGCACGGCGACGACCGGGCCCGCGCCGCCGTCGAGGCCGTCCTCGCCGTGCCGCCGGCGCAGGACCTCGGCCGCCGATCGGACGCCGGTGGTGAACTCCGCCGCGGTGACCGCGGTGCCCCGCCAGGACAGCACGATCTTCTTGGGCTCGGTGGAAAGCACCTGGAGAACCTGGTTGACGTAGGTGTCACTCGCAGACATGCGAAATTCCCGTCAGGTGGGTGTGATTTCGGCGAGCATAGCACCGGGGCCGGGCATTTCGACCGGCTTTGCGGAACATCCGCCGGAGTATTTCCCGCGGCCCGGCGGAACTCCTGGTTCCGGGGCAATGTCGCGGGCTACGCCATCGAAATGATATGCCGCCCGGGGATGATGTCGGGAAGCCGAAGGAATCCGGCTCCCGTCGCGGGCCGGGCGGGCCGTACCGTGCCGACCGGGCGGTTTCCGCCTGCCCGCCGCCGCGGATCGGGCAGCCGCAGGCGATGCGAGGTGTCGCGCGACCGAGCTCCGGTGCGTGTCGCCGACCTTGGGGGCGAGCCCCGTTCCGTGACGGTTCCGAGAGAGCGAGTAGACGTCATGACCCATTACCGGGATTTCTTCCCGCACGACGCGCAGAAACCGGAGCAGGCGGTCGGGAAACGAGAATTCCTCGAGATCGCCCGACAGGCCGGGAATTTTCCGATGGCGCGGCACGAGCGGGACGGCGCGGTTCGCGACATCAGGGTCTGGTGCAGCAACGACTATCTGGGCATGGGCCAGCACCCCCTGGTGATGGCGGCGGTGCGACAGGCCCTCGACGAGCTCGGGGCCGGGGCGGGCGGCTCCCGGAACATTGCCGGCACCAACGGCTACCACGTCCTGCTGGAGCAGGAGTTGGCCGATCTGCACGGCAAGGAGGACGCGCTGCTCTTCACCTCCGGGTACACCGCGAACGACGGCGCGCTGTCCGTCCTGCCCGCCCGCATGGACGGCTGCCTCGTCCTGTCGGACGAGTCGAACCACGCCTCCATCATCGACGGACTGCGGCACAGCGGCGCGGAGAAGCGCATCTTCCGCCACAACGACCCGGCCCACCTCGAGGAACTGATCTCCGCCGCCGACCCCGACCGTCCGAAACTGATCGTGATGGAGTCCGTCTACTCGATGGCGGGCGACATCGCCCCCCTGGCGCAGATCGCCGACATAGCCAAGCGCCACGGGGCGATGACCTTCCTCGACGAGGTGCACGCGGTCGGCATGTACGGACCGCAGGGGGCCGGCATCGCGGCCAGCCTCGGACTCGCGGACGAGTTCACCGTCGTCATGGGCACGCTGGCCAAGGGGTTCGGTACCGTCGGGGGCTACATCGCCGGTCCGGCCGCGGTGGTGGACACGGTGCGGAGCCTGTCCCGCCCCTTCATCTTCACCACGGCGCTGCCGCCGGCGGTGGTGGCCGGCGCGCTCGCGGCGGTCCGGCACCTGCGGACGTCGGACCGGGAGCGGCAGCGACTGTGGGCGAACGCGCGGTTGACGCACACTTTGTTGACCGAGCGGGGCATCCCCTTCCTGTCCGACCGCTCCCACATCGTCTCCGTGCTCGTCGGGGACGAGGGCGTGTGCAAGGAGATCTCCGGCCTCCTGCTGGAGCGCCACGGCTGCTACGTCCAGGCGATCAACGCGCCGAGCGTGCGGGTCGGGGAGGAGATCCTGCGGATCGCCCCCGGGGCGGTGCACAGCGCCGACGAGGTACGGGGCTTCGTCCGGGCGCTGGACGGGATCTGGGACGAGGTCGCGCTGCCCCGCTGCCGGCGCCCGGTCGCCGGCCGGTAGCGGGGCGCTTCGAAGCCCGGCGGCCGGCTGGGTCCGCGGGCCGGGGCGGTGCGGGGAGTCCCGGCCGGCCCGTCACCGGCGCGGCGAGGCTCCGCCTGGGCGGGAGTTGGGCGCCGTGCCGGCCGGAGTCGGCCGGCACCGGTCGCGGTCAGACGATGGGGCGTCCCTGCCGGATGCGGCGACGGGCGTCCCGGAGGATGAGGTTCCACGGGAACTGGCGGACCGGGCGGGGGAGGGCCCGGGAGACGCGGGCGGTGGTGGTGACGTAGGCGTCGAAGGCCCGCTGGCGGCGGTCGCTCCACGGGAGGCGCAGTTCCTCGCGGAAGCGCGGCGGCAGGAAGCCGGTGGTGAGGAAGCGGTGGAAGGACCCCAGTGGCAGGCGCAGGGGAGCGGGGAGGAAGGCCAGGCCCGCCAGCCGGTGCAGGAACGCACGGCTGGTGTCGTCCATCGACAGCCCTTCCAGTGAGGCGTTCCAGTACTCCTCGAACGCGGCCCGGTCGGCGGGCCACATGCTCTCGGTGACCTGCAGGGTGGTGCCGAGCCGCGCGCCGGCCTGGTACAGCGCCTCCCGGGCTTCGGCCGGCTGGGGGCCGTGCATCCGCTGGTGGAAGTCCTCCAGGCCCCAGAAGAGGCAGGCGGCGACCCAGAGTTGGAGTTCGCGGTCGAAGGCGGTGTAGTCGACGGGGCTGTCGGCGTCCGAACGCACCCGGCGGTGGGACCGGTTGACCTCGTGGCGCATCACGGCGCGCTCCGCGTCGGTGCCGAACAGCGCGATCACGAGGTAGCTCAGCGTGGTGCGCATCCGCTTGAACGGATGGCGGTCTATCCGGCCGTGCTCGACCTTGCTCTCGATCACTCCGTAGGCGATCGGCAGGCGTGCGAGTTGCATGATCACGTTCGCCACCGCGACGGCCAGGGCGAACACGTTGACGCCGGCGTCGAGGAGACCGGTGGCCGTCGGGGGTTCCGCCGTTCTCGTTCGCTCCTGTGACATTCGGGTGATCCTACTGATTCCCGAAGTCGGGCCGGTCCTCGAGGTCGGCCGGGAGAGGGGTGATCGCCGCCGTCACCCTGATCCGTGCCCCGGCCCGGGTCAGCGCTTCCGGGCCAGCGTGACGCCGTCGCGGACGGGGAGCATCACCGCGTCGACCCGGTCGTCGGCGGCGATGAAGTCGTTGAGGCGGCGCATCGCCAGGTGGTGCTCCTCCTGGTAGGCGGGATCGAGGACGCGGCCGCCGAGGAAGACGTTGTCCAGCACGACCAGGCCGCCGGGGCGCAGGCGCGGGACGATCTCCTCGTAGTAGAGCGGGTAGCCGACCTTGTCCGCGTCGATGAAGGCGATGTCGATCTCCGGCTCGGCGGGGAGCGCGCGCAGGGTCTCGACGGCCTGGTCCGGCTGGCCGAGACCCGGCAGGTGCGCGGTGGCACCGAGCAGTACTTCGCGCTGGTCAGTCGCGGCTTCAAACTGGCCGACGACGCCGAGGTCGGCGGCGAGTTCCTGATCAACGCGGCCCTGGCCGAGATGCTGCCCGGCCGGACCGAGCACACCGTGCTGCGCCACCTCTGGCTCACGCCGGACGAGGCCGAGGCGCTGGCCGCGCGGCTGCGGGAGCAGGGCGCCGAGCCGTACCCGACCGACAGCTCCCGGGGTGACGCCTACGGCTTGCTGGTCAGCCTGTACCGGGCCGACATCCCGAACCTCTCCCCCGAGGAGTCGGATCCCGAGGAGCCGGGTCCCGAGGGCTGACGGCGAGGCGTCAGCCAGCCGTGGCGCCCGGGCCTCCGGGGGCGGGGCAGCCGGGTTCGGGCTCGTCCAGCAGGAGCTCCAGCAGCGGAACGGCCGCCTCCAGCTCCCGGCACTGCTCCGCCGTGAGCCGCCCGCTGCGGTGGGCCAGCAGCTCGGAGCGCTCGCGGCGGATCCGGGTGATGGCCTCCAGGCCCGCCGGGCTGAGTTCCAGCAGCTGGGAGCGGCCGTCCAGCGGGTCGGGGGTCTTGGCGATCAGCCCGTCGGCGGTCAGCGGGCCGATCGTGCGGATCATGGACGGCACGGCCACCCGTTCCCGTGCGGCGAGTTCGCCCAGTCGCAGCGGCCCGTGCTGCTCGATCCGGGCCAGCGCGGAGAGCTGGGCGAAGGTCAGGTCCTTCCCGCTGGAGGCCTGGGCCATCTGCCGGTTGAGCCGGGCGATCACCAGGCGGAGCCGGACGACGGCGTCCGAGGAGAGGCCGCCGCCGGCCTCGGCCCCGGTGCCGCCGCCCTCGACCGCGCTCATGATCCGCCGCGCCCCTCCCGGCTCGGCCGCGGGCGCCCGGTCCCCGCGCGGCCGGCCCGCGGGCGACCCGTGCTGGGCCGGTCGCGCACCAGTGAGGCGGCCGCGGCGACCAGTGACATCGCGATCGCCAGCCAGAACACCACCACCAGGCCGTCGTGGAACGGCCCGGAGATCAGCTGCGGGAAGAACTGCCGGCCGGTCAGCGTCCGTGCGTTGGCCGCCGGCAGCTGCCCGAGCACGTGCGGGCCCAGCAGCTGCTGGATCGGGTTGTAGCCGAGGAACGCGGCGAAGAGCGTGCCCACCGGTGGCAGCGACGCGATGGTGTGCGCGTCACCGGCCGGCACCCCCTGCGCGGTGAGCCCCGAGCTGAGCGTGTGCGGCAGCGACCCGGCCAGTCCGGCCACCATCAGCGAGAAGAAGACGCCGATCGACAGCACCATGCCGGCGTTCTGGAAGGTGGCCCGCATGCCGGAGGCGGCGCCGCGGGCCCCGGCCGGCACGCTCGACATGATCAGCGAGGTGTTGGGCGCGGCGAACAGGCCGCCGCCGAGACCGTTGAGGAACACCAGGAACGCGAACCACGGGTAGCCGAAGTCGGTCGGCAGCACCAGCAGCCCCGCGAAGGAGACGGCCATCACCACCAGCCCGCCGGCGGCGAACAGCCGGGCCCCGGCCCGGTCCGACAGGTAGCCGGAGATCGGTCCGGCGGCGAGGAAGCCGAAGGTCAGCGGGACCAGGTAGATGCCGGCCCAGAGCGGGGTGTCGGCGTAGTCGTAGCCGTGCAGCGGCAGCCAGATGCCCTGCAGCCAGATGATCAGCATGAACTGCAGACCACCGCGGGCGACCGAGCCCAACAGGGTGGCCGCGTTCCCGCCGGCGAAGACCGGGTCGCGGAACAGGGCCAGCGGGAACATCGGCTCGGCGACCCGGGACTCGACCAGGCAGAACGCCACCAGCAGCGCCACGCCGCCGATCAGCCCGGTGAGCACCCAGGGGTTGGTCCAGCCCATGGTGTGGCCGCCGTACGGCTGGATGCCGTAGGTGATCGCGGCCAGCAGCGCGGTCAGGCCGAACGCGAACGTGACGTTGCCCCACCAGTCGATCCGGGCCGGCCGGCGGACCCCGGTGTCGTGCAGCGACCGGTACGCCCAGACCGTGCCGAGGATGCCGATCGGCACGTTGACCCAGAAGATCGACCGCCAGTCCCACTCGGCGAGCAGCCCGCCCAGCACCAGGCCGATGAACGAGCCGGCGATGCCGGCCACGATGTTCACGCCCAGCGCCATGCCGCGCCGGTCGGCCGGGAACGCGTCGGTGATGATCGCCGCCGAGTTGGCCATCAGCATCGAGCCGCCGACCGCCTGGACCACCCGCCAGCCGATCAGCCACAGCGCGCCGGGCCCGCCGTGCAGCGGGTCGAGCGAGAGGGCCACCGAGGTGACGGTGAAGACCAGGAAACCGGCGTTGTAGATCCGCACCCGGCCGTGGATGTCGCCCAGCCGCCCGAGGGTGACCACCAGGACGGCCGTGACCAGCATGTATCCCATCAGCATCCACAGCAGGTAGCTGACGTTCCCGGGCTGCAGCGGGTCCAGACCGATGCCGTTGAAAATGGCCGGCAGCGAGATCAGCACGATCGAGGCGTTGATGGTCGCGATCAGCGTGCCGAGGGTCGTGTTGGAGAGCGCCACCCACTTGTAGTGGGGGTGGTCGGGGTCCGTGGTCCACCGCGAGGTCCCCGCGCGTCCGGTTCTGCCGCCGGTTGCGGCTCTGGTGGTCACGCTGCCTCCTGGAGAGTGTTCGGCTGGGTCGCCGCCGTCCGGAGTGCTTCGATAGGTCTCGTCAGCTAACGATAGTCGGATCATCGGGTTTTCAGTAGGCGCTCGGGAGGCACAAGGGGCGCACGGCGCGCCGGGACGCCCCCTTGGCGCCGACGGTCCCGCCGTGCGATGTATGGGCAATGGACAACTCGCCGCGAACGGACGGCTCACTGCCGCAGGCCCGCTGGACGCACATCGCGCTGCCGGTCGGTGATCTGGACCGTGCGATCGACTTCTACACCGCGCTGACGCCGCTCGTGGTGGTCTCCCGCTTCGCGGACGCCGACGGCAGCAGCGCGTGGTTGTCGAACCCCGGCCAGTACGAGACACCGTTCGTACTGGTGCTGGTGGCCTTCGACCGGGACAGCGGCAAGCGGCTCGGCCTGCTGGCCCCCTTCGCGCACCTGGGCATCGAGGTGCCCAGCCGCGCCGAGGTCGACCGGATCGCCGAGCGGGCGAGGGAACTGGGCTGCCTGCACTGGGAGCCGCAGGACGTCTCCGAGTGGGTCGGCTATGTCTGCGCCCTGCGGGACCCGGACGGGAACGTGGTCGAGATCTCGCACGACCAGAAGGTCTTCGAGACCGTGCGCAGGTTGTGGGGCCGGCCGGGGAAGGCGTAGGCGTGCGGCTGGGCGCTCCGGCCTTCCCGGTCCTCAGGACCCGGGGCGTCGGCGGTGTCGTCCGCCGGTGCTCGGGTCGGGACGGGTCCGCGAGCGGAAGGTGCGGCGGTAGGTGTCCGGAGGCACGCCGACCGTGCGGTCGAAGTGCCGGCGCAGCGTGGTGGCGGTGCCCATGCCGGTGGCCGCCGCGATGGTGTCGATGGTGGCCGAACCGACCGTCAAGAACGCTGGTGGCAAGGGGGTTCGCGGAGTAGCGTCGGCCCGGTTCGAGTCGGTCCTGTCCGCGAGCGCGAATGGAGTCGGTCGCCGTGCCGGAGCTGCTGATGACCGGTGCCGCCGGCGGGGTCGGTGCCATCCTGCGCGCCGAACTGCCGCGCCACGGTTACCGTCTGCGCCTCCTCGACCGTGTCCCGGTGCCCGACGAGCCGGCGGCGGTCACCGCCGACCTCGCCGACCTGGAGGCGCTGACCGCGGCGGCCCGCGGGGTGGACGGGATCGTGCACCTCGCCGGGATCCCGGTGGAGGCGCCGTTCCCGGAGATCCTGGCGGCCAACATCACCGGCAGCTACCACCTCTACGAGGCGGCTCGCGCGGCCGGGGTGCGCCGGGTCGTCCTGGCCAGCAGCAACCACGCGGTCGGCTTCACCGAACGCCCGCCCGGAGGCGGTCCGGTGGGCGTCGACACCCCGCACCGCCCGGACACCTACTACGGCCTGTCCAAGTGCTTCGGCGAGGACCTCGCCTCGCTCTACGCGGACCGGTACGGCGTCGAGACCGTCTCGGTGCGGATCGGCTCCTGCTTCCCCGAGCCGTCCACCGTCCGCCAACTCGCCACCTGGCTCAGCCCGGGCGACTGCGGCCGACTGGTGCACGCCGCGCTGACCGCCCGGCTCGACGGCCACCGGCACACCGTGGTGTACGGCGTCTCGGCCAACACCCGTGGCTGGTGGGACCTCGCCCCGGCGCGCGCGCTCGGCTACCGGCCGCAGGACGACGCCGAGGTCTTCGCCCCCGCCCTGCTCGCCGAGCACGGCGAGTTGGCCGAGGACGACCCGGAGCACCGCTACCTCGGCGGCGCCTTCACCCAGGCCCGCCCGTAGGCCGCGGCGGGCCGACGGCCTGAGGGGCCCAGGTGTGCGCGCCCGGGTGGCCGGCCCGGTCCGGTCCGCGCCCTCCACCCGGCTCTCCACCCCGTCTCCACCCGGGAGTTGAACCAATCCTCTCCACCGTGGAGTTGAGCCGCTCCACCCGCCCGGGGTGAGACGTTCGTGGCACCCACACGGGCAGTTGGAGAGGGGAACGTCGTGGTGGAATCGGTACGGTGGGCCTACACCGTCACTATGGCACTCTGGGTGGCGGCCGAAGTATGGCTGCAGGTGAGGCAGTTCCGGCGCAGTGGCCGGACCGCGCGGACCGAGTGGCGGACCCTGCTCGCCATCGCCGTGCTGTCCGGTGGCAGCCTGGCACTGGCCGGCCCGGCGGCCCGCGCGCTGCCCGGGCTCTCCTTCCCGGTGGCCTGGGCACTGCCGGCGCTGCTGGTGCTCACCTGGGCCGGGATCGCGCTGCGGCTGTGGTCGATCCACACCCTCGGCAGGTTCTTCCGGGGCACGGTCCACGTCCAGGAGGGCCACCAGGTGGTCGACTGGGGCCCGTACCGCCGGCTGCGGCACCCGGCCTACAGCGGCGCCCTGCTCGCCGCCACGGCCACCACGCTCTCCTTCGGCAACGCCGCCTCCTTCGCCGTGGTGATGGGCGCACTGGGCCTCGCCGTCGGCTACCGGATCCGGGTCGAGGAGCGGATCCTCGCGCAGGCCCTCGGTGCGTCCTACACCGGTTACGCCGCCCGCACCCACCGCCTGGTCCCCGGCGTCTGGTGAGGCCCCGCGGCCCGATCGGCCCGGCGGAGTTCAGCCGGCGAGGTGGCGTTCGATCCAGGAGGCCGCGCTGCGGCGGAACAGCACCCGGCTGCGGGTGCGCCTGAACTCGTGGCCCTCGTTGGGCAGGATCAGCAGTTCGGCGGGGATCCCCCGTTGGCGGGCCGCCCGGACCATCTGCTCGGACTCGCCCGGCGGGACGTTGGTGTCGTGCTCGCCGTGGACGGCCAGCAGCGGTACCCGGAGCGCGTCGATCCGGCTCATCGGGGACAGCTCGTGCAACAGATCCCGGTCGCGCTCGGGATGGCCGTACTTGGCCGCGGCCGAGCGCGCTATCCACGGCTCGGTGCCGGCGAAGAACGTCAGGAAGTCCGACATGCCGCACACCGAGACACCGGTGCGGAACAGCTCCGGATGCCAGACCAGGGAGGCCAGCGTGAGGTAGCCGCCGTAGGAGTGCCCCATCACGGCCAGCCGCCGGGAGTCGGCGAGTCCGCGGGTGATCAGGTGCGTCGCGCAGTCCGCGACGTCGTCGATCGCCGCGAACCGTCCCGGTCCGAGGTCGGCGTTCACGAAGGAGCGGCCCGCGCCCAGCGAACCGCGTACGTCGGGTGCGAAGACGTCCAGGCCGCGGCCGAGCAGTTCGTGGTAGAGCGGGTCGAACACCGGCCGTTCCTGCTGCTCGGGTCCGCCGTGCAGATGGACGACGCACGGAGCCCGGTGGTCGGGGTCACGGTCGGAGGCGCGGTAGTACCAGCCGGCCAGCGCCAGCCCGTCGCGGGCCCGCAGGCGCAGGTGCTCGGGGCGCACCGGCGGGCGGCCTGGTGCGACGGCGTCCTCGTCGCGCGAGGACCACGGGGTGCGCAGCGGTGACGCGCCGTCGACCGCGTGCCAGACGCCGGGCCGGCGGAGGGAACCGGACACGGCCAGCGCCAGTCCCCGCGGGCCGGCCGGGCTGATCCGGGTCACCACCTCGTGCGCCAGGGGCAGCGGACGCGGGGGGAGTTCGGGTGAGGGCCGTCCGTCGTCGCCGTCGCCGGCCCAGGACGGGGCGGGCAGGGTGATGCTCTCCAGCTCGCTGCGGCCGTGCACGTTCCACGCCAGGACGGCGCTCCGGCCGTCGTCCTGGACCGAGAGCAACTCCAGGTCGGCGTCGTCGCGTTGTGCGGTCACCAGACGGCGCAGGCAGGCGCCGTCCGGTCCGAGCTCGGCGGTGACCAGAGCCGCGAACTCGCGGTCGGCGTCGCTGCGCAGGTACAGCGTCCGGCCGTCGGGCGAGAACCGGCCGATCCAGGGATCGCCGTCGGCCACCGGCACCGTGCACGCCGTCTCACGGCTGGTGGTCCGCAGCACCACGGCCTCACGCCCGCCGCGCGGTCCTCGCAGCAGCAGGACCAGCCGGCCGTCCGGGGTGGTGTCGCACACCCGCAGCGTGGCGCCCGCCGGTTCGGTGGCGATGAGTTCGGGAGGCCGCACACCGGCCGGATCGGCCAGGTACGCGGCCAGGCCCCCACCCGTGAGATGGGGCTCGGGAGCGGGTTCGTAGGGGGCCGGCCTCGGCGGGCGCAGCGCTGCCGACGCCTCTGCCGGGCCCGGCGGTCCGGCGTCCGTGAACAGCGTCCCGACCTCACCGTGGTGGGCGCCACCGAGCGGCACCGAGCGCCCGTCGCGGCTGGTCCACTCGCCCGGGGGCGCCTCCTGGTGCGGCGCGGGAGGGCCGGCGCCGCCGTGCTCCGCGCTGGGGAAGCCGGCCGGCGGATCGGTGGCGGTGATGGCCAGGGCCGTACCGTCGCGGGTCCAGCGGCCGAGGTAGGCGGTGCTGCCCGCCACGGCGCCGGCCAGCACCCGGCGGTCGCTGCCGTCCGGCCGGACGCAGAGCACGCGCGTGTGTTCGCCGCCGCCGGGGGCGGTGGTGTAGGCGATCCAGCGGCCGTCCGGGGACCAGGAGACCTCGATGACCGGGTCGAGCCCGGTGTCCAGGAGGTGCACGTCGTCGCCGTCGGCCGATCCCGTCCACAGCTGCGGTACGCCGCCGCGGTTGCAGATGAAGGCCACCCGCCCGCCGGTGGGGTCCGCCGAGGGGTACCAGCAGCCGTGGGCGATCACCTGGCTGTGCGCGTCCGGGGTGGCGTGGGCCTCCGGGAGGGCCTCGGCCAGGGGGGCCGCCTGCGCCGAGGCCACGGGATCCGCCCGCTGGTCCACCATGGTCCCTTCCCCGCTCAGCCGATCCCGTGGCACTGCAGCCACATCTCCAGCAGGGCCACCTGCCACAGCGCGTTCGCCCCGCGCGCCGTGCGGTGGGCGTCCGGTGCGGCCAGCAGCTCGGCCAGGTAGGCCTCCCGGAAGACCCCCCGGGACCGGGCCTCGGGGGCCGACAGGGCCTGTTGGACCCGGTCGAGCACTGGCGGAGCCATCCGGCGGATCGCCGGTACGGGGAAGTAGCCCTTGGGCCGGTCGATCACCTCGCGCGGCAGCAGCTTGCGGGCGGCGTCCCTGAGGACCCCCTTGCCCCCGTGGGCGAGCTTGAGCTCGGGCGGGCAGGCGGCGGCCAGCTCGACCAGCTCGTGGTCCAGGAACGGCACGCGTGCCTCCAGACCCCAGTCCATGGTCATGTTGTCGACCCGCTTGACCGGATCGTCGATCATCAGGACGTGGGTGTCCAGCCGCATGGCCGCGTCAAGGGCGGTCTCGGCTCCCGCGGGCGCCATGTGCGCGCGGACCAGGTCGCTGGAGGCGTCGTGGTCCGCCAGCAGATCCGGCTGGAGGATCCGGCCCAGATCGGCGTGCGACCGGTCGAAGAACACCCGGGCGAAGGTCTCGGGTTCCCGCTCGCGCGGCACGGCCGCCAGCGCGGGGTGCCAACGGTACCCGGCGAAGATCTCGTCGGCACCCTGCCCGCTCTGCACGACGCTGACGTGTTTGGAGACCTGTTCCGCCAGCAGGTGGAAGGCGACCACGTCGTGGCTGACCATCGGCTCGCTCATGGCCGCCACCGCCCGGTCCACGGCGGTCTGCAGCCGGTCGGAGGGGACCATGATCTGGTGGTGGTCGGTGGCGAACTCCCTGGCCACCAGGTCCGAGTACCGGAACTCGTCGCCCTGCTCCCCGCGCTCCGTCTCGAACCCGACACTGAAGGTGGTCTGGTCGTGCTGGCCCGCTTCGGCGAGCAGCGCCACGATCAGGCTGGAGTCCAGACCACCGGAGAGCAGCACGCCCAGCGGCACGTCCGCCACCGTACGGCGCCGGACGGCGGTGCGCAGCGCGTCGAGCACGGCCTCCCGCCAGGCGGCGGCGTCCATGCCCGCGTGCTCGGGGCGGCGGCTGTAGGAGGGCTGCCAGTAGCACCGGTCGTGCTGGCCGCCGCCCGGCTCCACGACCCGCACGGTGGCCGGCGGGAGCTTGCGCACCCCGGCGAGCACGGTGCGCGGTGCCGCCACCGTGCCGTGCAGGGTCAGGTACTGGTGCAGTGCGGCCGGGTCGAGGGAGGTGTCCACCCCGCCGCCCGCGAGCAGGGCGGGCAGCGAGGAGGCGAAGCGCAGCCGGCCCGCCCGTTGCGCCAGGTAGAGGGGCTTGATCCCGAGCCGGTCACGGGCGAGCACCAGCCGGCCGGTGTCCAGCTCGGCCACGGCGAAGGCGAACATGCCGAACAGGCGGTCGACGCACGCCGTGCCCCACTGCCGGTACGCCTTGAGCAGCACCTCGGTGTCGGAGGTGGAGAAGAAGCGGTGGCCGAGGCCCTCCAGCTCGTTCCGCAGCTCCCGGTAGTTGTAGACGCAGCCGTTGAAGACGCCGGTGAGCCGGCTCTCGGAGTCGGTCATCGGCTGGGCGCCGCGCTCCGACAGATCGATGATCTTCAAGCGCCGGTGGCCGAGCGCCACGGCGCCCTGCGACCACAGCCCCCGGCCGTCCGGCCCGCGGGCCGCCAGCCGGTCGGTCATGCGCTCCACGGCCGCCAGGTCCGGGCGCCCGCCGTCGAAGCGGATCTCCCCGCTCAGCCCGCACATGCCGCCTCACCCCCGTTCGAGCGGTGGCGCGGGGCCGGCGGCAGGACGGTGGCCGCCGCCGGGTCGCAGCCGTCCGCGAACCCCGGTCCGTCCGCGGCCGTCGTGCTGCCCGTACCGTGCGGCGGAGCGCCCGATCCGTGGGCCGCGAGCCGGGCGGCCTGGTGCTGCCGGTAGCGGGCGGAGAGGGCCCTGCGGCCGGACCGCGCGCGGGGGTCGGCACCCGGGCGCGGCGCGCGGGTACCGGCGATCAGGAAGTCGACAGCCGCCGTCAGGCCGCCCTCGGCGGTGATCCGCCGCAGCTGGTGGGCGGCGTCGCCCTGGCCCAGTGTCTCCTCCGCCAGCCCCGAGACGATGTCCCAGTCGCCGAACTCCTCCAGGGCCGGCCGCAGCCGCGCCAGCAGCGACCGGACCACGGCCCGGGCCGGCCGGGCCAGCCCGGTGTCCGGGTCGACGAGGCCGCCGTCCAGCCCCGAACGGGCGGCCCGCCAGGTCATGGCGCGCAGCCACTGCTGCCGGGCGTGCTGACAGCCGCCGGTTCCCCGCACGGCCTCGCAGGCGTCGACCACCAGCGCGCGGAACAGCCCGGCGATCATCACCACCGTCTCCACCCGGGGGCAGGCGTCGCAGACCCGCAGCTCCAGGGTCTGCTGGTGGGCGGAGGGCCGGATGTCGTAGTAGACCATCCCGGCGTCACTGATCACTCCGGAGCGCACCAGCCCCGTCACGGCCGCGTCGTAGTCGGCCGCCGAGTCGAAGCAGCCGACCGGGCCGGTGGTGGGCCAGCGCTGCCACAGCAGGGTGCGCCAGCTGGCGTAGCCCGTGTCCGTGCCGAGCCAGAAGGGCGAGCTGGCGGAGAGCGCCAGCAGGGTGGGCAGCCAGGGCGAGACCACGCACATCGCGCGGACGGCCGTGTCGCGGTCGGGCACGTCCACGTGGAACTGCGCACTGCAGATCAGCTGCTCGTCGGCCACCGCGCGGTACTCGTCTGCCATGTGCAGGTACCGGGGGTCCGGCGTGGCGTCCACCGACCCCATCCGGGCCATCGGCGCGGTGCCGGCCGCGACGACCGCCAGACCCAGGGGGGAGGTGGCGTCGGACAGGGTCCGCCGGGACCGGATCAGGTCGGCGTGGAGAGCGTCCAGCGAGGCGTGCACGCCGCTGTTGGACTCGACGACCGACTGCAGGAACTCGGCGGTGAAGCTGCGGTCCGGCAGGCGGTCCAGCACCTCGTGAGCCCGTGCCACCAGCATCCGGCTCTCCACATCGACGATGTGGAACTCCTCCTCGACTCCCATCGACACGGTCATCGGGCACCTCCGAACCGGTTCGACGACACGGCGGCTGCTACGCCGCCGCGCCCCGGACGGCCGCTCCGCGCGGTCGCCCGCCCCCGAGAGACCAAACTCCCACGACCGCCCCCGCACCGCATCAGGACCCGAGCCCGCCACGACCGCCCGCCACAGCGGGACGACGCAGAGCGACGTCCGGCCGCCAATGCCGCCGAACCTTCCGCACCGGCCGGCGCCGTCCCCCCGGCGCGTCCGGGGGAACGGCACGGTCCCGTGGACCTCGGCCGTGCTCCGCGGCATCCGTTGCCCGGGAACGCCGTCCGTGCTGTCCAAGGGCTTGGCCGCCGCGGCAGGATGATCGCTCGTGCGGCTCCGCGCGGCACACCTGCGGTGCCGGCTCCTCCGGGGGGAACGGGGTGCCAGCCGGCTGACCGGGACGCCGGTCCCGGTGTGGTCGCCCGGGTTCGCGGCTTGACCGGACGTCAGTGCCCGTGCCGCTGGACACGTTTCGTGGCGGGTACCGAGGGCACCGTCGGGACTTTCGGGCACCAGGGGCGTCCCTGTTGTCCCTGTCCCGGTGCCCGCCCGGCGCCGTAACGTGGCCACGTGATTTGGACTTCCCTGGAACCCGCTTCCACCACAGTGGATCCCGGCAGCACCGCGACCGTGCGGCTGCGCGTACGCAACACTAGTGATGTCGTCGACGGGTACCGCTTCGTACCGGTCGGCGAGCTCGCGCCGTACATCACCGTGGAGCCGCCGACCATCCGGCTCTACCCGGGGACCAGCGGGGAGGTCCAACTCACCTTCGCGCCGCCGCGCACCCCGGACGCCGCCGCCGGACCGAAACCCTACGCGGTCCAGGTGATCTCCACCGAGAACCCCGAGGCGACCACCGTCCCCGAGGGCAACGTCACCGTCATGCCGTTCACCGAGGTGCGGGCCGAGCTCGTCCCGCACACCGTCAAGGGCCGCTTCCGGGGCAAGCCCAAGCTGGCCATCGACAATCTCGGCAACACCCAACTCACCACCTTCCTCGCCGGCAGCGACAGCGGTGACGAGCTCGAGTTCGAGATCCACCCCGCCAACGTCCAGATCGAACCCGGCCGCGCGGCCTTCGTCAACGCGAGGCTGAGGCCCCGTCAGATCATCTGGTTCGGCCGCAAGCAGAACCGGCCGTACAACCTGGCAGTGCGGCGCTCCGGCCACACCCCGCTCGCGGTGGACGGCATGTACGTCCAGCGCGGGGTGCTGCCACGCTGGCTCGCCACCGTGCTCGGCATCGGGCTGGCACTCCTGACGGCCTTCCTGACGCTGTGGTTCGGACACCAGCCCGCGGTCGCCAGCCAGGCCAGCGCACTCGTCGCACAGCCTTCCGCCTCCCCGATCGCGCCCTCGGCACCCGCACCGCAGCCCGTCTCGCCCCCCACCGCGGCGGCCCCGACCCAGGCCGCGCCCGTCGTCGCGCCGCCCCAGCCCCAGCCGTCCAGCGGGGGTGGTGCGCCGGCCCCCGCCCAGACCCAGGCCGCGCCCGCCCCCGCGCCGCCCCAGCCCCAGCCGTCCAGCGGGGGCGGGGCGCCGGCCCCGGCCCAGCCCCAGTCCCAAGGCAACCCGGCCGTCGAAATCGTGGGTCAGGCCTCGGGGCGGTGCATCACGGTGACCAACGGCGTGGCGCCGGGCGGCAAGGACGGTGAGCCGCTGGAGCTGGACGACTGCACCAAGGCCGTCTGGCAGCAGTGGACCTTCGTGCTGGACGGGACGCCGGACTACCGGGGGACGATTCACTCGCTGGGCCTGTGCATGGATGCGGCAGGGGCCTCGACGGCTGACGGAACCACCGTCCAGCTGGCGAACTGCAACGGCAACCAGGCCCAGGTGTGGACACTGAACACGCAGTCGGGCGATCTGGTGAGCATCCTGGCCGGGGACAAGTGCGTGGACGCGAAGGACACCGGAACCGCCAACGGGACCAAGCTGCAGCTGTGGGACTGCAACGGCGTCGGCGGCCAGAAGTGGCACACCCAGACGCTGTCCTGAGGGGACGTCCGTCAGCCCGCTCGCGCTCCGGGCCGTCGACCGGAGGTCGCGGCACGTCGCCGGGACCGTCCGCCGCGTCCACCGCGACGCGCCCGCCCGTGCCCCCGTGCTCCGCCGGCAACTGCCCGGCGGGGCACGGGGGCACGGTGCCGTCGGCCGTCCGTGCGACCGCCCGGGGAATCGAAGGCGCAGGTGAGCTCTTCCTTAGGGCTCTCTGTGGGTGTCCGTCGCGCGGCTTTTGTCCGCTCCGGCATCCCTAGGATCGGGCGAGCCGACCCGGTGATCCACCGAACCGGGGTCGTCCGCCCCTCTCCCCTGCTGCCGGAACAGCGCACCGTGTCGTCGAACGACGTGGCGGTCGAGGCCGTTCCGCACCTCCGACAGGAGACTCGTTTGTTGCACTCCCCTCAGCGACCGGACAAGCGGTCCCACCGGCGCTCCCCCCTCAAGAGCAGGGTCCGCATAGCGGTGGCGGCCTCCTCGGCGGCCGCGCTGCTCGCCGGCGGCGCCATCGCGCTCAACTCGGCCATGGCGGCGGAGACCGTCAGCCTGTCCACGCACCTCGACAGCGCCGCCGCCCAGCACTACCGCGAGGCCTGCCCGCCCGCCTCCCCGGGCCACTACTCCTGCAACGCCCTGGTCCGCACCGACCTCAAGCCACAACTGGCCCGAGCCGGTGCCACCCGCGCCGCGACGGTCGACGGTTACGGTCCGAGCCAGCTGCAGTCCGCCTACAACCTGACCTCCGCAGCCGCCTCCGGTGGCAGCGGGCAGACGGTCGCCATCGTCGACGCCTACGACGACCCCACCGCGGAGAGCGATCTCGCCGTCTACCGCAGCCAGTTCGGCCTGCCCGCCTGCACCAGCGCCAACGGCTGCTTCAGCAAGGTCAACCAGAACGGCCAGGGCGACCAACTGCCCGCCCCCGCCCCCGCGAACGACGACTGGACCGGCGAGGAGTCGCTCGACGTCGACATGGTCTCGGCCGTCTGCCCGAACTGCCACATCCTGCTGGTCGAGGCCGACTCCGAGAGCGACAGCGACCTGGGCAGCGCCGTCAACGCGGCCGTCAAGCTCGGCGCCAAGTACGTCTCCAACAGCTACGGCGGCCCCGAGTCACCGGGCCAGACCAGCGAGGACACCCAGTACTACGACCACCCCGGCGTGGCGATCACCGCTTCCTCCGGTGACTCCGGCTACGGCGTCGAGTACCCGGCCGCCTCCCAGTACGTGACCGCCGTCGGCGGCACCGCGCTCACCCAGGCGAACAACGCCCGCGGGTGGAGCGAGTCGGTCTGGGCCACCTCACCCACCGAGGGCGCGGGCTCCGGCTGCTCCGGCTACGACCCCAAACCGGCCTGGCAGACCGACAACGGCTGCGCCAAGCGCACCGTCGCGGACGT
Organism: Kitasatospora sp. NPDC052896; assembly: GCF_044547075.1. Taxonomy (NCBI): domain Bacteria; kingdom Bacillati; phylum Actinomycetota; class Actinomycetes; order Kitasatosporales; family Streptomycetaceae; genus Kitasatospora; species Kitasatospora sp. NPDC052896. Next base: position 82,369 of record NZ_JBITZU010000018.1, read on the forward strand.
CGCCGCCGTCGCCGACCCGGCGACCGGCGTGGCCAGCTACGACACCTCCAACGGCAACGGCGGCTGGAACGTCGAGGGCGGCACCTCCGCCGCCTCCCCGATCATCGCCGCGGTCTACGCCCTGGCCGGCACCCCGGCCGCCGGCACGACCCCGGCCTCCTACCCCTACGCCGACGCATCCGCCCTCAACGACGTCACCACCGGTGCCACCGCGTCCTGCACACCGGGCTACCTGTGTGCCGCGGGCCCCGGTTACGACGGCCCGACCGGACTCGGCACGCCCAACGGCACCGCCGCCTTCACCTCCGCCGCGCCCACCGGCGGCAGCGGTGGTGGAACGGGTGGCGGGGGCAGCGGCTCACCGGGCCACGACGTGACGGTGACCAACCCCGGCAACCAGGTCGGCACCACCGGCACCGCGGCCTCGCTCCAGATCACCGCGGTGGACGCCACCTCCGGCCAGACCGTCAGCTACCGAGCCACCGGTCTGCCGGCCGGACTGTCGATCTCCGACACCGGCCTGATCTCCGGCACCCCGACCACCGCGGGCACCTCCCACGTCACCGTCACCGCGACCGACGGCACCGGGGCCAGCGGCACCACCAGCTTCACCTGGACCGTCAACAGCGCCGCCGGCGGCTGCACCGCGAGTCAACTGCTGGGCAACGCGGGCTTCGAGAACGGCTCCGACATGACCCCCTGGAAGAGCACCGCCGGCGTGCTCAACAACCAGATGGCCCTGGAACCGAGCCACTCCGGCAGCTGGGACGCCTGGCTGGACGGCTACGGTCGAGCCGCCACGGACGACCTCTGGCAGACCGTCACCATCCCCACCGGTTGCGCCAAGGCCAACCTGTCGTACTGGCTGCACGTGGAGACCGCCAAGCGCACGCGACAGGCCGTGGACACCCTCAAGGTCGAGGTGGTCAGCAGCACCGGCACCACCACCGTGGCCAGCTACTCCAACCTCAACGCCCACAAGGGCTACCAGCAGTACTCGGTCGACCTCTCGGCCTGGACCGGCCAGACCGTCACCGTGAAGTTCGTCGGCACCGAGAACAACTCCCCGCAGCTGACCAGCTTCGTCCTGGACGACACCGCGCTCCGGACCTCCTGACACCGCTCCGTACGTCGGCCTGTCCGCCCCCCCGGGGGGCGGACAGGCCGACGTCGCGTTCGGCGCGCCCACCCCGGGACGGACCGCCCGCGCCCCCGCCACCGACCGGCGGCTCTGCCCGCTGCCGAGCGCCGGGATCGGCGACGGCGGGCAGCGGCGTGGTCCGCCCGCCGGCGGACCGACCCCGCGGACAGCGTGACCGATGGCGCACCCGGGAGCACGGCTGCGCACCGAGCGGCCGCTCGAACGGACGGTCACGGGCATGCTCCCCCGGAGCTGACGGGCAGAGTAATGTTAAGTACTTAACAAGTAACCACTCCGCTGACACCCGAGGAGGCCGGCCGTGACCGAGGGGCCCGAGGACGTCGTCACCCGTGCGCAGGCGCTGGACGCGCTGACCCGCGCCGCCTACAGCCTGAGCGCTGCCGACGCCCGGCTGCGCGGCCGGGCCACCAGGACGGCGGGCGCGCTCTCCCTCACCCACGCCCGGGCGCTGCGGGTGCTCGCCGAGGACGGTCCGCTGTCGGTGGGCCGCCTCGCGGAGCGCACCGAGACCACCGGGGCCGCCACCACCCAGCTGGTCAACGGGCTGGTGGCGGCGGGCTACGTGACCCGGGAGCGGCCGGCTCAGGACAAGCGGTCGGTGCTGGTCGCGCTCACCGCGCGGGGTCGGCAGCGGCACGAGGAGCGCAGCGGTGAGCTGGCCCGGGCCCTGGCCGAGGCCCTGGTGACGCAGGACGCCGCGGCGCTGGGGACGGCGGCGGAGGTGCTGCGCCGGTTGGCGGAGATCTACGACCGGCTCTGACTCACAGCACCAGCGGACGGTCGGCCGGGGTGACCGGGGCGGGCAGGCCGGTGGAGCCGGTCAGGTAGCGGTCCACGGCCGCGGCCGCCGCCCTTCCCTCGGCGATCGCCCAGACGATCAGCGACTGTCCCCGGCCGGCGTCCCCGGCCACGAAGACGCCGTCCGCCGTGGTGCCGAAGCCGTCGTCCCGGGCGAAGGCGCCGGACGGGGCGAAGGTCAGGCCGAGCCGGTCGGTCAGCGCGGGGTCGTGCTCCGGGCCGGTGAAGCCGAGGGCGAGCAGCACCAGGTCGGCGGGCAGTTCGCGCTCGGTTTCCGGCCGTGGTCGCCGCCGCTCCGGTTCGGCCTCGGCCAGCCGGACCGCTCGGACCCGGCCCTCGCCGTCGCCCACGAAGCGCAGCGTGACCGCCGAGAACTGGCGCGCGTCGCCCACCGTGGGCGGCTCCGACCCGCCGGCGGCCGGTGGCGCCGCCCGGGCCTCCTCGTGCGAGGTGGTCTCCCGGTAGACCTTGGGGTGAACCGGCCAGGGCTGGCCGGCCGGGCGGTCGGGGTCCGGGCACGGGTTGATGTCCAGCTGGGTCACCTCGGCGGCCCGCTGGCGCAGCGCGGTGCCCAGGCAGTCGGCCGCGGTGTCGCCGCCGCCGATGATCACCACTCGCCGGCCGGTCGCGCAGATCGGCGGCGTCACCAGCTCGCCCTCCGCCACCCGGTTGGCCTGCGGCAGGTACTCCATGGCCTGGTGGATCCCGGTCAGCTCCCGGCCGGGCACCGGCAGCTTGCGCCAGGCGGTGGCGCCGACCGCGACGACGACCGCGTCGTGCTCGGCCCGCAGCCGGTCGGCCGGCAGGCCGGTGCCCACCGCCACGCCGGTGCGAAACCGGGTGCCCTCGGCGCGCATCTGGTCGAGCCGCCGGTCCAGTCGGTGCTTCTCCAGCCGGAACCCCGGGATGCCGTAGCGCAGCAGGCCGCCCGGGCGGTCGGCCCGCTCGTAGACGGTGACGGTGTGCCCGGCCCGGGTGAGCTGCTGGGCGGCGGCCAGCCCGGCCGGGCCTGAGCCGATCACGGCGACGGTCCGGCCGGTGCGGCGCTCCGGCGGCCGGGGCGTCTCGTAGCCCGCCTCCCACGCCCGGTCCGCGATGGCCAGCTCGATGTTCTTGATGGTTACCGGGTCGTCGTCGATGGCCAGCACGCAGGCGCTCTCGCAGGGGGCCGGGCAGAGCCGCCCGGTGAACTCGGGGAAGTTGTTGGTGGCCAGCAGCCGTGCCGCGGCGGCCCGCCAGTCCTCGTCGCGGACCAGTCGGTTCCACTCGGGGATGAGGTTGCCCAGTGGACAGGCGTTGTGACAGAAGGGAATGCCGCAATCCATGCAGCGGCCGGCCTGGCCGCCGATGATCGGCAGCAGCGCGTGCTCGTGCTCGGCGTAGACCTCGCGCCAGTCGTGCAGCCGCTCGTCGACCGTACGGCGCTCGCGGGCCAGCCGGGGGGTGCTGAGAAAGCCCGGTGGCTCGGCCATCGACGGCCTCCCTCACCAGTGGGACGTGTGGGGGCGGAGGGCGGCCGTGCGGCGGGTGGCCGGATCGGGGCGGCCGACCGGTGGGCGGACGGCGCGCGGGGCGGGCGGGGAGTGGGCCCCGCACCCCGCGACGGCGCGCCGCCGGGTGGCAACAGCGTTGTGTGGCAACAGTACGCCCGGCTCCCGGCCGGCCGGAAGTGGAGGGAAGCCCTCCGGTCTGCCCGGACGGGCAGTTCCGGAATCCGTCCGGGCAGACCGGAGGGCCAGGTGGTTCGCCGCCGGAACGGACGGCCGACCGACCGGCGCCGGCGGGTCAGGGCCCGGCCGGGCGGGCCGGCGGCCTCGCCGGGGCCGTCGCCCGGATGGCGAGAATCGGACGGCGCCGTCGCACCACGGCCCGTCGGCGAAGGTGTTCTCCGTCCTGGGTGGCATGTGCCCGAAGCACGGTCCGACGGTCCTGCCGGAAGCTGGCCGAAAATCGACGCAACGTCATCTCGTTGAATTTCGTACGGATTTCCAGCCGTTCACCTCCCGTTTCCTTTGGAGGGTTCGCGAACTGCCCCGGATATGACCGGTCGTGCTGTGATGCTCGTCGCACGGCCTGCTGTTTCCCGTCGTGGCGGCCGGTGATGGTCGGTCACATCCCCACGCAGGCGCTACTGTGGAGCAGAGGGTCGGTGGGGGACCGACCACTGCTTACTTCGTGTCCGACCACCCTGCCGAGAACCGTGCGGCGAGGTCGGTGGCGCGGCCCGTGACGAACCCGTGCCGCCGCGTCGAACGGGCGCCCACCAGGCACCCGGCCTCGGCCACGAATTCGTATTCCTGATCCGCCCGCGCGACCCGCGGGCGTGACACGTGTGCGGGAGAGAACTTGGCTAACGAATTTTTGCGGGCCGCCGCCGAGGACATCGACGAACTCCTGCTGCTCTATCGCCAGGTCTACGGGCGGGACTACGCGTTACCGCTGGGCACCGACCCGGAGGTGATGGGTCGGGAGATCGCCTCGCCGAGCTCCACCTGGCTGGTGGCCCGGGACGACCGCGGCCGTCTGGTCGGCTCGATCCTCGGCACGGTGGACCAGGTCGCCCGGGTCGGCAAGCTCCAGGGCCTGGTGATCCACCCGGAGGCCCGCGGTGGCGGGCTGGCCAACCTGGCCGTCCGTCAACTCAGCGACGCGATGCTGGCCGACAGCCAGGAGACCGACTCGGTCTACGCGACCGCCCGGACCAACGCGACCGCGCCCCAGCGCACCTGTCTGCGGGCCGGGTTCCACGCGCTCGGCATCTTCCCCAACCTCCGCAAGGCGGCCAAGCACGAGACCATGGTGCTGCTGGCCCGGCACCGCCCCGGTGTGCTCGACAAGCGGATCCCGGTCGAACGGGTTCCCCAGGCACTCGGCGGACTGATCGAGGCCCTTCGACGGACCCTCGGTCCGCACCAGCTGCCCGAGATCAGCGACGAGCCGCTGCCGCTGAGCGGTACCGCTCGGCGCGGCGCCCGGAGCGAGCTGGAAATGATCGACGCGCCGAGTTTCGTGGCCCGCCGCTACGCGCGTCAACTGGCCGACCCGGAGGACGGCTTCTACCCCTTCCACACCCCGAACGTGCTGCTCAGCCGGGTGGACGGGAGCGCCGAAGTGTACGCGCAGCTGAGCCCCTCGGACGGCTACTGCACCCTGATCGGCGCCTCGCCGGGCCTGGCCGAGGCCGACCTGGAGGCCATCACCGAGCGGCTGGCGGCCGGCGGTGCCGGCTACATCGAGACCCTGCTGCCGCTCGACGCCTACCACGAGCTGAGCCGGCTGCTCGCGGCCGGATTCCTGCCGGTGGCCGCCTACCCCGCGATGCGCCGGGAGGAGGCGGGCTACCGCGACTACGTGGTGATGGCCCGCACCCTGCAGCCGCTGGACTTCCGCGGCCTGGCCATCGACGCCGCGTTCCAGCCCTTCACCGAGCAGTACATCGAGCTGTGGACCAACCAGCACCTCAACACCTACGGGATATTCCAGTGAACCAGTACCTGCAACCGGTCGCGGTGCCCGATCCGGAGGCCCTCGCCCACGTCCAGCGGCTCTGCGACATCGCCGAGCCCTACCGCGTCGGCGCCGACCTGGACCAGCTCTTCACCGAGGCGATGAACGAGTCGAACGCCTGGCACGCCGCCCGGTCGCCGTTCTACGCGAGCCTGCTGAAGGCCGGCCCGTCCGCCGGCAGGCCGCTGGCCGGCATCGAGGAGCTCGACCGGCTCCCCTTCGTGCACGCCAACTTCTTCAAGGCGCACGAGATCGTCTCGATCCCGCGTGAGGACGTGCGGATCAACCTCACCTCCTCCGGTACCACCGGCCAGAAGTCGCAGATGTTCTTCGACGACTTCACGCTGCGCAACGGCCAGCGGATGGTCGCCCGGATCTTCGACCACTACGGCTGGATCGGTTCCGACGAGCCGGTCAACTACTGGCTCTCCAACTACCAGCCGCGGCCCGGCCTGAACCTCGGCACCTCGTTCACCGACGAGTACCTGTGCCACTTCGCACCGGTCCGCTCGGCCGAGTACGCGCTCAAGCACACCGGCAGCAGCCACGAGTTCGACCCGTTCGGCTGTGTGCGGGCGCTCATCCGGTTCGCCGAGGAGGGAGCGCCGGTGCGGATCCTCGGGTTCCCCGCGTTCCTCTCCTTCACCCTGGACCGGATGCGCGACCTCGGGATCGGGCCACTGGAGTTGGACCCGCGCTCGCTGGTGGTCTTCGGCGGCGGCTGGAAGGGCCACGCCGACAAGCAGGTCGGCAAGCCCGAGTTGTACCGGCGGATCCACGACCAGCTGGGCATCCCGGACGAGCGGATCCGCGACGGCTACGGTGCCGTCGAGCACTCGGTGTTGCACATGGAGTGCCCCAACCACCGCCTGCACGTGCCGACCTGGGCCAGGCTGCTGATCCGCTCGGTGCGTGACCTGACGCCGCTGGGCTACGGCGAGCCCGGCTACCCGCAGTTCATCTCCCCGTACATCACCTCGGTGCCGGCCCAGTCGGTGCTGATGGGCGACCTGGTGACCCAGCACGCGCCCGAGGAGTGCGGCTGCGGCCTGCCCACGCCCTGGTTCGCCGTGCACGGCCGGGCCGGCCTCAGCCGGAACAAGAGCTGTGCCATCGCCGCCGCCGAACTGCTCAAGACCGAGGGGACGTTGTGACCGCCGTGACCACCGACCGGCACTACTGGCAGGGCGAGTGGGTGGAGGACGCCGAGGCCGACCGCCGGCTCGACGCGCTCGACCGCTGCGCCGCCGACGCGCTCGCCGAGCGCCTCAACCCGCTGGTGGTGCTCGCCGCCTGCGACCGGTTGGCGACCGCGCTGACCGACCCGGCCAGCCCGCAGTCGACCGAGCTGCGCGCCCTGCTGGACGCCGCCGGGATCCCGGCCGAGGAGGCCGGGCGGACCCTGCCCGACCTGGCCGAGGCGCTCTCCCGGGAGGCGCTGGAGGTCAAGGTGATGCGCGAGCTCGGTGGCGTCGACCCGGGCCGGCTGGCCCGCTTCGACTTCCGCCGGGAGATCTTCGAGGGCTGGCTGCCGGTCGGCCTGCTGGTGCACATCGCCGCGGGCAACGCCCCGGCGGTCGGCGCCCTGAGCGTGGTCGAGGGCCTGTTGGCGGGCAACCTCAACATCGTCAAGACCAGTGGCGACAGCCGGTTCACCCACGGCCTGCTGGCCGCGCTGGCCGACCTCGACCCGACCGGGCTGATCGCCCGGCACGTGGTGGTGCTGGGCTTCTCCTCCGCCCGGACCGACTGGACGGCCCGGCTCTGCGCGGCCGCCGACGCGGTGGCCGCCTGGGGCGGCGAGGAGGCGATCAGCGGGATCGCCGCGCTGCTGCCGGCCGGTGTCCGGCTGGTCGACTGGGGGCCCAAACTCTCCTTCGCCTACCTGACGGCCGAGGCCTGGTCCGAGCGCACGGTGCTGGACGGCATCGCGGCCGACATGATCCGGCTCGACCAGCAGGCCTGTGCCAGCCCGCAGGTGGTCTACCTGGACACCGACGACCAGGACGAACTCTTCGCCTTCGCCGAGCGGTTCGCCACGGTGCTGGAGGAGGCGGTGCCGGTCGGCGGGCGGCCGGTGCCGGAGCTGCAGGAGAGCGCCGAGATCACCAACACCGTGTTGGTGGCCCGGCTGGAGGAGCACCTCGGGCTGACCCGGGTGCACGCCGCCGCGGACGGCCGTTGGCACGTGCTGGCCGACACCCGCGGTGCGCTGCGCGCCTCGCCGCTGCACCGCACGGTCTGGGTCAAGCCGCTGCCGCGCAAGCGGATCGGCGAGGTGCTCCGCCCGATGCGCCGCTACCTGCAGACCGCCGGTATCGGGGCCGCCCGGGCCGACACCGCCGAGCTGGCCGGCGCGGTGCTGGCGGCCGGCGTCCAGCGGGTCACCGTGCCCGGCCGGATGCTGGAGAGCTACGACGGCGAGCCGCACGACGGCGTCTACGCGCTGCAGCGCTACAGCCGCCGGGTGGACGTACAGCTGGACGAACGCTTCGCCGCCGACGCCTGCCTCGACGACCTGATCGGCGCGCGCGAACTCCCGGTCCCCGCCGTGCCGGTGACCGCCAAGACCGAGTTCGAGCAGCTGCAGGGCGACCTGAGCCGGGCCGAGGTGTTCTTCCGCAGCGGCGGCAGCTCGGGCGCGCCCAAGCTCTCCGCGTTCAGCTGGGACGACTACCACGAGCACATGCGGCACGGCGCCGAAGGCGTGCTGGCGGCCGGCTTCGACCCGCGCACCGACCGGGCGATGAACCTGTTCGCCGGCGGGCTGCTCTACGGCGGGTTCCTCAGCTTCTACTCGGTGCTGGAGAACCTGCGCGCGGTACAGTTCCCGATGGCCATGCAGAGTGACCACGCGCTGGTCGCCCGCTCGATCGTCGAGCACCGGGTGGACACCCTGTTCGGGATGCCCAGTTACCTGCTGCGGGTGTTCACCGAGGGCGGCGAGGCGCTGCGCGAGTACCGCGGGGTGCGCAAGGTCTTCTACGGTGGCGAGCACTTCCCCGAGGGGCAACAGGCTTGGCTCCGCGAGGAGTTCGGAGTCGAGCTGATCCGTTCGGCGGCCTACGGCAGTGTCGACGCCGGGCCGCTCGGCTACCAGTGCCCGGACGCCCCGGAGCGGGTGCACCACCTGTTCAGCGGTCTGCAGACGCTGGAGATCCTGGACCCGGAAGCGGACCGTCCGGCGGCGCCGGGCGAGGCCGGCCGGCTGGTCTTCACCGCGCACACCCGTCGCGGCCAGCGGCTGGACCGCTACGAGATCGGTGACCTCGGGCGCTGGGTGGAGGGCGACTGCGCCTGTGGCCGGCGCACCCCGCGGTTCGAACTGCTCGGCCGGTTCGGCGACATCTTCCGCAGCGGCAGTCACTTCCTCAACTACCGCCGGTTCGTCCAGGTCGCCGAGGAGCGGCTGGGGCACCACGACGCCGTCCAACTGGTGCTGGCCGAGGACGAGTCGGACGGGGAGACGCTGACCGTCAAGCTGGCCGGCGAGCCGTTCGGCCAGGACGAGGCGGCGGTGGAGGAGTTCCTCGACGGCTACCCGGAGCTGGCCGCCGCCGCGGTGCGGGACGAGTTGGTGAGGGTGATCGTGGAGCGCTGCCCGGTCGAGGAGTTGGCGCACACCGAGGCCAGCGGCAAGCTGCTCGCGGTGGTGGAGCGGCGGGCCCGCAATCTCTGACGTAACGTCAGAAACGCTGAGGGCGGCGGCTTCCGGGGATTCCGGGAGCCGCCGCCCAGGGCGCGTTGACCGGTCAGTCCATCCGCTGGTCGAGCAGTCGGACCAGCTTGCCGGTCCGCGGGTTGACCAGCAGGCCGTCCGGGCCGGTCCACTCCACGGCCAGCGGGTGGATCAGGCCCTTGGTCACGTGGCTGCCGAACATCGGCCGCAGCTCGGCCAGTCGGTCGGCCAACTCCGCCGCCAGCTTGGCTCGTTCGTCCGGGTCACCGCCGACCGGTCCGGCCAGCCGCAACACCAGCTGGTCCAGGCCGTCGTGGTGTCGCAGCACCACCTGGAGGTTGCCCACCAGTGCGTTCCGATCGGTCTCCGCGACCAGGGTCCGCAGGTCCTCCAGGTAGACGGTGACCACGCCGACCCGGGCGGCCTCGTCCGAGCGGCCCAGCAGCCGGAACCGCCGGCGCGGGAAGTCCACCCACTCGGCCAGGTCACCCACCGGGTAACGGATCACCGGCATCAGGCGGCGGGTCAGGTCGGTGGCGACCACCCGGCCCGGGCGGCCCTCCTCCTCGATCGGCTGTCCGGTCTCCGGGTCGAGCAGCTCGACCACCTTGTCGGTGGTGAACACCTCGTGCACCCGGTTGTCGGTCTCGCCGGCCACCGGGCCGGCCAGGATGCCCGCGTCCACGCTGGCGTAGCCGATCGAGCGCACCTCGGCGTTCGGGAACGCCCGACCCAGCATGGCCAGTTGGTCGCCGTAGCAGGCCTCGCCGGCGAACAGCGCGACCCGCACCAGCGGCAGCGTGCCGACCGTGTCGAGCACCTGGCCCGCCAGCCGGCAGAGCGAGGTGGGCGGTGCGGCGATCACCGTGGCACCGAGATCGCGCAGCGCCGGCACGGTGAAGTCGAGCGGCGCGGCGCCGCCGATCGGCAGCTGGACGGTGGGGACCTCGGCGTCCTGCAGGGCGTTCAGGGTGAAGACGAAGCTGGAGTAGAGCTCGCCCGCGTAGAAGAGGTTGGCCACCCGGTCACCCGGGCGCAGCCCGGCGGCGGGCAGGCCGGCGCCGAAGCAGCGGCTCATCCGGCGCCACTCGTCGCGGGTGTACAGCGACAGTCGCGGGGTGCCGGTGGTGCCACCGGTCTTGAAGAGCAGGCCGTCCTGGTGCGGGCCGGTGACGACCCGGCTCGGCTCGGCGTTGTGGGCGGCCCAGTAGTCGGTGTGCTCGGTCAGTGGGAGCGCGGCGAGGTCGGCGACGTCCTCGGGCAGGTCGGCGTAGAGCTCGCGGTAGAAGGGCGAGTGGGTGCGGACGTGCCGTATCAGTTCTGATACCTGATCAAAAACCATCAGAGGCAACCTAACTGTGGGATTTGAGGACTATCTTAGACATATCATCCACTCGCTCGGCGGCCGGCCTGACCCCGTGTGAGCCTGGTGGTGGATCGCCGACCGGATGGGGTGCGATGGTCCGTTCGGGCGGGCCGTCGGGCGCGGCGGCGGCCGGCCCGCGGGCCGGGTGGGTAGAAACGGGGGACGTGGGCGGCGGCCGGTCGCCCCGCTGAGGGGAGAGGTCCTGACCGGTCAGGCTGCTCTGAGGGCGGACGAGGTGCTCAGCCTCGGCGTGGAGGAGGAGTTCTTCCTCGCCGACCACGCGAGCCGGGCATTGACGGCATGTGCGCCGGTCGTCGTCAAGCGAGCCAGAGACCTGCTGGGGGACGGGGTCACCGTCGAGCTCTTCCCGACCATGGTGGAGATCCGGACCAGGCCGGTGCTCACCCTGACCGAGCTGGCCGCCGAACTGCGCCGGGTGCGCGCCGGTGTGGTCGCCGCGGCCCGCGAGGCGGGCTGCCGGGTGGTGGCCTCCGGGACGATCCTGCTGCCCCCGCCGGTGCTGCCCGAGGTCAGCGAGCAGGACCGCTACCTGCGGCTGGCGGCGCAGTTCGCGCCGCTCGTCGTCGGCGACCAGGGCGCCGCCGTCTGCGGCTGCCACATCCACCTCGGGGTCGCCGACAGGGACGAGGCCGTCCGGTTGGCCGGACACCTGCGGCCCTGGCTGCCGACCCTGCAGGCGCTCGCCGCCAACTCGCCCTACTTCCGCGGCCGGGACAGCGGCTACGCGAGCTGGCGGGTGATGCGCTGGGGGAACTGGCCGGAGGCCGGACCGACCCCGCTGGTGCCCGACGCGGCGGCCTACGACGCGCTGGTGGACACCCTGGTCCGGTCCAGGATGCTGATCGACCGTCGGATGGTCTACTGGTACGCCCGGCCCTCCGAGCACGTGCCGACCCTGGAGATCCGGGTCGCCGACGTCAATTCCGACCCGGACACCGTGCTGCTGCTGGCCGGCCTGCTGCGCGGGCTGGCCGTGGTGCTGCTGGCCGAGATCCGCCGCGGGGTGGCCGCCCCCGTCCTGGTCGAGCCGGTGCTCCGGGCGGCGCACTGGCTCGCCGCCAAGGACGGGCTGTGCGGGAGCGCGCTGGACCCGGTGACTGGCACGCTGCTGCCGGCCGACGAGGCGGTCGAGCGGCTGATGGACCGGGCCGCGCCGGGGCTGGCGGCGGCGGGGGACGAGCAGCGGGTGGCCGAGCTGTGGGAGCGGCTGCGCGCCACGGGGGACGGCGCCACCCGGCAGCGCGCGGCCTTCCGGTGGCGCGGTGAACTGCGGGACGTGGTGGACCTGCTCACCCTGCCGGAGGAGCCGGCCTGACGGGTGCCGGCCCGGTGCGGGTGGCAGCGGCCGATCGGCCGCCGGATACCGTGGAGCCCGATCGCGCGGCCCCGGGCTCCACCGCGTGCGCGGTCCGAAGGTCCGACCCCTGCGAGCTGAGAGGCCCTCATGTCCACCCGCTTCCCCGCCCCCTCCACCGTCGCCGCGGGGTGGGCCCGCATCCCCGAACCGCGGCCGGCCGCCCGGCTGCGGCTGATCTGCTTCCACGCCGCCGGGGCCGGCCCGTCGATGTACCGCTCCTGGGCGAGCGGCCTGCCGGAGGAGGTCGAGCTGGTCGCGGTGCAGCTGCCCGGGCGGGAGACCCGGTTGGGGGAGGAGCGGTTGACGGACTACCCGACCGCTGTGGCGGCCGCCTTCGAGGGGCTGGCCCCGCTGTTCTCCCGCCCGTACGCGCTCTTCGGGCACAGCATGGGCGCGCTGCTCGGCTACGGGGTGGCCCTGGCGGCCCAACGGGCCGGCCTGCGCGAGCCGTCCCGGCTGCTGCTCAGCGGCTGCGAGGGACCCGGGGCCTGGCGGACCGTGCCGGAGCGCCTGACCTGGAGCGACCAGCGGCTGGTGGAGGAGCTGCGGCGCAACGGCGGCACCCCGGAGGAGGTGCTGGCGATGCCGGAGCTGCTGGAGCTGGTCCTGCCGGTGCTGCGGTCCGACTACCGGATCGTCGACTCCTTCCAGCCGCCCGCGGGCGGGCGGCTGGAGTGTCCGCTCTCGGTCTTCGGCGGGGAGGAGGACCGGATGGACCGGGACGGCCTGGCGGCCTGGTCCGCCGTCAGCCGGGCGGAGTGCTCGGTGCGGATGTTCCCCGGTGGGCACTTCTTCCTGACCGGGGAGGCGGGACCGCGGGTGCTGGCCGCCATCGCCGCCGACCTGGCCGCCACACCGGCCTGAGCGGCACCCGCTACGTCGTGACCGGGCGGAACTGCGGGCCGTAGACGCCGTGCCCGTCGGGCAGCGGGATCTCCATCAGGCTGAGCGCCGGGCCCTCCATCGCCCGCATGGCGTGCACGGCGGCGCGCAGCGTGCCCGGGTCGCCGGCCGTCCAGGCGGCCTCCAGACGACGCAGCATTTCGGTGAAGGTGGCGTCGAACCGGCGGAGCAGCCGCTCGGCCTCGGGCCGCGGGGCGGTCCAGCCGCCCGCCGGGACCGACCCCATCGGGCTGACCTCGGGGAAGGGCACCCGCTCGCCGGTGAACTCCCAGACGCCGTCGACCCGCCGCAGCCGGTGCTCGTGGTAGATCTCGCCGAACGCGTAGTAGTGGGCCGGGGTCTCGGAGTCGAACCGGCTGTCGGGCGACCCGGAGGTGCCCTCGCCCTGCTCCTTGATGATCTCGATCGCCTGCTCGACGTCGTCCAGGCTCTCCATCGGGAGCAGTCGGTCCGGGCCGATCCGGTCGGCCAGCTGGCCCTCGGCCGAGAGTTCGGGCCGGACGTCGCGGAACGCCTCCAGCAGCCCGGTGTAGAAGGCGCCGATGCTCGGCGGTCCGCCCGCCATCCGGGCGAGGGGGGTCTCCGGGGTCTCGATCCTCATCAGCACCTCGTGCACGTACTCCTTGGTGAGCCCGGAGAGGTGGACGATCAGTCCGGGCCGGACTCCGCCCGGGAGCGGGCCGGGGTACGAGGGCACGGCATCGGCGATCCGGGGCCGGCCGCCCACCGCCACCAGCAGGTTGCAGGCCAGGCCCATGTGGTACATCTCGTCGTTCACGATGCGGCGGATCAGCCGGGCCGCCTGGTGGCCACGATCCCTGACTGACCACCAGGCGCAGAGGTACGGCGGGATGGTGGCGAACTCCAGCTCCACCGCGACCTGGAGCGCCGCCCTGATCCAATGGACGTCACGCCGGTCGCCGGGCACCGCCAGCAGTCGCGCGACCGCTCCGCCGGGGGTCGCGCCGGGGGTCGCGGTGGGTGCGGCCGCCGCGGGCGGGGCGACCACGGCCGGCCCGGCCGCGGCCAGGCCGGCCGAGGCGAGGAAGTCCCTGCGGCTCAAAGGGGGAACCCGTCGGCTCTCATCGATCACATCTGCCTCCGTCCTTGGGCGACCGGCCCCGGTCCTTCGGCCGCGGGCCGCTCGGCTGCCTGGCAACGGCTGGCGAAGCTACCAGCGGATCGGCCGCCGAGCCGGCGCCGCCACCGGGACACCCGCCGGTCACCACCCGGGAGGCTCAGCCGTGCCGTCCGGCGAGCAGGACCTGGTCCGGTGCCGGCCGGCACTCGGGAACGGATTCGACGAACTCCAGCAGGTTGCCGACCGGGTCCTGGGTGTAGAAGCGGCGGTGCGGCGGCAGGCTCTCGTCCCAGACCACCAACGCACCGAGATCCGCCAGGCGTGCCGCGAAGTCGTCGATCTCGCTGACCGCCAGTCCGGGGTGAGCCTTGGTGGTGGGTCGGAAGCGCTCCTCGATCCCCAGGTAGAGCCGGACCCGGCCGCCGTCGGCCGCGAACCAGCAGCCGCCCCGGTCGGTCAGCGGCGCCGGCTTCGGGATCTCGGCCAGCTGCAGGATGTCGCAGTAGAAGGCCCGGAGCAGTGCTTCGCTGCCGGGCGGTGCGCTGAGCTGGACGTGGTCGAGGGCCGTGATCACAGACGGCCTCCTCTCGGTGGTGGTGGTCATGGTGGGTCGCCCGAACTCCCGGGTGACGGTGGGGAGTCGGGTGCGCACGGCGGCGCGCCGCCCGGCGGGTGATCCGCGTCGGCGCGGGCCGATGAACTGACGCTGAGTCAGAAGGCTTGGCTGGTCGGGTCGTTATCGCAGGGCGGGGAGGGGCGACGACAGGCGGGAATGGGGGCCATGGTGGCCCGGACTACTGCAATCCATGTCTCTCGCCTCCTCCCGGCCGGACGCACCGTCTTCGGTGCGTCATCGACTCGGCAAGGAGCTCACCGGCGCGCCCGAGCCGCCGGATCACCCCAACCCGTCAGAGCTTTGGCACTGCACGGCGTGATCCAAGCCCGAAGGACTGGAAGCCACTTGGGATCAACCCTTAAGCCGGGAAGATCTGTCCTGAACCTGGGCGTCTCTCGACGTCGTGGGGTCAGTGGCCTGTGTCCGTGCAGACGCCTCACCGAACGAGGTGCCTTCTGCAAACCTCAACAAGCCTAGCTGCCGCCGGGCGACCGATTGACCATTTTGCCGACTCTTGACGTTGGGAGGTGATGCCTGCCGGCCGGCCGCGGGCACCGGCCGACCACCTCGGCCCGTCCGCCCCTCACCGACCTGTCGCTGCCGCCCCTCGCCGACCCGCCTGCTCGGACCGTCCGTCCCGGGTCGCGCCGGACCCGGCGACCGCCCGGGCGCTGGGGGACGTCGCGGCCGGGCTCACCGGCGCCGGGTTCCCGGCCGTCGCCCGAGTGGTCGCCGCTACGCGGTGTGGCGCAACCGCAGGACGTTGTCCTCGCGGGTGCCGGGCAGGCCGTCCGGGTCGGTCAGCTCGCGGGTGAACAGCTCGTCGCGCTCGACCCGCCACCGGCCCGGCGCGAGGTCGAGCGAGTCGAGGACCTCCGCGGTGGTGGGGAAGTGGTAGTCGAAGTGCGGGGTGTGCTGCCACGAGGGCCAGCCCGCGTGACCGACGATCAGCAGCACCCCGCCCGGTGCCACGGCCTCGGCCGCCCGGCGCAGGATGGCCGTCCGTTCGCCCTCCAGCTCGACCGGGGAGTGCAGGAACTGGGCGGACACCAGGTCGAAGTGGCCGGCGGGGAACGACTGCGACAGGTCGTGCCGCTGCCAGTCGATCCACTCGGCGACCCCGGCGTGGGCCGCGTTGGCGGCGGCCCGGCGAAGCGCGGTCGCCGAGACGTCGACGGCGGTGACCCGCCAGCCCCGGTCGGCCAGCCAGATCGCGTCGGTGCCCTCGGAGCACCCGAGGTCCAGCGCGGTGCCGGGGGGCAGCTCGCTGACCTCCCGGACCAGCGGCTCGTTGGGCCTGCGGACCCGGCCCCACGGGCTCTCGCGGTCGCGGTAGAACTCCTCCCAGTACTCGTGGGCGGTGCTCTGCGGCGAGGTGTCGGTCATCGGTCGTCTCCTCGGTCGGGTTGGTTGGCTGGTGTCCCTTCGGCGAGCGTGCGACAGTCGGTGCTGGCTGGCAAAGTTCCTTGCCGGAACAGCAAATGAGGAGAGTGACCTGCCGGGGGTGGCGGGCGTTGACCGGGCATGAACCGCTTCGCCGCCGCCGTCGCCCTCCTCGCCGTCACCGTGCTCACCGTGCCCGCCGCCGCGGCCAGCGGGTCGCCGCCGCCCGCGTCGCTCGGGCGGCTGTTCGGGAGCGAGAACCGGCGGATGCCCACCGACCGCCGGGAGGTCGCGCTGACCTTCAACGCCGCCTGGGACGAGACCGGGGTGCCCGAGGTGCTGGCGACGCTGCGGCAGCGCGACGCGCCCGCCGACTTCTTCCTCACCGGGCGGTTCGCCGAGCGTCACCCCGCCGCCGCCCGGGCCATGGCGGCCGAGCACGGCATCGGCAACCACTCCTACAGCCACCCGCTGTTCGACCGGCTCACCGCCGACCAGGCCCAGCAGGAGGTCCTGCGGGCCGACCGGGCGATCCGGGCGGCCACCGGCGTGGTGCCGTTGCCGTTCTTCCGCTTCCCCTACAGCGCCACCACCCCGCAGGGCATCGCCGCGGTCAACGCGCTGGGCTTCGCGGACATCGAGTTCTCCGCCGACACCGACGGCTATCTCGGCACGCCCGGCGGGATGACCGTGCGGAAGGCGGTCGACCGGGTGATGGCCGCGCTGGCGCCGGGGGAGATCGTCGAGATGCACGTCGGCGTCGACGAGAGCGGTGAGGCCGGGCCCACCGACCTCGACGCCGAGGCACTGCCGCTGATCATCGACGCCGTCCGGGCCCGGGGCTACCAGCTGGTCGACCTGCGCACCCTGCTGGAGGGCTGATCCGTCGTCGCGGCCCGGATAGGCTCGTCTCCCCGAGCCGTCCGAGGACGATGGAGCCGTCCGTGCCCGCCCCCTACCACGTGCTGTTCGTCTGCACCGGCAACACCTGCCGTTCCGCGATGGCCGAACACCTGCTCCGCCGGGCCGTGTCGGCCGCCGGACTCGCACCCGGCACGCTCATCGGCAGCGCGGGCCTGGCCGCCGAAGCCGGCACCCCGATGGACCCGCGCGCGGTGGCCGCACTCGGCCTCGACCCCGCGACGGTGACGCACCGGGCCACCCCGGTCGAACCCGAGACGCTCGCCGCCGCCGACCTCGTGATCGCCATGACCCGCGAGCACCGCGACCGGCTGGCCGCCCTCCTGCCCACCGGCGCCGGACCACGGTTGGCCCTGCTGACCGCCTTCGACCCGACCGCCGCCCCCGGGACCGAGGTTCCCGACCCCTTCGACGGCACGCCGGCCGACTACCGGCGAACCCGCGCGGCCCTCGAAGCCGCGCTCCCCGCCCTGCTCGCCCACCTCCGCGCTGTCGCCGCCCGGTCGTAGGGAGCGGGTACCACCTCGGTCCGCGACCTGACCGCCGGACCGACCGGAGCGCTGGTGCGGCTGCCGGTGGGAGGTAGTCCGCCAATGTCGGTGCATCGGTTGACGGCCCGTACGGGTGGCTGTTGGCTCGTGGCGTCCGTCCCGGGAGGGGAGACCGCCTGGTGCCGGGGGACACCCAACCAGCAGGAGGACGTCTTCGCGCGCTACCCGCCCCGGCACTGACCCTCCACCGGGACCGTGCCCCGACCGGGTGCCGCCGGATGGCTCCGGTCGGGGAGGGCCGTTACGGTGAGCCGTACGCGTCCGACGGTGAGGCAGCAATGATCCGTAACCGAGTGATCGTCTCCGGTGAGGTGCAAGGCGTGTTCTTCCGGGACACCTGCCGCCGGACGGCCGCCGAGCTCGGTGTGGCCGGCTGGGTGCGGAACCTGCCGGACGGGACGGTCGAGGCCGTGTTCGAGGGGCCCGCGCAGGCCGTCGGGACGATGGTGGCCTGGGCGCGCCGCGGTCCCGAGCTGGCGATCGTGGACCGGCTCCGGGTCTTCGAGGAGGAGCTCGAGGGGCTGCGGGGCTTCGAGATCCGGCCGACCTGGCTCGGCCGGTGAAGCCGGAGCGCGAGATGGCACGGATCGGCGCGGCACTGATCGACATCGACGGTGTGCTCACGGTGTCCTGGCGGCCGCTCCCCGGGGCGGTGGACGCGTTGACGCGCCTGCGCGCGGCGGGCCTGCCGTTCGCGCTGCTCACCAACACCACCGCGCGCACCAGGGCGTCGATCGCGAACGCCCTCGCCGAGGCGGGCTTCCCGGTCGGGAGCGAGGACATCCTCACCGCACCCGCCGTCACCGCGGCCCGGCTGGCCGAGCAGCACCCGGGCGCCCGCTGCCTGCTGCTCAACTGCGGTGACATCAGCGCCGATCTGGCCGGTGTGCGGCTGGTCGAGGCGGACACCCGGGAGGAGGTGGAGGTGGTCCTGGTCGGCGGGGCCGGCGCCTGTGCCGACTTCGACTACCCGGCCCTCAACCGCGCCTTCGGCCACCTCCAACGAGGCGCGCGGCTGGTCGCCATGCACCGCAACCTGTACTGGCGCACCGACCAGGGCCTGCAACTCGACAGCGGGGCGTTCCTGCTCGGACTGGAACGGGCGACGGGGACGCGGGCCGAGGTGGTCGGGAAGCCGGCCGGGGCGTTCTTCGCCACGGCCCTGGCCCACCTGGGTGCCGAGCCGGACCGGACCGTGATGGTGGGGGACGACGTCGAGTCCGACGTGCTCGCGGCCCAGCGCGTCGGGATCACCGGGGTGCTGGTCAGGACCGGCAAGTACCGGGAGCAGGCGGTCCGGGACGCCGACGGGACACCGGATCACGTCATCGACTCGGTCGCCGACCTGCCGGACCTGCTCGCCGGGCTGCCCGCCTGACGGAACCGCGGCCCGTTTCCAGGGTTGTCCGTTGCGGATCACCCGACGAGTTCAGCACGCGCCGGTTGCGGTCCGGGGCCGAGTCCACCCGTGTCGGGGTGGCCCGGCCCCTGTCGGGTGTCAGCCGTGCGGAGACGGATCCAGGCTCAGTGCCGGGTCGTCCGTCTGGCGCAGCTCCTCGAGGATCCCCTCCCGGTCGGTGAGCAGGACGGTCAGGATCCGGCGGGCCGAGCGCAGCAGGTCGGCGACGTCCCCGCCGGCCAGCGCGTAGAGCACGGTGGGTCCCTCGCGTCTGGAGGTGACGATGCCGGACCGCCTGAGGACGGCGAGTTGCTGCGACAGGTTCGACGGCTCGCACCCGATGTCGGCCAGCAGGTCGCGCACCGGCAGTGGGCCGTTCTGCAGGAGTTCCAGTACCCGGATCCGGACCGGGTGGCCCAGCATTCGGAAGAACTCCGCCTTGACCTGGTAGAGCGGAGGTGGCATCAGACCTCCAGCTCGCCCTCGACCAACTGGAGTTGGCGGCGGGCCATGGCCAGGTTGGCGCGCTTGCGGTCCAGGGCCAGGTAGAGGAAGAGGCCGGTGCCGCTGCGCGAGGTCAGCGGCCGGATCAGGTGGTACTGGCCGGTGAGCGTCACCAGGATGTCCTCGATGCCGCCGGTCAGGCCCAGCATCTCCATGGTGCGCAGTTTCGCTCGGACCAGGTCGGTGTTCCCGGCGGCGGCGACCGCGAGGTCGAACTCCTTGTTGCCGCCGAGCGTGCCGAGTGCCATGCCGCTGCCGACGTCCACGAGGGCCACGCCGATCGCGCCCTCGATCATCATCGCTTCCTTGAGTGCAATGTCCGTGTGTGCCATGGCTCCTACGCTAAGCAACCGGGCGGCGGTCTCGATGATGAATTGAAGAATACTGAAATTCACGCCTTCGAGGGTGTAGCGTGCCCCATGACCCGTGCCCTGCCGGGCGGTTGGCGCCCACCGTCGATGCGCGCACCGGCTGTAGTCGTACGACCCGGGTCGGGTTGCCGGATCGCGGGGTGGCCCGGATGCTGTAGCCGAGGGCCCGGGCTGCCGGCACGTGCCAGGACGACGCACGTCCCGTCGGGACCTCCCCACCATCGCGGGCCCCGTAGGCCGGTGGTTCCCTGAGCGGAAGGGGCTCGCTCCATGTCGTTCGAAGGCAAGGTCGCCCTGGTGACCGGATCTTCCAAGGGTCTGGGCAGGGCGATCGTGCTGCGGCTGGCCGCGCGGGGCGCCGACGTCGCCATCAGGCCGACGAGGCGGTCGCCGTGGTCGAGGTGGCCGTAACCGACGACGGCCCGGACGGGAAGAGCCCGATCGGGACCGTCCCGATCGGCCGGATGGCCACCACCGAGGATGTCGCGAACGTGGCCGAGTTCCTCGCCGGCGAGAGTTCCTCGTTCCTCCCCGGCGAAGACCTCCTGATGACCGGCAGATCCAGCAACTGACCCTGTGGTAACCCGAGTTGAGCCAGCCCCCAGCCCGGAGGGAAGACCGATGAACGCTTCCGACATGCGCGCCGTCCAAGTCGTCGAGGCCAAGGCGCCGTTCGTCGTCACCCGGCTGCCGGTGCCCGAACCCGGACCCGGGCAAGTGCGGGTGCGGGTTCGCGCCTGCGGGATCTGCGGCGGCGAGAACCTCACCCGGCTGGGCCTGCTGGGCGTGCGGTTGCCACGGGTGCCGGGGCACGAGATCGCCGGTACCGTGGACGCCGTCGGTGCCGGGGTCGGCGCCTGGGCGGTCGGTGAGCGGGTCGGCGTCGGCTGGCACGGCGGCAGTTGCTTCGTCTGCGACACCTGTCGCACCGGCGACTTCGTCAACTGCGCCGAACGCCGGATCGTCGGACTGCACTACGACGGCGGCTACGCCGAGTACCTGGTGGCGCCGCAGGACACCCTGGCCCGGATCCCCGACGCGTTCTCCTTCGAGGAGGCCGGCCCGATGATGTGCGCGGGCGTCACCTCGTTCAACGCCCTGCGGCACTGCGGTGCTCGGCCGGGCGACACCGTCGCCGTCCAGGGTGTCGGCGGGATCGGCCACCTGGCCGTGCAGTTCGCCGACAAGATGGGCTTTCGCACCGTCGCGATCGGCCTCGGGCCGGAGAGTGAGGCGGTGGCCCGGCGACTGGGGGCCGACGAGTACCTCGACAGCACCGAGGGGAGCGCGGGCGAGGCCCTCGCCCGGCTCGGCGGCGCGGCCGCGGTGATCTCCACTGCCGTCAACAGCCCCGCCCAGGCCGACCTGGTCCAGGGGCTCGCGCCGAACGGCCGGCTGGTCGTCATCGGCGCCGACCACAACTCGCTGGCGGTCTCGCCCGACCTGCTGGTCTTCGGCCGCCGCGAGATCGCCGGCTGGTACAGCGGCCACGCCAAGGACAGCGAGGAGGCGATGGCGTTCGCGGCGCTCAAGGGGGTCCGGCCGATGATCGAGACCCGCCCGCTGGAGGAGGCGGAGGAGGCCTTCCAGGGGCTGGGCAAGGCCGAGTTCCGGGCCGTGCTCACGGTGTGAGGTGACGGTGTGAGGTGACGGGAACGCTCGCGGGCCGGCCGGTGAGGGAGCCGGCCCGCGGGCGTTCCCGTTCCCGCGCCCAGCCGAAACGCCGCCGGGAGGACTCGTCGACCCGGCGGTGACCGCCCAGCCCGTCACCGCCACCACCGACGGTGTCGCCGACGGCCTGCGGGCCTTCCTGGCCCGCGGCGGCCGTCGCGCCGGCTGACCACCGGGCCGGCCGCGTGGCCAAGGCTCAGAGCTGCTCGCTCCGGCGCTGGCTGAGCAGTCGGGTGCCGAGCAGCGCGCCCGCCACCACCAGCGCGCCGCCCGCCGCCATCCGGGTGGTGTCACCGCCGAGCGTGTCGTCGTCCAGCCCGGCCCACATCGAGCCCACCGGCGCCGGCCCGGTGACCACGACCGTCCCGGTCAGCGCCCGCCCGCTCGCGCAGGTGCCGCCGATCCAGTAGCTGCCGGGCCGGGTGCCGGTGGGGATCTTCAGCCCACCCCGCACGTCGCGCGGTCCGGTCCGGTCCTCGGAGATCAGCGCGACCGTGCCCGAGCCCAGGCTGCTCGCGTCGACGGCGGCCGAGCCGCTGTCGCCGCACGCGGAACTGCTCAGGCTGACGTCGTCGCCGGGGGCGACCGGCCGGGGGGCTGCCGCGATCGTCCCGGCGTCCGCGGCCAGGGCGGTGGGGACGGCCAGCCCGAGGGCCGCGACAGCCAGCGCGGCCCCGGTCAGAGCACGAGTGGAACGCATGGTCTTCGATCCTCCAGAAGGCGCGGTCGCGACACCTTGGTGGGTCGCTGCGGTGTTCACCCGGAACTCCGTGCCTCGACCTCCAGGGAACCGGTGGCCCGGCCCGCGCGCATGCCGACGGACGGCGCACGGGTGACGGGCCGTCCGTCGGACGGTGGTTCAGCGCGGCTCCGGACGGCGGCGTGGCGGCCCCGCGCGGCCGGTCCGACCGGGGGCCGGCCGGCCCTCGCCGAACCTGGTGCCGCAGAGGAACTGGTGCATTCCCGGGACAGCTGGTTACCATCCAGTAGCCGTCGCGCGGCGTTCATCTCGTGGTCACCGGGACCGGGCCTGCCAGTCGCCCACCAGCGGCAGCCTGTGCGGCTGGCACGTCCCCCCACCACGACCTCGGAGGTCGCGTTGTCCCCTGTCTCCCGTCGGTCCTTCCTCGGTTCCGCCGCCGCCGTCGGCGCGGCGCTGGGCGTGGACGCCCTGCCGGGCGAGGCGGTCCCGGCCTCCGCCGCCACCGGTGCGACCCCCGCCGCGCTCCCGGAGGGCGCCACCGGAACGATCCGCGACGTGCGCCACGTCGTGGTGCTGATGCAGGAGAACCGCAGCTTCGACCACTACTTCGGCTCGCTCAAGGGCGTCCGTGGCTTCGGGGACCGCAGCGCGATCACCATCGGCGGCAACGGCACCTCGGTCTTCAACCAGCCCGGGCTGCTCTGGGGCCACCAGTACCCCTGGCAGTTGAGCACCACTCCGTCCGCCTTCGGTATCACCGGCGAGAAGTACGCGCAGTGCGACCAGTCGCTGGACCACGGCTGGAGCACCCAGCACAAGGCGTGGAACAACGGCAAGATGGACAGCTGGATATCGGCGAAGCTCTCCGACCGCACCATGGGCTTCCTGAACCGGAGTGACATCCCGTTCCACTACGCGCTGGCCGACGCCTACACCATCTGCGACGCGTACCACTGCTCGATCATCAGCGCCACCGGCCCCAACCGCACCTACCTGTGGAGCGGCATGATCGGCCCGGACGGCACCAAGGGCGGCCCGGCGTACGACGGCGGCTCGGAGTCCGGGCTGAGCTGGGAGACCTACGCCGAGGCGCTGCAGAACGCCGGGGTGAGCTGGAAGCTCTACCAGAACGCCAACGACAACTTCGGCGACAACGCCCTGGCCTACTTCACCCAGTTCGCCAACGCGGCGGCCGGCACCCCGCTGCACGACCGCGGGATGGCCTCGGTGCCCGCGGTCACCGGCTCGACCCCGGACGACATCGCCGCCGCGATCAAGGCGGACGTGCTGGGTGGCACGCTGCCCCAGGTCTCCTGGGTGGTGGCCGACCAGGCGCACTCCGAGCACCCGGACGCCCCGCCCGGGGACGGCGCGCACTTCGTCAACCTGGTGATCCAGGCGCTCGCCGCCGACCCGGACGTCTTCGACTCCACCGTGCTGTTCCTCAACTACGACGAGAACGACGGCTTCTTCGACCACGTGCCGCCGCCGGTCGCCCCGGCCGGCACCGCCGAGGAGTCGATCCAGAACGGCACTCCGATCGGGCTGGGCTTCCGGGTCCCGATGATCATCGTCTCGCCGTGGACCCGCGGTGGCTGGGTGGACTCCCAGGTGGCCGACCACACCTCGGTGCTGCGCTTCCTGGAGACCTGGACCACGGCGCTCGGCACCCCGGCGATCTGCCCGAACATCTCGGACTGGCGCCGCCAGGTCTGCGGCGACCTCACCGGCGCCTTCGACTTCGGCTCGCCGGTCTACGGGCTGCCCGCGCTGCCCGACACCAGCTACCAGATCGGGCAGTCCAGCTGCACCCTGCTGCCCAACCCGATCCCGACCAACAACAGCATGCCGAGCCAGGAGCCCGGCACCAAGCCGGCCCGCGCGCTGCCCTACCAGCCGAACGGCTCGGTGGACCGGCTGGAGTTCGACGCGGCCGGCAAGATCCTGCTCTGGATGAAGATGTCCAACGAGGGCGAACAGGCCACCAGCGCGGCGCACTTCGCGATCTACGCCAACCAGTACCGCAGCGGCGGCCCGTGGCAGTACACGGTGCCCGCGTACGACCCGGCCAGCGGTGCCGACGGCACCGCCGAGGACTTCTTCAACATCGGCTCGGGCTACGGCGACGGCGCCTACGACCTCACCCTGATCGGCCCCAACCGGTTCCTGCGCCGGGTCACCGGCAACGCCACCAACGCCGGTCAGTACGCCGAGACCACCAGCTCCTACGCGGCGGCCCCGAACACCGGGCAGCAGGCGGTCTGGTTCACCATGACCAACGCCGCCGGCTCCGGCCGCACCGCGACCTTCACCATCACCTCGAACCAGTACCGCTCGGACGGCCCGTGGACCTACCAGGTGCCGGCCGGCGGCAGCGTGTTCGACTACTTCAACGCGGTCGCCTACACCAACGGGTGGTACGACTTCACGGTGACCGTGGACCTCGACGCCAGCTGGTCGCGCCGGTTCACCGGCCACCTCGAGACCGGCACGCCGAGCGTCACCGGCTGATCAGCCCGTTGACGGGCCGGACCGACTCCGGTCGCGGTCAACCAACCGAGAGGAGAGGCCCGATGAGCACCGAACCGGTCAGGACCGAGCGGCGGGGAGCGGTCCGTACCGTGATCCTGTCCCGTCCGGCGGCCCGCAACGCCGTGGACGGGCCGACCGCCGCCGCGCTGCTGGCGGCCTTCGAGGAGTTCGAGGCGGACGACTCGGCCGCGGTCGCGGTGCTCTGGGGCGAGGGCGGGACGTTCTGCGCCGGTGCCGACCTGAAGGCGGTCGGCACCGAGCGCGGCAACCGGCTCTCCGCCGACGGACCGGGCCCGATGGGCCCCACCCGGCTGCGGCTGGGCAAGCCGGTGATCGCGGCGATCGCCGGCCACGCGGTGGCCGGCGGGCTGGAGTTGGCGCTCTGGTGCGATCTGCGGGTGGCCGCCGAGGACGCCGTCTTCGGGGTGTTCTGCCGCCGCTGGGGAGTGCCGCTGATCGACGGCGGCACGGTCCGGCTGCCCCGGCTGATCGGGGAGAGCCGGGCGATGGACCTGATCCTCACCGGCCGCCCGGTGGACGCCACCGAGGCGCACCGGATCGGGTTGGCCAACCGGGTCGTCCCGGTGGGCCAGGAGCGGGCGGTGGCCGAGGAGTTGGCCGCCGAGCTGGCCCGGTTCCCGCAGACCTGCCTGCGCCAGGACCGCCGCTCGCTGCTCGAACAGCACAGCCTGTCCGAGCCGGTCGCGCTGGCCAACGAGTGGCGGCGCGGGCAGCTCTCGCTCGCCGCCGACACCGCGGTCGGGGCGGCCCGGTTCGCCGCCGGCGCCGGACGGCACGGTTCCTTCCAGGACGCTGACTGGCCGTCATGAGCGCGGATGCCGCCGGCCGGACAGCCCCAGCGCGGTGTCCAGTAACCCGATGTGGCTGAACGCCTGCGGGAAGTTGCCGAGTTGGCGGTTGGCCTGGGGGTCCCACTCCTCCGAGAGCAGCCCCACGTCGTTGCGGACGGTCAGCAGCCGCTCGAACAGCTCCCGGGCCTGTTCCTCGCGGCCGAGCCCGGCGAGCGCGTCGGCGAGCCAGAACGAACAGGCCAGGAAGGCGCCTTCGGTGCCGGACAGGCCGTCCACGGCGGTCTCCGGATCGGCGCCGGTGGTGTAGCGGCGGACGAAGCCCTGCTGGTCGAGCTCGGCGCGGACCGCGTCCACCGTGCCGGCCACCCGGGGATCGTCCGGCGGCAGGAACCCGACCTTGGGGATCAGCAGCAGTGCCGCGTCCAGCTCCCGCGAGCCGTAGTACTGGGTGAAGGTGCCCCGGCCCGGATCGAAGCCCCGGGTGCAGACCTCCCGATGGATCGCCTCCCGGATCGCCCGCCAACGGTCCACCGGGCCGGGCAGGTTGAACCGCTCGGCGTCCTGGACCGCCCGGTCGACCGCCACCCAGGCCATCACCTTGGAGTGCACGAAGTGCCGGCGCGGCCCGCGGATCTCCCACAGCCCGTCGTCCGGCTGCCGCCAGGTGTTCGTCAGGAACTCCATCAGCACGCGCTGGATGTCCCAGGCGTGCGCCAGCGGCGGCAGCCCGGCCGTCCGGGCCAGGTGCAGGGCGTCCATCACCTCGCCGTAGACGTCCAGTTGGAGCTGGTCGGCGGCCGCGTTGCCGGCCCGGACCGGCCGTGAGTTGCCGTAGCCGGGCAGCCAGTCCAGTTCGGTCTCCGGCAGCCAGCGCTCGCCCGCGACCCCGTACATGATCTGCAGGTCCTCCGGGCTGCCGGCCACCGCCCGTTCCAGCCACTGCCGCCAGGACTCCGCCTCCCGGACCAGCCCGACGCGCAGCAGTGAGGAGAGGGTGAGGGTGGCGTCGCGCAGCCAGCAGAACCGGTAGTCCCAGTTGCGCTCACCGCCGAGGTCCTCGGGCAGCGAGCTGGTGGCCGCGGCGACGATCCCGCCGGTGGGGGCGTAGCTGAGGGCCTTCAGGGTGAGCAGCGAGCGGACCACGGCCTCCCGGTACGGGCCCTGGTAGCCGCAGGTGGCGATCCAGTCGGCCCAGAACGCCCGGGTCCGCCCGAGCGCCTGGGCGGCGTCCGGGGCGGCCGGCCCGGGCAGGTGCGAGGGTTGCCAGCTGAGCACGAAGGTGGCGCTGTCGCCGGCTTCCAGCACGGTGTCGGCGCGGGTGGTGAGG
This sequence comes from Kitasatospora sp. NPDC052896, assembly GCF_044547075.1. Lineage (NCBI taxonomy): Bacteria > Bacillati > Actinomycetota > Actinomycetes > Kitasatosporales > Streptomycetaceae > Kitasatospora > Kitasatospora sp. NPDC052896. The sequence continues at coordinate 109,033 of NZ_JBITZU010000018.1, forward strand.
TGCTCGCCGCGCTGCTCGGTGTCCGACCGCAGCCAGACCGAGTCCGGACCGGCGACCGCGACCCGCGCCCCGGCGACCCGGCGCACCCAGGGCACGAACCGCCCGTAGCCGAAGCGCAGCCGCAGTTCGCTGCGCAGCCGCACCGAACCGGCCGTGCAGCTGGCGATCCGGACCAGGTGCGGACCGGTGTCGTCACCGGGCAGTGGCATGAAGTCGGTCAGCCGCAGGGTGCCGGAGGGCTCCTCCCAGACGCTCTCCAGGATCAGCGTGTCGCCCAGGTAGCCGCGCCGGGTGCACGGGCCCGCGTCCTGCGGGGCGATCCGCCAGTGCCCGTTCTGCTCGGTGCCGAGCAGCGCGGCCAGGAAGGCGGGGGAGTCGAAGCGCGGGGCGCAGAGCCAGTCCACCGAGCCGTCCCGGCCCACCAGGGCCGCCGTCCGCAGGTCGCCGACCAGGGCGTAGTCCTCGATCCGTCCGGGCATGGGGAGCCACCTCCGTGCAGCTCATCTCACGGTAGGCGGGCGACCGGGGGCCCGCCATCCGCGCCGGTCGCGGCGGGCTCGGGGAGCACCCGGTCCAGCAGGGTGGCCACGGTGTCGAGCCACCGTTCCAGGTCGACCAGCAGTGGCAGCGCCGGGGCGTCCGCCGGGCTCGGGTCGTCCGACGGGACCACCCGGACCCGCGGGACCGGGGCGGCCCCGTCCCGGCCGTCGGCCAGCAGGTCGGCCAGCCGGTCACAGCCCGCCGCCACCGCGGCCGCCGCCGCCCGGGCCCGCGCGAAGCCGGCCGGGTCGCGCGGGCGCGGTGAGTCGCAGTGGCCGTCCAGGAGCTCGTCCGCGCCCTGCAGGATCCGGGAGGCGGCGATCAGCGCGGCCTGCCAGTCGATGGGCGAGGCGCGCGGTGTGGCCAGCTCGCCCTGGTACTGCGCGTAGGAGGACTCGGCCAGCCGGAGGGCGCGCCGGGCCGGCCGGATGGCGCTCGGCTCCGGGGCGGGCGTCGGGCCCAGCAGGGCGGCCGCGGTCTGCTCGATCACCGGCTTGCCGGCCCGGACCAGGGCCGCCGTGTTCCGCCGCAGCTCGCCCCGGGCACCGCGCGGCCAGGCCAGCAGCCCGCAGGTCAGCCCGATCACGCTGCCGGTGGCCACGTCCAGCAGCCTGGTCCGGGCCAGCTGCCAGGTCGTCGGCGCCAATTGGGCGAAGGCGGTGGCGACCACCAGGGTGAACAGGGCCTGTCCCCAGGCCACCCCGAGCAGCGGGCCCAGGGTGAACGCCACCAGCATCAGCGGGACCAGGGCGACCGCGTACGCCTCGGCGTGCTGGCCCGCGATCAGCAGCAGGGCGGCCGAGGCCAGCGCGCCGACCAGGGAGCCCAACAGCGCCTGGCGCACCGACCGCCAGGTGTTCAGCGCGGTGGTGCGGGTCAGCGTCAGCACCGCGAGGAGCACCCAGAAGCCGTGCTGGAGGTCAAGCACGCCGGCCGCCAGCCGGGCGGCGGCCAGGCCCACGGTGGTGCGCACGGCGTTCTGGAAGTACACCGAGTGCGGGGTGAGGTGGTCGCGGATCCGGTACCACCAGAGCGTGGGGGTGCGGGCCCGGACGTACCAGAACAGCGCCACCGGGTGCAGCGGCCAGGCCCGGCGGCCGTCCACCGCCACCCGGACCGCCGACTTCAGGGTCAGCGCGGGCTCGGCGGCCGCCAGCACCCGGGCCTGCCGGCGCAGCGCCGGCACGGTGGCCCGATCCGGGCTGCCGGCCTGGGCCCGCTCGATCCGCTCGGCCTGGAAGGCGCGGAGCGCCTCGTCCATCGCGGTGGCGGGCGGTGCCGGACCGCCGCGCAGGGCGGCCGCGGTGCAGGCGCAGGCCTCGGCGATCCGGGCCAGCATGGCGGCCGACGGGGGGTCGTCCGCGGGCGCCTCCGGGATGCGGGCCAGCGCGTGCAGCTGACCGAGCAGCACCCGGACGGCGGCGCCGGCCTGGGCGAGCGCGCGATCGGTCCGGCTGGGGCTGGCGGGCCGCTCGGCGGGCGGCAGGTGGGACGGGCGCAGCCGCTCGTCGGCGGGGTCGACTGCGGCCCGGTCGGTCTCGTCGAGCTCGGCCGGCCGGCGGAGCCGGGTGGCGAGCCGCCCGGCGTCGGTGACGGCGTCGGCGAGCAGCGTGCGGTAGCTCGGGCCGGGTGGGACGGGCAGCAGCAGCTCGACCGCGGCCAGTGCCAGCACGCCGATCGTCACCCCGGTCAGGCGGGCGGCCAACTGCTGCGGCGCGTACGGCGGGAACGACGGCAGGATGTAGAGCAGTTGGAGCCCGGGCGCGGTGCTGGCCGGGCGGGGGCCGGCGATCGACGCCAGGGTCAGTGGGAAGCCCACCAGCAGCATCCCGAGTGCCGCCGTCCAGGTGTGCGCCGCCGCGGCGGTGCCGATGGCGACCAGCAGCCAGCCCACCGGCAGCGCGGCCGCCGTGGTCGCGGCCCGCTGCCGGCCGGAGCCGCAGATCTGCGAGATCACCCCGAGCGCCAGCGCGCCGAACAGCGCGTAGATCGCGGTGACCGGCTGGTTCAGGCCGTAGCGGCAGGAGTAGAAGCCGGCGGCCGCGGCCGTGCTGACCCGCACCGCGCGGCGCGCGGCCGCCGCCCGGACGTCGGGGGTGGTGGACGCGAGCCGCCGGACGGGCCCGGGCACCGCGGCCTCAGGCCGCCGGATCGTGCCAGCGAATGCCCGGCGGCAGCAGCACGTCCGCCTCGGCCGGTCCCCAACTGCCGCGTGGATACGGGTGAACGGGGACGGCGTCGTCCAGTACCGGGTCCACCACCCGCCAGGAGTCCTCCACCGTCTGCTGGTCGGCGAAGAGCCAGCGGTCGCCCTCCAGCGCCGCGCCGATCAGCCGGTCGTACGGGCGCATGTCGGATCCGGGTTGCTGGGCGAAGACCAGCTCCTCCTGCCGCGGGCGGTTGGTGTCGCCGGGTTGCTTGCCCACCAGGGTCAGGCCCAGCTCGGTGTCCGGCCGGACCCGGATCCGCAGCGCGTTCAGCGTGCTGGTGTCGCGCAGGCCGAAGACGTCGTGCGGCGGGCGGCGGAAGCTGAGGTGGATCTCGGTGGCGGTCACCGGCAGGCACTTGCCGGCCCGGATCAGCACCGGTACGCCGCCCCATCGCCAGGAGTCGAGCTCCAGCCGGACCGCGACGTAGGTCTCCACGGTGGAGGCCGGGCTCACCCCGGGGACCTCGTGGTAGCCGTGGTACTGGCCGCGCACGGCGTCGCGCACGGTCAGCGGGCGAAGCGCCCCGATCACCCGGTCCTTGACCTGCGGCCAGTGCGCCAGGCCGGCGCCGTCCGGCGGGTCGGCCAGCACGCTGGCCAGGATCTGCAGCAGGTGGTTCTGCAGCACGTCGCGGATCGCGCCGGTGCGGTCGTAGAAGCGGCCGCGGTCGGCGACGTCGAAGTCCTCGGCCATGGTGATCTGCACGCTGTCCACGAAGGTCCGGTTCAGCAACGGCTCCAGCACGGTGTTGGCGAACCGGGCGAAGAGCAGGTTCTGGATCGGCTCCAGCCCCAGCCAGTGGTCCACCCGGAAGACCGCGTCCTCCGGGAAGACCTGCTGGATGGTGGTGTTGAGCTCGCGGGCGCTGTCCAGGTCGGTGCCGAACGGCTTCTCCACCATCACCCGGGCGCCGCCGGCCCGGCCGGCCCCCGCGATGCCCTGGGCGATCCGGCCGAACAGCACCGGTGGCACCTCCAGGTAGTAGAGCGGATTCGCCGCGTCACCCATCGCGTCCGCCAGGGCCTGGTAGGTGGCGGGCTCGGTGAGGTCGCCGTCCACGTAGCGGAGCAGACCGAGCAGCTTCTCGGCGGCCGGGGTGGTGGGGTCCATGTTGTTGAGCCGCAGCGAGGCGGTCGCGTAGTCACGGAACTCCGGCAGGCTCCAGCCGTTCTTGGCCACGCCCAGCACCGGGACGCCCAGTACGCCGCGCTCGACCAGGCCCACCAGGGCCGGGAAGGTCTCCAGTTTGGCCAGGTCGCCGGTCGCGCCGAAGATGACCAGGCAGTCCACGGTTGTCGTCGCCATCGCTGACTCCTTGTGTCCCCTTGTGCGCCCGCTGTCCGCGTCACGGCGCCGGTCGACCTCCCGGGTCCCATTGTCGGTTGACCCCGCACACCGTGCAGCCCGGCGCCCCGGAGCGGCGGTGGTGTCGCGCTCCGGGGCCACCCACGCCGCGGGTCAGAGGGTGAACATCCGATGCATGCTCACCGCCGGCCGCGGGGTCCGTGCGGCGGCGGTGCCTCCGCCACCGCTCGGGGCGTTCGCCGCGGCCGCGTTGAGCACGGCCAGCACCTGCGCGGCCAGCGCGTCCGCCTGGTTCTGCACCGCCGTGGTGGACTCGTCGGACCGGCTCAGCGCGTTCAACTGGTCGTGAATGCCATCAAGTTGCCGCATGTCGGCAGTCGACAGGCGGAACGGCTCGGGCGTGGAGATGATGAACTGGTAGGCGCCGGCCAGGGTTTGGCACCCGGCGCAGTGCTCGTTCTCGGCCTTGCTCAGGTTGACCGCGTTGAGGTGCACGTTCTCCCCGGCCATGGTGACGATCTGGAACGAGAGCGCCACCGAGCGGCAGGGCGCGGCGGCCGAGCAGCCGGCGGCGAACGCGTCGGCCTGGTTGGTGGCGCTGGCGGCGAGCAGCGTCCCGTACTGGTGGACGGTGAACGAGTCCTGGAACCGGTCGGGTTGGGCCGGGCTCGCCAGCGTGTGTGCCGAGTCGTCGGCCACGGCCACGCCGGTGGCGGCCTGGGCCGGGAGCGCGGTGGCCACGCCGGTGAAGCCGATGGTGGCCAACAGGCCGACCCGGACGGCCCGGCCGGCCGGGGTGAGGCGGCCGCGACGCGGCTTGCGGTGCTGCTGGTGGTTCACGGGGTCTCCTAGGGCTGTGCTGCGGTGGTGGGTCCTGCGGTGGGCGTGCCGGGCGTGAGGGAGGGGCTCGGCCCGACGACCGGCGACAAGGTGGCGGGCGGGGTCAGCGTGCTCGAGGTCGGCACGGGCGACGGGCTGGCCGCAGCGGCCGGCGTCCGGCTGGGTGGCGCCGACCGCGCGGGCCGCGAGGAGGCGACGGGCGCCGCGGCACTCTGTGCGGGTGTGGGCGCGGGGGCGGGCGGCGCCGCAACCTGCGGGGCCGGTGTCGGGCCGCCGGCCGGGGCTCCCGCGCCGGGCGTGGCGGGCCCGTTGACGTGCGGCGTCGCGGCGGCGGACCGCGCCGGGAGGGGCCTGGCGTGCTCGTGCACCCGGCCCACGTGCGGCACCCGCACCACGGGCCGGACCTGCGGCACCCCGGGTTGCAGTGCCGGCACGATCGGCGGCTGCGCCGGCAGCGGTCCGGGCGTGATCCCGCCGGCCCAGGCGAGGCCCAGACCCACGACGCCGGCGGCGGCCAGCAGTCCGAGGCCGATCCGCAGCCGGCGGTCGTCCCGCGTGGTCCGCGCGGCGGCGCGGACCAGCCGTCCGCCGAGCCGGACCGACAGGTACCCGACCCCGGCGAGCGGGCAGACCAGCATCAGGCTGCCCAGCACCCCGACCAGCCCGGCGGCGAGCTGCCCGGCGGCGAAGGCCGACCAGGTGCCGGTGAGCTGCGCGACCAGCGAGTGCAGGGTGGTGGTCAGGATCCGCGGCAGGTTCCAGAGCGCGTAGCCCAGATCGCCCACCAGCAGCGGGACCATGGTCAGCACCCAGACCGTGACGATCACCCGGGCCGAGCGCTTGAGGCCGGCCGCCTCGGCCGGCACCGGCCGGCCGGGGACCATGCTGAGCAGGATCGGCCTGATCCGCCCGAAGAGGTCGGGCACCCCGGCCAGGTCGCCGACGATGTAGTACCCGTCCAGCCGGACGGCCGGCATCAGCTGCTCCAGCACCTCGAAGTGGCCGAGGTAGACCGCGCTGAGGAAGAACGGCTGCCCGGTGGCGAAGTAGCAGCCGGCCATGCCGAGCATGAAGACGACGTTGAAGTAGACCCCGCCGAGGTCGGTGCGGATCCGTCCGGCCCGGCCGATCCGGTAGACGTCGGTGACGTCGGTGTAGAGCGAGGGCCAGATCAGGAAGACCCCGCAGCCGATGCAGCCGGGGTGCGCGCCGCCGTACCGGCAGGCCGAGGCGTGGCCGAACTCGTGGAACACCAGGGAGGCGACGGTCAGGCCGAACACGGCCAGCAGCAGCACGGGTTGGTCGAGTACTTCCAGCACCGGGGTCATCGCGCCGAAGTACCCGAACAGCCAGACGTCCATCGCGACCGCCGCGAGCAGCACCACGGCGACCACCGGGGGCCAGTGCAGCCAGCTGAGCGCGCGGGCGATCCGGGCCACCCGGCGCTCGTCGAACAGCACCCGGTGGCCCTTGAGGCTGAGCAGCAGGTCGGACCGCGGGGCGTCCGGGACGAGGTCGTCCGGCTGCCCGAACGGTACGGTGACGCCCAGCACTTCGAGCTTCCGCTCGATCAGGTAGCGGACGTTCTCCTCGCTCAGCTCCCGCCCGTACATCCCGCTGACCCGGTGCGCGATGTCCTCGGTGCTCCGCCGGCCGTCGATCGCGCCGGCCACCAGGTGCAGCAGCAACGAGAGTTGCACCACCTGGCCGTCGCCCCGGCGGGCGATGTACCGGGGCTCGGTGAAGCCGGAGCCCTGGTACTCACCGTGCAGTCGCAGGCCCGAACTGAGCCTGGGCACCGGGTGGTTCAGGACGGACAGGGTCTGCTGGTACGAGGTGGCGAAGCCCCCGGGGCCGGGGACCAGTGCACCGGCGGCCGGGTCGTCGACGGCCGCTGTGCCGGCCTGCTGCGTCAAGGTGCTTGTCCCCCACGGTCGTTCGGTCGGTGCGTCGGCGCCGGGTGGCAGGTCGCGGGGGGGGGGGGGGGGGGGGGGGGGGGGGGGGGGGGGGGGGGGGGGCCCCCCCCCCCCCCCCCCCCCCCCCGCCCCCCGCCCCCCCCCCGCCCCCGGCGCGGGGGGGCCCCCCCCCCCCCCCGCCGCCCCCCCCCCCCCCCCCCCCCCCCCCCCCCCCCCAGGCCGGTGGTGGGACCGCGCTGCCTCGGACGCGGTCCCACCGGGCGGCTCGTTACTGGGTGATGCTGATGGCCTGGTCGGCCTCGGACTGCGCGGTGGCGAAGGCCGAGTGGTTGTTGGTGGCCAGCGACTGGTTGGTCGCGTGCACGTTGGCGACGTGCTTGGTGACGTTGACCGTCTTGGTGAAGTTGAAGCTCAGCTTGCCCAGGGCCTCGCGGCCGGGGAGCAGCTCGGCGGACTCGGCGTCGAGCTCGTGATTGTCGATCATGGTGATCTCCCCTGGAGAATTCGGTAGTTGACGAGACGATGGGACAGCGGAGGGCCCGTCCGACTGCCGGCCAATCTCGTTGGACGTGTTGTCCAACAAGATTGGACAGTAGTGGCCGCCACGGGTGGCGGGCAAGGGGTTCGCGACAACGTTCCGCTACGGGCCGGTAACGGAGGGAGAGGGGTCGGTGGGTGGTCCGGGGTCCGTGCCGCCGGAAACCGTGATCGCCGTAGAATCGACCTCGTCGGTGCATCGTCAACGGGAGGCGACCCCCAAGTGTCCAATGCGCTACAGCAGTTGGTGAGAGAGCGACTGGACCGGACGGGCTGGTCGTACGGCGAGGTCGCCCGCCGCGGCGGCATCCCCCGTTCGACGGTCCATCACCTGGCGACCGCGCAGCGCCTGGCCCGGATGCCCCAGCCGGCCACTCTGGAGGGTCTCGCCCGCGGACTCGACCTCCCGCTGAACGCGCTGCGCCGGGCCGCCGCCGAGGCCTGTGGCATCCACCTCTACCCGGACCCGTCGGCCGGGGCGACCGCCGTCGCCGACCCGGACGTCGACATCCTGATCGCCAGCGTCCAGCGGCTCTCGGCCGCCGACCGCCGCCATGTCGCCGCGCTGGTCGACTCCCTGCTGGAACGCGACCGAGCTGCCGACGGCGCTCGGCCCGCAGGCGACCAGTCAGAGGATGACAAGTAATCCCGCACTGGCGATCGATTCACTTCGACATCGATCGACTTCCTTAAAGTGTGATGAACCGCGCCCTGGGCCGGGCGCCCCCGCGGCTATCGTCTGCACCGACGACCCGAGGTACGTGAACGGCACGGTCCCCCGGGGTCGAGGGGGGTCCGTGCTGCTCGTGCAAGGAGGCTCCACCACCGCGGTGGTGCGGGGCCGGACCGGCGAGCCCGTGGTGCTGCTCGCCGGCGGGCGGTCCGGGGTGCTCGGCGAGCCGGGGCTGGCGGAGCTGGTGGACCTGGCCGCCGCCGTCCTCACGGCACGCGAGATGCCGCTCTTCCACCGCTGCCTGGACGCCTTCCGTCGCGGTGAGCTCACCGACACCCGTCAGGTGGAGATCGCCGGGGCGGCGCTCACCGTCTACCGCAGTGCCCCTCTCGAATGACGCCGGCCGGGCCGAGCCGGGCCGGCTTCGACACCGCGAGCCGGCCCGACCCCGAGGCGCGGGCCTGGTCAGTGCGTGCGCAGCCGGTCCAGCTCGCGGCGGTCCCGCTTGGTCGGCCGCCCGGCGCCCCGCTCGCGCAGCGCCACCGGCGCGGGAGCCTGCTCGCGGGGCGGCGGGGTCGGGCTGTGGTCCACGTAGCACTCCGCCGCCGGACCGGCCCCGACCCGCTTGCGCACGATCCGCGACACGACCACCACCCGCTCGTGCCCCGCGTGGTACACCCGCACCTCGTCCCCGGGACGCACGGTGTGGGCCGGTTTGACCTTCTCCCCGTTCACCCGCACGTGCCCGGCCCGGCAGGCCGCGGCCGCCAGTGCCCGGGTCTTGGTGAGTCGGACGGACCAGACCCAGCTGTCCACCCGGACCGTGTCGTCATCGGTACCCATCCCTCGATCCTACGACCCCCCGGCCCCGCCCCCTCCTCGCGGCGGGGCAGGGTCGGGCCGGGGCGGGGCCGGAGCGCCGGGCGTGCCGTCATCGTCACCGCTGCGGCGGCACCTGCCGGCGGTGGCCCGGCTCCTGGCGCGGGAAGTGCTGGTCGGCGCCCGGCAGGGTGGGGGCCGGGTTGTCGGCCACCTCGCCTTCCGCCAGGGCGAGTTGGGCCGCGGTGTCGGGCAGCCGCGGGGCCCGCGCGGTGCCGTGGCGGAACTGGAACGCCGAGGTGAGGTCGCCGAACGTCTGCCGCCGCCAGTCGGTGACGTTCGCGGCCGTGACCCCGGTGAAGCACTCCAGGAACTGCAGCACCGAGGTGTGGTCGAACGGTTCCGAGGCCACCCAACCACCCACCGTCCAGGGCGAGATGATGATGCACGGCACCCGGAAGCCGCCGCCGATCGGCAGCCCGCCGATGAATTCGCCGGCGGTGCCCGCCCCCGGCACCGGCGGCGCCACGTGGTCGAAGAGCCCGTCGTTCTCGTCGTAGTTGAGGATGAAGACGGTCTTCGCCCAGACCTTCGGGTTCGACGCGATGGCCTCGATCTTGGAGGCGACGAAGTCGGCGCCGGCGGCCGGCAGGTAGTTCGGGTGCTCGGACTGGTAGCTGGTCGGCAGGATCCAGGAGACCGCCGGCAGCCGGTCGTTGCGCGCGTCGTCCTCGAAGGTGCCGGTCGGCTGCGCGGCCACGCCCTTGTCGTAGAGCGGGTCACCGGGCTTGGCCTGCTGGAAGTTGGCGAAGAGCGAGAGCACGTCGGTGTCGTAGTTGTCGGTCTCCTGGTAGACCTTCCAGCTCACCCCGGCCGCCTCCAGCTGCTCGGCGTAGGTGGTCCAGGTGAGCGGGGTCGGCGCGGCGTTCTGGATGATCGGGCCGCCCTGGGTGCCGGCCGGGTCGATGCTGCCGGTCATCCAGTAGAGCCGGTTGGGCCAGGTCGGGCCCTGCACCGAGCAGAAGTAGTGGTCGCAGATGGTGAAGTTCTCGGCCAGCGCGAACTGGAACGGGATGTCGTCGCGGGTGTAGTAACCCATCACGTACGGCCCGTTGACCCCGTCCGCCGCCCGGTGCGCGGGGAGCCACTGGTCCATCCTGCCGCCGTTCCAGGCCTGGTGCTGGACGGCCCAGGCGTGGCTGGTGGAGGGGATCGCCTGGGCGCTGGTGGTGCGGGTGTCCAGGTGGAACGGCAGCAGGTAGCCGTCCGGGTTGACGCTGTCGGGCTGGTAGAAGACCGGGCGGCCGTCGGGCAGTCGCAGGGCGTTCGGGTCGTCGAAGCCGCGCACACCGGACAGGGTGCCGAAGTAGTGGTCGAAGGAGCGGTTCTCCTGCATCAGCATCACCACGTGCTCGACGTCGCGTAGTGAGCTGCGCCGCGGCACTCCGGCCGCGACCGCCTGCTGCACGCTCGGCGGCAGCAGCGTCATCGCCGCCGCTCCACCGGCCACGCCGGCCGCCGCGCCGAGCAGCCTGCGTCGGGTCATTCCGGACATTTGTTTCTCCTGCCTCTCCGTCAGTTCACGCCTGGTACGGGGCAAATGGCCGTGCCGATCCGGGTACGACTCTGGCCCACCGCGCAGCCGCGGTGTGGGAGGTGTTCGGTGAACAAATCGAAAACGTCCGGAATCCGGCGTCCCTACTGGCCGGAACCGGAGCTGGGTCGAATTCTCATCGTGGACGGTGGGGAAGATCCGTTCGAACTCTTGTTGATCAGGTCATGTCTTAACTAGCCTCGTCCGCGAGCCGGCCCGCTCCCCACCCGGAGCCGGTTCGACCCAGCACGCGCGCACCCCGTCGCGGGGACAACCCTGTCCTCGCGCGGTCCCCCACACCTGCAACTCCAGGTTCACCAACCACAGGAGACAGTCCGTTGCGCCTCGCGACCTTCACCCCCACATCCGCCACGTCCCGAAGAATCGCCATCGCCCTGGCCGGTACGGCCTCGCTGGCACTCTCCGCGTTCGCGGCGGCCCCGGCCGACGCCGCCCCGCTGACCTCCAGTCACGACGGCAGCTCCTGGGTCCGCTCGTGCGCCGTCCCGACGGCCGGTCAGATGGCCTGTGACGCACTGCGGGTCACCAGCGTCGTCCAGCACGTCAGCCCGCTCGGCATCAGCGCCAACGCCACCCCCTCGGGCTACGGTCCGAGCGACCTGCGCAGCGCGTACAACCTCCCGGCGAACGGCGGCGCGGGCCAGACCGTGGCCATCGTGGACGCCTACAACGACCCCAGCGCGGCGTCCGACCTGGCCGTCTACCGCGCGCAGTACGGCCTGCCCGCCTGCACCACCGCCAACGGCTGCTTCAAGCAGGTCAGCCAGACCGGCAGCACCACCTCGCTGCCCACCAACAACTCCGGCTGGGCGGGCGAGATATCGCTGGACCTGGACATGGTCTCGGCGATCGCGCCGAACGCGCACATCATCCTGGTCGAGGCCAAGAGCGCGACCACGGCCAACCTGGGCACCGCGGTCAACGAGGCGGTCAAGCTGGGCGCCAAGTTCGTCTCCAACAGCTACGGCGGCAGCGAGTCCTCCTCGGACCCCAGCTACGACACCAGCTACTACAACCACCCGGGTGTCGCGATCACCGCCAGCTCCGGTGACGGCGGCTACGGCGTGGAGTACCCGGCGGCCTCGCGGTACGTCACCGCGGTCGGTGGCACCTCGCTCAACAAGGCTTCCAACAGCCGCGGTTGGAGCGAGTCGGCGTGGTCCACCAGCAGCACCGAGGGCGCCGGCTCCGGCTGCTCGGCGTACGACGCCAAGCCGACCTGGCAGAAGGACACCGGCTGTTCGAAGCGGACCGTCGCGGACGTCTCGGCGGTCGCCGACCCCGCCACCGGCGTCGCGGTCTACCAGACCTACGGCGGCTCCGGCTGGAACGTCTACGGCGGCACCAGCGTCGCCTCGCCGATCATCGCCGCGGTCTACGCCGACGCCGGCGCGCCCTCGGCGAGCTACCCGGCGGCCGACGCCTACGCCCACCCGAGCGCGCTCTGGGACGTGACCACCGGTTCCACCGCCACCTGCTCCCCGTCCTACCTCTGCACGGCGGGCCCCGGTTACGACGGCCCGACCGGCCTGGGCACCCCGGACGGACTGGCCGCCTTCACGGGCTGACGGCCGTCCGGGGACGGGGGTGACGCGCGGGCCGTCGTGGTCGGACGGCGGCCCGCGCGTCACCATCCCCGCCGCCGTCCGCGCGGTTCGCGGGGGCCGCGCGGACGGCGGTGATCCCGCCCGGGCACGGGGGCCGGGCGGGATCACCATCTGCCGCGTGCCGGGCCGGCTCAGGATCGGCGGGCGGGGCCCGGTGGTCGGGATGCCGCGGACTCCGGCCCGATCGCCGACCGGGCGCACGGGAACGGCGTTGCGGGAGCCATCGGGTACGGACGGGTCCAACGCGCGGTACGCCCGATCGTGTGACCCCCACCTGCCGGCACGGCCTCACCCTCGTGGCCGGGGGCTCGGCGCGGCCGCGGTGTCCGCTTCCCCCGCCGCGCGGCACGAGCTCGCGCCCGCCGGGGCGGCGGGCGCGAGCCGCGGGTGAGCCGGGGTCAGGGGAGCTGGAGCTGCTGGCCCGGGTGGATCAGGTCGGGGTTGGTGCCGACGGTCGAGGCGTTGTCCTGGTAGAGGCCGTTCCAGCTGGGCAACTGGTGGGACTGGGCGATGCCGGAGAGGGTGTCGCCGGTGGCCACGGTGTAGGTGCCGGCCGCGGCCGTGCCGCCGGACGGCGCGGGGGCCGGGGTGGTGGCGGACGGCGCGGGGGAGGCGGGAGTGGCCGGGGCGGCCGTGCTGCCCGTGCTCGTGCCAGCGCCCGTGCTCGTGCCAGCGTCCGTGCTCGTGCCCGTGCTCATGCCGGTGGCCGGGGTGGCGGGTGCCGCCGGGGTGGTCGGTGCCGTCGGCGTGACCGGGGTCGTCGTGGTCGTCGTGCCGGTCGACGGCGTGTCCGTGCCGCTGCCCGCGCTGCCCGGCGTGCCGGGCGCGGCCGTGCCCGTCGCGCCCGTGGTGCCCGTCGTGCCCGTGGTACTGCCGGACGTCGGGGTGGTGGGCGTCGTCGGCGTGACCGGGGTCGCCGTGCCCGTCGTGCCCGGCGTACCCGTCGTGCCCGGGGCGGGCGACGTCGTCGGAGCGGTGGGCGTGGCCGTGGTGCCCGTGGTGCCCGTCGTGGTGGGTGTGGCCGTGGTGCCCGTCGTGCTCGGCGTGGTGGGCGTGACCGGAGTGGCGGGCGTGACGGTCGCGCTTCCGCCCGCGCTCGGCTGCGCGGTCGCCGCCGCCCCCGTGTGCTCGAGGTAGACGGACTGCTGGTTCGTCCAGTACCAGACGCCCCCGGACTGGTACCAGTACACGCCGTCGTACCCGTCCCACCCGCCGTGGCCCGGGAAGGTCGGGTCGTCGGGACCCGCCAGCACCGTGCTGCCGCCGGCCGGTGCCGGAGTCGCCGGAGCGGGCTGGCTGGTGTTGAGCACCGGCGTCGGCCCGTCGCTGCTCAGGCCGGCGGAGTCGGAGCAGTTCGGCCAGGCGCTCGGCCCCTGGTGGGCCAGCACCTTCTCGGCGATGGCGATCTGCTGGTCGGGGGTGGCGTGGTCGGGCTCGGCGGCGTACTTGTCGCCGCCGTACGCGACCCAGGTCCGCTGGGTGAGCTGTAGGCCTCCGTAGAGCCCGTTCCCGGTGTCGGCGGTCCAGTTCCCGGCGGTCTCGCACTGGGCGACCGTGTTCCAGGCGCTGACCGGGGCGGCGTGCGCGCTGGTCGCGGTGAGCAGCGGCAACGCTATGCCCGCGCCCGCCACGCCGGCGGCGACCACGGCGCGGTCGGCCTGGGTGGGGCGACGGTGACGGCCGGAACCGGAAAACACCATGATGTCCCTCTGTGTCCCTCTCCGCACGCCTGCGAGGTGAGCTGTCGGGTTCGGGCCGGGAGGTGGCCCGGCCGCCCGCCGGAGGACCCGGCGCGCGGCTTCACCCCTAGCCGTGGGGACGGCACCAAACCTGGGTCCCCCACCCCTGCCCATGGGTGGTCGGCTTCCCTCCCGCGGCGGGCAGGGCTCGGCGTACCGCGGTCGGCAGTCCGCAGCTGCGGACTGCTGGGAGACTAGAGGGATCATCAGCTTGATAACAAGCCGGCATCGTGCGCATCACACAAAAATCACGTCATGCGATTGGAGAGTGACGCCCCGCCGATCGGCGGTCGGTTCACGGACCGGCCTGATCTGGCAAGGTGAGGCGGTCGCCGGTGTTCCGCAACGATGGCTGAACCCACCCGGAACAACAGTCGAACAAATTCGTGTCCGCCTCACCAGGCCGAGGCGCCCCTCGGCGCCTCCGGGCAGGCCTCAGCACGTCGACGCCAGATCGCCGACCAGGGTGTCGGAGGGCTGCGGGATCTCCCCGAAGTCGTCGTCGTTCGCCGTGACCACCAGCCGGTTGATCACCGCCTCCAGCCGGATGGGCAGCCGCGGCAGCAGCCCCCGGTGGCAGCGGGCCAGGATGTCGCGTCGCACCTCCTCCGGCAGCAGCGGGGCGCCCCCGCGCACCGCCGCCGTGGCCAGCCCCCGGTTCGGCCGCGGCCGCGGATGGCCGGCCAGCCGGTCCGCCTGGGCACGCCAGTAGGCGGCGTCCCGGGGCTCGCCGAGCAGCAGGTGGTAGAGGTGCAGGCAGTACGCGGCGGTCTGGCTGCCGCCGCCCGCCGCGAACTGCCACCAGAACTGCGCCGCGTCCGTCCGGTCGGTCAGGTAGAGCAGCCCCGCGAAGACCAGCGCCCCCTCGGGGTGGATCCGGGCGGAGTTGACCAGCAGGTCGAGGCTGTGCGCGGCCTGCGGGGCGTTCAGCACCAGCGCGGTGACCAGGGCGAGTTCGTGGGTCGCCTGCTCGTGCTCGGACGGCAGCCGGACGGGCGCCGCGCTGATCCGGTCCGGCTCGTGCGCCGGCAGCCGGGACGCGCCGCTGAAGACGATCACCGGCGGCTCGGCCCCGGCGCCGGACCGCCCGTCGTGCGCCGGCCCGCCGGTCGGCGCACGGAACCGGCCCGCAGTGCCGTTCCGGCGGTCGTGCGGGCGGCGGCGGGACGGCAGGCCGTGCTGGTGTTCCCCGGCGGTCATGGCGCTCCTTGCGAGTCGGCCGGTTCGGGCAGCTCGAGGGCCCGGGCGAGGTTGCGGTGGGCGTGCCGCAGGTGGGAGCGCACGGTCGCGGCCGGCCGGCCGAGGTACTGCGCGATCTCCTCCTCGTCCATGTCCAGCACGTACCTGAGGACGATGACATCGTGCTGGCGCTCCGGCAGGCCCAGGATCGCGGTGTGGAGGCCGCGTCCCTCGGGGAGTTCGCGCCGGCCGTCCCCGGGGCGGCCGGCGCGGAGGCGCCGGACCACGGTGTCGAGCACCGCACTCTCCAGCAGGGCCGGTTGCCGCCGCCCGGTGTGCAGCATCCAGGCCGCGACGTGCTCCTTGAGCAGCCGCCAGGCGTAGGTGGCGGGGATCTCCTGGCGGAGCGCCAGCGCCCAGCGTTGCCGTAGGTGGGCCTTCATGCCGGCGACCACCAGGGCGGCGTCCTGGTCGCTGCCGACCTGGGTCAGCGCGAAGCCGTGCCAGGCGCGCTCGTGGGTCTCGCAGAACGCCTGGAGTGTGAGGAGCAGCCGGCCGTCCGCCGGCGTCGCCTCGCCGCCCTCGGTCACGGTCCGCCCTCCCCGGTGCCCACCGGGTTGCGGCGGCACGCCCCTGTCGATCGTCATTCGGCCCTCCAGGACCGGCGGCCGTGGTCCACGGCCGGTCGTCCGCCGGGGACCGGAGCGACCCCCTCGGGAACATCACAGCGCATCGGGCGGCCTGTGACGCAAGAAGATCGGCACAACGGTTACTAGCTGTCATGCTGTGATGGAAAGACTATCTGACGTATGGTCATATGCCACCGTCACCGCACATTTTGGCCGGAGCCGTGATCGAGCGGGTCCGCGCCTCGGGTGACGCGGGAAGCCGCGTGGGAAACCGCGAACCGGGTCGGGCCGATGTGCGCCATGGCATACCCTGACGGGCGGATTCCGGAACGTGCGCGGTGTGGACGGGGCCCGCGTACGGAGCAGGGGGAGAGAGCGGATGCCGACGGACTACAACGAGGTCAACCTGGAACTGCACCGAGCGCATTCCGCCCGGATGTACGACTACTACCTGGGTGGCACCACCAACTTCGCCGCCGACCGGGAGGCGGTCGGCAAGGTGATGGCGGTCTTCCCGTGGGCGGAGATCGCGGCCCGGGCCAACCGGGCCTTCATGCACCGGTCCACCCGGCTGCTCGCCGGCGCCGGGCTGCGCCAGTTCCTCGACATCGGCACGGGCATCCCCACCTCGCCCAACCTGCACGAAGTCGCCCAGCAGACCCGGCCCGACGCCCGGGTCGTCTACGTCGACAACGACCCGATCGTGCTGGCCCACGCCAAGGCGCTGCTGCACAGCACCGAGCAGGGCCGCACCGCCTACGTCCAGGCCGACGTCACCGACCCGGCCGTGATCCTGGCCTCGCCCGAGCTGCGCGCCACCATCGACCTGGCCGAGCCGGTCGCGCTGAGCCTCAACGCGCTGCTGCACTTCGTCCCGGACGATCTCGGCGCCCACCGGATCGTGGAGCGGCTCAAGGGAGCGCTCGCGCCCGGTAGCGTGCTGGTGATGAGCCACGGCAGCCCGGACTTCGCGCCGGAGGAGGCGGCGCGCATCTCCCAGGTGTACGCCAACGCCGGTACCCGGATACAGATGCGGACCAAGGAGGAGTTCGCTCGCTTCTTCACCGGCTGGGAGCTGCTCGAGCCGGGCGTCGCCCCCACCCACCGCTGGCGATCGGACGACGAGCGGGACGCGGGGACGGTCTCCGACGCGCAGGTCTGCGCGTACGCGGCGGTGGCCCGCAAGCCCTGACCGTTCGCACGGCTGCCGCTACGACAGAAAACGTTCGACCTCGTCGAGCGCCCGCTCGCGCTGGCCGAGCAGGAAGAACAGGTGACCACCGGGAAAGAGCCGGAGCCGCGAGCCCGGGACGCCCTGGTGGAGCCGCTCGGCGAGGCCGACCGGGATCGAGCGGTCGCGCCGCCCGTGCAGGATCAGGGTGGGCGCCCGGACCAGGTGCAGCCGGTCGGCGGCGTCGTAGCCGATGCTCGCGGCGAGCTGCCGGCCGAACGCGGCGGCCGACTGCGGGTGGCGCCGGCGGATCACCCCGAGCCGCTTCAGGACGCCCACCAGCCGCATCGGCGCGGAGACGGTCAGCCGGCCGCGCCCGGTCGCCGCGGTGCTGACCAGGACCAGGTGGTCGACCAACTCGGGTCTGCTGAGTGCGAGTTCGAGGGCGATCCGGCCGCCCATCGAGATTCCGAGCAGGTGCGCCCGCGGCACGTGCAGCGCCGCCAGCAGGCCGGCGGCGTCCCGGGTCAGCAGCTCGACGGTGTACGGGGTGTCCGGCTGGTCGGTCCGCCCGGCGCCGCGGTTGTCGAAGACGATCACCTCGTGGCGCCGGGCGAGCCGTCGGACGAGGGCGTCGAGCATGGTCAGATCGCCGCCCAGGCCGCCGATCAGCAGCAGCGGTGCCCCGGCGCCGTGCCGCTCGTAGTACATCGTGAGGTCGTCGACCCGGACCGTCGGCATGGGCCGCACCCTACTCGGCGCAGCCGCGCTCGCCGGCGGCGGGGCCGTTCGGGTGCGCCGGGCCGTCCGCCGGGAACGGGCGCCACCGCTCGTCGATCCGTGGCGTGGTTCGCCGGGTGTGGTCGTCCCGCGCCCCTGGCCAGCTGCCACCCCCCGGGGCCCACTGAGGGGCTCCCTCTCCCGGCCCCTCAGGCGCCGCCGCCCCGGCGGGCGCGGAACGCCGCGGCCTTGGTCCGGCTCTGGCAGGCGGTCGAGCAGAACTGCCGGACGGCGTTGCGCGAGCCGTCGACGAAGACCCGGTCGCAGCGGGTGGCCGCGCAGACCCCGAGCCGGCCGGCCAGCTCGCTGCCGATCGCCAGTGCCAGCATGGTCGCGCAGCCGGCGCTCCAGCCGACCGCGAGCGAGTCGTCCGTGCCGTGGAAGTGCAACTGCCAGGGCTCACCAGGAACTTGGTCCAGCTGCGGCCGAGCGCCGGTGCTCCGGAGCAGCGTGTTCAGGACACCCGCGGCCGCGTCGACCCGCCCGGCCGCGACGGCCTCGAACACCTGCCGCATCTGCCGGGCGGCGCCGGCCAGGTACTCGGCCGAGGCCGGATCGATCGCCCGCGGGCCGGCGCCGGCGGGTGGCAGCGCCGCGTCGACGGCCGCGGGCAGTGCGGCACCGCGCGGGGCGGCGTACGCCCTGCCGCGCTCCTCGCCGTCGGTCAGGGCGTTCACCAGTGCGACCGAGACGTCCAGCAGCGTGCTCACGTGACTGTCGAACATCAATTGACCAGTCACCCTTTCGTCCTCTAGGGTATGTGACTGACGTTATCAGCTTTGTCAGTAACGTTTGCGTCTGGGGAACCCCCGTGCCACTCCCACCCTCGTCCTCCCCTTCGGCTCCGCAACTCCCTTACCCCGTCCGCCTGCTCATCGTCGCCCGGGCGGTGAACCGGATCGGGGCGTTCTCGATGCCCTTCCTTGCCACGCTGGTCGGCACCGGGTTCGGCGCCGGAGCGGCGACGGCCGGAGTCGTCTCCGCCGCCTTCGGGCTGGCCACCATCCCCTCCCGACTGGCCGGCGGCCGTCTCGCCGCGCGCCTCGGCCGCCGCCGCACGATCGTCCTCGGCCTGGCCGGCTGCGCACTCGCCCAACTCGGCATCGCCGCCGCGGACTCGCTGCCACGTCTGGTTGCCTGCGCGGTGCTGCTCGGCCTGGTCTTCGAACTCCACGAACCACCGAGCCAGGCGATGATCGCGGACGCGGTGGCCCCGGAGCACCGCATTCGCGCCTACAGCCTGCTGAACTCCGCGCTGGCCGCCGCCGGCATCGCGGCCGGCCTGCTCGCCACCCTGCTGGGCCAGCACGACCTGCGCCCCCTCTTCGTCGCCGACGCGGCCAGCTCCCTCGCCTGTGCCCTCCTCGCCCACACCGCCCTCCCGCCCGACCCGGAACTCCCTTGCCCCACCCGGGCGGTCGGCCCCGCCCTCCCAAGAGCCGTCCCCGCCGACCTGCCGCTCCCACCGCCCCCCGCCCCGGGGTCCGCCTCGGAGGTCGAATCCGCCGATGTCGCGCGGTCCGGTGCCACCGCCGTGCCGAGCGCCCCGGCCGCCGGCGCTGCACGCGCCCGTCCCGCCGTGCTCCCGGCTGCCGGGCGGGACGAGGGCGTGGGTGCGTTGGAGGTCGGGCCGGCCGACGTCGAGATCGCGCCCTGGCGGGATCGCCCGTTGCTGGTTCTCCTCGCCTCCGGGACGCTCTTCGCGCTGGTCTATCTGCAGATCACGATGCTGCTGCCGCTCTCCCTCGCCGGGCGTGGGCTGCCGAGCGCTGATGCCGGGCTGCTGCTCACCACCTCCGCACTCACCGTGGTCGTGGGGCGGCCGTTGCTGTTGGTCGACCGGGTGGAACGGTTGTCCGCTCCGGTCGCTCTCGGGCTCGGTCACCTTTTGCTCGCGGTCGGGTTGGGTGGCTACGCCGTCGCGCGCTCGTTGCCGGTGTTCGTGGCGGCAACCGTCGTCTGGAGCGTTGGCGACCTGTTTCTGCTCGGCCGGGCGCAGAGCCTGGTCGCCGACCTCGCGCCGCCAGCCGGGGTGGACCGCTATCTCGCCGTGTACGGCACCAGTTGGGGGGTCGCCGGAGTCGTCGCACCGCTCGTTGGGACGCAACTCCTGGCGCACGCGGGGGTCTTCACGCTCTGGAGCGGAACGGCTGCCGGCTGCCTGGTACTTGCCGCCGTTGATCTCACCGCACTTGCCGGACGCGGAGGCGCCGGCCCGCGCGCAGGCGGTACCCCGGTGTCCCCCGAAGGTCGAACAGAGGTCGACACGCGTCCTGCCCCTCGCCAGGTGCTTCCGCTCGGCGGCGGACCGTGTTCCGATGGGAGGATGGGAGAGACGATGCGAGTGGGTTATCACGGCACGGGCTCCGGAGCGATCACGCCGGACGGCTGCGCGGTGGAGGTGTGGGAGCGGCTGCCGGTGGGGGAGGCGCCGGACATCATCGAGCGGGCCGTGCCGGTCGGCGCGCGGATTCTCGAACTCGGCTGTGGCGTCGGCCGGATGACGCATCCACTGGTTCGGCGTGGCTTCACCGTGACGGCCGTCGACGAGTCGGCGGAGATGCTGGCGCGGGTCCGTGGGGCGCGCACGGTGTGCAGTGCGATCGAGACGCTGCGGCTGGCCGAGACCTTCGATGTCGTGTTGCTGGCCTCCTGCCTGGTGCACGCGGGTGATCCGCAGGTGAGCCGGGGGCTGCTGCGGGCCTGCCGGCGGCATGTCGCGGCGGACGGCTGCGTGCTGATCCAGCGTGAGGCCGCGGATCAGCACGACAATCTGCCGAGGGAGCGGAAGGTGGGCGACGGCCTGGTCCGGATCGTCTCCTCGGAGCCGGTCGGGGACGGCGTGCGGTCCGTCCACGCCGAGTACCTCTTCCCGGACGGACGCTGGACGCAGACCTTCCGCTCGCGTCCGCTGACCGGCGAAGCCTTCGAACGGGCGCTGGCCGCACAGGGGTTGGCGGTGGCCGCCTATCTGACGGACGACCACACCTGGGTCCGCGCCGTGCCGACGGCGCTCAGGGAGTGGCGCTCCTGATCACGGCGAACAGGGCGCCGAACGGGTCGAGCAGCATGGCCAGCCGTCCGGTGCCCGGGGTTTCGACGGGCGGCAGGAGAACCGTGGCGCCGTGCGAGGTCGCCGTGGCCACCGCCGCGTCGCAGTCCGGGACCTCGAAGTACGGGTGCCACTCGGAGCGCGAGCCGGCCGCCAGGTTCACCTCCGGCAACTGCAGGATGCCACCGTGCGTGGTCTGCTCGCCGCCGCCCGCGGGGGAGACGGTGCTGTAGACGAGGTCGCCGGGCATCGTCCGGTCGTGGGTCTCCCAGTCGAAGACCGAGCGGTAGAAGGCCTTCGCCGCGGCCGCGTCGGTGGTGTAGAGCTCCAGCCAGCTGGCGGAGTTGGGGGAGTTGACCAAGTCCAGACCCTGGACGTCGCCGGACTGCCAGACGGCGAACTCGGCACCGGTCGGATCGGTGAAGCCCGCCATCCGGCCGGCGGTGAGGACGTCGGAGGGTCCGAAGCGGACCGTGCCGCCCGCCTGCTCGACGGCCTTGGCGGTGGCCTCCGCGTCCGCGGTGCGGAAGTAGACCGTCCAGGCGGAGGAGGCACCCTCCTCGGTGAGCGGGCCGACGGCGGCGACGGTCTTGCCGTCCACCTGGAAGCGGCCGTAGCCGCCGGCCGCCGGGCCGGCCGATTCGAACTCCCAGCCGAAGAGGGCCGAGTAGAAGGCGACGGCGGCCGGAACGTCGGGGGTGCCGAGGTCGAGCCAGTTGGGCCCGCCCGGGACGTGGGTGGAAGTGAGCATGCATGCTCCTCGCACGCTGGTGCCGTACTGGGAAGGTCGAGCGGCTCCCAGCATGGCAGGGCGCACTGACGGTCGGCGGTTGCGCGCGCCCTCGGCGTGTGTCGGACCCGGGCGGGCGGCTTGACATATACCTCTGTCAAGAACAGGTCAAATCGGGTGCGGGGTCTCCGGGGCCGAGGGGTGGGCCGCGCGAGGTGGGCGGGAAGCCGAGGTGAGCGGGAAGGGTGCGCGAGGCGCGCGGAGATGCCCGGTGGTGGTACGCGTACAGCCTGTTCACACGGCCTCGGAGTCGGATGAAGATCTGCCCCTGATCCGGCGAAATCGCCCGATCCGGCGCCCGCGATGCGCAAGGGTGTGGGGGCGCACCGGGCGGACGATTCCAGGTGCCTACGAACAAACGCCTTAGGAGGGGCATGTGTTGAGGCGAGGGACGAGGTGGTTCGCGGCGGGGGTGGCCGCGTTCACCCTGCTGGCGGGCGGTCAGACCGTGCTGCCGGCCGCTGCGGCGACACCGCCGCAACTCGATCTGAAGGTCCTGCTGGTCGGCGGTGGTACGGGCGACGCCACCACCACGGCCTGGCAGTCGGCGCTGGACACCGAGGGGGTTCCCTACACCCTGGTGAACGGCAGCGGCTCGGTGGGCAGCGAGACGCTGACCCTGCCGGCGCTGTCCAGTGGCACGCACGGTTACTACAACGGTGTGGTCTTCGCGGACTCACCGGTGTTCTTCGCGACCGGCCAGCTCAGCGCGCTGGACAGCTACGAGTCGAGCTTCGGGATCCGCCAACTCGACGGCTACAGCTACCCCTCCAGCTCGCTCGGCCTGACCGCGGCGAGCTCCGGAGCGGTCTCCGGTACGGCCCAGCTCACCACCGCCGCGCTGGCCCAACTGCCCGAGCTCAAGGGGCCGGTGCCGTTCGAGAGCGGCTCATACGGATACCCGGCGACCGCCAACTCCGGCGCGCCGGTGACCCCTTGGCTGCAGAACTCGGCCGGTCAGCTGCTGGCCTCGGTCTACCAGCACCCCAGCACGGACGCCCAGGCCGGCGTCTCCGAGCTGTCGCTCAACTTCAACTACAGCTCCACCATGCTGCCCTGGCTGCTGCTGGCGCCGGGCCTGGTCAACTGGGTCACCCAGAACACCCACCTCGGCCTGTACCGGAACTACTTCGGCCAGGACGTGGACGACTTCTTCATCTCGGACAACGAGTGGAGCCGGCAGTACCAGTGCACGCCGGGAGCGACCGACCCGAACGACGTGCTCTGCCCGCCCGGCGTGGGTGGCAACGCCGCTGACGGCCCGCCGGACCAGCAGATGAGTGCGGCCGACGTGGACTACGTGGTGAACTGGGAGAAGCAGACCGGCGTCAAGTTGGAGTTCGCGTTCAACGCGATCGGCGCCTGCACCGCGCCCACCACGGGCGAGGAGTCCAGCGCCAACTGCTCCGGCAGCACCACGGTGAACGGCCAGACCTTCACCGACCCGGGTCAGACGGTGGACAGCGGCTACCCGAACGACTCCGCCTTCGTCAACGAACTGCTCAAGCAGCAGGCCAACTTCAACTGGATCACGCACACCTGGTCGCACATGTACCTGGGCTGCCAGGTCGGCGGACCGCAGCCGGCCAACGCGCCGACCGCGGGCACCGGCGGCTCGCTGGCGGCCGGCGGCTACAGCTACGAGATCACCGCCGCCACCGCCTACGGTGAGTCGGAGCCCTCCACCCCGCAGCAGGTCACCGTCGGCGCGAACGGCTCGGTCTCGCTGACCTGGCCGGACGCCACCAACGCCGGCGGCCCCTCGCTGTCCGGCCTGGAGTCCCTGTACTCCGGCGGCACCGGCTTCTGGGGCTACAACATCTACCGCGCCCCGGCCGGCTCGACCAGCTTCGGCCTCGTCGGCCAGGTCAAGGAGGACCCGACCGGCGCCACCACCAGCTACTCCTTCACCGACACCGGGGCGGCCGCCCCCGGCGGCGGCCCGGGCAGCACCAGCACCTTCCCGACCGCCACCGACCCCGGCATCGACTGCTCCTCGAGCGCCGCCTGGCTGCCGGCCACGAGCACCCAGCCGGACTCCAGCATCGAGCAGGAGATCGGCCTGGACGACGCCTTCGCCGCCAACAACGGCCTGACCAACTGGAGCAGCGCCAACCTGGTCACCGGTGAGCACTCCGGCCTGGAGAACCCCAACATGCCGAAGGCGATGGCGGACATGGGGATCGGCGTCTTCGGCACCGACGCCTCGCGCCAGCCGCAGAGCTACACCATCCAGGGGACCTCGGCCTCCGGCGCGAGCAACACCGCGGACTCCGCGCCGCGCTACCCGAGCAACATCTACTACAACGCCGCCAGCTGGCCCGACGAGCTCAGCGAGTACAACACCGCCTACGTGGCCCAGGGCTCCTCGATGAACGACCCGCAGTACCCGAACGAGACCGGCAAGTGCGTCGACACCCCGTCGACCACCTGCAGCACCACCGCGGCCACCGAGGCGCAGGTGCTCGCCAGCGAGTCCCGGATCATGCTCGGCCATGTGCTGAACGACGACCCGCGGATGAACTACGCCCACCAGACCAACCTGATCGGCCCGGCCACCCAGACCGTCAACGGCGTCACCTCCGACTACGGATACACGCTGATCAGCCTGATCAACGACATGCTGGCGCAGTACAACAGCTGGTACACCACGCCACTGGTCCAGATGACCGACGCGACCACCTCGCAGACCCTCGGTGACTCGGCCGCCTGGGCCGCCGCCGAGAAGGCCGGCTCGGTCACCGCGTCGGTGCAGAACGGCCAGGTCGTGATCACCAACGGCGGTGGCAGCACGGTCTCCGTCCCGGTCACCGTGCCGAGCGGAACCACCGTCAACGGCGCCGCCTTCGGCCAGTCCTACGGCGGAACCCTGTCGTCCTGGAGCTCGCTGGCCGCCGGCGCCTCCAGCACCCTGACCGTCAACACCGCTCCGGCCATCACCAGCGCGGCCAGCCAGGCCGCCACGGTCGGCACCGCGTTCAGCACCACGGTGACCAGCACCGGCTCCCCGGCCCCGGCGCTCAGCGAGAGCGGCACCCTGCCGTCCGGCGTCGGCTTCCAGGACAACGGCGACGGCACCGCCACCCTCTCCGGCACCCCGGCGACCGGCAGCGGCGGCAGCTACCCGCTGACCATCACGGCCACCAACGCCACCGGTAGCGTCACCCAGAGCTACACCCTCACCGTCGCCGAGCAACCCTCCGTCACCAGCGGCGGCACGGCGGCCTTCAGCACCGGCACGGCGGGCACCTTCGCGGTGACCACCAAGGGCTACCCCGCCCCCGCCCTCAGCGAGAGCGGCAGCCTGCCGAGCGGCCTGAGCTTCAAGGACAACGGCGACGGCACGGGCAGCATCAGCGGCACCGCGGCCTCCGGCACGGCCGGCAGCTACCCGGTGACGGTGACCGCGACCAACGCCTCCGGCACCGGCACGGCGAGCGTCACGGTCACCGTCAGCCAGAGCACCGGGCCGGCGGTCAACAGCGCCAGCGCGGTCACCCTGGCCACCGGCTCGGCCGGCAGCTTCACGGTGACCAGCACCGGCACCGGGCCGGTCAGCCTCGCGGTGGCGGGCACCCTGCCGTCCGGCCTGAGCTTCAAGGACAACGGCAACGGCACCGGCACTCTCTCCGGCACCCCCGCCGCGGGCACCGGCGGCGTCTACCCGCTCACCGTGACCGCGAAGAACGCCGTCGGCACGGCCACCCAGGCGTTGGCGCTGACGGTCAACCAGGCGCCGGCGATCACCAGCAAGTCGAGCGCCACCGTCGGCGCGCTGTTCCCGTTCAGCTTCACCGTCACCACCACCGGCTTCCCGGCGGCGGTGCTGAGCGAGTCCGGCACGCTCCCCGCGGGGCTGACCTTCACCCCCGGGACCAGCGGCACGGCCACCATCTCCGGCCGTGAACTGGCGCTGGGGGCCTTCCACCTGACCCTGACCGCCAAGAGCCCGGCGGGTACGGTCACTCAGCCCTTCACCCTCAACGCCGTGCTCTGAGCGGCTAGTTGTCACCACGATAGGCCGGTGGGCCGTCGCGAGCGCCGAGCTCGCGGCGGCCCACCGCCGTTCGTCCGCGCTCTCAGCCCTCCGCGGGCCGGACCGGCTGCCGGGCCCGGGCCCAGGCGGCCGGATCGACCGGCGGGCGGCCGCGCAGGTCGGCCCGGATCTCGTGGGCCAGCCGCTGGGTGTCCCGGCGGTTGAGGCTCGCGCCCAGCGCCGAGCCGATCAGGAACGGCGTCAGCGTGGGCAGCCGGCGCACCGTGCTGCGGGCCAGCCGCTTGCGGACCTGCTCGCGCAACCCGGCCCCCACGCCGAGGGTCAGCAGGCCGCTCGGCCGGAGCAGGCTGACGCTGTCGATGCCGCGGCGGTTGGCCCAAGCCCCGACGTAGGCGGTGGCCCGCTGCACGGGGTTGCCGGGCGCGGGCTGGCCGTACACCTCGTGCAGCTCGGCGATCAGCTTGATCTCCACCGCCGCGACGGCCAAGGTCTCGGTGGCGATCTCGATGGTGATCGCCGGCGGTGTCGGGACCATGGCGGCCGCGCCGATCCCCGCGCCGACCCCGGCGGCCGCCCGGCAGGCCCCCTTGACCAGCAGATCCGCCAGCTCCTCGGGGTCACTGACCTGCGGGTGCTGGGCACGCAGGGTGGCCAGGTCGCGGATCGGGATGCGGGGCGCGGCGGCCAGCAGGCGGTCGGTGAGCAGCCGGCCGACCGCGGTCGGTCCACGGGCCGCCCGGCGCGCGGTGGCCAGGCTGCGCCGGACCGCGCCGAGCCGCTCGCGCTCCCGCTCCCGGCTGCGCCGCCGGGCCCGTCGGCCGGCGGCGGTGCGCGGCTCGGGCAGCTCCCAGTGCCGCAGGCCGGCGGCGAACTCACCCAGCTCACCCGCCCCAGCCGCCTCGCCCGCAACAGCCTGCTCGTCACCGTCGGCCGGCGGCCAGGGCGCGGCGGGGCGGCGCTTCGCGAAGAATCCCATACCTGCCGGCTACCCGGTCCGGTCGGGCTCAGTCCACCATCGCCGCGGCGGGTCACCTGGACGGCGGACGCTGAGCGGAACGGGTCAGCGCGCGGATGAGATTCGCGAGCCGCCGTCGTCCAATGGGGGAGTCGCCCACTGAGGAGTCCACCGTGCCCGAGCCCCGCGTCCTGCTGACCGACCTGCTGCTCGGCGAGTCGCCGCGCTGGCACCAGGGTCGGCTCTGGTTCTGCGACTGGGGAGCGCACGAGCTGATCGCCGTCGATCCGGCCGGCCGCAGCGAGGTGGTCGCCCGGGTGCCGGCCTTCCCGTTCTGCATCGACTGGCTGCCGGACGGCCGGCTGCTGGTCGTCGCCGGCAGCGATCGGCGGGTGCTGCGCCGGGAGGCGGACGGCTCACTGGTCCCGCACGCCGAGCTGGGTGAGCTGTGCGACTGCCCCTGGAACGAGATCGCGGTGGACGGCCGTGGCAACGCCTTCGTCAACAGCGTCGGCTTCGACTTCCTGGCCGGCGAGCCGGCCGCGCCCGGCGTCCTCGCGGTGGTCACCCCCGACGGCTCGGCGCGCCGGGTCGCGGACGGCCTGGCCTTCCCCAACGGCATGGCGGTGACCCCCGACGGCGGCACGCTGCTGCTCGCCGAGTCCTACGCCGCGCGGATCACCGCCTTCGCCATCCAGCCCGACGGGAGCCTGACCGGCCGCCGGACCTGGGCCGAGCTGGCCGGCGCGGCCCCGGACGGCATCTGCCTCGACGCCGAGGGCGCCCTCTGGTTCGCGGACGTCCCCGGCCGGCAGTGCGTACGGGTCCGCGAGGGCGGCGAGGTGCTGGAGACCGTCGAGGTGGACCGCGGCTGCTTCTCCTGCGCGCTGGGCGGCCCGGACGGGCGGACGCTGTACATCACGGCGGCTCGGTGGCACGGCCCGGCGAGCACCGCCGACCTGGCGCGCACCGGCCGACTGCTCGCCGTCCCGGTCACCGTGCCGGCAGCCGTGCGCCCGTCCTGAGCGGCGCGCGCACCGAATTCGGAAAACCGCTGGTCCGGGGTGGACGGAAAGGGTCGGAAAAGGCTCGGCAAAACCCTGTGAGAAACCTTCGGGAACCCTGGGAGCCGCCCGGCCGGGGAGGTGGGGGCGGTGTTTTCCTTTTCAGAAGTTAGGTATACCTTAGCTGCGCTGCCGCACCCCACGGCTGAAGGCGGCACCACCCTCTTGTGTTGTAGCTCAGGCATGCCCGGCTGCCGTCGTGCGTGTCCCGGAAAGGCATACCCATGCGACGCATCGCCAGTACCCCCCTCGGCTTCCTCGTGGTCGGAGCCCTGGCCGCGGCGGCTCTCACCGGCTGCTCCGGCTCCTCCTCGAAGTCCGGCTCCGCGTCCGCGTTGACCCTCTACAACGGGCAGCACGAGCAGACCACCGACGCGCTGGTGGCCGCCTTCACCAAGGACACCGGGATCAAGGTCAACGTCCGCAGCGACGACGAGGACGTGTTGGCCAACCAGATCGAGCAGGAGGGGTCGCACGCCCCCGCCGACATCTTCTACACCGAGAACTCTCCCGCGCTGATGCAGCTCCAGGAGAAGAACCTGCTCGCGCCGGTGGACAAGACCGCCCTGGCGGAGGTCCCCGCGCAGTACGACTCGCCGCAGGGCGACTGGCTCGGCGTCTCCGCCCGGGTCAGCGTGATGATCTACAACACCAAGCTGGTCCAGCCCTCCCAGCTGCCCACCTCGCTGACCCAGCTCGCCGACCCGCAGTGGAAGGGCAAGCTCGGCCTGGCCGTGGGCGAGACGGACTTCCAGCCCATCGTCACCTCCCTGGTCAAGTCGCACGGCGCCGCCTACGCCAGTCAGTGGCTCAACGCGGTGAAGGCCAACGCGGGCTCGCTGACCTACCCGGACAACGAGACGCTCACCTCGATGGTGAACAGCGGCAAGGCCGCCATCGGCCTCATCAACCAGTACTACTGGTACCGGCTGAAGGCCGAGAACAACGGAGCCATGAACTCCGCGATCGCCACCTTCGCACCGCAGGACCCCGGCTACGTGATGGACGTGTCCGGGGCCGGGATCCTCGCCTCCAGCAAGCACCAGGCCGAGGCGCAGAAGTTCATCGCCTTCCTCGGCTCGGCCGAGGCCCAGAAGATCATCGCCACCAGTGACAGCTTCGAGTACCCGATCGGCTCCGGGGTGACCACCGCGCAGCCCGAGACCCCCTTCGACCAGCTGAAGCCGACCAACCTCGGCATCGCCGACCTCGGTGACGGCTCGCAGGCGATCAGTCTGCTCCAGCGGGCCCAGCTCCTCTAGGCGCCCGTCCGATGGCGAACTCCTCCACCCTCGCCGCCGCCCCGACGGGCCCCGGGCCCGCCGGGGCGGCGCGCCCGTCGGCAGCCCGGCGCGGCCGACGCGTGCCGTGGCTGCTCACCGGGCTCTCGGTCGCGGTCGCCGCGCTGCTGCTGCTGCCGCTCGGCTTCCTGCTGCTCCAGGCGGACCAGGCCGGCTGGTCCACCATCTCCGGGCTGCTGTTCCGGCGGCTCACCTGGACCCTGCTGCGCAACACCGTCGAACTGACCGCGATCGTCACGCTCTGCTGCGCGGTGCTGGGCACCGCGGCCGCCTACTGCGTGGAGCGGGTCGCGTTGCCCGGCCGCCGGGTCTGGGCGGTGCTGCTGGTGCTGCCGGTCGCGCTGCCGGACTTCGTGGTCGGCTACGCCTGGTCGTCCTGGGTGCCGTTCGCCCAGGGGCTGACCGGGGCGGTGATCGTGATGACGCTCTCGCTCTACCCGCTGGTGTACCTGCCGGTCGCCGCCGCGCTGCGGGCCGGTGACGCCGGCCTCGAGGAGCAGGCCCGCAGCCTGGGCCGGACCCCGTGGCAGGCGTTCGTCCAGGTGACGCTGCGGCAGATCCGCCCGGCGCTGCTCGGCGGCTGCCTGGTGGTCGCGCTCGCGCTGCTCGCCGAGTACGGCGCGTTCGAGATCCTGCGCTTCCAGACCTTCACCACCGAGATCTTCACCGAGTACCTGCAGGGCTTCGACGGGCCCGCGGCCTGCGCGCTGTCGCTGGTCCTGGTGGTGCTCAGCCTGGCCGTGCTGCTCGCCGAGTACGCGGCGGGCGGCGGCGGTCGGGTGGCCCGGCAGGTCGCGGTCCGCGCGCCGCGCCGGGCCCGCCCGGGCCGGCCGGCCCTGGTGGCGATCAGCCTCGCGCTGGCCGCGCTGAGCGCCGTCGCGCTGCTGCTGCCGGTGGGCACCCTCGCCTACTGGTGCGTGGTGGGCGGCTCGACCACCCTGCCGCCGGCCTCACTGCTCGGCGCGGCCGGCCAGACCGCGCTCTACGCGGTCAGTGCCGCCGCGCTGACCACGCTGCTCGCGCTGCCGGTCGGGCTGCTCTCGGTCCGGCACCGCAGCAGGTTCTCGGTGCTGCTGGAGCGCAGCACCTACCTGGTGCAGGGGCTGCCGGGGCTGGCGATCGCGCTGGGGCTGGTGTTCTTCGGGATCCGCTACGTCTTCGCGCTCTACCAGAGCCCGGAGTTGCTGGTCATCGGGTACGCGGTGATGTTCTTCCCGCTGGCCCTGGTCGCGGTGCGCGCCTCGGTGGCGTCCGCGCCGGTCGGGCTGGAGGAGATCGGTCGCTCGCTCGGGCGTCCGCGCTGGTCGGTCGCGCTGCGGGTGACCCTGCCGCTGGTGGCGCCCGGACTGGCGGCGGGCTTCTGCCTGGTCTTCCTCTCCGTGGTCACCGAGCTGACCGCGACCCTGATCCTCATCCCCACCGGCGCGCACACCCTGGCCAGCCGGTTCTGGGAGTACGAGTCCGACCTCTCCTACGGCGCCGCGGCTCCCTACGCGGCGCTGATGGTGGCGATCGCCGCCGTGCCCAGCTACGTCCTCGGCCGCTGGTTCGACCGGGTCAGAGCACGACAGGAGCAATCCGCATGACCAGTCTCACGCTGAGTGGCGTCAGCAAGTCCTACGGCGCCCAACCCGTGCTGCACGGCGTCGACCTGGAGGTCCCGGCCGGCGCCCTGGCGGCCGTGCTCGGTCCGTCGGGCAGCGGGAAGACCACGCTGCTGCGGGTGATCGCCGGGTTCGAGCGTGCGGATGCGGGCACGGTCAGCCTGGGAGAGCGGGTGGTTGACGACGGGCGGCGCCAACTGCCGCCCGAGCGACGGCAGATCGGCTACGTGCCGCAGGACGGCGGCCTCTTCCCGCACCTGACGGTGGCCGGCAACGTCGCGTTCGGACTGCCAGGTCGGGCCCGCCGGCACACCGCCGTGGTCGGCGAACTGCTGGACCGGGTCGGCCTGGCCGGGCTGGAGGGGCGCTATCCGCACCAGCTCTCCGGTGGCCAGCAGCAGCGCGTCGCGCTGGCCCGGGCGCTCGCCGTCCGCCCGCAGATCGTGCTGCTCGACGAGCCCTTCTCGGCGCTGGACGCCGGGTTGCGGGCCAGTGTCCGGGCCGATGTGCAGGCGATCCTGCGCGAGTTCGGGGCGACCGCGATCCTGGTGACGCACGACCAGGACGAGGCGCTGTCGATGGCCGACCTGGTGGCGGTGGTCCGGGACGGGCGGATCGCCCAGTGCGCCGGACCGCACGAGCTCTACCAGCGGCCGGCCGATCCCGGCCTCGCCGCCTTCGTCGGTGAGGCCAACCTGCTGCCGGGAACGCTCGACGGCGCGACCGCGGTGCGGACCGTCCTCGGTAGCCTGCCGCTGCACGGCGCACCGGACTGGGCCGCCGGCGACCCGACCCGGCAGGCCCTGGTGCTGGTCCGTCCCGAGCAGATCGAGCTGCGCCCGGTCGAGGAGGGCGCGCTGACGGCGGTGGTCACCGACCGCCGCTACCACGGCCACGACACGGTGGTGCGCTGCACCCTCGACGGTGACGGCGCGGAGCCGGTCACCGTGCGGCTCACCGACGGCGCGAGCTGGACGCCCGGCAGCCGGGTCGCGCTGCGCGCCCGGGGGCCGGTCACCGTCTGGCCCGCCGCTGCGAGCGGGACCGGGGCCAGGGCCGGTCGGCCGGTGGCGGCGACCCCGGCCGGGTAGTGGCGGGGCCGGTCAGCCCGCCTGCTGGTGGGCGGCGAACCGGTCGAGCAGGCCCTGCGGGGCGTCGGCGCGGAAGCAGGTGAGCAGGCTGTCGGCGGACTCGGCCGCCGCGGCCTCGCTGCGCGGGAAGAGCGCCGACTCGTAGGCGGCGAGCGCGGCCTCGAGGTCGCCGGGGTGGTCGGCGATGGCCTGGCCGAGCTCGGCTCCGTCGAGCATGGCGAGGTTGGCGCCCTCGCCGGCGAACGGCGACATCAGGTGCGCGGCGTCGCCGAGCAGGGTGACCCCGGGCACCCGGTCCCAGCGGTGGCCGACCGGCAGGGCGTGGACCGGTCGCGGGGTCAGCGCGCCGTCGGCGTCGGCGACCAGCGCGCGCAGGCTGGTGTCCCAGTCGGTGAAGTGCTCCAGCACGGCCGCCTTGGCGGCCGCGGTCTCGGTGAAGTCGACGGTGGGGATCCAGCTCTCCGGGGCCCTGAGCACGGTGTAGACGTGCAGGCTGCCGTCGGTCTCGCGGTGGGCGAGGAAGCCCCGGCCGGCACCGAGCGCGAAGAGCATTCCACCGCCGACCACCGCCGCGCTCCCGGGGTGGCGGGTGTCGGCGTCCAGTAGGTCCGTCTCGACCAGGGAGACGCCGGTGTAGCCCGGGGTGGCGGTGGAGACCAGTGGGCGGATCCGGGACCAGGCGCCGTCCGCGCCGACCAGCAGGTCGGTGGTGAAGGTGGCGCCGTCGGCGAGGGTCACCTCGTGCCGGCCACCGCCCAGCGGGCGTGCGCCGGTGACCTTCGCGCCCCAGCGGACGGTGCCCTCGGGCAGCGAGCCGAGCAGCAGGTCGCGCAACTGGCCGCGGTCGACCTCGGGGCGTCCGCCCTCGCCCTCCTCCGCCAGGTGGACGGTCGCGTGCCGGTCGAGGATCCGCATGGCCTCGCCGCCGGGGTGGATCAGCGTGCGGAACTCCTCGTGCAGGCCGGCGGCCCGCAGGGCGACCTGGCCGGACTCCTCGTGGATGTCGAGCATGCCGCCCTGGGTGCGGGCGGCCGGGGCGGCGTCCAGCTCGTGGACGGTGGCGGCGATGCCGTGGACCCGCAGGACGCGAGCGAGGGTGAGGCCCCCGAGGCCGGCGCCGATGACGGCGATGGGGTGGTGGGTGGTCACGCGGTGCTCCTGGTGGGGGTGGTCGGGGTGGGGGTGTGCAGGATGCCGTTGATCAGGACCTGGAAGCCCCAGGAGAGCCGTTCCCGCGGCGCGCCGGAGAGCAGCGGGCCGGCGAGCGCGGCGATCTGCGGGTGGGTGCGGTCGGACGCCCCGTGCAGGGCTCGGGTGAGGGCGTCCCACGCGTCCTTCGCGTCGTCGGGGGACTGGGCCCGGGTCGCCTGCTCGGCCGCGCTCGCGGTGGCGTACTGCAGCAGCACGTCCACGCCCCAGGCCGCCTGACCGGGCGCGACGCCGCCCTCGTCCAGCAGCGCCAGCAGCCTCTCGACCAGGTTCAGGTAGTGCTCGCCGCCGGGGCGGGCGACCAGCGCGGCGCGGGCCAGGCTGGGGTGCTCGAAGAGCGTCTCGGCGTAGCGGGTGAGCACCTGCTCCAGGCGCTGGCGCCAGGAACCCTCGGCCGGGGCCGACTCGACGGTCCCCAGGAGTTCGTCCAGGATCGCCGCGTGCAGCTCGGCGGTGCTGCCGACGTAGACGTAGAGCGAGGCCGGACCGGTGTCCAGCTGCTGCGCCAGCCGGCGCATGGTGACCTTCTGCAGACCCTCGGCCCGCATGATCTCGACGGCGGCGGCCACGATGCCCTCCCGCGTCAGGGCGGGTTTGGCGGGCCGCTCCCGGCGGCTGCGCGGCGGATCGGAGTGAGCTGTCATGCCTTCAAGGTAACGAACACGTTCGTTCCGAACAAGTTCGCCACGAACGTGTTTTCCCTCTATCGCCCGCTTGCCAGGCGCCCTCGCGATAGTTAGGTTAGCCTTGCCTAATCAACTGGAGGTGTGATGGGTCCCGCAGACCTGGGTCCGCAGCTGCCGAGCCGCGCCGGGCGCGCCTGTTCGATGTTGGCCGCCTCGCCGTCCCTGACGGTGGCGACCGACGGTCACCGGCGCGATCTCGTCGGGGCGCACACCCTCGGGGCCGGCAACCGGTTGCTGCTCCAACTGCCGGCCGCGCACCCGCTCGCCGCCGAGGTGGCCGAGGCCACCCCGGACGTGGCGGGCCGGGCGCGGCGGGGTGGGCTCGCCGCGGTGGTCGAGCTGACCGACGTGGCGCCGGTGGCGGTCCGGGCCCGGGTGCGGGCGCGGCTGGTGCTGGCGGGCTGGCTGCACGAGGAGCCACTGCCGACCGGGTCCGGCTCGGTGCGCTGGCTCGGCCTGGACCTCGCGCAGGTCTCGCTGGTCGAGCACGGCGTGCTGGCGCCGGTCGGGCTGGACGAACTCCTGCTCGCTCACGCCGACCCGCTCGCCCGCTTCGAGGCCTCCCTGCTGTTGCACCTCGCCGACTGCCACCAGGAGGTGCTCGCCGCGCTGGCCCGGACGGCCTGCCCCGGTCCGCCGGTCGACCCGGCGCGGGTGCTGCCGCTCGCCCTGGACCAGCACGGTCTGTCGCTGCGCCGTGAGGGGCCCGTCGGCCACCAGGACCTCCGGGTGCCGTTCCGTCGCCCCGCCACCGCGCCGGAACAGGTCGGCGAGCGGATCCGCGAGGTGCTCGCGCGTCCGATCTTCCGTTAGCGGCCCGAACCGCCGCCGCGACGGCGGGGACCGGGCCGCGCGGGCGGCACGCGCCGTACGGCACGTGGCGCCCCCTTCCGGGTGAGAACAGGCGCCGGCCGGCATCCTGTTCGACCGCGGGGGAAAGGCGTGCTCCATGGTGAAGATCGGCTACACGATGATGACCGAGCAGCGCGGACCACGCGAGTTGGTCGAGGATGCGGTGCGTGCCGAGCGCGCCGGCTTCGACTTCTCGGTGACGTCCGATCACTACTTCCCGTGGCTGGACTCGCAGGGGCACTCGCCCTACGCCTGGAGCGTGCTGGGCGCGGCGGCCCAGGCCACCACCCGGATCCCGCTGATGACCTATGTGACCTGTCCGACCTTCCGCTACCACCCGGCGGTGGTGGCGCAGAAGGCGGCGACCGTCCAACTGCTCTCCGGCGGCCGGTTCCGGCTCGGGCTGGGCAGTGGTGAGAACCTCAACGAGCACGTGGTCGGCCGGGGTTGGCCCGCTGCCGCGGTCCGGCACGAGATGCTGGTGGAGGCCGTGGAGATCATCCGCGCGCTGTTCCGCGGCGGCTACGTCTCGTACCACGGCCGGCACTTCGACGTGGACTCCGCCAGGCTCTGGGACCTGCCGGACACCCCGCCGCCGATCGGGCTCGCGGTCTCCGGGCCGCGCTCGTGCGAGCTGGCCGGGCGGCTCGCCGACGTGGTGATCGCGGTCGAGCCGAAGGCCGAGCTGCTCGGCGCGTTCGCCCGGCACGGCGGGGCCGGAAAGCCGGCGGTCGGCCAACTGCCGGTCAGTTACGACCCGGACCGGGCCACCGCGGTGGCCCGGGCGCACGAGCAGTTCCGCTGGTTCGGCGGCGGGTGGCGGGTGAACGCCGAACTCCCGGGCACCGCCGGCTTCGCCGGCGCGAGCCGGTTCGTCCGCGCCGAGGACGTCGCCGAGGCGATCCCCTGCGGGGACGAGGTGGAGGACTTCGTCGACGCCGTCCGCGCCTTCGCCGACGCGGGGTTCGGCGAGGTCGCGCTGGTCCAGATCGGTGGCGAGAGCCAACCGGCCTTCCTGGACTGGTCGCAGGAGGTGCTGCTGCCGGCCCTGCGGAGGCTCTGACTCCGGACCAGCTCGCCGCACCCCGCCGGGACCGACCCGGGCGGGGTGCTGTGTCGTTGAGCTGGCATGATGCTCCGCCGGGGCGCGCCGCCCGGTCGGTGAGCGGCGGCCCACGGGGAACCGGGGAACGGAGCGGGCGATGGCGGCGCGGCGCAGAGGTGACCGGTCGGCGGGGGCGCTCGGACGGAACGGGCCGTCGACCTGGCGGGGCCGGATCGGCGCCACGCTGTCCCTGTTCCTCGGCGCGCTGCTCTTCACCGGCCTCGGCGCGGGCGGCGCCGTCTCACTGGCCGACGGGCTGCGGTACTCGACCCGGCTGGCGGGTACCCCGGGCCTGCTCACCGTCACCGGCTGCGTCACCACGGGAAGCGGCAAGAACCGGAACACCACCTGCTACGGCACCTTCCGCGCCGACGACGGCAGCCGGGTGGACCCGTCCGCCTCGATCGACGACTCCTTCCACCGGAACACCGTGCTGCCGGTGCAGGAGGCGCCGGGTGAGCACTGCTACCGGGTCGGGGTGGCGCCCATCGCCGGACGGCTGGCCGGTGTCTGTCTCTGCCTGCTCCTCGCGCTGGGCGGCCTCGCCGGGTTCGGCGGCGCCTTCGAGACCGCCGCCCCCCGGCTCTGGGAGCGGATCGCGGCGGCGCTCTGGGTGCCGTGGGTGAGAGGGCTGGTGGCCCGGTTCGCGCTGCTCGCCGCCGTCGGCACGGTCGGATCCGGGGTGGTCGCTCTGATCGCGTGGCTGATCGAGCCCTGAGGCCCGGGGCGCCGGTCCGCGGGCCGCGGAAACGTTGCGGAGTCGGCGCGGCGAGGAGACGATCCCTCCGTGACCGGGTAATCGCCCGTGGTGACCGATGACAAGGACTAGGCCATGCCGTTGATCGACTACGCGGTGCTGCGGAAGCTCGTTGCCGAACTCGACGCCCTGGACGCCTGCCCGCACACCGAGGCACACGCGCGGCGGCGCGGGGATGCCCAGTACACGGTGTGCATCTACACGGGCGAGCGGGATCCGGAGCGGGCGCTGGCGACGGCGCGGCGGTTACTGGCGACCAGGGCCGCCACCGAACGGGTGAGTGGGTCGGTCAAACCATCCGAACGGGGGATCGGCTACTCGGCGGTGCTGGGACGCCGCCTGCTGGCGGAGTCACTGCCGGTATGACCGGGCGTCGCCGGGGGAGAGCGCCGGTCGTGCTGCTCGGGTTGCTGCTCGGACTGCTGCTCGGGCCGGTGGTGGCCGCGCCACCGGGGACCACCGGCCGCTCCCCGGGCTGCTCGCGGCACGGCTGCCCGGGGGCGGGCCACGAGGCGGAGCCGCCCCGGCTGGTCCGGCCGTTCGACGCCGCCCCGGCGATCGCGCCAACGGCCCAGCCGGTACCCGATCCGGCGCGACCGGACTGCGCCCGGCTCCGCTGCGTCGCGCTGACCTTCGACGACGGGCCGTCCGACGTCACGCCACGCCTGTTGGACACCCTCGCCACGGAGCGGGTCCGGGCCACCTTCTTCGTGGTCGGTCAGGAGGTGGCGGCCCGGCCCGCGCTGGTGCGCCGGGAGCTGGCCGAGGGGCACGCGGTCGGCAACCACACCTATGACCACACCCAGCTGACCAAGCTGGACGCCGAAAGGGTGAACCAGGAGATCGACCAGGGCGCGGACGCGGTGGAGCGGGCCACCGGCGTGCGCCCCGAGTTGCTGCGCCCGCCGTACGGCGCGTTCAGCGCGACCGTCCGGCGGACCGGCCACCCGCTGGTGCTCTGGGACGTCGACTCCCTCGACTGGCGCGACGACGACGCCGCCGGCACCGCGCGGCGCGGGGTGACGCTGGCCCGCCCGGGCTCGGTGATCCTGATGCACGACACCGTGTCCAGCACACCGGACGCGCTGCCCGAGCTGATCGACGGTCTGCGGGCCCGGGGCTTCACCCTGGTGACGGTCCCGCAGCTGTTCGGCACCCTGGAGGCCGGCCGGGACTACCCGCGGCTGCCCGCCGCGCCCGCGCCGGTCCCGCACCCGGGTGCGGTGACCTGGCGCTACCGTCCCGCCGACGGCCCGGACACGGAGGCCGTGCTCGCCGACCCGCGGCCCGGCCGCTGCTACCCGGGCGACCGCCCCGGCTTCGCGCTGCGCGACGAGACCGACCACGACGTGGAGTCGTACCGGAACGCGGACTGCACGGACCCGGCCGGCCTGCTGCACCCCGGTGACGAGGTGTACGACGAACTCGGCGGTTTCGTGGTCCGCGACGGCTGAGGCCGGACACGGCCGGGGGGGGCGGCGCGCCCCCCCGGGCCCCCCCCCCCCCCCCCCGGCCGCCGGGGCCCGCACGGGGTGATGCCGGGGCCCGGCGCCGGGCAGCCCGCGGTCTGGGGGGGGCCCCAGCAGCCCCACCCC
>NZ_JBITZU010000018.1:146660-150398 GCF_044547075.1 Kitasatospora sp. NPDC052896
GCCCCCGTGCGCGCCCCGCGCCCCTCTGGGGGGCCGCCCGGGCGCCGCCCGCGCGGGGCGCCCCGCCCCCCCCCCGCCGCCCCCCCCCGGCGCGCGCGCCCCCCCCCCCCCCCCCCCCCCCCCCACGACTCCTCCCGGCTACTGCAGGGTGACGACCTTGTGCATGCCGAGGACGGCCTGCGGCATGCCCGTGGTCTCGTCGGGCACCTCGCTCAGCACCACGTAGTCGCCCGGCGTCAGGCCGTGGGCCTGGACCGCGGCCTGATGGTCGGGCGACAGGCCACCGAGCCCGACACCCGGGCCGGTGAACGGCGACGCCGGGTTCTCGCCGTCGGCGACCTCGTCCAGGTACTGCTGCACCTGGTCGTCGGTGGTCCCCGCGACGACCGGCCGCAGCTCCATCTCCTGGATCTGGCCCGAGCTGTTGTGCACCAGGTAGGCCAGGTGCGCGTGGTCCATGGTCCCGGTCTGGAACCGCGGACCCTCCTCGGTGCTCTGCTGGATCACCATGCCGTCGGGGTAGCGGATCTGGTTGGCGTTCTGGCCGCTGGTGCCGGCCAGGTTCAGGGTCTTCACCACGGGGTGGGCCGGGTCGGCCCGGAGCGCGGTGAGGTCCACCAGGTAGACCGCGCCGGGGGAGACCTCCTCGGTGAACTGCTCGTGCACCTGCCGGGTGACCATGGCACCGCCCAGCGCCTCGGCCTCGCCGTGGACCGCCCTGATCCCGGCGGCCGCGGTGGACGGCGTGGAGCTGACCGAGTCGGCCAGGTCCCGCAGCACCTGGTCCATGCTGACGCCGTCGTGCGGGCGCAACAGCTGGAGCTGGCGGCCGTTCGGGTCGTCGGTCTGGACCCGGAAGCTGACCAGGCCGCCCTGGTGGCTGTCCGGCGCCTGGATGCCCGCACGGTTGACGCTCAACAGGACCGGGTGCTCCTCGGGGGAGGCGGCGGTGGCCGTCCCGGCGCCGCTGACGGTGCTGGTGACGGCGAGGGCGGCGATGGCCGCGACCCGGGCCGCGCGGCAGAGCGGATGAGCTGACATGAAGATCCTTTCGATGGGTTACCCCCGGCGCGAAGGATCCCCAGCCGCACGCGCGGCACAGCCGTTCGCGGCAGAACCGATCCGAACGGCCTAGTGCGTGGTGCGCGGCCGGCGCTGTCCGGCTATGGGGGCCTGTCCGGTGGATCCCCCGGGCCCGCGACGCCGGGCTGATCCGAACGGATCCGCCGGACGGACCCTAACGGTGTGCGAGGCCGTCGATCATCAGGGCGAGGGCGAAGTCGAACCGGTCGTGGCCCTCGCCGGCGGTGAGCTCGGCGGCGTGGCGGGTGGTGTGGGGGAAGGTCCCGGCGGGCAGGGCGGTGAACCGGCGGAGCAGTTCGTCGCGGTCGACGACCCAGGCGGCGTCATCACCTGCTGACCGCTGGCGCGCGATCGATCTCTCGAGGCAGTAGGCGGCCACGTACAGCAGGAGGGCGTCGGCGGCCCAGGCGGCGGCCTGCGGGGCGACGCCGCCGGCGAGCAGGATCGCCAGCATTCCTTCGGTGACGCGCACGGTCTCGAGGTCGGTGGGGGCCATGGCGAGCGCGGCGCGGGAGATTCCGGGGTACTTCAGGTACTGGTCGCGTACCTGGGTGCACACGCCGCGGATCTGCTCCCGCCAGGTGGTGGGGTCGGGCTCGGGCAGGACGAGCCCGGCGCACAGCCGCCCGATGAGCAGCTCGTCGAGGTCGGCCTTGTTGACCACGTGGGCGTAGAGCGAGGCGGGGCCGGTGTCGAGCGCGCCGGCCAGCCGGCGCATGGTCAGCGCCTCGTAACCCTCCGTGGCGACGATGTCCAGCGCGGTGTCGACGACCTGCTCCACGGTGATCGGTGCGGTGCGGCGCCGTGGCCTGGGGGCGGCCTCGGCCTCGGGGTTCGGCGGCTGGTGGCGTGCCGCGCGTCGCTCTCTCGGGTTCACCCGACCATCTTAGCTTGACACGAACGCCGTTCGTTTATAGAACACTGTTCGTGACAGTGAACGTGAACCAGGACGTGGACGTGACCGTGGTCGGAGCCGGGCCGGTGGGCCTCGTGCTCGCCGCGGAGCTGGCGCTCTCCGGGGCGACGGTGCAGGTGCTCGAGCGACGGGCCGAGCCGGACGAGGGGATGAAGGCGGGGGCGATCAACGTGCCGACGGCCGAGGCGCTCGACCGCCGCGGCCTGCTGCCCGCCGCCGAACAGGTGCAGCGGGAGATGCTCGAGCGGGTGGGGTCGTTCGCCCGGGTGGTCGAGGACCAGGCGCCCGGTGGCGACCGGCGGGCACGCGAGTCGCGGTTCACCGGGCATTTCGCGGGGATGGTCCTCGACGCCGACCTCGTGGACTGGTCCGACGCCGACTTCGCCGCGCACGCCGCGGTCGACGGAGCGAGGATGGTGCCGCAGCGCGAGCTGGAGGAGCTGCTGGCCGGCCATGTCGCGCGGCTCGGCGTACCGGTGCGTCGCGGGGTGGAGGTCACCGGGCTCGAGGACACTGGCGACGGCGTGCTCGTCGGCACCACCGCCGGCACGGTGCGCACCAGGTGGCTGGTCGGGTGCGACGGCGGGCGCAGCACCGTGCGCCGCCTCGCGGGCATCGACTTCCCCGGCACCGACCCCGAACTCACCGGACACCTGGCGGTCGTGGACATCGCCGACCCCTCGGTGCTGGTGAACGGGTGGGCGTGGTCGACCCGGGGGGCGTACCGCTACGGGCCACAGCCCGGGCGGGTGGTGACCGTGGAGTTCGGCGGCGCGCCCGCCGACCGCTCGGCGCCGGTGACCCTCGAGGAGGTGCAGGCCAGTCTGCGCCGGGTCTCGGGCACCGACGTCACGCTGACCGCGCTGCGCGGCACCGCGACCCGCTGGACGGACAACGCCCGCCAGGCCGCGACCTACTGGTCGGGGCGGGTGCTGCTGGCCGGCGACGCCGCGCACGTGCACTCGCCGTTCGGCGGGCAGGGGCTCAACCTCGGGGTCGGTGACGCGATGAACCTCGGTTGGAAGCTCGGTGCCGTGGTCGCCGGATGGGCTCCCGAAGGGCTGCTCGACACCTACGACGCCGAGCGTCGTCCCCTTGGCGCCTGGGTGCTGGACTGGACGCGGGCCCAGATCGGGGTGATGCGCGGGGACGCCAAGTCGGCCGCGCTCCGGGAGGTCGTCGCCGACCTGCTGGGCACCCGGGCCGGCACGACCTACGCGGTCAAGAAGATCTCCGGTGTCACGCAGCGCATCGACCTGCCCGGTGACCATCCGCTGGTCGGCCGGTTCGTCCCCGACCTGTGGCTGAGCGACGGCTCCCGTCTGGTCGACCACGGTCACGGCGGCGGGTTCCTGCTGCTCGACCGCACGCCGGACGGCGCGTTCGCCCGCCTCGCCGCGGCCCGGCCCGGGCGGGTGCGCAGCGTGACCGACGACCACGCGACGCCGACCGGGGTGCTGGTACGCCCGGACGGGGTGGTCGCCTGGGCCTCCGACACCACCGGCACCGCCGCCGTCACCGGCCTCGAAGCCGCCCTGCACCGGTGGGCCGGCGCGCCGTCGTGCTCACCCGAGCACGAGCCGGTGGGCTGAACCCCGCTCCGCGTCGACCTCGGCGGGGGTACCGCCGGACAGGCCCTAGTGGCAATGCCGGTGACTTTAGGTTCTGCCGTGCGGGGTGATGGTGGGTGTTGCTGGTTGTGGTGGTGGCCAGTTGTGGTGTTGGGCGCGTTTGAGTGG
>NZ_JBITZU010000019.1:0-141434 GCF_044547075.1 Kitasatospora sp. NPDC052896
CCCCACCCTCCGCCGCGACACCAACAACCACCACCGCTTCCTCCACTCCCTCGCCCACGCCTGGACCAACGGCCACCCCGTCAACTGGACCACCGTCCTCGGCGAAGGCCCCCGAGCCGCCACGCCCACCTACCCGTTCCAGCGACGCACCTACTGGGCGCAGCCGAGGCCGGCGACCGGCGGCGACGTGCGCACGGCGGGCCTGGAGAGCACCGGACACCCGCTGGTCGGCGCCGCCGTCCAGATCGCCGACACCGGCGAAACCCTCCTCAGCGGACGCATCTCCCTGCACACCCACCCCTGGCTCGCCGACCACACCATCACCGACACCCCCCTCCTCCCCGGCACCGCCTTCCTCGAACTCGCCCTCCGCGCAGCCGACGAAACCCACACCACCCACCTCGAAGAACTCACCCTCCACACCCCCCTCACCCTCCCCAACCCCACCCCCCACCACCTCCAAATCCGCATCACCACCCCCGACCCCACCCACCGCCGCACCCTCACCATCTCCTCCCGCCCCGAACACGCCACCCACGACCACACCGACGACTGGACCCTCCACGCCACCGGCGTCCTGGCCCCCGCGCCCGCCACCGGCGAGCCGGAGCCGGACCCGGAGGTCTGGCCGCCGGCCGGCGCGGTGCCGGTGCCGGTCGAGGGGCTGTACGAGCGCTTCGAGTCGTTCGGGTACGGGTACGGGCCGGCGTTCCGGGGGCTGACCGCGGCCTGGCGGCGCGGTGACGAGGTGTTCACCGAGGTCCGGCTGCCCCAGGACCAGCACGGCGCGGCGGCCGCGTTCGGCCTGCACCCGGCGCTGCTGGACGCCGCGCTGCACGGATTGTGGCTGGTGCCGAAGGACGGCGCCGACCAGCGGGAGGAGCCCGGCATGGCCCGGCTGCCGTTCTCCTGGAACGGCGTGCGGCTGCATGCGTCCGGCGCCACCGTGCTGCGGGTCCGGCTGAGTTACGACGCTACGGGATCGGTGGCGATCACGGTGGCGGATCCGACCGGTCGCCCGGTCGCCTCGGTGGAGTCCCTGGTGATCCGCCCGGTCGAGGTGGCCGCCCTGCGCGAGGCCCGCCCGGGGGCGACCGACTCGCTCTTCCAACTGGACTGGCAGGCTCTGCCCTTGGCACCGCGGGCCGAACCGGGCAAGCCCCTCCCGCCGA
This sequence comes from Kitasatospora sp. NPDC052896, assembly GCF_044547075.1. Taxonomy (NCBI): domain Bacteria; kingdom Bacillati; phylum Actinomycetota; class Actinomycetes; order Kitasatosporales; family Streptomycetaceae; genus Kitasatospora; species Kitasatospora sp. NPDC052896. Next base: position 1,173 of record NZ_JBITZU010000019.1, read on the forward strand.
CCGCACCCTGCTGGCCCACGATCGGACTGGGTGATCCGCTGCCCCCGGCCAGCGCCGCGCCCGCAGGCGTGCTCGTCCGCTGCGCACCCACCGGCTCCGCCCCGGGCGGTGTGCGGGCCGCGCTGGCCGACGCGCTGCGACTGCTCCAGGCGTGGCTGGCGGACGAGGACCGCACCGGCGCGACACTCGTCCTCGCCACCCACGCGGCCGTCGCGGTCGACGCGTCCGAAGGCGTCGCCGACCTCGCCGCCGCCGCCGTGCGCGGCCTGGTGCGTTCGGCGCAGTCCGAGCACCCCGACCGCTTCGTGCTGGTCGACACCGACGACCCGGCCGCCCTCCCCGCGCTGCTGCCGTCGCTCCTGCCGGTGGCGTGCGCCGCCCGCGAGCCCCAACTCGCCATCCGCCGCGGCACGGTACTCGTCGCCCGGCTCACCCGGGTACCGGCCGCCGAGGCAGGCCCGTTCACGCCCCCCGAGGGCGGCACCGTGCTGGTCACCGGTGCCGGCGGGGTGCTCGGTTCGCTGGTCGCCCGGCACCTGGTGACCGCGCACGGCGTGCGCCACCTCCTGCTGACCGGCCGGCGCGGCACCGAGGACCCGGCGGCGGTGGCACTGGCCGCCGAACTCTCCGAGCTGGGCGCCGAGGCCACCGTGGCCGCCTGCGACCTCGCCGACCGCACCGCGGTGGAGCGGCTGCTGGCCGGCGTCCCGGCCGAGCACCCACTGACCGCGGTCGTCCACTCGGCCGGCGTGCTGGACGACGGGATCGTCGAGTCGCTGACGCCGGAGCGACTCGACCCGGTGCTCCGACCGAAGGTGGACGCGGCGCTGCACCTGCACGAGTTGACGGAGCATCAGAATCTCACCGCCTTCGTGCTGTTCTCCTCGGCCTCCGGCACCGTCGGCAGTGCCGGCCAGGGCAGCTACGCGGCCGCCAACGCCTTCCTGGACGCCCTGGCCCAGCAGCGCCGCGCCGCCGGGCTGGCCGGCCAGTCGCTGGCCTGGGGGCTGTGGGAGCCGCGCAGCGCGCTGACCGGCCGGCTGGGCGCGACCGACCTGCGCCGGCTCGACCGGGGCGGTGTCGCGGCGATCTCCGCCGAGGAGGGGCTGGCCCTGTTCGACACCGCGCTGGCCTCACCGCGGGCGCTGCTGCTGCCGGTCAAGCTGGATCTGGCCAAGCTGCGGGCGGGGACCGGCGAGGCCGGCGTCCCGGCGCTCTTCCGCCGGTTGGTGCGCGCGTTGCCACGTCGGATCGCCGCCGGGGCCGAGGCCGCCGAGGCGGACTCCCTGCAGCGCCGGCTGGCCGCGCTGGGCGGCGAGGAGCGGCTGGCCGTGCTGGTCGAGCTGGTCCGGGCCAGGGTCGCCGAGGTGCTGGGCCACGACGGCCCGCAGGCGGTCGACCCGGAACGCGCCTTCAAGGAGGTCGGGTTCGACTCGTTGATGTCGGTCGAGCTGCGCAACCGGCTGACCGCGGCCTGCGGCCTGCGGCTACCCGCCACGCTGGTCTTCGACCACCCGAGCCCGGTCGCGGTGGCCGAGTACCTGGCCGATCGGCTGGTCCCCACCGGGTCGGCGCAGGTCACGCCGGGCACGCCGGCCACCCGCCCGGAGCCGGAGATCAGCCGGCTGCTGGCCACCATCCCGATCGAACGGCTGCGCTCCGCCGGCCTGTTGGACGGCCTGCTCGCCCTGGCCGACCCGACCGCGGTCCAGCAGCCGGTCACCGAGCACCCCGGCCAGGGCGCGGCGATCCGTGCCATGGGCGTCGAGGACCTGGTCCGGCTGGCCCTGGACGGCGACCATGCCTGACACCCGACCGACGGCCACCCCGCCCGAGCCCGAGAGGGGACGGAGCACCATGCACACCGACCAGGTGGTCGAGGCCCTGCGCACCTCGCTGCTGGCCAACGAGCGGCTGCGCGAGGAGAACCGGCGGCTGACCGAACGGTCCGGCGAGCCGATCGCGATCGTCGCGATGGCCTGCCGCTACCCGGGCGGGGTGCGCAGCCCCGAGGACCTGTGGGAGCTGTTGCTCGCCGAGCGGGACGCGGTCTCCGACTTCCCCACCGACCGCGGCTGGGACGTCGAGGGACTGTACGACCCCGACCCGGACGCGCCCGGCACCCTCTACACCCGTCAGGGCGGATTCCTGCACGACGCCGCCGAGTTCGACCCGGGCTTCTTCGGCATCTCGCCACGCGAGGCCCTCGCCATGGACCCGCAACAGCGGCTGCTCCTGGAGACCTCCTGGGAGGCGATCGAGCGGGCCGGCATCGACCCGGCCACGCTGCGCGGCAGCGCCACCGGCGTCTACGCGGGCGTGATGTACAACGAGTACGCGGCCCGGCTGAGCCGGATCCCGGCCGAGCTGGAGGGCTTCCTCGGCACCGGCAGCGTGCCGAGCATCGCCTCCGGGCGGGTGGCCTACACGCTGGGTCTGGAAGGCCCGGCGGTGACCCTGGACACCGCCTGCTCCTCCTCGCTGGTGGCGATCCACCTGGCCTGCCAGGCACTGCGGGCGGGCGAGATCGGCCTGGCGCTGGCGGGCGGGGTGACGGTGATGTCCACACCGGGCCTGTACGTCGGGTTCAGCCGCCAACGCGGACTGGCCCCGGACGGCCGTTGCAAGTCCTTCTCGGACGCGGCGGACGGCGCCGGGTTCGGCGAGGGCGTCGGGCTGCTGCTCCTGGAGCGACTGAGTGACGCCCGGCGGCACGGGCACCCGGTGCATGCCCTGGTCCGTGGCTCCGCCGTCAACCAGGACGGCGCCTCCAACGGCATCGCCGCGCCCAACGGCCCGGCCCAACAGCGGGTCATCCAGGCCGCGTTGGCCGACGCCGGGCTGAGCCCCGCCGAGGTGGACGCGGTCGAGGCGCACGGCACCGGCACCCGGCTCGGCGACCCGATCGAAGCCCAGGCACTGCTCGCGACCTACGGCCAGAACCGTGAACGTCCCCTGCTGTTGGGCTCGTTGAAGTCCAACCTGACCCACACCCAGGCCGCCGCCGGCGTCGGCGGGGTGATCAGGACGGTGCTGGCGATGGCGCACGGCCGGTTGCCGCGCAGCCTGCACCTGGACCACCCCTCCACCCAGGTCGACTGGACCGAGGGCGCGGTGGAGCTACTGACCGAGGCCCGTGACTGGCCGGAGACCGGCCGCCCGCGCCGCGCCGGCGTCTCGTCCTTCGGGGCCAGCGGCACCAACGCCCACCTGGTGCTGGAGGCGGTACCGGCGACGACCCACGAGCCGGAGTCCGAACCCGGCCCGACGAGTTGGCCGCTCTCCGCCAGGTCGCCCGCCGCTCTGCGCGCCCAGGCCGCCCGACTGCACGAACAGTTGGCCGGCGACGCCGTCGGCGGTCCCGGCCCACGTGCCGTCGCGCGGGCGCTGGCGCTGGGCCGCAGCGCCTTCGCCGAGCGGGCGGTGCTGGTCGGGGACGGCCGGGACGAGCTGCTGGGCGCCCTCGCCGCGCTCGCCGAGGACCGTCCCGACGTCCGGGTGATCCGGGGCAGCGCACCGCGGGGCGGCCGGCGGCCGGTCTTCGTCTTCCCCGGCCTGGGCGCCCAGTGGCCCGGCATGGCGGCCGAACTCCTCGACACCTCACCGGTGTTCGCCGAGCGGATGGCCGCCTGTGAGAAGGCACTGGCGGAGTACCTGGACTGGTCGCCGATCGACCTGCTGCGCAGTGGCGACCCGCTGGACCGGGTGGACGTGCTGCAACCGGTGCTCTTCTCGGTGATGGTCTCGCTGGCCGAGGTCTGGCTGGCGCACGGGGTGCGGCCGGCCGCGGTGATCGGCCACAGCCAGGGCGAGGTGGCGGCGGCCTGCGTGGCCGGTCTGCTGTCGCTGGCGGACGCGGCCAGGGTGGTGGCGCTGCGCAGTCGGGCGCTGGCCGGCACCAGCGGCGGCAGCGCGATGGCCACCGTGCTGCTCACCCCTGACGAGCTGGCCGAGCGGCTGGCCGGGCGGCACGGGTCGGTGTCGGTCGCCGCGGTCAACGGCCCGCGGGTGGCGGTGGTCGCCGGGGACGCTGCCGGGGTCGCCGCCCTGCTCGCCGAACTGGCCGAGGAGGGCGTGCTGGCCTGGCCGATGCCGGTCGAGTACGCCTCGCACTCGGCCGCCGTGGACGGCCTGCGCGGGGAACTGCGCGCCGCGCTGGCCGGCATCTCGCCCGGCGCGGGCACGATCCCGATGATCTCCACGGTGGGCGTCGGCCCGGTCGACGCGCGTGACCTGACACCCGACTACTGGTTCCGCAACCTGCGCGGGACCGTCCACTTCCACCCGGCGATCCAGCAGTTGCTGGCCGCCGGGCACCGGACCTTCCTGGAGGTCAGCCCGCACCCCACGCTCACCTTCGGGATCGAGGACACGGTTGCGGACGCCGGGGCCGGCGAGGCGGTGGTGCTCGGCACCCTGCGGCGCGAGGACGGCGGCGCCCGGCGGCTGCTGGTCGCGCTCGGCGAGGCACACGTCCACGGGCTGGCCGTGGACTGGCGGCCGCTGGTCGCCGACGCGCCCGCCGGGCCGGTCACCCTGCCGAGCTACCCGTTCCAGCGGCAGCGCTACTGGCTGGACGCGCCCCCGGCCGGTGGCGACGTCGCCTCCGCCGGGCAGACCGCGCTCGGGCACCCGCTGCTGACCGCGCTGGTCGAGCTGCCGGAGTCGGGCGGGCTGGTCTGCACCGGGCGGCTCTCGCTGGCCACCCACCCGTGGCTGGCCGATCACGCCGTCTCCGGGACCGTGCTGCTGCCCGGGGCGGCGTTCCTGGAGCTGGTGGCCACCGCCGGCGCCCGGGTCGGCAGTCCGCGGGTGGAGGAGCTGACCCTGGCCGCGCCGCTGCTGCTCGGACCGGACGACGGCGTGCAGCTGCGGCTCACCGTGCGCGGGCCGGACGAAGCCGGCCGGCGCGGTGTCGAGTTGCACTCCCGTGCGGAGGGCGGCGGCCCGTGGCGCGAGCACGCGAGCGGCCTGCTCGGCCCGGCCCCGGAGAGCACCTCGACCGGCCCCGCCGCGCCGGAGGCCTGGCCGCCCGCCGGCGCGGAGCCGGTCCCGGTCGCCGACTGCTACGCGGGCTTCGAGGCCCGCGGCATCGGCTACGGCCCGGCGTTCCGGGGCCTGCGGGCGGCCTGGCGGCGTGGCCCGGAGGTTTTCGCCGAGGTCGCGCTGCCCGACCAGGTCACCCCGGAGCCCGGCTTCACCCTCCACCCGGCGCTGCTGGACGCCGCGTTGCAGACCGTCGGACTGCGCATCCCGGACGGACGGACGGCGGCGGGCGGCGTGCCGCTGCCGTTCTGCTGGCAGCGGGTCACCCTCGGCCCGGCCACCGACTCCGTGCTACGTGTGCGGCTGCGTCAGGCCGGCCAGGACGGCGGGGACGGCGGGGACACGGTGACGGTCCGGATCACCGACCAGGCCGACCGCCCGGTGGCCGAGATCGGCGCACTGGCCATGCGCACCGCCGCGTTCGACTCGCTGCGCACGCCCGACCAGTCGCTCTTCGAGCTGAGCTGGACCCGGCTGCCCGCCCCGGCCGGCCCACCGCCCGGCACCGTGCCCGAGGTGCTGTCGCTGACCGACCCGCCACCGGACTCCGGCGCCGAACCCACCGCGCGCGTGCTCGCCACCGTCGGCGCGGTGCTGACCGCCCTCCAGGACCGGCTCGCCGACCCACGGACCGACCAGGCGCCGCTGGTGGTGGTCACCAGCGGCGCGGTCGACCTCGGCGACCAGCCGGTGGACCTGGCCGCCGCGGCCGTCTGGGGTCTGCTGCGCGCCGCCCAGCTGGAACACCCCGGCCGGTTCGTGCTCCTGGACACCGACGACCCCGCGGACAGCACCCTCGCGTCGTCCGCCCTGCTCACCGGGGAGCCCCAACTCGCGGTCCGCGAGGGCGTCCTGTACGCGCCACGGCTCACCAGGCCGACGGTCGACGGAAGTTCGATCCAGCCGGCCTTCGACCCCGAGGGCACCGTGCTGCTCACCGGCGGCGGTGGCACGTTGGCCGGGCTGGTGGCCCGCCATCTGGTCGCCCGGCACGGCGTGCGACACCTGCTGCTACTCGGCCGGCGCGGCCCGGACACCCCCGGGATCGCCGACCTGGTGGCCGAGCTCACCGCCGCCGGTGCCCAGCCGACCGTCGTCTCCGCCGACGTGACGGATCGTCGGCAGATCGCCCGGGTGCTGGCCGGGATCCCGGCTCGGCACCCGCTGCGTGCCGTACTGCACACCGCCGCCGTGCTGGACGACGGGGTGCTGGAGTCGCTCACCCCCGAGCGGCTGGCCACCGTGCTGCGTCCCAAGGTCGACGGCGGCTGGCTGCTGCACGAACTCACCGCGGACGCCGAGCTGACCGCCTTCGTGGTCTTCTCCTCGGCCGCCGGCGTCTTCGGCAGCCCGGGCCAGGGCTCCTACGCGGCGGCCAACGCCTGCCTGGACGCCCTGGTGGCGCTGCGCCGACGGGAGGGGCGGCCGGCCACCTCGCTGGCCTGGGGACTGTGGGAGCAGCGCAGCGAACTGACCGGCACGCTGGACGAGGCCGACCTGCGCCGGCTCGCCCGTGGCGGCGCGCGGGCACTCTCCACGGGCGAGGCGCTGGCCCTGTTCGACACCGCGCTCGGCTCGGACACCGGCGCCCTGGTCCCGATCCGGCTGGACCTGACCGCCCCGACCGGCGGGCCGGTGCCGCACCTGCTGCGCGCGCTGGTCCGCCCACCGTCCCGGCCGGCCGGGACACCTGCCGGGCGACCCGGCGACGACGCCGCCGGGCGCGAGGTGCTGCGGCGGCGCCTGGCCGCCGCCGCGGACCCGCGGCAACGGGCGGCCGTGCTGCTGGAGCTGGTCCGGCAGCAGGCGGCCCAGGTGCTCGGCCACCCCGACCCGACCGGTGTGCCGGCGGACACCGCCTTCCTGGCGCAGGGCTTCGACTCGCTGACCGCGGTCGAGCTGCGCAACCGGCTGGCCGCCGCCACCGGCCTGCGGCTGCGGCCGACGCTGGTCTTCGAGAGCGGCACCCCGGCCCGACTGGCGGACCGGCTGCTGACCGATCTGGTCGAACTCGCCGACGCCTCCCCCGAGTTCGCCGCGCCCAGCGGTGGCGCCGGCCCGGTCGGCACGCTGTTCCGGCAGGCCTGCGAACAGGGCCGGATCGACACCGGAATCCGGCTGCTCGGCCTGGCCGCCGCGCTGCGGCCGACGCTCGGTCCCGAACCGTCGGGCACCACGGCCGGCCCCGCGCTCCTCCACCTGGTCGAGCCCCCGGACGGCCGCGCCGACCGACCGCTGCTGGTCTGCTTCGGCTCGATCGTCGCCCTCGGCGGCGCCCACCAGTACGCCCGGTTCGGCGCGCTCTTCCACGGCCGCTACGGCGTCAGCGCCCTCGACGCGCCGGGCTTCGCACCCGGCGAGCCGCTGCCGGACCAACTGTCCACCCTGGTCGACCTGCAGGCCCGGACGGTCCGGGCCGGTGCCGGCGACCGGCCGCTGATCCTGCTCGGTTCCTCCTCCGGCGGCACCCTCGCGCACGCGGCCGCCGCCAGGCTGGAGCGGCTCGGCACCCCGGCGGCGGCCGTCGTGCTGCTGGACACCTACCTCTCGGGCGACCAGGCGATGACGCAGTTCGACGACGTCCTGGTGGGCGGGATGTTCGAGCGCGAGGACCGGGCCGCACCACTGGACGACACCCGGCTCACCGCGATGGGCCGCTACTTCCAGCTGCTGGACGACTGGCGGCCACCGTCCATCGCGGCCCCGGTGCTGCTGGTGCGGGCCTCCCGCCCGCTGGCCGAGCCGGCGCCTGACAGCACGGTCGACTGGCGGGCCTCCTGGCCCGGCGCGCACACCGTCGTCGACGTCCCCGGCGACCACTGGTCACTGATGGAGGAACACGTGGAGACCACCGGAGCGGCCGTGCGGGACTGGCTGACCGCCGTCCTGGGTGAGGCCGATCACGAGAACCCGCGCGACACCGGGCGGGAGAAGGGGAAGGGCGCATGAGCACCACAGCACGACCGGCCGAGCGGCTGGTCATCCTGGGGGCGGGGGTGATGGGCACCGGCATCGGCACCCTGGCGCTGGGCCACGGCGTCCCCGTCACGCTGGTCGACACCGACCCGGACCAGCTGGTCCGGGCCGAGGCCGGGATCGCCCAGGGCCTGCGGCTGGCCCAGCTGATGGGCCGGCTGCCGGCCGGCGTGGCGCCCGGAGAGCTGCACACCACGGGCTCGTCGGAAGCCCTGGCCGAAGCCCGGGCGGTGATCGAGGCGGTCACCGAGAACGCCACGCTGAAGACCGAGCTGCTGGCCGAGGTCTCGGCCGCGGTGCGCCCCGGAACGCCGCTGATCTCCAACACCTCGTCGATCCCGATCGACGAACTGGCCGACGCGGTCGCCCGCCCGGCCGACCTGCTCGGCACCCACTTCATGAACCCGCCGAGCCTGATCCGGACCGTGGAGGTGATCCGCGGTGCCCGGACCGGGGAGGCCACGATGACCGCCACCCGGAACCTGCTGGGCGAACTCGGCCGGCAGACCGTGGTGGTGGCCGACGCGCCGGGCTTCGTCACCAGCCGGGTGCTGCACCCGATGATCAACACCGCGGCCCGGGTGGTCCAGGCCGGCACCGCGAGCGTCGAGGCGGTGGACGAGCTGATGCAGGGCTGCCTGGGCCATCCCACCGGCCCGCTGCGCACCGCCGACCTGATCGGCATCGACAACCTGGTCGACTCGCTCCAGGTGCTCTGGGAGCGCACCGGGGACGAGAGTTGCCGCCCCTGCGACCTGCTGCTGGCGAAGGTCCGCGAGGGCAGGCTCGGCCGCAAGAGCGGCGCGGGCTTCTACAGCTACCACGAGGAGAGCAAGCGATGAGCACCACCCGCACCGAGGGAATCGCCCAGCCGGTCGACGGCACGCAGCACGTCCGCCAGGAGATCCTGCGCTTCCTGGAGGCCCGCACCCGGACCGCCTGGCTGCCCGACACCGACCTGTTCAAGGAGGGCGGCCAGTCCTCGCTCTTCGCCATGGAGCTGGTGGTGCACCTGGAGAAGTCGTTCGGGATCAGCATCCGCGGCACCGACCTGCGGATGGACAACTTCCGCACCGTCACCGTGATGACCGCCATGGTCGACCGGCTCCGGCAGCAGGCCGCCGGGGGTCAGGATGGCTGACCGCCTCGCGACCGCGCTGGCCACCGTCCGATCGGCGGTCGGTGACCAGGCCGAGCGCTGGGACCTGACCGGCCTGATCCCGCGGCCGCTGCTGCGCGAACTCGGCTCGGCCGGGTTGCTCTGCGGGCAGGTGGCCGAAACCCTCGGCGGGCTCGGCCTGAACAGCCTGGAGAACGGCGAACTCACCGCCGGAACAGGTGAGTTGTGCAGCTCGCTACGGAGCGTGCAGACCTCGCAGGGGATGGCCGCCTGGACGATCACCCGGTTCGGGCTGCCGGAGCAGCTGCGCGCCTGGCTGCCCCGGCTCACCGGCGGGGAGCTGGCGGCGGTCGGTTTCAGCGAGCCCGGCGCCGGCAGCGACCTGGCGGCGATGGTCACCACCATCCGGCGGGACGGCGACCAGCTGCTGGTGGACGGCCGGAAGAAGTGGATGACCGCCGCCCGCTACGCCGACCTGCTGGTGGTCTTCGGTCGCCACGAGGACGGCGCCGCGGCCGTGGTGGTCCCCGCCGACGCGCCGGGCGTCCGGATCCAGCCCATCAGCGATCCGCTGGGCTGCCGGGCCGCCGGCCACTGCGACGTCGAACTGGAGGCCGTGCGGCTGCCGGCCGGCAACCTGCTCGGCGGGGCGGCGCTGCCACTGCCGTTGCTGGTCACCACCGCGCTGGCGTACGGGCGGATGTCGGTGGCCTGGGGCTGCGTCGGCATCCTGCGGGCCTGCCTGACGGCCGCCACCCGGCACGCCGCGACCCGGCAGCAGTTCGGCGTACCGATCAGCCAACACCAGCTGACAGCTGGCCACTTGGCCGACCTGCTGGTGGCCGAGCAGCTCGCCACCCGGGTCTGCGAGCACGCCTCGCACTGCTGGGACGCCGGCTCGGCCGACCAGGTGATCGCCACCGTGCTGGCCAAGCAGGTCGGCGCGGAGCAGGCCGCCCGGGCCGCCGCGACCGCCGTCCAGGTGTTGGCCTCGGCGGGCGCCCAGGACGGCGCGGTGGTGGCGCGCGCCTACCGTGACGCCAAGCTGATGGAGATCATCGAGGGCAGCAGTGAGCTGTGCCGGCTGCTGCTGGCCGAGCACGCCCTGGCCACGCACGGGAGGGGGGAACGGTGACCGCGACGACCGTCAAGTGCCTGGTCTGGGACCTGGACGGGACGCTCTGGCAGGGCACCCTGCTGGAGGACGCCGAGGTGACACTGCCGGAGGAGATCCGCAAGGTCGTCATCGAGCTGGACGCCCGGGGCATCCTGCAGTCGGTGGCCAGCAAGAACGACCACGAGCCGGCCTGGGCGCGGCTGGAACAGCTCGGCATCGCCGAGTACTTCGTACTGCCGCGGATCGGCTGGGGCACCAAGTCGGAGTCGGTGCGGGCGATCGCCGAGCAGCTCAACTTCGCCCCGGGGACGATCGCGTTCATCGACGACCGGCCGGCCGAACGGGCCGAGGTGAACCACCACCTGCCCGATGTGCGCTGCTACCCGGCCGAGCAGGCCGCCGCACTGCCGGACCTGCCCGAGTTCACCCCGGCCACCCGCACCGCCGACTCCCGCCGGCGGCGCGAGATGTACCAGGCGGGCTTCCGGCGGGAGGCCGAACGGGCCGCGTCCACCGCCCCCGACGCGGACTTCCTGCGCTCGCTGGAGCTGGTGCTGCGGATCGACCGGGCCAGCCCGGAGGACATCTCGCGGGTGGAGGAACTCACCCTGCGGACCAGCCAGATGAACGCGACCGGCGTGCACTACTCGGACCGGCGGTTGCGCGAGCTGCGGGCCGACCCCGGGCACGAGGTGCTGGTGGCGAGCATGGCCGACCGGTTCGGGCCGCACGGTGCGGTGGGCGTGCTGCTGGTGGAACGGCGGACCGGCAGCTGGCACCTGAAGCTGCTCGCCACCTCCTGCCGGGTGGTCAGTTACGGCGCCGGGTCGACCATCCTGGACTGGCTGGTCGACCAGGCGGCCCGGGCCGGCGTCCATCTGACCGCCGACTTCCGGGCCACCGAGCGGAACCGGATGATGGAGATCGCCTACCGGTTCGCCGGGTTCGAGGAGTCGGCGTCGGCGGACTGCGGCTGCGCCGCGGCGCCGCCGGGGGACGTCCAGGTGCTGCACCTGGTGCCGGGCCGGCGGACACCGTCGCCCACGGTGCGACTGCTCGCGCCCGACCTCGCCACCCCGCCGTGACGGCCCCGGGCGGCAACCCGGTCGGGTTGCCGCCCGCCACCCGCCCGATCGCTACGGCCGCTTGCGGACCAAGGTGATCCCGTCGGCCATCGCCAGCAGCGAGATCTCCACCCGCTCGTCGGCGTGCAGCGCGGCGTTCAACTCCCGGACGCCCACCGTGTCGGGGTCCTGCCGGTCCGGATCGGCCACCCGCCCGAAGAACAGCGTGTTGTCCACCACGAGCAGCCCGCCCGGCCGCAGCAGGGCCAGCGAATCCTCGTAGTAGCGACGGTAGTTGGCCTTGTCCGCATCGATGAAGACGAAGTCGAAGGAGTCCGGTCCGCGTTCGGCGGCCAGCTTGCCGAGAGTCTCCACGGCATCCCCGATCCGCAGCTCGATCCGGTCCGCCACCCCGGCCCGCTCCCAGTAGCCGGCGCCGATGGCGGGCCACCGGTCGGTGATGTCACAGGTCACCAACTCACCGCCAGGGGGCAGGGATTGAGCCATACAGAGAGTGCTGTAGCCGGTGAAGGTGCCGATCTCCAGGATCGACCGGGCGCCGGTGAGCCGGACCAGCAGGGCCAGCAGCTGGCCCTCCTCGGCCATCACCTGCATCGCCTCGCCGGCCGGCAGCTCGGCGGTCTCCCGGCGCAGCTCGGCGAGCAGCGGTTCGTCCCGGAGCGAGACCTCCCGGATGTAGTCGAGCAGTTCCTCGGTGGCAACCACCTGCTGGGCCATGGGACTCCTCACCTATCGTCGTATTCATGCCAACTCTGGGACGGCGCTGGACGCCGGCGCGCCCTCGGCCCGCTCCACCAGCGCACGCAGTACCCGCTCCCGCTGCTCCGGCGGGTCCTCCACCTCGGCCCGCTCCCGCGCGTAGGCCCGGGAGAGGTGGTCGAGGTGGTAGCGCCCGTTCCCCCGGGCGTGCAGCAGGTGCGCGTCGGCGAGCGCCTCCAGCACGGCCTCGGCCTCCTCCACCGCGCAGTCCAGCAGCACCGCCAGCAGACCGGCGTCGACGTCCTCCGCGCCCACCACGCCGAGCAGCCGCAGCGCCGCCGCCGGGTCGGGCAGACCCGAGGCCAGGTGCGCGGCCTCCCGCAGGCCGCGGTAGCCGACCTCCAGGCTGCCGCGCACCCCCAGGTCGCCGATCCGCAGCTCGTCCAGCAGCCGCGGCGAGCCGGCCAGCCGCCGGGCCAGCCGCTCCAGGTTCCAGTGCGGGCGTCCCAGGTGCCGGGCCCCGACGATGCGCACCGCCAGCGGCAGGCCGGAGCAGCGCCGGACCACCGCCCGGGCCGCGCCCGGCTCGGCCGCCACCCGCTGACAGCCGACGATCGAGCCGAGCAGGTCCAGCGAGGCGGCCTCGTCCAGCGCGGCGAGCGTCACGGTGTGCGCGCCGTCCAGGTCGGCCAGCCGGTCCCGGCTGGTCACGATCAGCCGGCTGGCCCGGCAGCCGGGGACCAGCGGGCGGACCTGCGCCGCGTTGCGGGCGTCGTCCAGCACCACCAGGACCCGGCGGTCGGCGGTGAGCGAGCGGTAGAGCAGGGCGGCCTGCTCCTGGGTCGGCGGCACCTCGCCCTCGGGCACGCCGAGGTCCACCAGGAACCGGCCGAGCACCTCGACCGGCTCGACCGGGCGGTCCCGCCCACCCAGGTCGGCGTAGAGCTGCCCGTAGCCGAAGCGCTCCCGCACGGCGTGCGCGACGTGCAGCGCCAGCGCGCTCTTGCCGATGCCGCCGGCACCCGTGATCACCGTGGCCGCGGCGGCCCCACCCGGCAGCACCTCGGCCGTGAGCCGCTCGGTCAGCTCGGCCTCCTCGGCCGCCCGGCCGACCAACACCGGTATGCCAGCCGGGAGTTGGGCCGGACGATGCCAACGCCGCTCGGTGCGGGCCGACGGCCGGCCCGCCACCACGGCTCTCGGGCCGGCGGCCGGTGGGAGGTCGTCGGCGGCCAGGATCCGCCGCTGCATCTCGCGCAGCTCGCTGCCCGGTTCGGTTCCCAGCTGCTCGATCAGCGCGGCTCTGGTCGACTGGAACTGCGCCAGCGCCTCGGACTGCCGCCCGGCCCGGAACAGCGCGAGCATCAACCGGCTCACCAGCGCCTCGCGCAGTGGGCTCTCCCGGACCTCCCGCCAGAGCTCGGGCAGGATCTCGGCGTGCCGGCCCAGCGCGAGGTCGGCGTCCAGCCGCGACTCCAGCGTCCGCAACCGCAGTTCGTGCAGGTAGCGGCCCTCCACGTCGCGCAGGGTCCGGGACGGGATGTCCACCAGCGGGTCACCGCGCCACAGCGCCAGGGCGGCGGCGTACTCCGCCGAGGCCCGTTCCAGCTCGCCCGCCCGGACGTGGGCGCCGGCCCGGCCGCGGTGCGCGATGAACCGGCCGAGGTCGGTCTCGTCCTCCGCCAACTCGATGAGATAGCCGGGTGCTTGGGTCCGGATCCGGCCGCCGGCCTCCGCGCCGAGCACCTGTCGGAGCCTCATCACGTAGGTACGGACCGTGGCGGCGGCGCTCGGCGGCGAGCCACCGTCCCAGACCGCCGCCGCGATCCGGTCGATCGAGACCACCCGGGTGGCGTTGACCAACAGGAGCGCGAGGACCACCCGTTGACGCGGGGCGGACACCACACGCTCCCGCTCGTTGACCTGGACGGAGAGTGGACCGAGCATCCTGAATTGCACGAGCGGCCTCGATTCGTGGCGCGGGAGACGGCGCCGGCCAGAGACAGCGACGACCACGATCCCCCCGGGTCGCGCGTCGGTGTCGACGGCGGTAACAGATATGAATGTAGGGGTGACTCCTTCCGCATAACAACCGTTTCCCGATATGGCCGGAGACAGGTCGTCAAAACGAGCCATTTTTCACGAACCGTCAGAAGTGGGTTTGTGACACCCGGACAGTAGCCAAACCTGACAAGTCCCTCTCCTGCCCGTGACGACCACACCCCTTGCCCCGCGGGCCCGTTGAGCCGGCCGGTCGGCGGCCGGGGCCGCACCCTCCCCGACCCGAAGGGACCTTTTCCGCCATGACGATCTCCGCCGCCCACGACAGCCTCTGGTGCCGCCGCTTCGCGCCCTCCCCCGGCGCCGCCCGTCGCCTGGTCTGCTTCCCGCACGCCGGCGGGTCCGCGGTGTACTTCCGGCCGGTGGCCACCGCGTTGAGCCCACGGGTCGAGGTGATCGCCGTGCAGTATCCGGGCCGTCAGGACCGGCGCCTGGAACCCGGCATCGACGACATCGGGCGGCTGGCCGACCGCGTCGTTTCGGCGCTCGCCCCTTGGCGCGACACGCCGTTGGACCTCTTCGGCCACAGCATGGGCGCCCTGGTCGCGTTCGAGGTCGCGCTGCGCCTGGAACGCGACGGGCGCCCGCCCGCCCGGCTGTTCGTCAGCGGCCGCACCGCGCCGACCGCCCCCGCACGGCTCCCGGTCGACCCCACCGACGCCGAACTCATCGCCGACATAAGGTCGTTGAACGGCACCGGCGCCGAGATGCTGGCGGACGACGAGCTGCTGGAGATGATCCTCCCCGCCGTCCGCAACGACTACCGCGCGGTGACCAACTACCGCGGCAACCCCGGCGCCGTGCTGTCCTGCCCGATCACCGCCCTACTCGGCGACCGCGACCCCCGCGCGACCGTCGACGAGACCCGCGACTGGCAGGCCCACACCACCGCCGGCTTCGACCTCAGGCTCTTCCCCGGTGGCCACTTCTACCTCACCGACCGCGCTCCCGACGTGATCGCCCTGCTCCGCCACCGCCTCGCCACACCGCGTCCCTGAGGCCCGGCGGATCAGAACTGCAACGACTTCGGCTGCAGGTACTCGGCCAGGCCGTGCCGCCCGAGTTCACGGCCCACGCCCGAGGCCTTGTAGCCGCCGAACGGGGCCAGCGGGTTGTAGCGGCCGCCGTTGATGTCGACCTGGCCGGTGTCCATCCGGCGGGCGAAGGCGACGGCGGTCTCCCGGTCGGCCGCCCAGACCCCGCCGGCCAGGCCGTAGACCGTCCCGTTGGCGATCTCCAGGGCGTGCTCCTCGTCGTGGTAGGCGAGGATCGACAGCACCGGGCCGAAGATCTCCTCCTGGGCGACCGTCATCTCCGGGGTGACGTCGGCCAGCACGGTCGGCCGCACGTAGTAGCCGAGCGACCGCCCGGCCGGCGCCTCCGGGCCGCCCACGACGATCCGGGCGCCCTGCTCGACCGCCGAGCGCAGGTAGCCGCGCACCCGCTCGCGCTGCTTGGCGCTGACCACCGGGCCGAGCCGGGTCTGCGGGTCGGCCGGGTCGCCGGGCACGTACTTGTCGGCGGCCTCGACGGCCAGTCGCACGGCCTCCTGGTAGTCGTCCCGGTGGACCAGCAGCCGGGTCCAGGCGGAGCAGGTCTGGCCGGCGTTGGCCATCACGTTGGCCAGGTTGACGTTGACCGCGCGGGCCAGGTCCGCGCCGGGCAGCACCACGTTGGCGGACTTGCCGCCGAGTTCCAGGGCGACCCGCTTGATGCCGCGCCCGGCGGTCTCCGCGATCGCCCGGCCGACCGCGGTGGAGCCGGTGAAGGAGACCAGATCGACCTCCGGGTGCTCGGCGAGCGCCGCGCCGGCGACCTCGCCGACGCCGGTGACCAGGTTGAACACCCCCACCGGGAAGCCGGCCGTGTGCATCGCCCGGGCGAAGAGCCGGGCGGTCAGCGGGGTGTCCTCGGCCGGCTTCAGCACCACCGGGCAGCCGGCCGCCAGCGCCGGGACGACCTTGGCCACGATCTGGTGCAGCGGGTAGTTCCACGGCGTGATCGCACCGACCACGCCCGCCGGCTCGGCGAGCACGGTGGAGTTCTTGACCTGCTCGACGAACGGGTACTCGGCCAGGATCGGCAGGTAGGAGCGGGCGACGGTGATCGGCAGCCCGGCCTGCACGGTGGTGGCGAAGGAGATCGGGCTGCCCAGCTCGGCGCTGATGGTCCCGGCGATCTCGGTCCGCGCGGCCTCCAGTTCCTCGCAGAGCCGGGTCAGCAGGACGAGCCGCTGCTCGCGGGTGGTGGCGCCCCAGGCGCGGGCGGCGGCTCGGGCGGCCCGGACGGCGGCGTCGACGTCCGCGGCCGTACCGGCGGGGACGGTGGCGATCACCTCCTCGGTGGCCGGGTTGACCACCTCCAGCACGCCGTCGCCGAGCGAGGGACGCCAGGCGCCGTCGATGTACTGGTCCGCATGCTGCTGCACGAGCTGGTCCTCTCCTCGCGGTGCGGCGGCCGCCCGGACACCGTCGTCGGGGCCGGCCCGCCGGGGTCGACTACCGCCGCCAGTCAACTCCGGCGGGCGCCGGCCCCGCAACACCGACCCGCTACTGCGGGGTGACGTACGCCCCGGAGATCCCGCCGTCCACCAGGAAGGTGTTGGCGGTCATGAACGAGGAGTCGTCGCTGGCCAGGAACGCCACCGCGGCGGCGATCTCGGACGGCTCGGCGAACCGGCCGAGCGGGATGTGCACCAGCCGGCGGGCCGCCCGCTCCGGGTCCTTGGCGAACAGCTCCTGCAGCAGCGGGGTGTTGACCGGCCCCGGGCAGAGCGCGTTCACCCGGACGCCGTCCCGGGCGAACTGCACGCCCAGCTCGCGCGACATCGCCAGCACGCCGCCCTTGGAGGCGCTGTAGGAGATCTGCGAGGTGGCGGCGCCCATCACCGCGACGAACGAGGCGGTGTTGATGATCGAGCCCTTGCCCTGCCGCCGCATGTGCGGGATCGCGTACTTGCAGCAGAGGTAGACGCTGGTGAGGTTGACGTCCTGCACCCGCTTCCACGCCTCCAGCTCGGTGGTCAGGATGGAGTCGTCCTCGGGCGGCGAGATGCCGGCGTTGTTGAAGGCGATGTCGAGGCTGCCGTACTCGGCCACCGCGGTCTCGTACATGGCCTCCACCTGGTCCTTGTCGGTGACGTCGGCCTGCACGAAGAGGCCGCCGACCTCGTTCGCGGCCGCCTTGCCGGACCGCTCGTCGAGGTCGACGCAGACCACCTTGGCGCCCTCGGACGCGAAGCGCCGCGCGGTGGCCAGTCCGATGCCGCTGCCCGCGCCGGTGATGACGGCCACCCGGCCGTCGAGACGGTTGGTCATTGCTCAATCCTCCGTGGAGATGAAGACGTTCTTGGTTTCGGTGAAGGCGGCCAGCGCGTCCGGGCCGAGTTCGCGGCCCAGGCCGGACTGCTTGAACCCGCCGAACGGGGTCGAGTAGCGCACCGAGGAGTGCGAGTTGACGGACAGGTTGCCGGCCTCGACGCCGCGCGCCACCCGCAGCGCCCGGCCCACGTCGCGGGTCCAGATCGAGCCGGAGAGGCCGTACTCGGTGTGGTTGGCGATCCGCAGCGCGTCCTGCTCGTCGCCGAACGGCACCACGGTCACCACCGGGCCGAAGACCTCCTCGGTGAAGACCCGGGCACCCTGGTCGACCGGCGCCAGCACGGTCGGCGGGAACCAGAAGCCCTTTCCGCCAGGAGCCGTCCCCTGCACGGCTACTGACAGATCGTCGGTCAGGAACCCGGCCACCCGCTCGCGGTGCGCGGCCGAGATCAGCGGACCCATCTCGGTGCTCTCGTCCCACGGGTCGCCGACCCGCACACCGAGCACGGCCGGTTCCAGCAGCGCCATGAACTCGTCGTAGACCGACTCCTGGACCAGGATCCGGGAGCGGGCGCAGCAGTCCTGCCCGGCGTTGTCGAAGACCGCGTACGGCGCGGTGGCCGCCGCCCTGGCCAGGTCGGCGTCGGCGAAGACGATGTTGGCACTCTTGCCGCCGAGTTCCAGGGTGACCGGCTTGACCCGCTCGGCGCAGCCCGCCGCGATCTCCTTGCCGACCCGGGTCGAGCCGGTGAAGACCACCTTGCGCACGTCGGGGTGGGTGACCAGGCGCCGGCCGACCACCGGGCCGCGCCCGGGCAGCACCTGCAGCACGCCCTCGGGCAGGCCGGCGCGCAGCGCGAGCTCGGCCAGGCGCAACGCGGTGAGCGGGGTGTACTCGGCGGGCTTGACGATCACCGTGTTGCCGGCCGCGAGCGCCGGAGCCAGGCCCCAGGCCGCCACCGGCAGCGGGAAGTTCCACGGCACGATCACGCCGACCACGCCGAGTGGTTCCTGGAAGGTGACGTCCAGGCCGCCGGCCACCGGGATCTGCCGGCCGAACAGCCGCTCGGGGGCGGCCGCGTAGTACTCGACGACGTCCCGGGCGTTGCCCGCCTCCCATCGGGCGTTGCCGATGGTGTGGCCGGCGTTGGCGACCTCGAGGCCGGCCAGGTGCTCGCGGTCGGCGTCGATCTCGGCGGCGAAGGCGCGCAGCAGGCGGGCCCGGTCGGCGGGGGTGACCCGCCGCCACTGCTCGAAGGCGGCCTTGGCGCGGGCGATCGCGGCGTCGGTCTCGGCCGGGCCGGCCAGCGGCACGGTCTGCAGCACCTCCTCGGTGGCCGGGTTGACCACCTCGAAGAGTTCGGGCCCGGCATCAACCAGCTGGTCGGTCACTGGACTGGCTCCTTGACTGCCGCCGCTCGGGCGGCGGTGACGAAGGCTTCGAAGAGCCTGGGATCGGCGGAATCGGCCTCGGGGTGCCACTGCACGCCGAGGACGAAGCGGGCGTCGGGGAGTTCGACGGCCTCCACGGTGCCGTCGCCGGCACGGGCGGCGGGGCGCAGGCCGGTGCCGAGCCGGCCGATCGCCTGGTGGTGGTAACAGCGCACCTCGGCCGTCGTGCCGAGGATGCCGGCCAGCCGGGTGCCGGCCCGGACGGAGACCCGCTGGTCGAGGTACTGGGCCCGGCCCGCGCGGTGGGTGCGGCCCTCGCCGAGCAGGTCGGGCAGGTGCTGCACCAGGTCACCGCCGAGCGCGACGTTGAGCACCTGCATGCCGCGACAGACCCCGAGCAGTGGGAGGTCGCGGTCGAGCGCGCCCCGCAGCAGCTCGAACTCCCACGCGTCGCGCTTCCGTTGGGGCGCGTCGTTGCTGGGGTGCGGGCTGGCGCCGTAGCGGTCGGGGGCGATGTCGGCGCCGCCGGCGAGCAGCAGGCCGTCCAGCCGTTCCAGCAGCCCGCCGTTGACGGTGGTCTGCGGCGGCAGCAGCACGGGCACCCCGCCGGCCGCCTCGACCGCGGCGACGTAGCTCTGCGGAACCAGCGCGGCCGGTTGGCGCCAGACGCCCCAGGCGGCCTCGTCCAGGTAGCTGGTGATCCCCACCAGCGGTCCGGCGGTCACAGCCGCTCGAATCCGCGCCGGCGCTCCCAGTCGGTCACCGCCGCGTCGAAGGCGGCGAGTTCGACCCGTGCGGCGTGCGTGTAGTGGCGCACCACGTCCTTGCCGAAGGCGGTGGCGGCGGCCTCGCTGGCCTCGAAGGCGGTGGCGGCCTCGCGCAGTGTGGCGGGTACCCGAGGAGCGTCGGAGGTGTAGGCGTTCCCGGTCAACTCCGGTTCCAGTTCCAGCTCCTGCTCGATGCCGTGCAGTCCGGCGGCGATCAGCGCGGCGACCGCCAGGTACGGGTTGACGTCGCCGCCGGGCACCCGGTTCTCGAAGCGCAGCGAGGAGCCGTGGCCGACCACCCGCAGCGCGCAGGTGCGGTTGTCGCGTCCCCAGGCGATCGCGGTGGGCGCGAAGCTGCCGGCCTGGTAGCGCTTGTAGGAGTTCACCGTGGGGGCCAGCAGCAGCGCGAAGTCCGCCAGGCAGGCGAGTTGGCCGGCCAGGAAGTGCTCCATCACCCGGGAGAAGCCGTGCTCGCGGTCGCCGGCCATCACCGGGTCGCCGTCCGCGTCGCGCAGGCTCAGGTGGATGTGACAGGAGTTGCCCTCGCGCTCGTTGTACTTCGCCATGAAGGTGAGGCTGACCCCCTCCTGGGCGGCGATCTCCTTGGCGCCGGTCTTGTAGACCGTGTGGTCGTCGCAGGTCTCCAGCGCGGTGCGGTACTTGAAGGCGATCTCGTGCTGGCCGAGGTTGCACTCGCCCTTGGCGGACTCGACGGTGAGCCCGGCACCGGCCATCTCGTTGCGGATCCGGCGCAGCAGCGGCTCGATCCGCCCGGTGCCGAGGATCGAGTAGTCCACGTTGTACTGGTTGACCGGGGTGAGCCGCTGGTAGTCCTTGTCCCAGGCCTGCTCGTAGCTGTCCCGGAACACGATGAACTCCAACTCCGTTCCGGCGTAGGCCTGCCAGCCGTGTTCGGCGAGCCGTTCCAGCTGGCGACGGAGGATCTGCCGGGGCGAGACGGCGACCGGACTACCGTCCTGCCGGGTGAGGTCGCACTGGACCATGGCGGTGGCCGGGTGCCAGGGGACCAGCCGCAGCGTGTCCAGGTCAGGGCGGAACACCAGGTCGCCGTAGCCGCTGTCCCAGGAGGAGAGTTCGTAGCCGTCCACGGTGTTCATGTCGATGTCGACGGCGAGCAGGTAGTCGCAGCCCTCGGCGGCGTGTGGCACCACGTCGGTGAGGAAGTAGTCGGCGGCCAGCCGCTTGCCCTGCAACCGGCCCTGCATGTCGGTCATGGCGAGCACGACGGTGTCGATGCCGCCGTCGGCGACCCGGGCGCGCAGCTCGTCGAGGGTGAGCCGGGGGTTGCCCATCAGATCTGCACCTCACGTTCGTCGGCGGGGAGTTGGGTGAGCGTCCCGGTCGCGGCCGGCTCGTCGGCCGGCCCGGTCACCCGCGGTCCGGTGAACCAGCGCCGGGCTGAGAGCAGCCACCACAGACCGGCGAAGCCGAGCACCACGGCGACCGCGACGCTGGTGTAGTTGAAGCTCTTGACGGTGATCGGGCTGACCGTGGGCAGCATGAACAGGACGGTGATCAGCACGGTCCAGGCGACCGCGGCGATGCCGATCGGGCGGCTCCAGCGGC
Source organism: Kitasatospora sp. NPDC052896 (assembly GCF_044547075.1). NCBI lineage: Bacteria > Bacillati > Actinomycetota > Actinomycetes > Kitasatosporales > Streptomycetaceae > Kitasatospora > Kitasatospora sp. NPDC052896. Next base: position 22,343 of record NZ_JBITZU010000019.1, read on the forward strand.
CCAGGTTCCACGGCCCGACCGGGAACGCCTCGCCCTGCCGCAGCCGGAGGAACACCGGGATCACGTAGGCGATGTAGAGGCCGATCACCGAGACCGAGGTGACGGCCGCGTAGGCGGTGGAGTTCCACAGTGCGGGCAGGCCGAGCAGGAAGGCACCGGCGGCGGCGAACCAGACCGCGTTGGTCGGGGTCTGGGTGCGCGGGTCGATCCGGTGCCAGAGCCGGGAGCCCGGCAGCGCGCCGTCCCGCGAAAAGGCGTAGATCATCCGTGAGTTGGCGGTGACCGAGGCCATCCCGCAGAAGAACTGGGCACCGATCACGATCAGCAGCAGCAGTTCGGCGCCACGGGTGCCGAGCGCGTCCAGGAAGATCTGCGCGGGCGGCACACCGGTCGAACTGTTCAGCGCGCCGTCGTAGTTCTGGATCGCGAAGGTGATGCCGAGCAGCAGGATCCAGCCGGCCACCAGCGAGACCAGGATCGAGTTGACGATGCCGCGCGGGCCGGAGCGGGCCGCGTCCTGGGTCTCCTCGGTCATGTGGGCCGAGGCGTCGTAGCCGGTCAGGGTGTACTGGGCGAGCAGCAGGCCGAGCAGCGCGACGTAGAACGAGCTGTGGAAGCCGGTGTCGTTGACGAAGTGGCCGAACACGAAGGCGGCGGAGGCGTGGTGGGACGGCACCAGGAGCAGCGCGCCGACGATGATCAGCACGCCGAAGACGTGCCACCAGACGCTGACGTTGTTGAGCACGGCCACCAGCCGCACGCCGCGGGTGTTCAGCAGCCCGTGGACCAGCAGCAGCACCGCGAATATCTCCACGGTGTGCGCGGGGGTGGCGGCGAAGCCGAACTGCATCTCCAGCAGCGCGTTGGCGAAGGTCGCGGCGCCGTAGTCGACGCCGGCGGTGACGGCGACCTGGCCGAGGAAGTTGAACCAACCGGTGAACCAGCTCCACGCCGGGCCACGGGAGGGGGCGAGCTTGGCCGCCCAGTAGTACAGGCCGCCCGCGGTCGGGTAGCTGGAGCAGATCTCGGCCATCGCGAGGCCGACGCAGAGCGTCATCAGGCCGACCACCGGCCAGCCCCAGGTGATCAGCGCCGGGCCACCGGTGCTCATGCCGAAGCCGTAGAGGGTGAGACAGCCGGAGAGGATCGAGACGATCGAGAAGGAGACGGCGAAGTTGGAGAAGCCCGACATCGAGCGGGCCAGTTCCTGGGTGTAGCCGAGTTCGCGCAGCCGTTGCTCGTCGGAGGAGAGCACCGGTGAATCCGAGACAGGAGCGGGTGGGTGGTCCGGCGGGAGTACCGGCTGTTCAGCAGACATGCGCACCCCTTGGGGGTTCGGTGGGGGATCCGAAACATGCGCCCACGACACTGTGGTTTCTCAATGGCCCAGAAGCAGACCTTTGACGTAGTGCGCATGTTTCCCCCTGCGCCGCCACCGCGTCAAGAAGGCCCGCCCGGCTTCCCGACCGCCTTGCCCCGATCGTGACCAAGCGGACCACGGACCGCGGCGAACGGTCCGCACCTGGGTACGATTCCGGGGTGGACCAGGCAGCGGAAAGCGATCTGCGGATGGACTGGCAGGGCGGCGCGATCTTCCGCCCCGTCCGGACCGGCAACGCCTTCGAGGAGACGGTCGAGCGGCTCCTGGAGGCCATCAAGCTCGGCGTCTTCGCCTACGGCGACCGGCTGCCGGCCGAGCGCGAGCTGGCCGCCCGGCTCAACATCAGCCGCGAGACGCTGCGCGAGGCGATCCGCTCGCTCCAGCAGGCCGGCTGCGTGGAGTCGCGGCGCGGTCGCTACGGCGGCACCTTCGTCACCTACCGGTTGCCACCGCCCGACCTCGGCGAGCTGCGCCGGGTGGTGGCCGACATGGGCCTGGAGCTGGAGGACGCGCTCACCTACCGGATGGTGCTGGAGACCGGCGCCTCCGAGCAGGCCGCCCGACGCGACCTGACGGAGGATCAGCGCGCCTATCTGGCCCGGCGGTTGTCCGACCTGGAGGACGCCACGCCGGAGCAGTACCGGCAGCTCGACTCGCGCTTCCACCTGGCGATCGCCGAGCTGACCGGCTCGCACTCGCTGGCGGCCGGGGTCGCCGAGTGCCGGATGCGGCTGAACGACCTGCTCAACGCGATCCCGATGCTGGAACGCAACATCGACCACGCCTCGGAGCAGCACCGCGCGATGGTGGAGGCGATCCTGACCGGCGACGTCGCCGCCGCCCGCCGCTCCACCGAGGAGCACCTGGCCGCCACCGCGGCCCTGCTGCGCGGCTTCCTCGGTTGACGCCCACCCACCACCCGGCCGAGCCACCGCACCACCCCGGCCCACCGGCGCCGGCGCGGCCGTCCCCAGCCACGCTGTCGACGCCCCGCAACCGCGCGGCCACGGCGCGCGTCCTCATCGGTACGACGATGTTCCACCGGCTCTCTTCGGCAAGGAGTAGCAGACCGTGACCATCTCCCTTCGGCGCACAGTCGCCCTCGGCGCGGCGGGCGTGTTCGCCCTCGCCGGCACCGCCATCACCGCGACCCAGGCCCAGGCCGCCCCGGCCGCACCGCGCACCTGCCAGGTCTCCGACCTGTACGTGTCCGCGGGGACCGCCAGCCCCGGCGCGGGACAGCTCTACGTCACCGTCGTGTTCACCAACACCAGCACCACCGCCTGCGCGCTGCGCGGCTACCCCGGTGCCTCGCTGGTCGGCGTCGACCACGCCGAGGTCGCACCGCCGGCCACCCGCACCGGCGAGCCGGTGAGCACCGTGACGATCAACCCCGGCTCCTCGGCCAGCGCGCTCCTGCACACCACCAACGGGCCGATCGGTGGCCCGTGCAGCGCCGCCAGCACGTACCTACGGATCTACCCGCCGGCCTCCTACCAGGCGGTCCTGATCCCCTACACCCTGGAGGCCTGCAGCAACGTGTTCACGGTCTCCCCGGTGCACGCCGGCACCCAGGGCTGAGCATGCGTGCGGCGCTGTACGACCGCTACGGCCCTCCGGAGGTGCTGTACCAGGGCACGGTACCGAAGCCGGTCGCCGGACCCGGCGAGGTGCTGGTCCGGGTCCACGCCGCCAGCGTGAACAGCGCCGAACTCGCCGGGCGGGCCGGGAGGCTGCGCCCGCTGACGGCCGCGGCCGGGTGGGGTTTCCCCAAGCGCGCGGGGATGGACTTCACCGGCGAGGTCGCCGCCCTCGGCTCCCCGCGGTCCGGCCTCAGGACCGGCGACCGGGTCTGGGGAGTGCTGCCGCGGACCTTCGGCAGCGCGGCCGAGTTCGTGGCCGTGCGGCCCCGGCAGCTGGCCTTCGCGCCGCCCGGACTGGATCCGGTCCGGGCGGCGGCGCTGCCCGGGGTCGGCACGACGGCGATCACCGCACTGCGGGACCAGGCCCGCCTCGCCGCGGGCGAACGGCTGCTGGTGCGCGGCGCGAGCGGCGGTGTCGGCAGCGTCGCCGTCCAGCTCGGACGGGCGTGCGGCGCCCGGGTCACCGCCCTCGCCGGGGCCGGCAACCTCGACCTGGTACGGGACCTCGGCGCCGACGAAGCCTTCGACTACGCGACCACCGGCGCGGCCGACCTCGGCCCGTTCGACGTCGTCCTCGACACGGTGGGCACCGACTTCGCCGCCTACCGCCGGCTGCTGGCGCCGGGCGGACGGATGGTGTCGATCACCTTCGACCACCGGCACCCGGTCGCCTCGCTCGGCTACCTGCTCGCGTCCGCCGCCTTCGGTCCGCGCCGGGTACGGTTCTTCAGCGGTCACCCCACCCACCAACTCCTGGTTGATCTGGCTCAGTTGGTGCAGGAAGGCGCGATCCGTCCGGTGGTCGACACGGTGTACCCGCTCGCCGACATCGCCCGGGCCCACCGTGCCCTGGAGGCCGGCGGGGTCCGTGGGAAGATCGTCGTCGCGGTCGGCTGAGCCCCGGCCCGCGAGCCCGTCGCGGGCCGCCAGCCGTGCGGTGACCGGCCCGCCCCACCCACCACCGACGGCCCACCCGGCGCGCACCCCGCCGACCGCCGCACCGCACACGCTGGCATGATCGACCCGACCGGCCCCGGGGACGCGCCCCGGGCGGGAGTGGACGGGGGACGACCGTGGCGGACGACGAGCGGCACCGGGTGCTGGTGATCGACGCGGCGCCGGACGAACTACTGCCGCTGGAGATCGACCGCCTGCTCGAACTCGGCCTCGACGTGACGCTCAACCTCTGGCGCGTGGCCGACCCCGCGGCGGCGCGCCGTCGCTACGCCGGCCGCCTCGGCTTCGTCGAGGTGGACGGCTTCGACCAGGCCGCCGTGGCCGAGGCGGTGGTAGCCGGCGGCGGGCACGACGCCGTGAAGACCCGGGTGAACGTGCCGCTGGGTGAACCGCTCTTCCGGGCCGGGACGGCCGCCGGGCTGGCCCGTCCGCTGCGGGTGGTGGCACAGGCCGGTGCCGGCACCAACCACGTCGACCTGGCGGCGGCCAGCCACTACGGGATCCGGGTGACCCACACCCCTGGCTCCAACGCCGACGCGGTGGCCGAGTTCGCGCTGGCCCAACTGCTCACGTTGAGCCGGAATCTGGCGGTTCACAACAGCCACTCGCACCGCGGGGTGTGGCGCGGGGCACCGGCCGGGCAGCCCCGGCAGCTGGCCGAACTGACGCTGGGGGTGGTGGGGTTCGGGCTGATCGGCCGGGCGCTGGCCCGGCGGGCCCGCGCGCTGGGCATGCCGGTGCTGGCGCACGGCCCCCGGCTGACCGAGCGGCAGGCCGCCGCGCACGACGTGCGTCGCGCCGCCTCCCTGCCCGAACTCCTCGCCGGCAGCGACGTGGTCTCGCTGCACACCCCGCTGACCGCGCGGACCCGAGGGCTGATCGGCGAGCGCGAACTCGCCCTGCTGCGCCCCGGCGCGCTGCTGCTGAACACCGCGCGCGGCGGGATCGTGGACGAGGCGGCACTGGCCCGGGCGCTGCGCGACCCCGACCACCCGCTGGCGGGTGCCGCGCTGGACACCTTCGCCGACGAGCACCACGCCTTCGCCTCACCGCTGTTCGGCATCGAGGCCGCACTGCTCACCCCGCACATCGCCGGCATGACCCGGCGGGCGATGACCGAGGCGGCCCTGCGCAGCGCGCAGTACCTCGCGGCCCTGCTGGCCGGCTCGGACCACGAGGTACCACTGGCTAACACACCGTCGAGCGCACCCGGTTCACGCTGAACAGCGCCGCCGCCAGCCGCTCGGGCGTGAGCGCGGCCCGTTCCGCGCGATCCAGGCCGCGGACCGTGAACACCGCGCTCTCGCCGGGCAACAGGGTCAGCAGCCCGCGGTCGACCACCGCCCGCGGGCCGAGCCGGTCGGCCTGCACCAGCAGGTCGCGGACCAGGGTCCGGGCGGTGAAGCGCAGTCGGACCTCACCCTCGGCCGTGGCGGGCAGCAGCGTGAGCTCGCCGCGACCCGGCGGGTAGCCGAACTCCCGGTCCGGGCAGCCGAGTCGGATGTCCCGCAGACCGTCCATGCCGTCCGTCTCCGTGTCGACGCAGAGCAGCTCCCCGGTCGGGTCGGCGAAGGCGGTCAGCCACTCGGGCAGCGGCAGCACGGCGACCGTGCGGGCCGGTGCGACGACGCTCAACAGCTCCTCGGCCACCATGCCGCCGTCCGCCCGCAACCGCCGCACCCGGGCGGCGCACGACCACGGCTCGGCCGACTGGTTGTCGATGGCCAACACGGTCAGCCCGTCCCGCTGTTGGAAGGTGAGCAGCCGGTCCGCGTAGAGCCGGCGCAGCTCGTGGAGGAGCGGCTTGGGGCGACCGTCACCGTCCACGGCGGCCCAGGAGGTCACCGGCCAGCAGTCGTTGAGCTGCCAGAGCACGGTGCCCGCGCAGCGCGGCCAGTGCGAGCGCCAGTGGGCGATCCCGGTGGCGACGGCGCGGGCCTGGTTGAGCTGGGTGAGGTAGTGCCATTCGTCGAAGGTGGCGGCTGGCGCGAAGTGCCGCTCCAGGCCGCGCGCCAGCTTGGCGTTGCCGTCGGTGGCCTTCTGGTGGTGCAGCATGCCGGGCGAGTCGGCGGCCGGCGGGTCATCGCTCAGGGCCCGCCGGAGGGTGGCGTACGCGGGCGGCGCCTGCCAGCCGAACTCGGCGACGAAGCGCGGCACTTGACCGAGGTAGTCGGTGTAGTCGCGACCGTTCCAGACCTCCCAGGAGTGATGGGTCCCGTGCGCCGGGTCGTTGGGGTGGTGCGCCCAGGAACCGGACCACGGACTGCCCGCCCAGTACGGCCGGGTCGGGTCGAGTTCCGCGGTGATCCGCGGCAGCAGACCGAGGTAGTAGCCCTCGCCCCAGCTGTCACCGGCCAGTCGGGGTTCCCACTGCCAGTCCCGGAAGCCCCAGAGGTTCTCGTTGTTGCCGTTCCAGAGCACCAGGCTCGGGTGCGGGGCGAGCCGGACCACGTTCTCCCGGGCCTCGGCCGCCACCTCGCCGCGCAGCGGCTGCTCCTCGGGGTAGGCGGCGCAGGCGAACGGGAAGTCCTGCCAGACCAGCAGGCCCAACTCGTCACAGGCGTCGTAGAACTCCTCGCTCTCGTAGATGCCGCCACCCCAGACCCGGACCAGGTTCACCCCCGCCTCGGCGGCCTGCCGCAGCCGGTGGCGGTAGCGCTCGCGGGTGACCCGGGAGGGGAAGACGTCGTCGGGGATCCAGTTGACCCCGCGGGCGAACAGCCGTTCGCCGTTGAGCAACAGGGTGAAGGCGGTGCCGTGCGGATCGGCGGAGGTGTCCAGCCGGACGGTCCGGAAGCCGATCCTGCGCCGCCAACTGTCCAGCGGGGTGGCGTCGACGGCGTCGGAGAGGACGATCTCGCAGTCGTACAGCGGCTGTTCGCCGTAGCCGCGCGGCCACCAGAGGTCGGGGCGCGGGACGGTCACGGCGACCGTGGTGGCGAGCGCGCCGGACGCGACGGCGGCCTCCTGGACCACCTCCTCCCGGGCCGTCCCGCCGACCCGGATCCGGACCGCCAGCGGCCGGGCGGCGCCGGCGGGGGTGCGTTCCAGGTCGAGGTGCAGCTCGACCCGGCCCGTGCCGTCGGCGTCGACGGTGACCAGCGGGCGGACCCGGGCCAGCCGCGCCGTGCTCCAGTGCTCCAGCCGGGCCGGGCGCCAGATCCCGGCGGTGACCAGGGTCGGCCCCCAGTCCCAGCCGAAGGCGCAGGCCATCTTGCGGATGTGGTTGAACGGCTCGGGGTAGGCGTTGGGGCGGTCGCCGAGCTGGGCGCGGACGGCTTCGGCCTCGGCGTGGGCGGAGCCGAGACGGACGGTGAGCGCGGCGGGGTCCGGCTCCCGGGCGGGTTCGGCGAGCAGGCCGGTCACGTCGAAGCGGTAGCCGCGGTGCATGTTGCGGGTGCTGCCGAGCCGCTGGCCGCGCAGGGTGATCTCGGCGACCGTGTCCAGGCCGTCGAAGACCAGGTCGGTGCGCTCGAACCCGACCGCAGGGGCGGGCAGCACGGTGTCGTAGCGCCAGTCGGCCCGGCCCACCCAGGCGACGTCGAGCTCGTTGCGGTCCAGGAAGGGATCGGGGATCAGACCGGCGGCGAGGAGATCCGTGTGCACGCACCCGGGCACCTCGGCGGGGACCAGCTGCCCGGCCCGCAGCCCGGGCGGAGCCTGCGCGGGGAGCCGATCCGCGGCGGCCGGGCCCAGCGTCCAGCCCTGGTCCAGCGGAGTGATCTGCTTCAACCCTGCCTCCCTCGAAGCGATTTGGCCCGCTCCCCCGCGCGCAGCGTACCGCTCCCCGGGCGGAGGCGCCCGGGGCCGGACGCGGGCGCGGACCCGGATGCCGGACGCCGGGGAGCGGAGCGAGGGGTCAGGCGGACACCTCCGGAAGGGCGGCCCGAGCGTGCGCCACCAGCGCGCGGGTCGCGGGGCCCGGGTGCCCGTCCGCCCGCCAGGCCAGGGCCAGCCGCCCGCGTAGTGACGCCCCCGCGACCTGGAGGACGCGCAGCTCCGGCTGGTAGGAGCGGGCCAGCAGCTCGGGCAGCACGGCGACCCCCAGACCTCGGCAGGCCAACCGGGCCAGCGCGTTCGGATCGGCGGCCTGGAACGCGATCCGCGGCCGGAACCCCGCCGCCGCGCAGGCCTCCTCCACCGTGGCGCGCAGCCCGGTGCCGTGCGGCAGGCTCATCAGCGGCCGGTCGGCCAGCTCGGCGAGCCGGACGGCGGCCCGGCCGGCCAGCGGATCGTCCGGACCGACACCCACGACGAGTGCCTCGTCGACCACCACCTGGTGGGCCAGGCCGGCCGGCGGTGCGGCGAGCGGAGCGACGATCGCCAGGTCGAGCGCGCCGACCGCCAGCGCCTGGAGCAGGCGTTCGGAGGTGTCCTCGGTCAGGCCGATCTCCACGGCCGGGTGGTCCAGGTGGAAGCCGGCCAGCAGTCCGGCCAGGTCGATGGACGGGCCGAACGAGGTCACCATGCCGACCGTGATCCGTCCGCGCACCAGCCCCGCGAACTCGTCGACCACCTGCCGCGCGCCGTCCACCGCGGCCAGCGCGGCCCGCGCGTACGGCAGGACGGCGGCGCCGACCTCGGTGGGCCGCACCGCGCGGCCCGACCGGTCCAACAGCTCCTGCCCCAACTCCCGTTCCAACAGCCGGATCTGCGCGCTCACCCCGGGCTGGGCGACATGCAGCCGGGCCGCGGCCCGGGTGAAGTTCGCCTCTTCGGCGACGGTGACGAAGTAGCGCAGCTGACGCAGTTCCATAACCAGCCATTCTAGAAGCACACCGATCCATCCAACGAGCGCATAGTTGCCCCGCCTGCCTTTATGCACCTAGTTGCACAATCCCCAGCACTGGTCTAGAAAGTCCTCGACGAGTCCGTGCGAGGAGGCCCTGGATGAGCGCGTACCCCCACCTGCTGAGCCCGTTGGACCTCGGCTTCACCACGCTGCCCAACCGGGTGGTGATGGGCTCGATGCACGTCGGGCTGGAGGAGGCCCCGGGCGGCTTCGAGCGACTGGCCGAGTTCTACGCCACCCGCGCCCGGGGCGGCGTCGGCCTGATGGTGACCGGCGGGATCTCGCCCAACGAGCAGGGTCGCCCGTGGGCCGGCGGCGCCAAGCTGACCACCGAGGCCGAGGCCGAGCAGCACCGCGTGGTGACCACCGCCGTGCACCGCGAGGGCAGCCGGATCGCCCTCCAACTGCTGCACTTCGGCCGCTACGCGCACCACCGCGACCTGGTCGCGCCGAGCCCGCTGCAGGCGCCGATCAGCCCGTTCACCCCGCGCGCGCTGGCCGACGAGGAGGTGGAACAGACCATCGAGGACTTCGTCCGGGCCGCCCGGCTGGCCCGCGCGGCCGGCTACGACGGCGTCGAGATCATGGGCTCCGAGGGCTACCTGATCAACGAGTTCATCGCCGCCGCCACCAACCACCGCGAGGACCGCTGGGGCGGCGAGTACCGCGACCGGATCCGGTTCCCGGTCGAGATCGTCCGCCGGGTGCGCGCCGCGCTCGGCCCGGAGTTCATCCTGATCTACCGGCTCTCCATGCTGGACCTGGTGCCCGGCGGCTCCTCGCTCACCGAAGTGGTCACCCTGGCCCGGGAGATCGAGGCGGCCGGCGCCACCGTCATCAACACCGGGATCGGCTGGCACGAAGCCCGGATCCCCACCATCGCCACCTCCGTGCCGCGCGGCGCCTTCGCCTGGGTGACCAAGCAGCTGATGGGCGCGGTCGGGATCCCGCTGATCACCAGCAACCGGATCAACACCCCCGAACTGGCCGAGCAGTTGCTCGCCGACGGTTGCGCGGACCTGGTCTCGCTGGCCCGCCCGCTGCTGGCCGACCCGGAGTTCGTCGCCAAGGCCCGCCACGGGAAGCCCGAGTCGATCAACACCTGCATCGGCTGCAACCAGGCCTGCCTGGACCACACCTTCAGCGGCCAGCTCACCTCCTGCCTGGTCAACCCGCGGGCCTGCCACGAGACCGAGTTGGTGCTCGCACCGACCAAGCGCCGCAAGCGGATCGGCGTGGTGGGCGCCGGCCCGGCCGGGCTCGCCTTCGCCACCGCGGCGGCCGAACGCGGGCACCGGGTCACGCTCTTCGACAGCGCCGAGCGGATCGGCGGGCAGCTCAACATCGCCCGACGGGTGCCCGGCAAGGAGGAGTTCGACGAGACAATCCGCTACTACCGCAACCAACTCGACACCCTCGGCGTCGAGTTGGAGCTCGGCTCGACGGTCACCGCCGACCGGCTCGCCGCGGCCGACTTCGACGAGATCGTGCTCGCCACCGGGGTCACCCCGCGTGTCCCCGAACTGCCGGGCGTCGACCACCCGAGCGTGCTTGGCTACCTCGACGTACTGCGGGACGGTGCGCCGGTCGGCGAGCGGGTGGCGATCATCGGCGCGGGCGGCATCGGCTTCGACGTCGCGGAGTTCCTCACCGACCAGACCGAGCAGACCGGCCAGCCGACCACCGCGGCCGACCGGGACCCACAGGCCTTCTACCGCCAGTGGGGCATCGACCCCGAGTACCGCGCGCCCGGCGGCCTGCGCCGGCCCGAGCGGCCCGCCCCGCCGCGCGCCGTCCACCTGCTGCAGCGCAAGGCCGGCAAGGTCGGTGCCGGTCTCGGCCGGACCACCGGCTGGATCCACCGCACCGAGCTCAAACACCGCGGGGTCACCATGATCGCCGGCGCCACCTACCACCGCGTCGACGACGAGGGCCTGCACCTGACCGTCGACGGCGAGCGTCGCACCCTCGCGGTGGACACCGTCGTGCTCTGCACCGGCCAGGAGCCACGGCGCGACCTGTACCAGGCGCTGCGCGCCCGGGGCCTCGATGCGCACCTGATCGGCGGCGCGGACGAGGCCGCCGAACTCGACGCCAAGCGGGCGATCCGCCAGGGCACCGAGCTGGCCGCCATCATCTGACCGGCCCGTCCCACCCGAGGCAGGCCCTAGGTGTTCTGAGCCGTGAGGGTCAGAACACCTAGGCTTCCCCCAGCACCCGCGCGCGGGACGGGCCGGCGGTCCGCTCCGCGCGCCCGCCGCCCGTACCGCACCGGAGGCTTGGCCGACCATGTCGCTACCGCACGCGATCCTCACCGCCCTGCTCGAAAAGCCGTCCTCCGGGCTGGAGTTGACCCGTCGGTTCGACAAGTCCATCGGGTTCTTCTGGTCCGCCACGCACCAGCAGATCTACCGCGAACTGGGCAAGCTGGAACAGGCCGGGCTGATCCGCGCGCTCCCGCAGACCACCCCCACCCGGGGGCAGCGGAAGGAGTACGAGGTGCTGCCGGCCGGCCGGGCCGAGCTGGCCACCTGGGTGGCCGAGCCCGCCGAGCCGAAGGAGATCCGCGACGCCCTGCTGGTCCGGCTGCGGGCGGCGGCGGTGGTCGGCACGGACGGCCTGGTCGACGAGCTGCGCCGGCACCTCGCCCTGCACCGAACGCGACTGGCCGAGTACGCGGAGATCGAGCGGCGCGACTTCCCGGCCGAGCGGTCGGCCGAGGAGAACCGGCTGCACCACCTGGTGCTGCGCGGCGGAATCCGGCTGGAGACCTTCTGGATCGACTGGCTCACCGAGGTGCTCGCCGAACTGGACACCTGACGCCCGACGGCTGACGCCGGTCGCCCGAAGGGTCTATAGTTGCCAACGTTTGCAGGAGGCACCTCGTTCGGTGAGGCGTCTTCACGGACACAGGCCACTGACCCGACGACGTCGAGAGACGCCCAGGTTCAGGACAGATCTTCCCGAATTAAGGGTTGATCCCAAGTGGCTTCCCACCTTCGGGAGGGATCACGCCGTGGAGTGCCAAAGCTCTGACGAGTTGGGGTGAACCAGCAGTTTCGTGCTGGTCCGCTCCTTGCCGCGTACGAGGCGAGAACCGCCCCGACCGGAAGGAGGCGAGCGTCATGGACAACGGTCCGAGTACTGGAAGTAGTCCGAGTAGTCCGGGCGCACCGGCCCCTCTCCGGTTCGGTGACCGCCCGTATCCGCCCGCCTCCGGCCCGCGCTGACCCGCTCCCGGCCTGCCCGCCCCGCTCCCGGGGCCGCCACACCGGGTTTCCGCGTGCCGTCCAACGGCCTTGCCCGCCTTGGAGGTTCCGCCATGACCATGGTCGCCCTGCCGCACGTCCTCGGCCGCCCGGAGACCGCCCGCCGGCACTCCGGCGGACGCCTGCTCCGCGCGATCCGCAGCTACCGGCGCCCCGCCGCCGCACCGGCTGCCCGGACCGCCCCGGTCGTCCCCGTTCTCCTCACGGCACCCGCCGTGCGCGGGTCGCTGCGGCTCACCCTGCACGACGGCACGCCGCGCCGCTACCTGCTGGACGCCCGCGACTTCGCCGCCACCACCTCGCCCGACGTCGCCTACGACGCCCGGGTGCACACCGCCTACCTGCTGGCCATGCAGGGACACCGCGCGCCCTGGCTGGCCCAGCACCTGGACCTGCCGTCGACCGCGGCCCACGCCATCGCCGAGCGGGCGGCCCGGTCCGGCACCGGACAGCCGGCTCCGGACGCCTGACGCCCTGCCCCCGGCGTCCGCGACAACCCCGCGTTCACGTCACGTCAGGGTTCCGTCAAGGGCGCGGACACCGAGCCGGACCGGACTATGCTGGCTTGGGTTTGGTCCACCAACTGCGGGATCGATCGATCTCAAACACCTTCCGACTCAGCCGAGTTGGAGCACACCACCCGGGGCGACCGGCCGTTTCGAGCCGGCCCACGCCCTGCCACAGCCGAGACGGGCAGACCGTCGCGAACACCGGGAGGAGGCGAGCGCCCATGGATCCCAGTACCCATAGTCCGGGCCGCCCGCGGCCCGGACTCCGAGCGGCCCGGTCCGCCCGCGACACGCGCTGACGAGGTCCGTCACGCGCCACCGTGTCGGGGCCGCCGGGGCCGTGCGCAGCGCCCTCACACCCGTCACCCGCACGTGCCGTGCCGCATTCGGCCCGCACGCCATCCGTCCGGAGGTCACCCGGTCATGTCCGTCTTCACCGCGTTCCACCACCCGATCGCCCGCCCGGCCAGCGCACCGCAGCACCGCCCGCTGCGCGACATGCTCGCCCGGGTCATCGAGCGGCTGGCCGACAGCCCGCTGGACAGCCCGGTCATCCAGGCCATCGCCGCCCAGGCACCCACGCCGAGCGGGGCGACGGTCCGGCGCGCCGGAGCGCCGCGCGCGCACTGGCGGACCGTGCCCGGCCCGGACGGCTCGCCGCGACTGGAAGCCGCCTGGTGGTCGGAGAACTGACGTCACGTCAGTCGAGCGAAAGCCGCCCGCACGCGACAAAGGAGCAATGATGCCTCTGTGCTACCCCCGGATCGCCCGGATCCACCACGACTGCTCGGTGGCCCTGCCCGCGACCGGGCCGGCCGCGCCCAGCCCGGCGCCGCGCCCCGTCAGCCCTCCCGCCGAGCCCGGCCCGAGCCGTCTGCAACCGCTGGCCGCGCTGGTCATCGACGACGGCCAGCGCACCGCCGTGCTGGAGGGCCGCCGACTGGATCTCACCTACATGGAGTTCGAACTGCTCACCCACCTGGCGGCCCATCCACTCCAAGTCCTGACTCGGCGTCAACTCATGTCGAGCGTCTGGGGGCAGGGCGTTCCGACCGACACCCGCACGGTGAACACGCACGTCGCGCGGCTGCGCCGGAAGCTCGGACCGGCCTACCGCTCGGTGATCACGACGGTCCGCCAGGTGGGCTACAAGTTCGACCCGGAGGCCGTGACCGCCGCGGCCGGCTGACCACGCGGGCGGCACACTCCGGTCACCCGGCGCGAGCTGTCGGACACCAGGTGTGGCCTTCCCGGTCGGTCCGCCCCGGCGGCACCATGGAGAAGGTAAGGAGGCGGCCATGCGCGCACTTCCCCACCCCGAGTCCCGCGAGGGCACCGTCGTGCTCGGCGTGCTCACCCTGCTGGCCATGGAGATCGTGGCACTCGGGCTGACCCCGGTGCCGGCTCGACCCGCCGTCGGCGGGGTGCTGCTCGCGGTCGCCGCGCTCGGCCTGGCCCTCGGCGCGATCGCCCTGGTCGTCCACGCGCACCGGCGCCGGCAGGCCGGAACGATCCCGCCGCCCGCGCCGGCCGAGCCGGACGACGAGCCGTTCGCACCCGAGGCGCTGGACGGGTTCCCGCTGGAGGCCGTCCGCCGGTTCCTGCCGGACCCGGCGGCGCCCGTCCCGGAGAGCCTGCACACCGCCTGGGTGCTCGCCACCCACGGTCACGACGCCGACTGGCTCGCACACCACCTCGACCTGCCGGCCGGAGTCAGCGGTGTGCTGGTGGCGGCCGCCCGGCAGCACCAGGGCCTGGGGGGCGCCGTCAACCCCGCACCGCCGAAGGCCGGTCGAGGCCCGGCGCCCGGCCCGGCGGAGTCCTGGGTGGCCCGTCCAGCACAGTGAACCGCAGCCCCGCCGCGGTCAGCCGGTCGATCAGCGCGCTCCCCATCGCCACCGCGGTGGTCACCTGGCCGGCGGTCGGCGGCAGTTCGTCGAAGGCCAGGCAGAGCGCCGACTCGGCGAGCATCTTGGCCGTCTCGGTGTAGCCCGGGTCGCCGCCGGAGACCTCGGTGAACACCCGCCGCCCACCGCTCTCCCCGACGAACCGCACGGTGAACCAGGACCGCGCCCGCCGCGCCGCCGCGGGGCCGTCACCCGGCTTCCGCAGGCCCTCCAACATCCTTCGGAGTGCGGGGAGTTGGGCGGCGCCGACGAGCAGCGCGAGTCCCGCGGTGCCGAGCAGCGCGACCGGCAGCCGCTTGACCGCCGCGTAGTGGCGGTAACCGAAGTCGGGCCCGTAGCCGGGCAGCGCCGCCGCCGATCGGCCGACCACCTGCGGATCGATGGTGGGCAGCGGCCAGGCCCAGGCGCGGGCCTCGGCGGACCAGCCCGGCCGGTCCGCCGAGGTGCGGATCCGCCGCCCGGCCGGCCGGGGGTCGGCGGCCCGTCGGGCCCGGGCGATCCGCGCGGCGGCCCGCGGGCGGGAGACGGCGGTCAGCGCGGAGGCGAAGGTGCCGCCCGAGAAGGTGCCACCGGCCCGCACGAAGCCGCGCACCCGGACCGGCACGTCGGCGGGCAGCAGGCCGACGGTGAAGAGCACGCCCAGATCGTGCGGGATCGAGTCGAACCCGCAGGAGTGCACCAGCCGGGCGCCGGTCTCCACCGCGCGCTGGTGGTGCAGCAGGTACATCCGGTCCACGAACTCGGGCTCGCCGGTCAGGTCGAGGTAGTCAGTGCCGGCCTCGGCGCAGGCGGCCACCAACGGCTCGCCGTAACGCAGGTAGGGACCGACGGTGGAGGCCACCACCCGGGCCGAGGCCGCGACCTCGCGCAGCGCGGCCCGGTCCGTCGCGTCGGCGCGGAGCAACGGGAGGTCGGCGCAGCGCGGTTCGATCGCCGCCAGCCGTTCGCGCAGCGCCGTCAGCTTGGCCGGGTCACGGCCCGCGAGCGCCCAGCGGCACTCGGCCGGCGCGTTGCGGGCCAGGTATTCGGCGGTCAGGCCGCCGGTGAAGCCACTCGCGCCGAAGAGCACGAGGTCGTACGGGCGCTCGGCAGACATGGTGGTCCCTACTGGCCGGTAGTCGGAGGCGGCCCCACGCTAGGGAGCGGGCGGACGCGGTGTCAACGTCCGGAGCCACCCGATCCGATCGTCAGACCACCCCCTCGGCCGCTACCGTCTGCCGTGGGAAGAGCGCGACAACGGAGCGGGTGGGGCATGGAGTTTCTGCGACCGGAGGACCCTCGGCAACTCGGCGGGTACCGGCTGCTCCGCCGGCTCGGCGCCGGTGGCATGGGCCAGGTCTACCTGGGACGCACGCCCGGCGGCCGGACCGTCGCGGTGAAGACGGTGCACCGCGAGTACGCCACCGACCAGGAGTTCCGTGCCCGCTTCCGGCAGGAGGTCGCGGCGGCTCGCCGGGTCGGCGGGCGGTGGACCGCTCCGGTGCTGGACGCCGACACCGAGAGCGACCACCCCTGGGTCGCCACCGGCTACGTCGCCGGCCCCTCACTGGGCAGCGCCGTACGGGAGTTCGGGCCACTGCCGACGGCGGCGGCCCGTTCGCTCGGCATCGGACTGGCCGAGGCCCTCGGTGCGGTGCACCGGCTCGGGCTGGTGCACCGGGACGTCAAGCCGTCCAACGTGCTGCTGGCGCTGGACGGGCCACGGCTGATCGACTTCGGCATCACCCGGGCGCTGGACGCGGCGACCGCGCTCACCCGCTCGGGCTTCGTGGTCGGTTCGCCCGGCTACCTCTCCCCCGAGCAGGCCCAGGGACTGGCCGCCGGCCCGCCCAGCGACGTCTTCTCGCTCGGCGCCGTGCTCGCGTTCGCGGCGAGCGGCACCCCGCCGTTCGGGGAGGGGGTGAGCGCGCCGGTGCTGCTCTACCGGGTGCTGCACGAGGCCCCGGAGCTCGGCGAACTCGACGAGGAGCTGCGGGTGTTGGTGCTGGCCTGCCTGGCCAAGCAGCCGGCCGACCGGCCGACCCCGGACGAGCTGCGCGCCCTGCTCGCCGGCGGCGGGCAGGCACTGCCGGCCCCGGGCGCCGAGGACTGGCTGCCGCCGGCCGTCGCGGCGTCGGTGGCACGGCTCGCGGTGGAGCTGCTGGACCTCGACGGGGCGGGCGAGGACGCGCCCGCGGCCGCGCCGGCGACGGAGGTCGGCGGGCCCTCGACCGGAACGGGCGCAACCGGCGGCACGGCCGGCGCCGGCGCCCCGACCGGCCGGTTCGGCCCGCCGCCGACCGCCTGGACGCCCGCCGAACCGACGAGCCACCCGGGACCGGTCCCTCCGGCCGCCCCCGCTCCCCTCCCCGGCTGGACCGCGCCGACTCCCGCCGCCCCTCCCGCCGCTCCGGCCCGGCCCCGGCGCGGCTGGGCGCTGGCGGCGGTCGCGGCCGCCCTGGCCGCCGCGGTGGCGGGCGCCGCCGTCTGGCTCTCCAACGGCAACGGCGGCACCCACTCCGGCCCGATCGCGGCGGCGTTCCTCGGTAGCTGGCGCGGCGCCCTGACCAGCTCGGCCTTCCCGACCCCCGTCGGCTTCCAGATCACCATCGTCCAGGGGCGACCCGGCTCCGAGGTCGGCGCCATCCGCAACAGCGCCGGAGACACCTACTGCGACAGCAGCGCGCTCCTGACCACCGCCGGGGCCGGCCGGTTGGTCCTGACCACCGCCCAGGGCAGCGCGAGCAACGGCTGCACCCCCGACTCCGACCCGCAGGTCTACACCGTCAACAGCAACGGCAGCCTCCACCTGACGATCAGCGGCTACTCCGGCGACCTCACCAGGGAGGGCTGACCACCGCGCAGCGCGAAGGACGCCCGCTGCCACCACCTGGTGCCGTCGTGCGCCCTGTCGTGCCGCTCGGCGCCCTCCTCCCGGGCGGTGCGGCCGTCCGACCGCGGTGCCGGCAGGTGGGCGGCAGGACGCGCGGGTGCCGGTGCGGTGATCCTTGCCTCCGGTGACGGGTGCCCGGCTACCTGCCGGAGCGGCTCCGCCCGCTGGCCGGGCCGTTACCGTCGGGGAGGAACGACGCCGGCGCCGCCGCCAGGGCGATCAGGCCCAGCGTCACCCAGAACGCCGCGTGGAAGCCCGCCACCGCGCCACCCCGGTCGGTGCAGCGCTGGAGCACCACCGCCACCGCCGCGGTGCCGGCCGCGCCGCCCACCTGCTGGCCGATGGCGTTGGCCGTGGTCGCCGCCGGGACCCGGGCCACGGGCAACGAGTGGTAGAGCGTCTTCATGGTCGGCGCGACCGCGAAGGCCAGCCCGACGCCGCGGACGAAGAGCGCACCGAGCAGGAGCGCCCCGGACCGCGACAGGTGCGCCGATCCGGACCCGACCAGGGCGAACGGAACCGTGCCGAGCGCGACCAGCAGCAACCCCGCCAACACCATCGTCCGCGCCCGCGCGGCGGCGACGTCGACCAGCCGGCCGACCAGCAGCACCGCGACCAGCGAGCCCAGCCCCTGCGGCGCCAGCACCAGCCCGGCGTCCAGGGCGCCGCCACCACCTGCCTGCTGGTAGAAGAGCGGCACCAGGAAGGCCGCCGCGAAGAGCCCCGCGTTGGCGAGGAAGCCCAGCGCGGCCGAGGCGGCGAAGGCCCGGTCGCGGAACAGGCTCAGCTCCACGACCCCGGGCGCCGACGAACGGGACGCCCGAGCCGCGTAACCGCCCAGGAGCGCGACGCCCAGCAGCAGCGCGGGCCCGACCTCGGGCGCCGTCACCGCGCGCCCCTCGCCCAGGCCGCTCAGACCGAAGAGCAGCCCGGTGATCCCGCCGCTCACGCAGAGCAGCCCCAGGACGTCGAGCCGACCGACGTCCGCGGCACGCGACCGCGGGATGAAGAGTGCGGAGAGCACCATCGCCGCCAGCAGGATCGGGACGTTGAGCAGGAACACCCACCGCCAGGACAGCCCCGCGAGGACGGCACCCCCGGCCACCGGACCGACGATCGGCGCCACCGATACCGGGACGGCCATCAGGGCCGTCATCCGCCCCAACCGCTCCCGACCGGCCACCTCCATGACGATCACTCGGGAGAGCGGGAAGAGTCCGCCGGCCCCGATCCCCTGCACCACGCGGAAGAGCACCAGGCTCCCCAGCGACCAGGCCGACCCGCACAGCACCGACCCGACGAGGAAGACCCCGAGCGACCCCAGCCAGGCCGAGGTCGCGCCGAACCGCCGGGCCGCCCAGCCGGTGGCGGGGATGACCGCCGCCAGCGCCAGCAGGTAGCCGGTGGTCACCCACTGGGTGTCCGCGAGGTCGGCGGCGAAGGCACCCGCGAGGGTGTGCACGGCCACCCCGACCACCGTGCTGTCCAGCAACGCGACGAACCCGCCGAGCACCAGGATCAGCGCGATGCGCACCGACGAGCGGTCAAGGCCGCGCGGGCCGTCGTCCGGGCCGCTCGACGTGGATATCCGTGCTCCGTCTCGGGATGACGTCAGCTCAGGCACCAGTTCCCCCTCCCTCACCCATTTACCTAGGACCTCTAGGTGTTTGCCTAATATACATAGTCAGCGGACGTCGGGTGACGGCATTCACCGCGGCCGGCGGCCCGTGCGGGTCCAGGTCAGCAGCTGCGCCGCCGTCCAGGTGGTGATCACCCGGGTGGGTGGGACGCCGGCCGCCGCGGCACGGGCGCAGCCGAAGGGCTGCCAGGCGAGCTGGCCCGGCGCGTGCGCGTCGGTGTCCAACGCGAAGAGGCAGCCGGCCTGTTCGGCCAGGCGCAGCAGGCGCATCGGCGGATCGAGCCGCTCGGGGCGGCTGTTGATCTCCACCGCGGTCCGGTGTTCGGCACACGCGGCGAAGACCTCCACCGCGTCGAAGACCGACTCCGGCCGCTCCTTGCCCGCACCGCGCGGGTTGTCCGGGCGCGCCGCGACCAGCCGGCCGGTGCAGTGACCGAGCACGTCCACCAGGGGGTTGGCCACCGCCGCCAGCAGCCGCCGGGTCATCGCCGGTGCCGGCATCCGCAGTTGGGAGTGGACCGAGGCCACCACCACGTCCAGTTCGGCCAGCAGGTCGTCCTCCTGGTCGAGCGAGCCGTCGTCGAGGATGTCGCACTCGATGCCGGTGAGCAGTCGGAACGGCGCCAGCCGGTTGTTCAACTCGGCTACCACGCCGAGCTGTTCACGCAGCCGCTCGGGGCTCAGGCCGCGTGCGACGGTCAGCCGTGGCGAGTGGTCGGTCAACACCGCCCATTCGTGGCCGAGTTCACGCGCGGTCCGGGCCATCAGCTCGATCGGGCTACCGCCGTCCGACCAGTCGGAGTGCAGGTGGCAGTCCCCGCGCAGCGCCGCGTACAACCGCTCGGCCGGCGCGTCCAGTTCCAGCACCGGGACGGCCGCCCGCTCCTCCAGCTCGGCGAGGTAGTCGGGGGTCCGGCCGGCGAGGGCCTCGACGACCACGGTCGCGGTGACCGGGCCGAGACCGGGCAGCGCGGCCAGGCCGGCCGTGGTGCGCGGCAGCTCGCCGCGCGAGCGCAGCGCGTCGGCCGCCGTGCGGAAGGCCCGCACCCGGTACGTCGAGGCGTGCTCCCGCTCCAGCAGGAAGGCGATCCGCTCCAGCGCGGCGATCGGGTCCATCGGCTCATCCCCTCGGGACCGCCCCGGTCCGGCGCGGCGTCCCGGGACGCGTGCCCCTGGCCGGTTCGCCCGAATCGGGCCGTCCGGGTGAACGGCGCGAAGGCTCCCGCCGCGCGCACGCTCCGGCGTGCACGCGAGCGGTTCACGCCGTGCGATGGAGGCATGCCGGATCCGGACCCCACCGCGACCGTCGCCGAGCTGGAGGGCCGACGGCTGCGGCTGACCCATCTCGACCGCGTCGTGTACCCCGCCGCGGGCTTCACCAAGGCCGCCGTGCTGCGCTACTACACCCAGGTCGGCGCGACGATGCTGCCGCATCTGCGGGACCGGCCGGCCAGCTTCCTGCGGCTGCCGGAGGGCGTGGACGGCGAGCGGTTCTGGGCCAAACGGGTGCCGCCGGGAGCTCCGCGCTGGGTGTCCGGGCTGGAGGTGACGCACGGCGCCGAGACCATGCGGCAGACCGTGGTCGGCGACCTGCCCACGCTGGTCTGGGCGGCCAACCTGGGCTGCCTGGAGATCCACGTGCCGCAGTGGCGCACCCGCCCGGAGACGCACGACCGGCTGATCATCGACCTCGACCCGGGCGAGGGCGCCGACGTGCTGGACTGCTGCGAGGTCGCGCTGCTGGCCCGGGAGCTGCTGACCGCCGACGGGCTGACCGCGTGGCCGAAGACCACCGGCAGCAAGGGGTTGCACCTGACCGTGTCGCTGGTCGAGACCTCCGCCGAACAGGTGAACGACTACGCCCGGCAGCTGGCCCGCCGGCTCCGGACGGCCCGGCCGGCGCTGGTGGTGGACCGGATGGCCAAGCACCTGCGGCCGCGCCGGGTCTTCGTCGACTGGTCGCAGAACAGCAGCGCCAAGACCACGATCGCGGCGTACTCACTGCGGGCCCGGCCACAGCCGACCGTCTCCACGCCGCTGACCTGGGCCGAGGTCGAGTCCTGCGAGCGGGCCGAGCAGCTGGTCTTCAGCGCCGACCAGGTGGCCGCCCGGGTCGCGGCCGGCGGCGACCCGCACCGCTCGCTCACCGAGCCCGCCGGCGCCTGCCGACTGCCCGGGTGAACGGCCGCGCCCGGCTCGGCCGGCCCACTCGGTTCGCCCGGTCCGTCCGGGGTAGGCGGCTGAACGGGGGAACGCGCCGCTCGCCCGCCGAGCCCACCGCCGCGCTTGATCCGGAGGTCCGTGATGAGCATCCCCGTCCCGCTCGACCCCGACGTCCGACCGCCGATGCCCGAGCCGCTGCCGGTGCCGCCGCCACCCGGCCCCGACCCGTTCCCCGGACCCGGTCCCGACCCGTTCCCCGGACCCGGCCCTGACCCGTTCCCCGGGCCGGACCCCGCGCCGGAACCGCAGCCGGAGCCGGACCCCGCGCCCGAACCGCAGCCGGACCCCGACTCCGCCCGCTGACCCGCGCGACTCAGGACACCGCGTGCAGCCGCCGGGGCTTGCCGGCGGCAGCGCCCAGGGCCTGTCGCAGCTCGTCGCGGCTCATCGTGGAGCGGCCCGGGATCCCCTGCTCGGTCGCCAGCCGGTACAGCTCGGTCTTGCTCATCGCGGCCAGGTCGGGCGCCTTGGCCGCCCTCGTGCCCTTGGCCCCGGCCTGCTTCTCCGCCGCCGGTCCGGCGGCCTTCCGGCTCCGGCCCCGGCCCCGGCCCTTGGCGCGCTCCCCCTGCTCCCCCTGCTCCGCCGCGACCGCGCCGTCGCCGCCCGCGCCCGCCTCCTGGAGGCTCCGCTCCAGCACCGCCATCAGGTCGACCACGTTGGTGCTCTCCGGCGCCGGCCGGGCCACCACGACCTCCTTGCCCTCCAGCTTCGCCTCCACCAGTTCGCGCACCTGCTCGGTGAAGGTGTCGTGGTACTCCTGCGGATCCCAGTCCGCGCTCAGCGCCTCGATCAGCTGCCGGGCCGCCGCCAGCTCCTTCTCGCGCACCTCGCCGTCCTCGGGCAGGTTGTCGACCTCCCGGTGCGGGTCACGGACCTCGTCCGCGTAGTGCATGGTCTGCAGCACCAGCACGTCGCCCTCCACCCGGACCGCCGCCAGGTACTGCTTGCCCCGCATCACGAAGGTGGCCAGGCCGCCCCGGTTGGTCTCGCTCAGCGCCCGGTGCAACAGCCGGTACACCCGGGCGTACTCCTTGCCGCGCGGCCCGAGGTAGTAGGTCCGGTCGAAGTAGATCGGGTCGATCTCGGCGAGGTCGACGAAGCCGCTGATGTCGATCGCCCTGGAACGGCCGGGCGAGATCTGCTCCAGCTCCTCGGGCTCGACCACCACGTACTCGCCGTCGGCCAGTTCGAAGCCCTTGACGATGTCGGAGTAGCCGACCTCCTTGCCGGTGCGCTCGTTCACCCGCTGGTTGCGGACCCGGTCGGAGGTGCCGCGTTGCAGTTGCCGGAAGTGCACCGAGTGGTCCTCGGTGGCGGAGTAGAGCGCCACCGGGACGGTGACCAGTCCGAAGCTCAGCGTGCCGGTCCAGATCGGCCTGGCCATCGGCGCCACCTCCTCGACCTGCGCGGAACCACCGCCCGGTCGGTTTCCCGTTCTTCGTGTCGGAATCCGTGTCTCGATCTCCCGAGACGGCACCCCTCCGCGGCGACCGCGCGCGGTCGCGCACCGGCCGGCCCTTCGGCCGACCCGACCCCTCCATGGTGCGCTTCCCACCACACGGCCGCAGGGCGGCCTCGGACGGAGAATGGGAGGCACGGGTTCGCCGTCGAAAGGGGCCCGTGATGACCCGGCCCGCCACCCCGGCGCACGTCCCGGCCCCGGTGCCGACCGCACTGCACCCGATGCTGGCCACCGCCAGCGACCGGCGCGTGTTCGACGCCGACTGGCTGCTGGAACGCAAGCTGGACGGCATCCGCGCGCTCGGCTACCGCGACGGCGACCGGGTCCGGCTGGTCTCGCGCACCGGCAGGCCGTTGGACGCCGGCTTCCCGGAACTGGTCGCCGCACTCGCCCGCCAGCCCGTGCGGCACTTCGTGGTGGACGGCGAGATCGTCGCACTCGCCGAGGGCGCCACCAGCTTCGAACGGCTGCAACGCCGGATGCAGCTGAGCGACCCGGTCCGGGCCCTCGCGACCGGGGTCGAGGTCACCTACTTCCTCTTCGACCTGCTGCACCTGGAGGGTTACGACACCACCGGCCTGCCGCTCCGCGACCGCAAGCAACTCCTCGCCCGGGCCGTGCGGTTCGAGGATCCGCTGCGCTTCACCGAGCACCGGACCGGCAACGGCCCGGCCCCACTCGACCAGGCCTGCGCGGACGGCTGGGAGGGCCTGATCGCCAAGCGCGCGGACAGCCGCTACGTGCGGCACCGCTCGCCCGCCTGGCTCAAGCTGAAGTGCACCAGCGGCCAGGAGCTGGTGGTCGGCGGCTTCACCAACCCCTCCGGCAGCCGGATCGGCTTCGGCGCCCTGCTGTTGGGCCACTACCAGGACGGCCGGCTGCGCTACGCGGGCAAGGTCGGCACCGGATTCGACGCCGCCCTGCTCCGCCGGTTGCGCCCGGTGCTCGACCGGCTGGAGCAACCCGGAGCGCCGTTCGCCGACCCCGTCGCCGAACCGGGAGCCCACTGGGTCCGCCCCGAGCTGGTGGTGGAGGTCGCCTTCACCGCGTGGACCCGGGACGGCCGGCTGCGCCACCCCCGCTTCCGCGGCCTGCGCCCCGACAAGGAGCCCCGCGAGGTGGTCCGGGAGACCGGGGGTTAACTTCGTGACGCGGGAGTTCGCCGACCCGGGCGCCCGGCCGTCACCGGAGTCGAAGTCCGGGGTCCGGGGTCTGGGGTCTGGGGTCCGGCCGGGGTGATCCCGCGCGTGGTCGGCCGGCCGGCACCGTGCCGTGGCCTCAGCTGCCCGCCGCTTCCAGCCGGCGGACCCGCTCGGCGTCGGTGGTGCGCGGGCAGGTGAGGCAGGCGTCGGCGGGGCGGATGGCGTAGTAGAGGCAGCAGCCCAGGCGGGTGCGGGTGAGGTGGGTGCCACCGCGGGTGCCTGGCAGGCGGCGGAAGTCGGCGGCGCCGGGGAACGGCGGGGTGCCGCCGGGCAGGACGGCGGTGGCGGCGGCGACCGCCCGTTCCTCCTCCCCGCGCATCCTGCCCAGGTACCAGAGGGCGGAGGCCAGGTCGTCCGCCACCATCCCCCACAGCGCCCGTGGTCCGCGGCACAGCACGGGGCGGAAGGCGGCCAGCAGCGGTTCGGCCGACTCGGCCACGGCAGAGCGCAGTTCGGCCTGGAGCGCGGCCTCGCCGGGGAGCACCCGGACGCCTGGGCGGCCGGCCGCCGGGTCGTCGGGCAGGCAGGCGAAGCCGCTGGGACGGACGGCGAGGGCGCCGGTCGCCGGGTCGGTCCGGAGCAGTTCCGGACGCAGTCGTGGGACCCGGCGCTCCAGGTACCAGGGGCCACCGGCCAGCACTCCGAGCGACCACAGGTAGTGGTGCAGCAGTCGCGAGGCGGCCACCGGGAGCGGTGGTTCGCAACCGTGTGCGACTCGGATCCGGTCCGCCTCGCCGGCGATCGCCCGGCCGACCTGCTCGGCCGACCCGATCAGCGGCAGCCAGCCCGCCGGGGCGGTCGGCCGAGCGGCCGTCAGCACCGTGACGTCCAGCGCGGGCGCGCAGTCGGCGACCCGTCGCCAGGAGTCGGCGAGCAGCCCCGCGGCCACGGGCAGTACCGGCGAGTCGAGCATGCGTCACACTCCGGAGTTTATAAGGTGAGCCTCACCTTACATGCCGTCAGATACCAGAGGGGCACCAGAGAAGCTCCGACTCATCCCTTCGGTCGCCGAAAATCCCGGATCGGCCGAACTTTCCAGCTTCCGGCTTGACTTGCTTAGGTTTGCCTAACCTAAGATCCCGTCTCGTGCTGAGAACCGCTCCGTCGGCCGCTCCGCCCCGGGCGCCGCGTGCCCCCGGGTCAGGCCGCCCCTGGCCGTCGCCACCGTCGCCGACGATCTCAGCCCGACCAGATGAGGAATCCATGCGGCTCTACCTGCTCGCGCTCAACCCGACGGACTCGGTCACCGAGGGCTTCCTGCCCGCCGCCGCGACCCTCGGCCTCGACGTCACCGTGCTGACCCACGACACTCCGGCACACCGTGCGGCCTACGCCGAACGCCCTGACCTGCCAGCCGAGTTGGAGGTTCTGGAGTGCGACGTCCGGGACTTCCACGAGGTGGTCGGGCTGATCTCCCGGCACCACACCCCCATCGCGGTGTTCAGCAACAGCGACCACCTGCAGACCCAGGCCGCCCTGGCCGCCGAGTACTTCGGCCTGCCCGGCAAGGACTGGCGGGCCACCCTGCGGGCCAAGAACAAGGCCGAGCTGCGCCGCCACCTGGCCGCCGCCGGCCTGGACACCGTGTGGGCGGCCGAGCTCCCCGCCGGACAGGATCCGGCAGAGCTGAGCGGGATCCCGTTCCCGGTCGTGCTCAAGCCGCGCGAGGGCGTGGCCAGCGAGGACGTCGTGCTGGTCGCGGACGAGGCCGAACTGGCCGCGCGCTGCCGGGAGATCAGGCACCGCCGGCCCGGTGCGACACTGCTGGTCGAGGAGTTCCTCGAGGGCCGGCTGCACACCCTGGAGACGCTGGGCGACGGCCGCACCCGCCACGTGCTCGGCGGCTTCCGCACCCAGCTCTCGCCGCCACCGGACTTCGTCGAGGTGGCGCTGGAGTACGTCCCGGACCATCCGCAGCCGGTGCTGGAGCAACTGCTCGGCCAGCTGGACGCGTTGGGGGTCGCTCTGGGCGCCTGCCACACCGAGTTCGTGCTCCAGCCGGACGGCCGGGCCAGGATCATCGAGGTCAACTACCGTGCCATCGGCGACCAGTGCGACCTGCTGCTGGCGCAGGTGCTGGAACTCCCCTACTTCGAGCTGGTGCTGGCCACCCACCTGGGTCGCCCACTCCCCGCCGACCTCGGCGCCCGCCGCGACCTGCGGGCCCGCCACCGGGCGGTCTGCGCCGACCGGGCCGGCCGGCTCACCGCCGCGCCCGATCCGTACGACGACGGTCCCTACGGCCGGGGTCGCCACGACGGCGGGGCGGACGGCGTCCGACTCCGCTACCGTCCGCTGCGCGCGCTCGGCGAGCGGCACGAGCACTACCGCACCAACCGGGACTACCTGGGCCTGGTCTGGGCCGTCGGGCCGGGCCAGGAGGCCGTCGACCGCGCGGTGGCCGGCTTCCTCGCCGCCAACCGCTGGGAGATCACCCCGTGAGCGCCGCAGCCGAGTTGACGCTGCGGGTGCTCAGCGCGCTGCTGCGCGAGGACGTGTCCGGGTTGCGGACGCACGGCACGACGGTCGAGCGCGCCGACGGGCGCTGGCTGTACCGGGCCGGGACGGCCGGCCTCGCACTGCCGGTGGCGGACGACGGATTCCAGTGCGAACTGGCGGCCAGGCTACCGCTGCTGGAGGTCGCCGGGGTGCCGCTGACCGAGCTGGACGCCATCCTCGCCGCACTGCGGCAGGCCGCCGATCCCGCGGACCGGCCCGGGTACGACGCCTTCGCCGAGGAGTGCCGGCAGACGCTGGCGACCATGCTCCTGCACGAATCCGAACAGCCAGCCGTGCTGGCCGAGTTGGCCGCCCGCTACGGTGCCGACCCGGCCGACTGGACCGGCCCGCTGGGCAGTCTCGCCCTGGACAGCCTGGCCGCCTTCCTGGACCACCCGGTCTACCCCACCGCGCGTGGCCGGTCAGGTCTCGACGAGCGACAACTACGTTTCTACGCGCCTGAGTTCCATCCATCCTTCGAGCTGCGCTGGCTACTCGTACCGGCTGCGGCGCTGACCGTGCACGGCACCGGCCCGCGGCCCGCCTGGTGGCCCACCCCGGCCCGACTGGGGTGCACCAGCCCGGCCCACGCCATCCCGGTGCACCCACTGTCGGTGGGCGAGCCACTGGACCGGGCGCTACGCGAGAGCGGCCTGGCCGACCACGCGGTGCTCGCCGAGCGGCCGTACCTGACGGTCGTCCCGACCCTGTCGATGCGCACGGTCGCGGTGGTCGCCGATCCGGCCTGGCACCTCAAGCTGCCGCTGGCCACCGCCACCCTGGGCCGTCTCAACCGACGGACCATCAAGCCCGGCACGCTGCGCGACGGCGCGGCCGGCCAGCGGCTGCTGGCCGCCGTGCTGGACCACGAGCCGCGCTTCCGCGAGCGCGTGCTGCTGGCCGACGAGCAGCACTACGCGCACGCCGGGCACGAGCTGCTGGCCGTGCTGCTCCGCCGCTACCCGAGTGGACCCGGCGGACCGGACGGCGCGCTGACCGTCCCGCTGGCCGCGCTGCTCGCCGTGGCCCCCGGCGGCCGGCTGGTCATCGACCACCTGGCCGACCGGTTCTACGGCGGCGACCCGGTCGCCCTCTACGACGCCCTGCTCACCCTGCTGCTGGACTGGCAGACCACGCTCTTCGGCTACGGCATCGCGTTGGAGTCGCACCAGCAGAACACCTCACTGCTGCTCGACACGCCCGGCGGCCACACCCGGTTGCGGCTGCTCCACAAGGACAACGACGGCCCGCGACTGCGCACCGCCCGGCTCGCCGCGAAACTCGGCCGGTTCGCCCCGCGTCCGGCCGAGTTCGACGACGCGCGGATCCTCGCCGAGGACGACCGGGCGCTCACCGACCTGTTCACCACCATCACCGGCCACCTCTGCACCGCCGCCCTGGCGTTCGGTCTGGCCGCACACGGCCGGGCCCCGCGCGACCAGCTGCTCGGGCTGCTCCGCGAGCGGCTCACCGAGTCGATCGACCGGCTCGGCGCCGAGGGCGCCCCGCTGCGCGCCGCCCTGCTGGCGGCCGACCGGCTGCCGGTGAAGGCGATGGTCAGCGCCGGCACCCTGTTCAGCAAGGTGCGCTCGGGCGCGGCCGACATCAACAAGCACTACACCGACGGGCCCAACTACCTGGTGGGCACGTGAAGACCACCATCATGCCGACCGTCGGGCCGCTCGTCCCTCGTCCTCTTCCCCGCCCCCGCAGGAGCCGCTGATGCCCGCCGTCCCACCGCCTCCACCGCCCGTCCCGGCGCCCCGGCCGCCCACCCGGACGTCCGCCGAACTGCCGGACGCGGAGCAGGTGGTGGCGCACACCCTGGTCAACTGCCTGCTGCGGGAGGTTTCCGGCCCCGAACACCAGACCGCGGTCAGCGACGGTCGGCTGCTGCTCCGGCTGCCCCGCTGCGGCGTGCTGCTGCGGGTCGCGCTGCGCCGCGGCTCGCTGCTCGGCGCGCACCGGTTCAGCGGCCCGGTGGAAGTCGAACAGGCGGACGGTTGGGTCGAGTTGGACTGGCTCACGCTGGCCGGACAGGTCCGGCGGGAACTCACCCTGCGGACCGGCGGTGACAACGAGGAGTTCCTCGACCAGCTGGTCTCCAGCCACCGGGTCGTCCGCGCCGCACTGCGCGACCGCCCGGCACCCGGTGCGGACCGCTACCTGGAGTCCGAGCAGGCGCTGCTCTTCGGCCACCGGTTCCACCCCGCGCCCAAGTCCCGTTCGGTGGAGGGCGACCAGGACGGGCAGCAGTGGTCCGCGTACGCGCCGGAGGCCCGGGCGGCCTTCCCGCTGCGCTATCTCGCCGTGCGCGAGGACCTGTTGGCCGAGCAGACCACCGACCCGGCCGCCACCGCGCTGCTCGACGGGCTGCTCGACCCGGTGCGCGGCGGACCGGGCGACGGAGTCCGCGAAGTCCCCTCCGGCTACCGGCTGTTGCCCGCGCACCCGTGGCAGTACCAGCTCCTCGCGGACCACCCGCTGCTGCGGGCCGCCCTAGCCCGCCACGACGTGCTCGATCTGGGCACCGGCGGCCCGGAGTTCGCCGCCACCGCCTCGGTCCGCACCCTGCGCGGCGCCGGCGCCTTCCTCAAGTTCAGCCTGAACGTGCGGATCACCAACTGCCTGCGGAAGAACGCCGTGTACGAGCTGATCGGCGCGGTCGAACTGACCCGCCGGCTGGAACCGGCGCTGGCCGACCTCGCCGAGCGCTTCCCGGGAGCCGCGGTGCTGCGCGAACCGGCCTACCGGTCGCTGGCGTTGCCCGGCCCGGACGGCACCCCGGAGCTCGCCCTCCTCGAGGGCTTCGGCCTGATCGTCCGCGAGGACCTGGACGCCCGGCTGCGCCCCGGCGTCACCCCGCTGCTCGCCGCCGCGGTCGCCGACGAGTACCCGACCAGCTCCGCCCAGATCTCCAGGTTGCTGCCCGACGCCGGCCCGGGCGAGCTGCTCGCCTGGTGGGCGGCCTACCTGCGGCTGCTACTGCCGCCCGTGCTGGCGGCCTACTTCGACCACGGCGTGGTGCTGGAGCCGCACCTGCAGAACGTGCTGATCGGGGTGGACCCGACCGGCCACCCGGCCCAGGTGCTCTTCCGCGACCTGGAGGGCACCAAGCTGCTCCCCGAACGCAACGCCGCGCTGCTGGCCGGGCTGCCGCCCGAGGTGAGCGGCCCGATCAGCTACGACGCCCAGCGCGGCTGGGACCGGGTGGTCTACTGCCTGCTGGTGAACCACGTCGCCGAGTTGCTGGCCGCGCTGGCCGACCGGGTGCCGTCGCTGGAGGCCGAACTCTGGGCGCTGGTCCGCGCCACGCTGGCCGACTACGCCGCCGAGCGCGGCTGCCCGCCACGGCTCGGCGCCCTGCTGGCGGGCGCGCCGCTGCCGGCCAAGGCCAACCTGCTGACCCGTTGGGAGCGCAAGGCCGACCGCGCGGCCGGGTACGTCCGGCTGCCCTCCCCACTGGCGGAGGAGGTGCTGGCCCAGGCCGCCCGCACTCCCGCGTCCACCCCCGCCCTGGCCCGGAGCACCCGATGAGCGCCTCCGCGACGAGCACCTCCGCCGACCCCACCCCGGCCGTGCTGGCCCGGCTCGCCGACCTCGCCCCCGACCAACTCCCCGCCTACCTCTACGACCTCCCCGCGCTGCGCCGGCACGCCGCCGCCGTCCGGGCCGCGCTGCCCGAGCGGGTCGAGCTGTACTACGCCGCCAAGGCCAACCCCGAGCCCGCCCTGCTGACCGCCCTGCGCGACCTGGTGGACGGCTACGAGGTCTCCTCCGGCGGCGAGTTGGCGCACGTCCGAGCAGCCGCACCGGGCGCCGCACTGGCCTTCGGCGGCCCGGGCAAGACCCCGGCCGAGCTGGCCGCCGCGCTGCGCGCCGGGGTGCACCGCTGGCACCTGGAGAGCGTCCAGGAACTGCGCCAACTGGCCGCGCTCACCGCCGCCGCCCCGGGAGCCACGGTCGACGTCCTGCTCCGGGTCAACCCGCCGCTCGCCACCGGCCTGCCGGACTCCGCCGCGCTGGCGATGGGCGGCCGGCCGACCCCGTTCGGGCTGGACCCACGGGCGACCGAGGAGTGCCTGCGGCTGCTGGCCCGCCCGGAGGCCGCCCGGCTGCGGCTGCGCGGCCTGCACGCCCACCTGGCCAGCGGCCTGGCCCCGGCCGAGCACCTGGCGATCGCCGAACAGGTGCTCGACTGGTCGGCCGCGCTGGCCGCCCGGCACCGGCTGGAACTCACCGAGGTCAACCTGGGCGGCGGCATGGCGGTGGACTACACCGCCCCGGCCGCCCGCTTCGACTGGGCGGCGCTCGGCACCGGCCTGCGCCACCTGCTGGCTCGCCATCCGGGCCTGCGACTGCGGATCGAACCGGGCCGGGCGCTGACCGCGTACTGCGGCTGGTACGCCACCGAGGTGCTGGACGTCAGGCGGAGTCACGGCGAGCAGTTCGCCGTCCTCCGTGGCGGCACCCACCACCTGCGCACCCCCGCCACCCGCGGCCACTCCCAGCCGTTCGACGTCCTCCCGGTCCCCGCCTGGCCGCACCCCTGGCCCCGCCCGACCGCCACCGCCGCCCCGATCACTCTGGCCGGCCAACTCTGCACGCCCAAGGACGTCCTGGCCCACCACGCGACCGCCCCCGGCCTGCGAGCCGGTGACCGGGTGGTCTTCCAGCTCGCCGGCGCCTACGCCTGGAACATCTCCCACCACGAGTTCCTGCTGCACCCCCGCCCGACCTTCCACGTCCTCGACGAGTAAGGCTGATCCGGCGGCCCCCGGTCGGCCGGTCCGAGCGTGGCTGGGCCGCGCGCGGCCGGACCGCACCTACCCTGGCCGCATGATCACTGGCACCCACGTCATCATCCACAGCGCCGCCCCCGAAGCCGACCGGGACTTCTTCCGTGACGTCCTGGAGTACCCGCACGTCGACGCCGGCGGCGGCTGGCTGATCTTCAAGCTGCCGCCGGCCGAACTCGGGGTGCATCCCGCGGAAGGGCCGGGAACCCAGGAGCTCTATCTGATGTGTACCGACATCGCGGCAACCATGGAGCAACTGGCCGCCAAGGGGGTGGAGTTCACCCACCCGGTGAGCGACGAGCGGTGGGGGCGGGTGACCCGGCTGCGGCTGCCGGGCGGCGGCGAAGTCGGCCTGTACGAGCCGCGCCATCCGCTGGCAACGGAGTTGTAGTCGTCAGCCGCTCAACGATCCCAGCAGCGACAGCACCTGGGGCCACCCGTCGGCGCGGGCCCCGGCGTTGGCCGCGGGACTGCCGCCGAGGTCGGTGACCACACCGGTGAGCGGGTCGGTGAGCCGGATGCCGCCCGGCTGGTACGGGAAGGTGCCGACCTGGTGGCCGGCCTGCGGATAGACCAGCGTCTTGTGCGGGTAGGCGTGGCCGGCCGCGTCCAGGGCGGCGGTCACCGCCTGGGCGGCCGATGCCGCGGGCCAGAGCGGGTCCTGGCCGCCGGCCAGGGTGAGCACCGGCCCGTTGACCCGGTCCACCGGGATCGGGCCGCTCGGGACCGGTCGACCCGCCAGCGTCCAGGCCGCGCCGGGTCCGTGGAACGCCACACCGACCCGGTCGGCCGGCGCGTAGAGGACCGCGCCGTGCACCAGGTCCGGGTAGTCCTGGGCCAGTTGCAGGGCCGCCTCGCTGCCCCGCGCGTAGCCGAGGACGGCCAGGTGGGCCGGGTCCGTGCCGGGCTGGCCGGCCAGCAGCTGGGCGGCGGCGCGGAAGTACTCCAAGGGGACGTCGGTCAGCGTGCCGGGCAACCCGGCCTGGCCGGGGTAGGCCACCGAGAGGGCCGGGTAGCCGCGGGTGGCGAGCAGCGCCGCGGTCGGGCCCAGCGCCTCGTCCTCCGTGGTGCCGCCGATCAGCAGCACGGGCGGGTGCCGGGGCGTGCCGGGCGCGGGCAGGTACAGTTCGCCGGCCACACCGCCCAGGCGCGGCTGCAGCACCTGGCGGGTGACGCCGGGGCCCTGGCCCACCCGGGTCAGGGTGCGCACCGCCGTCCGCCGGCCGCTCGCGGCCACCGCGAGCCAGACGTCGTAGCCGCGGTCGGCCCGCGGTCGCGGGACGAAGACGGCCTGCCCCGAGTCGCCGCTCGAGGGGACCATCGACCAGAACAGGCCCATGCCGTCCGGCCGCTGGTAACTGCCGTTGAGCGGCCGGGCGGTGTCCAGCGCCACCGTCCCGGAGCGGTCGGCGCGGTACTCGGCGCCGGACTGCCAGGTGACGTTCTCGGCGTCCACCGCCTCGGCCGCCACCGAGATCCGCTCGTTCGGCGACAGCCCGGTGATCCGCAGGTGGGCCGACTCGTCCAGCGGCGCGCTCGCCTGGTCCGTCCGGATCACCGGCGCCGCCCGCGGCACCTCGCCGCAGCCGGCGGCGGTCGCGGTCAGCACGACCACCAGCGCCGCCGAGCCTGCCCACCGGCGGAACCGCCGCACGGCATCCCCCCACCATCGAATCGCCGGATCGGGCCCGGTCCCCGCCTGGTCATTCCACGGCCGCGTGATCGACGCGCCGCTCCGGATCCTACGCCGTGCACGTCCGACCAGCCCAGTTCTCACCGAAAGCGGACCGGGTACACCGGGAAGGCTACGCCCGACCCGCCGCCCGCTGGGTGCGGCGGGCCAGTGAGTCGATCACCACGGCGGCCAGCAGCACGGCACCCGTGATCATGAACTGGATGGCGTTGCTGAGCCCCTCGATGTTCATCCCGGACTGGATCGAGCCGATCACCAGCGCGCCGAGCAGCGCCGACCAGGTCCTGCCGTGGCCGCCGAACAGGCTGGTGCCGCCGATCACCGCCGCCGCGATGGCGTTCATCAGCAGGTTGCCGCCGCCCGAGGTCTGGCTGGCCGACTGGATCTGCGCGGCCAGGAAGAGCCCGCCGACCGCCGCCATGGTGGAGGCGATCACGAAGACCGAGACCCGGATCCCGGCCACGCCGATGCCGGCTCGCCGGGCCCCCTCGATGTTGCCGCCGAGCGCGAACACCCGCCGACCGTAGGAGGTGCGGCGGAGCAGGAAGTCCAGCAGCACGATGAGGACCAGGAAGACCAGCAGTGCCAGCGGCAGTCCCTTGTACTGGTTGAGCGTGTACGCCGCGGAGAACGCCACCACCGCCAACAGCACCGTGCGCAGCGCGATGTCGCTCATCGGCCGGAACGGCACACCCGCGCGGCGGCGGCGCTCGGCGTCGTACACCGAGGCACCGAGGAAGAGCAGCACGCCGGCCAGCGCGAGCCCGTACGCCGCGATCACCTGCGGATAGACGGTGGTGTAGAGCCGCGACACGACGTCGTGCCCGGAGAGGTTCACCGTGCCGCTGGCGCCCAGCAGTTGCAACATCAGGCCGTTCCAGGCCAGGTTGCCGGCCAGGGTGACGACGAAGGCCGGCACCCCGACCCGGGCGAAGAAGAGGCCCTGCACCAGCCCGACCAGCGCCCCACCGGCCAGCGCCGCGGCCAGCGCGGCCCACTGGTTCACCCCGTGCGTCACGTTCAGCACCGCGAAGATCGCCGCGCACAGGCCGCTGACCGAGCCGACCGACAGGTCGATCTCACCCAGCAGCAGCACGAAGACCACCCCGAGGGCGATCATCCCGGTGCCGACGATCTGCTGCGAGAGGTTGGAGAGGTTCTGCGCGGACAGGAAGGTGCCGTCCAGGCTGCCGAACACCACCCAGATCACCACCAGCGCCGCCACCACCGGCACCGAACCGAGTTCGCCGCTGCTCAACCGGCGTCTGAACTCGCCGAGGTAGCCGGCCACCCCCTGGTCGCGGACGATCAGCCGCGGATCGACCGCCGGCGTGGCCTCGGCCGCGACCGGGACGGTGGTGTTGACGCCGCCCCTGGGCATGGTGTCCTCGGGCAGCGGACCGCGCCGGAAGCCGCCGTCCTGCGGGGTGTCGCCGTTCACGAGGTCCCTTCCTGGTCACGGGCCTGTCGGCGGGTCACGGCGTTGTCCGTGGCCCCGGTGATGGCCGAGATGATCTGCTCCTGGCTGGTCCGTCGGCGGTCGAAGAGGCCGTTGTTGCGGCCCAGCCGCAGCACCGCGATCCGGTCCGCGACGGCCATCACGTCGGCCATGTTGTGGCTGATCAGCACGACCCCGAGGCCGCGCTCGCGAAGCCGCTCCACCAGGTCCAGCACCTGCGCGGTCTGCTCCACGCCGAGCGCGGCGGTCGGCTCGTCCAGCACCACCACGCTGGGCGCGCCGATCAGCGAGCGGGCGATCGCGACGGTCTGCCGCTGGCCGCCGGAGAGCGAGGCGATCGGGATCCGCACGCTGGGGATCCGGATCGCGAGCGTGTCCAGCAGCTCTCGCGAGCGCTTCTCCATCTCGACCTCGTCGAGCACCCCGAGGCGCCGCAACTCCCGTCCCAGGAAGAGGTTCCCGACCACGTCCAGGTTGTCGCAGAGCGCGAGGTCCTGGTAGACGGTCGCGATGCCGAGCTGCTGGGCGTCCTGCGGCCGGTGGATGACGACCGGGCGGCCCCGCCACTCGATCACGCCCTCGTCCGGCTGGTTGACCCCGGCGATCGCCTTCACCAGGGTGGACTTGCCGGCGCCGTTGTCGCCGACCAGGGCGAGCACCTGGCCGGCCGCGACCTCCAACTCGATTCCGGTGAGCGCCTGGACGGCACCGAACCGCTTGGAGATCCCGCGCAGGGCCAGCACCGGGACCACCGCCGTGTCCGTCACCGGGCCACCTCCCTCTCGTCTCCGCGCCTGCCGCGTCGGTTACCTGAACCCGGCCGCGCCGCACGCCGACGCGTAGTCCGGGGTGCAGATCCGGGCCACCGGGTAGAGACCGTCGGCGACCACGGTCGACCTGATGTTGTCCCTGGTCAGCACGGTCGGCGGGACCAGCACCGAAGGCACCGTCTGCCCGCTGCCGTTGGTCTGGGCGGTCGGCGCCAGCGCGGCGGGCAGCGGCTGGTGCCGGGCCAGCGCGACGGCCATCTCGGCGGCCACCTCGGCCTCCGGACGGTACGGCTTGTAGATCGACATGGTCTGGGTGCCGGCCAGGATCCTCTGCACGGCGTCGAGTTGGGCGTCCTGGCCGGTCAGCGGAACGCTCAGGTCGGCCGCCCGCAGCGCGGTGGCGATGCCGGCGGCCATCCCGTCGTTCGCGGCGTAGACCCCGACCACGGTGGCCGGGCCCAGCGCGGTGATCGCCGCGGCCGCCTCCTGGTTGGCGTTGTTCGGGTCCCAGTCCGGGGTGTCGTACTCCCGGGCGACGGTGAGCCGGCCGTTGATCGCCTGGTGCGCGCCCTGCTTGTACTGGGCGGCGTTGGGGTC
This sequence comes from Kitasatospora sp. NPDC052896, assembly GCF_044547075.1. Taxonomy (NCBI): domain Bacteria; kingdom Bacillati; phylum Actinomycetota; class Actinomycetes; order Kitasatosporales; family Streptomycetaceae; genus Kitasatospora; species Kitasatospora sp. NPDC052896. The sequence goes on from NZ_JBITZU010000019.1 coordinate 58,016, forward strand.
GGTCGGCGAGCCATTGATCATGATGATCCGGCCACCGGGGGCGCGGTCGCCGACCGCGGCCACCAGCGCCTCGCCCTGCAGCCGGCCGACCCTGACGTTGTCGAACGACACGTAGGAGTCCACCGGGCCCTGCGCCAGCCGGTCGTAGGCGACCACCCTGACGCCCGCGTCGTGCGCCTTCCGCACCGAGGACTCGACCGCCCGGGCGTCCACCGCGTCCAGGATCAGCACCTGGTCACCCTTGGTCAGCGCGGTGTCGACCTGGGTCTGCTGCTGGGTGGCGTTCTGGTTCGCGTTGTAGTAGTCGAGCTGCGCGCCGGGCGCCAACGCCCGGATCGCGGCCTCGATCAGCGGCCGGTCGAACTGCTCGTAGCGGGTGGTCTTGCTCTCCGGCAGCAGCAGCCCGATCCGCACCGTGCCGCCCGCGGCGCGCGCGCTCCCGCCGGCCTGCCGGGCGTAGCCGCAGGCGGCCGTGACCAGCAGGAGGCTGAGCACCGTGGCCGCGACCGCGGCGCGCGCGAGACCGAGCTTCACCAGGCACCTCGTCTCCGGGTCGGGGGCTCTGCGGATCGGGCCCCCGGACTCTCGAGTCTCGGCAGGCGCTTCGGCCGGCGCTATCGGTGATCGGCCGAACGGGCCGGTGGCCGGCGTCCGACCCCCGGCGGCCGCACCGCTTCGATGGGATGATCGGGGCAAGGACCGGCGCCCTCCGGCACCCCGCCCCCGATCCCGCCGTGGCGCCCGCCCCACCGAGCCCTGGAACGGGTGGCGACCTGCCTGCTCGCGCTGGTGGACCCGGCCACCGGCCGCTGCTCGTTCGCCAACCCGGGCCACCTGCCACCGCTGCAACTCCGGCCCGGGCGGACCGGGCGGCTGCTGGAGCTGCCGGTCGACCCGTCGCTGGGCGCGGGCGTCAGTCCTTCACCTGCTCCTCGCGGATCGCGTCCTCGGCCGCCGCCTCGGCCAGCCGGACCTCGGCGGCCACCTCGGCGGCCGGGCGGCGGACCAGCCGGCCGCCGTGCCGCGCGGCCAGCTCGTCGGCCGGCCCGGGATCGTGCTCGTGCAGCTCGACGACCAGCAGCGAGCCGCTCTCCACCAGGCCACTGCTGTAGACGGTGAGGGTCTCGGCGGCGTCCTGGAAGTGCTTGAGCTCGGCCGCGCCGCCCAGCGCGGTGCCCGCCGTCCAGCCGAGGAAGGCCCCGAGCGGACCGCCGAGCAGGCCGACCAGCCCACCCAGGATCCCGCCGGCCACGGTCGGCGTGCCGGCACCGCGGACCCAGCTCTCGGGGACGTCCAGCAGGCCCTCGGCGGAACGCCGCAGCAGCGCGGCCTGGCGCGCTCCGGGCAGCTCCTTCGCCTCCTGGTAGGCGGCGTGCGCCGCCGCCTGGTCCGCGAAGGTGACGAACAGCATCGCGTGGGTGTCCGACATCGCACTGCCTCCCGACGACGGGCCCGGCGGCCCACCCTCCACGGTAGGTCCGCTCCCCCGAGGCGGGCGCCAGGGCGGCACCCGTCCGAATGAAGTAAGTGGCAGAAGACCACTTGGCCTATTACTGATTCGCGACTAGAGTCATGCGTAAGAGGTGAAGTCCGGCTCATCTATTACTCGGAGGGACTCCCATGACCACCACCACCGATGCCGGCGTCGCCGAACGCCCTTACTGGGACGGCTGGCAGCGCAGCTGGGACCGCCAGCAGGAGTGGTACCTGCCGGAGCGCGAGGAGCGCTTCCGGGTGATGCTCGACGTGGTCGAGGCGGTCGCCGGCCCGGCGCCCCGGGTGCTGGACCTGGCCTGCGGAACCGGCAGCATCACCGAGCGGCTGCTGGCCCGGCTGCCCGGCGCGACCAGCGTCGGGGTGGACCTCGACCCGGCGCTGCTGGCCATCGCCGCCGGCCACTTCCGCGACGAGCCACGGCTCACCCTGGTCACCACCGACCTCACCGACCCGGACTGGGCCGCCGCGCTGCCCGCCGGCCCGTTCGACGCCGTGGTCACCGCCACCGCGCTGCACTGGCTGAGGACCGACGACCTGCTGCGGCTCTACCGCGACCTGGCCGGGCTGGTGCGGCCCGGCGGCGTCTTCCTCAACGCCGACCACGCGCCCACCCCGAACACCCCCCTGCTGAACGCCGCCGAGCGGGCCCTGCGACGCCGGCGGCAGGAGCGGGACCGGGCCGAGTCCGTGCTCAGCTGGGAGGAGTGGTGGCAGGCGGCCGCCGCCGACCCCCGACTCGCCGAGGCCGTCGCCGCCCGCAACGTCATCTACGGCTCGCACGCGGACGGCGAGAGCCACTCCGCGGAGTGGCACACCGCCCGGCTGACCGAGGCGGGCTTCGCCGAGGCCGGGATCGCCTGGCGGTCCGTCCCGGACGCCCTGGTCGCCGCCATCCGCTGACCGAACCACCAGGCGCGCCGGAGACCTGACGCGCCGTCAGCCAGGGCATGTCGCCGCACGCACTCTCGCGTCGACACGCCGTCGGGGCGGAGAATCGGATCATGTCGCTCCGAGCCGCGTTCTCCGACCCCGTCCGGTACGGCTCGCTGGCCGCCGGCATGCTGCCCGTGCTCGCCTTCCCGGCCCCCGACCTGGAGGCGCTGGCCTGGGTGGCGCTGGTGCCCGGACTGCTCGTCATGCAGCGGGCGCCGCACGCCCGGGAGGCCGCGGTGCGGGGCTGGTGGTTCGGCGCGGGCTTCGTGCTGGCCGCGATGTACTGGCTGCTGCCGACCGTCGGTCCCGGGCTGCTGCTGATCGCCGCGCTGTTCGGCGCGTTGCAGGGCGGGGTGGGCCTGGCGGTCTGGGCGCTGCTCGGGCCCCCGCTGACGGCGCGCCGGGCGCTGGCCGCGCTGCTGGTGGTGCCCGCCGCCTGGGTGGTCGCCGAGTACGCCCGGTCCTGGCAGGCGCTGGGCGGGCCGTGGGCGCTGCTCGGCGCCACCCAGTGGCGGCACCCGGTGGTGCTCGCACTGGCCTCGGTGGGCGGCGTCTGGCTGGTGAGCGGCGCGGTGGTAGCGGTCAACACCGGGCTGGCGGTCGTGCTGCTCGCCGACCGCGGCCAGGTCCGCGCGCTGGGCGCGGGCGCCACCGCGCTGGTGCTGCTGAGCGGCCCGACGCTGTTCGCGCTGGAGTCCGCGCCGGCCACCGAGCGGTATGCCACCGTCGCCCTGGTGCAGCCCGGTGTGCTGCCGGACGGCGCCACCAGGCTGGACGCCTCGGCGCGGATCACCGCCGCCCTGACCGGTCACCACCCGGACCTGGTCGTCTGGGGCGAGAGCAGCGTCACCACCGACCTCAGCCGTGACCCGGCCACCCTGGGTCGGCTCCGCGCACTGGCCGCACAGACCGGCGCCGCCCTGCTGGTCAACGAGGACGCCCGGAAGGCCGACGGCCACATCTCCAAGGACGCCGTGCTGATCGGGCCGGACGGCATCGAGGCCCGCTACGCCAAGATGCGGCTGGTCCCGTTCGGCGAGTACATCCCGCTGCGGCCGCTGCTCGGCTGGCTCTCCGCGATCAGCAGGGCGGCCGGCGAGAACCGCGCCCCCGGCCGCTCCTTCCACCTGCTGCGCCCGGCCGACCGGGCCGGGCAGCCACTCCCGATCGGGGCACTGATCTGCTTCGAGTCGGCCTTCCCCGACATGAGCCGGACCGCCGCCGACCAGGGCGCCCAGCTGCTCGTCTACCAGTCCGCCACCTCCAGCTTCCAGGACACCTGGGCGCCCGAGCAGCACGCCTCGCTGGCCGCGCTGCGCGCCGTGGAGAGCGGACGGCCGGCCGTCCAGGCGGCGCTCACCGGCGTGTCGGTCGCCTTCGACCCGCAGGGCCGCCAACTCGCCCGGCTGGGCACCGGGCAGACCGGCGCGGTCACCCTGCGGCTCGCCCTGCCCGGGCCGGAGAGCCGCACCTGGTACGACCGGATCGGCGACCTGGTGCCCCGCACCGCCGTGCTGGTCCTGCTGCTCGCCGTCGCGTACGAACTCGCCGACCCGGACCGGCGCCGGCGGTTCCGCCGCCCGGCCGCGACGGTACCCACCGACGGTCGGATCGCCACCGCCGCGCGCTGAGCTCAGTCCCTGCGCGCCCGGCTGGGCTGGACCCGGCGCGGCTCACCCGGCGCCTTCGGGTGGTCCGGCGGGTACGGCAACTCGCCGAGTCCCTCCTCCCGGTGCTGCCGCTCGGCCAGCTCCAGCACCGGCTCCAGGCCGAACGCGTGCCCGTCCAGCTCGGCGAACGGATCCCCCAGCTCGGCGAGCCGGGCCGGCACCGTGCGCAGCGTGAAGTCGCGCGGGTGGGCGTCGGCCAGCTCCGCCCAGCCCAGCGGCGTGGAGACGGTGGCCTCCGGGCGGGCCCGCAGCGAGTAGGCGGAGGCGATGGTGCGGTCCCGGGCCATCTGGTTGTAGTCGACGAAGATCTTCGAGCCGCGCTCCTCCTTCCACCAGGCGGTGGTCACCCGCTCGGGCATCCGCCGCTCCAGCGCCCGGCCCAGCGCGATCGCGCAGCCGCGCACCTCGGCGAAGGTCCAGCGCGGCTCGATCGGCACGTAGACGTGCAGGCCGCGCCCGCCGGAGGTCTTCGGCCAGCCGCGCAGCCCGTACTCGGCCAGCACCTCGCGCAGCTCGTACGCGGCCCGGACCGCGTCGGCGAAGTCGGTGCCGGGCTGCGGGTCGAGGTCCAGGCGCAGCTCGTCGGGGTGATCGGGGTCGGCGCGGCGAACCGGCCAGGGGTGGAAGGTCAGGCAGCCCAGGTTCACCGCCCAGAGCACGGCGGCGGGCTCGGTCGGGCAGATCTCGTCGGCGAACCGGCCGCTGGGGAAGGCGATCCGGGCGGTGGGCAGCCAGTCGGGCGTGTTCTTCGGCGCGCGCTTCTGGTAGAAGAACTCGCCCCCGACCCCGTCCGGGAACCGCTGCAGGGTGGTCGGCCGGTCGCGCAGCCCGCGCAACGCCGCGTCCGCGACGGCCAGGTAGTACTCGGCGACGTCGCCCTTGGTGTAGCCGGGCCCGGGATAGTAGACCTTGCCGGGGTTGGAGAGCCGGACCGCCCGCTCGCCGACCCGCAGTTCCACCGCTTCAGCCATGGCTCCACGCTAGGGCGGCGGCTGCGGCGCCGCCCGGCGGGCAGCCGGCCGCCGAGCGGCCCACCATCGAGGCATGGACCTTCCGCTGATGCCACCGATCGAGCCGATGCTGGCCAAGGCGGTGGCCGAGATCCCGGCGGGGATGCAGTACGAGGCGAAGTGGGACGGCTTCCGCGCCCTGGTGTTCCGCGACGGCGAGGAGGTGGAGATCGCCAGCCGCACCACCAAGCCGCTCACCCGCTACTTCCCCGAACTGGTCGCCGCCTGCCGTGCCGAGCTGCCGGAACGCTGTGTGCTGGACGGCGAGATCGTGGTGGCGCACGACGGGCGGTTGCACTTCGAGGAGCTGCAGGAGCGGATCCATCCGGCCGCCTCCCGGGTGCGCACGCTGGCCGAGCGCACCCCCGCCTCGTTCGTCGCCTTCGATCTGCTGGCGCTCGGCGCGCGCTCGTTGGCCGACGAGCCTCTGGCGGCGCGGCGCGCCGCGTTGGTCGAGGCGCTCGGGCCGGCCCGGGCGCCGGTGTTCACCGCCCCCGCCACCACCGACCGCGCGCTGGCCCTGGAGTGGTTCGACCGCTTCGAGGGCGCCGGGCTGGACGGCGTCGTCGCCAAACCGCTGGACGCGCCGTACCGGCCGGGCGTGCGCTCGATGTTCAAGGTCAAGCACGGCCGGACCGCCGACTGCGTGGTGGCCGGCTACCGCGAGCACAAGGACGGCCAGGGCGTCGGCTCGCTGCTGCTGGGCCTGCACGACGCGGCGGGCACGCTGCAGCACGTCGGGGTCTGTGCCTCGTTCACCGCGGCCCGCCGGCGCGAGCTGGCCACCGAGCTGGCGCCGCTGCGGATGGCCGACCCGGCCGGCCATCCCTGGGCCGCCTGGACCGAGGAGGCCGCCCATCAGGAGGGTCGGCTGCCCGGCGCGCCGAGCCGGTGGAGCGGTGGCAAGGATCCGCAGTGGATTCCGCTCCGCCCTGAACGAGTGTGCGAGGTCGCGTACGATCACATGGAAGGAACCCGGTTCCGGCACACCACCCGGTTCCAGCGCTGGCGGCCGGACCGGGAGCCCGCCGGCTGCGGCTACGGCCAGCTGGTGGAGCCGGTCCGCTACGACCTCACGCAGCTCCTCGACGACCGACTGTCACCGGACCGCTGATCGAACCCGCGGCCGATCAGCGCCGTACTGACCCGTGGGGGGCCGGCCGGTCCCGACGACCGCCCGGCCGCCGACCGGAACGGAGGCAGGTGAGGACGATGGTCCTCTCGTGGCAGGAGGAGCGGGAGAGCCGCCGGATCGAAGCCCGGCTGACCGCCGAGGACCCGGCCCTGGCCCGCAGGTTCGCCCAGTGGCAGCGAAGCCGTGAGCGGGTGGCCGAAGCCGCCGCGCTGGCCGCCGGCCACCAACCGCGAGGCAGCGCGACCCGGCTGCGCCGGCTCTGGCGGGAGCTGCTGCACGGGCGCGGGCCGATCCCCTAGCCAGGCCGATCCGCTGACCGGGCCGATCCCCCGGCCAGCCCGTCCAGTGGGCCGTGCCCAGCCGGTCCCGTCCCCTGGACAGCTCTGTCCGACCGCCCGCACGGGGCCGTCGTTTGGCACCATCGGTCATGGGGACACCCGGAGCCGGGAAGGTGAGAGCGGATGTCCAGCGACGCGATCGTGCTGCTCAAGGAGGAGCACAAGGAGATCCGGCAGCTGTTCCGGGCCTACCGGGCCACCACCGAGCACGACCATGCGGCCAGGGGTGAGCTGGCGGAGGAGATCGTGCACGCGGTCACCGTCTACACCTACGTCGAGGACGAGGTGGTCTACCCGCGGGTCGGCGCGCTGCTGCCGGAACTGGAGCCGGAGATCCGGCAGGGCGGCCAGGAGCACCAGCTCGCCGACCTGCTCTGCACGGAGATCACCGGACTGGCCCCGGCCTCGGAGGAGTTCGACGCCAAGGTCGGCGTCCTGATCGAGACCGTCGAGCGGCACATCGAACGGGAGGAGCGGGACTGGTTCCCGCGGGTGCGGGCCGGGGTCGGCCGCAAGGACCTGCAGGAGATCGGCACCCGGCTGCTCGCGGTCCGCGAGACCGCCCCCCGCCCGCACCCCGGGCCGGTTTCCGACCCCGCCACCGGGGCACCGGAGAGTCAGGGGCGCTGAGCACCGAAGTGGAGACCGCCATGGAATTCCCGGACACCCCGCCCACCGCGCCCGACGGCGCCGAACCGCACGAGGGCGTCGCCGCCTCCGGCCTGCAGGGTGAGCGGCTGCTGCACGAGCTGGAGCAACTGCACCGGACCAGGCACGAGACCTTCCTGTACGGCTCCGACGACGCCCTGCGCCACCACACCGAGCGCACCGCCGAGCTGGAGGCGGAGTACCTGCGGCGCTTCCCGAACCGGCTGGTCACCGCCGGGCGCACCCGGTCCGGCGCGCGGGCCCGCGAGGTGGCGGCCCGGGCCGAGGCCACTCCGAGCTGAGGCGGCGTCCGATGCGCGACGACAGCGAGCGCGGGCGGACGGTGCTGCGACTGCACGCCGAGGCGCTGGCCTCGTTCGGGCGCCGGGTGCACGGGGTCGCGTGCAACCAGTGGGTGGCCGGCACGCCCTGCCGGGCCTGGTCGGTCCGCAACCTGGTCGACCATCTGACCACCGAGCAGCTCTGGGCGCCCGAGCTGTTGGCCGGTCGGACCATCGCCGAGGTGGGCTCCCGGTTCGACGGTGACGTGCTGGGCGAGGACCCGGTCGCCGCCTGGACCGCCGCGGCCGCCGCCGCCCGGGCCGCGTTCAACGCGCCGGGCGCGCTGGACCGGACCGTCCAGCTCTCGTACGGGGTGACCAGCGCGCTCGACTACTGCGCGGAGATGACCATCGACGCCGCCGTGCACACCTGGGACCTCGCCCGGGCCAGCGGCGGGGACGCCCATCTGGCACCCGAGCTGGTGGAGTTCGCGCTCGACCGGCTGGTGCCGCACACGGCCGAGCTGGAGGCGAGCGGTCTGTTCGACCCGCCGCTGGAGACCTCGCCGGACGCCGACCCGCTGACCCGACTGCTCGCGCTGCTCGGACGCCGCGCGGGCGGCCGGCCGGCCCTCGATCCGGAGCAGACCGGCTGACGTCCGGCCAGGGGGACGCTCGGCTCACGAACCGGGCCGGATGAGGATGGATCAGCTCACCACCAGGGGGACGCCGTCGTGCGCCGACCCGGTCGGCGGGTGGCCCGGTCGAGTCGTGTACCCTCACCGCTCTCGATGCGGTCGGACCCCCGATTCCGGGCATTCCGGCCCGGTGGCAGACCACGTCGGGGTACATCGTGCACCACCATTTCCCTAGGAGCCTTCCCTCGTGCACCGACCCCTCCGCCGGGCCCTCCCGGCACTGGCCGTGGCCGGCATAGCCCTGGCCACCTCGCTCGTCACCGCCGGCACCGCCCAGGCTCACGTCGCCGGTGGCGGCTGCGACTCGCTGGGCATCAGGTACTCCGTCGACGGCGGCCAGACCTGGACCAGCTCCGACGTCATGGCCCAGCCCTACCCCAGCCTCGTCGTCAAGCTCGTGGGCCAGGCCCAGGACGGCTGCGACTACAACGTGTCGCTGGCCTCCTACAGCACCCAGGGCGCCACCTGGGCGAAGTCGGGCGTGCAGACCTTCCTGGGTTGGGCGACCGCCACGCTCAACAAGAAGCACCCCCAGGCGACCCTGGACATCAGCAAGTTCATCCCGCCGTGCTTCGGTCAGACCGACCTCTACAACGGCAAGACCGAGTTCGACGGTGTGCACGGGCCGCTGCCGCTCTTCCCGAACCAGCCGTACCCGACCGGCCTGATCTCCCACTGGAACGGCGGCCAGAAGTGCGACACCCCGCCGGTGTCCCCGCCGCCCACGGGCACCGGTTCGGCCTCGCCCTCCCCCTCGACGAGCACCACGCCGCCCACGGGCACCGGTTCGGCCTCGCCCTCCCCCTCGACGAGCACCGGGACCGGTACGCCGAGCCCCTCGTCGTCGTCCCCGGCCGCCGCCGTGCCGACCACGCCCACCGACACCAGCGGCCCGACCGGCACCCCGTCGGTCGCGCCGGTCTCCACCACCCCGGCCAGCAGCGGTAGCAGCCTGGCCTTCACCGGCACCGACGGCACCGCGCTGACCGAGGTCGGGGCGGGCGGCGCCGCGCTGCTCGCCCTCGGCGCCGGCGCCGTGGTCGCCAGCCGCCGCCGCGCCAACCGCGGCTGACCCACCAGCAGCACCCGCCGCCCGTGGCCGGTCCGCACTCCGGACCGACCGCGGGCGGCAGCCTTTCACCGCCGGGCCGCCGCGCACCTTATTCCCAGCCTTGGAAGGAGCGGCTCACATGCGTCGGGGCAAGGGTCGATCGGCGCAAGCCGATACGGGGTGCCCGGGGAAAAGTGCACTGCCTCCATAGCTGCATCCTCCAGAGAGTCTTCCGCCTCAAATGCGCCGCCCGGCCCGCGCCCGAACACTGAGCCCCGCCGTGGAGCGTCAGTGTTGGGCCACCCTGCCGACGGCGAGCCCGTCGGCCCTCTCCGTCAGTACCGACCCGGAGACGCGGCTCGGATGCTGGCCGATCCCGCTTTCCCGGGCTGGCCCCATCGTCGGCCTGCTGCCAGGCCATCACCGGGCCCTGCCCGGCCCTTCCTCGCTTTTGCGCGCGCAGTTGGCCGGGCCGTCGTGTGGTGGGGCGTAGACAGGAAGCGCGGGGCGGCTCGGCCTGCGGGCGCGCGCGGCCCGCGCAGGCGGGCTGCCTTGAACCCGTAAGGAAAGTTTCGACGCACTCCACCAACGGGCCGCGTCTTGCTGAGCTACTGAACCGGCGAGCCCACCAGCGGTGTTCACTTGACTGGCTGTGTCCGCGCTGGACTGTGGCACGGCCGGTGGCTGAGAGGCCCGCTCCCTGCGCCCCGAGGCGGGAGCCTTGTGCGCGGGCGGAGAAGCCGGGCTGAGCTATCGGGCGCTCACTTCGCTGGCCACGATGATCCGGCCGCCGGCCTTCCGCACGGACCGGCTGACTCGGGCCTTCTCGTCGGGCAGGACGGAGAGCATCTCGCCGGTAGGGACGATGATGGTGTCGGCATCGCCGTCGAGGAGCATCTGCAGCGCGTAGGTGAGTCCTCGGCGCTGGTCGGGTTCGGTGGCGCCCTCGTCGTCGTGGATCACGCCCGCGAGGTGCAGGCCCGAGTCGCGGGCGATCCGCTCGCACATCGCCTGCCGGGTGACCACGGGCTCGTCCTTGGCGGTGCACAGGTAGACGACGGCGGTGGGCTTCGCGGGCTTGGTCATCTCTTCGTCCCATCTCAGTTCGGCTCGGCGCGGCACCGTCGGTGACGCTGTGTCGGTCCGTGCCGTTCGTTCGGTTACTGAGATCGTCGGGCGTCCGGTTCGGGTGGCCCAGGAACGTGCGGGGTCAGTTCGCCCACCAGCCAATGTTGATCTGATACGTAGTGTCTCTGCCGGGCTGGTCAGAGTTCGACGGCGAGGAAGTCGGCGAGTTCGACGAGTTGTGGGGACAGGCCGCGCTTGCGGCGGTTGACGAGGGTGGTGGCGATGTCGCGGGCGTATCGCTGGTAGCGCAGCCATTCGGGGGCGGCCTGCTTGATGCCCATCAGGATCTCGGTGGCCGGCGCGTGGTCGCGCTGTTCGGTGTGGGCGGCGGCGAGGTCGAGCAGGTGGCGGTTGCGGTTGTTGGAGGTGGAACGGGCGGGTGCGGTGACCTGTGCGGAGAGTTGGAGGGCCTTGCCGTACTCGCGCAGGATCATGGCGTTCTCGACCTCCTTCATGGCGACCGTGTTGGGGCCGAAGGTCGTCCAGTACTCGTGGTAGTCGATCGCGTCCCGGCCGACCAGGACGGCTGCGGCCTTGGCCTGCCGGATCATCTCGTCCGCCTCCGGGGTGCGGTTGTTGCGCACGGCCGCCGCCGATCCTCGCAGCAGCAGCCAGCCCCAGGTTCCGAGGTGGCTGGCGGTGGAGTGCCGGAAGGACGGCTCGATGGCGTCCGCCGTGGCGACGGCCACGTCTTCGGCCTCGTCGAAGCGGCGCTGCCGCAGTAGCAGCCAGCACAACGAGACCACCGCGGACGCCCCGAGGACCTGGTTGCCGCTCCGTTCAGCCAAGTCGATGGCCCGGTTCAGCGCCTGGTACGCGAGATCGTCATGCCGAAGGTGGATCAGCGTGGACCCCGCCAGCTGGTACGCCTGCGCCTGCACCTCCAATGCGGCCAACCAGGCATCACCCTCCGCCAGTTCAGCGACCTGGGCGGCCTCGGTCAGCACGCTCGGCAGAGATCCCAGCGTGGCAGCGTAATCGTCACCCTGGTAGAGGCGGTTGCCTTCGCGCACCGACGCGCGGACCCCGGTGATGGTCGGGGCATCGTGAGCGTCATCGGCATGGGCCACTCGGCCAAGGCCTCGGGCGGGTGTGATCACCCGACGGATCGCCAGAATCCCAGCCGGGTCGACCTCCGGGGCAACCGGTGCCTCGATCGGGCCGGTCTGCATCAGATCCGTCGTCTTCACGCCCAACGCCTGGGCGAGCTGGCGCAACGTGCCCATGCGGGCGCTCTCGCGGTCGTTGCGCTCCAGCTTCCGGATGGTTGCCACCGACACCCCGGACGCCTCAGCGAGCTGCTCCTGCGTCATGCCCCGGTGTCGGCGCAACCGCCCGATCCGGTCACCGATGCTCTCCGCCATGGCCACCCCCGCACCTGCGTCTTCGTTCCTTGCCAACGGTACGCCGCCCGCCAAGACCCCGGTGTGAACAGCGAGCGACCGTAACCGACCGGGTGATCGTGCTCGGCGAACTCCTTGGCCTCCGCTGGGAAGACCTCGACCTGGCCGGCGGAACCGCCAGCATCCGCCGCACCCTCCAGCGCACCAACACCGGCGGCCTGACCGCCCTGCCGACCAAGACCCAGAGTTCGGAACGGCGGATCGCGCTGCCCACGCCGTGCCTGCGATCCCTCGAACAACACCGCGACCAGCAGCGCCAAGAACGCGAAACTGCAGGCAACGGTTGGAAGGACAGTGGCTACGTCTTCACCCGGCCCAACGGCGCCCCCATCGAAGGGGCCACGCTCACCCGGCACTTCACCGCCCTGCTCCGCCGGGCCAGGCTCCGCCGCATCCGCTTCCACGACCTCCGGCACTCGGCGGCGACCCTCCTCCTGGAACAGGGCGTCGAACTCGTCGTCATCAAGGAACTGTTGGGCCATGCCCACATCGGCGTGACCGCCACGGTGTACGCCCACGTCCGCCTCCGCCTCCAGCGCGACGCCATCGACCTCCTCGGCAAGGCCCTCCGTGCCCCTGCCTCCCGACCCGACGACAGCGACGAACCACCGCTTTGTGCAGCATCCGTCCGCTGACGTTGCCGTCAACTACTGCCGTCAGACACCCGAGAGGCCCCACCGGAGAACCATTCCGGTGGGGCCTCTCGGGTCTTTTATGGGGCCATTAGTTGAGCATCTGAGCCCTATGGAAGGAACCGCACATATCCTGATATGTCGATGCAGAATCCTTTCCCCAGTGAGCGGCATCGTCGGGCGTCAACAGGCCAATGTTCCATCTGCGAGAAACGGAGAACTTTGCCGACTCAAGCCGCAGTTGCTCTGCCAGATTTTGACCCTCGACAGAGCCCACTACTCCTTGGAAATCATCGAAATCCCGCCCAGTGCGAGGGAGAACATCCGGACAAGCACCTTCCGAACATCCGGGTCTCGATCGACCCGCTCCAGCGATTCAAACCTCGCCGGATCAATATCGATCGTAGCAACTCCACCAGCATCCCCACCATCTACGGTCGAGAACAGCAGGAGGCAGCGGTAGGCCCGCACGGCCCCTCCTCGTTCCTCGCGCATCATCGACTGGAGAACGACGGCTTCGTCCTTGACCTGACTGCGGAGTGCGTCCACGGAGGTCCACCGAGTCGCCCAGCCACGGCCCTCCGCCTCCTGCTGGATCTCAAGCAGCGCATCGAAACTGATCTGACACACGCGGAAGTCAGGGTCAGTTGAATGAATCATAGACATCAGCACTACTCCCCACCGAGGACGTCAATACGGATTTGCTCGTTCGGGTCGATACGCCCGTCTTTGACCCTTGTTTGAATTTCATCCCAGCGGTGATGACCGCCAAGAATCGTCCCGTCGCGCGAGACGAGAATTCCATCTCCCGGCTCGGCTTCATTGACTCCATCCAGAAGTTCTTGCTCACTCAGGTACTCGTGATACCACTGCGATGCAGGATCCCGAGTTTTCTGCCCCTCGGTGTACTTGCCGAGATCACCAGCCTTCTCGTGACGCGGTGAAATATTAAGATCGCATCCCGGACCGGTATTGTGCACGAGTACAGGCGTGGTCCCGGCTAGCACATAGTACGTGTGCTACGCGACCCCTCTCCACCTGCTTTTTCGCAGGTCAACGGTGGTTTGACGGTCCATCGGTGTCCGTGGATGTGCGCTGGAGTCCGTGGTTGTTGCCGTCGCCGCTGCCGTCAGATGTGTAGACCAATCGCCCTCGCTGACGGCGGCGCGCGTGATCCTACTGCCAAGCTCCGGGCTCGGCGCGGACGATGGTGCGAGTGGTCTGCTCGTACGACTGATGGCCGGTCTGCGCACAGTGGCCGGCGATCCAGCGGGTGAGTTCCTCAGGGGTGTGCATCTCGCCGGACGCGGCAGCGCAGTTCCGTTCTTCGCCGGTGACGCAGAGCGCCTCGAAGGTCGGCAGCGCCATGGGGTCGGTCACGGTGGTCACGTGGTACTCGCGGAAGCGGTAGCGGGTGGCCTTACCCATCAGCTTTCCTCCCGTCCGCGAAGGGGGCTGGCGTTCGCGGGTTCACCCTCCTCGGCCACCTCCTCCTGCGGCGCCGGGATGCGCTCTCCGCGCGACTGGGCGACCCTGAGCGCGTCCGACAGGGCCTCGGTCAGCCGGCAGGCGAGCCAGCGGTATTCGATGGCCGACTGCGCCTTGGCTCCGGGGGCCAGGATGCCCCGGGCGTACTCCAGCAGCTCCTGGCCCATGCCGAGCTGCACGGTCTCGATGCCGTCGGCGAGCGTCGAGATGTAGCCCTTGCCGTCGGTGCTCAGGTAGCAGGGGCGTCCGTCCTCGGTGGTCCATGGCAGCAGGCGGGGTCCCGCCATGCCCGATGCCGCTTCGTGCAACTCCCTGCGACGCAAACGGTCCGCGTCGCTCCTCGGCATGCCCACAGTGGATCTCCGGCCTCGGTCGCTGGAACAGGACACGGCGACCGTAACGATCTGACTACGCGTCAATCCACGGACCCAGTAGGGCAGATCGCAACGCAAGGTCCGCGAACTGCCACGCTGCGTAGCAGCTATCCGACGACGCCCAGGTAGCCGGCCATCTCGCGCATGTCGCTGGTCAGGGTGCGCTTACGCTTGCTCAGGATCTCCTGCATGGTCTCGGCCGCCGAGTTCTGGTGCCTCAGCCACTCGGGGGCGGCTTCACGAGCGCGGATCAGCTCGTCCATCGCCGCCGAAAGGTCTCCGGTTCGCGTGTGGGCGCGCGCCATGTCCAGGGTGAAGCGGTTCCCGTCGTTCGTGCTGGGCCTGCCCAGTCGCTTCCACGCCCTCGGTGACAGCTCGACCTCTTCACCCGCCTTGCGCACCACCGCGCGGGCGTCCCCGACGACCATGGAGTCTTCGAGTGCCTTGATGGCGGCGGTCACCGGTCCGAAGACGGACCAGTGCCGGGAGACGTTGCGGTGCGCCGTGCCGACGGCGGTTGCCGCCACCCGCGCTGCCCTGCGGTACTCCTTGGCCTCGTCCGGGCGGTTGTTGCGTGCCGCCGCAGCTGCGGCCTCCATGGCCAGACCGCCCCACACCGCGTAGTGGTCGGGCTCGGCGCCGGTGATCTTCGGCTCCACCACAACCATGCTCTGGGCGGCGATCCGCTCCGCCTCCTCCAGCCGGCCTTGCCGCACCAGCAGCCAGCACATGCAGCCGACCCCGGAGCCGGCCGCGAGCAGGTCCCCGCCCTCCCGGGCGTCCGCGATGGCTCCTCGCAGGGCCGTGTAGGCAATGTCGTACTGCCTCACCTGCGTGAGGTAGGTGCCGGCCAGGCGCAACGCCTCGGCTCGGGCGAGCAGGGCTTGTTGGTGCTCTTCGCCGCTGTCGTAGTGGGCGACGGCCCGCGCGGCGTCCCGCAACAGGCCGGGCAGTTGGGCGGCAACGCTCTTGTAGCTGTCGGAGAAGTACAGCACCCGCGCGTCTCGAACCGTTCGGGCGTAGGCGCGCAGGTTCGGTTCCTCGCCCACGGCCTGGGTGTCCTGGTCCACGAGCCCCACCGCCGGGGTGAGTGCGGCGCGAAGCTGGATGAGGTTGAGCCGGTTCGGCTCCTCCGCCCGTCCCACGGGCTCCGGCGCGTCGGACGCGACGAGTGCCGCCGTGGGGATGCCCAGGGCGCGGGCCAGAGCGTGAAGCGTCTCCATGCGGACCGTTCCGCCTTGCTCGACCTTCCGGACGGTCGCCGGGGACAGGCCCGCTGCGTGGGCGAGTTCCTCCTGGCTCATTCCGGCGCGGCGCCGGTACTTCCGTACGTTGTCCGCGAGTTCCATCGTCATCTGCTCACCACCTCCAGCGCCACGGTACGCCTGGTGGGCGAACTGACCGGGCTCTCTGGGCAGATACCCACCCGGGACGGTGACCCACCGCCACGCGCAGCGCCGGGCACGCGGTTGACTGGAACGGCGCTGCGCCGGAGCCTCCGGCAGGTTGCGGGCCTGAGCGGGACGGGTCCCTCGTCGGTCGGGCGGCTTCGCCGGACCAGGGTTCTCCGGGGGCCGCCAAGGCTCACCCGGTGACGCTTGCGCTCGGCCTTGGCGGCCCCCGGGGGTTCCTGGTACGCCTCCGGGGACCGGCCGGCGAGGGGCACGACCCGCGACCCGCGACCATTCACCACGACGGTGCCGCGCCAGTGCTCGGCCCCCGGGCCCCTCGGAGGGAGGGCCTGGGGTGAGGTAGAGCCATGTTGACCACGACCGCTCTCGCTGGTGTTGCGCGCCCGGACGGGCGGGGGTGCCGCTGAGCGGGGCGGAGACAGGAGCGGGCGGCGGCCCCGCCGGGCCGGAGCGCGCGCGGCCCGCGACAGCGGGCCGCCTTGATCCAGTAAAGAAACTCTGAACAGCTCCGGCCCTGCCGGTCTCGCCACCACCATGAGCGGGCTGGCACACGCGCACATCGGCGTCACCGCGGCGGTGTACGCACACGTCCGGCTCCGCCTCCAGCGCAACGCCATCGACCTACTTGGTCGCGCGCTGCGCAACCCCTCCGAGACCACCGCCGAGTCCGACGACGGTGACGACCCGCCAGGTTGTGCAGCATCCGTCCGCTGACGTTGCCGTCAACTACTGCCGTCAGACATCCCTGAGGCCCCACCGGATTTGCTCCGACGGGGCCTCTTTCACTGCTGTTCACCAGTCAAATGTGAGAAAATTCGCACCCGCGCCGAATTTCCCTCAAGGAATGGAAGATGAGGCGCATTCCGACTGCCAGTCCAATCTTTGTCGAGGACTAGTGAGACCTCAAGCCTGGGTCGCCAGATCGGAATGTCACAACTCTCGCCAGAGAATCAAATCGCGATCTATTAATCCGTCCTCTTTAGAGGACCAAATCGAGACGGAGTCATGGCATTTCCGTCATCTTCATGCCATTGGCAGTGCGTCGCATAGACGTACCCAGCGCCGTCATTGACAATGAACCATTTCCCTGGAGCCCCGGCAGGGATATCCACGCCCGGAGGGGAGAAATCTTCATCGACATGGATCTCAAGACGCTCAACCTTGGCGGACATGTGCAAGAAGCGAACATTGGAGAAGAGGACATCCACGCGGGTCGGAGACTCATCAGTCAAGCTTCGCATCAGCAGCTGATGGTAGCTGACCGCGTAGTGCCACATGCGAAATGGGCGTTCCCACTTGACTACAAGCGCCACTATGAACCTCCCAGATACTTGGACCCTGCAAGAACTTCACTGGTGACGTCAACGCCCCCCATATAGAACGTTAGCCTGCTTGGCTCAAGGTTCCCAAATCGATAACCACGCTCCAGGATCGCCATTTCCCTCTGCGTCGTATACCAGTTATCTCCCTGCCCCTGCTTGACGGCGTCGTCGAATAGCTCAGCGTTGGTAGCGCCAGTCTTTCCGCTAGTCATCTTGAAGCCATCAAGACGCACGTGAATTTGGGTCTCCGGATGGTAATTTGCGACATCGCCGACGTTGGCTAGTGCGCCATCGCGGGTCTCTCCCATGAAGTGGGTGTATCCGTTGTCGTTGGCAAAATCCTCCAGCCCGTGATCTTCAGTCCCTAGGGCCACATTTGGAATGTTGGTGTTGCAATTGTGCACCAGGACCGGCGTGGTGCCTGCGAGTACATAGTACGTGTGCACTTGCGCAACCGTGAGGTTGTACATGTCCGCGACGCCCGGGCGGGTCCGGATGCCCTGGACGGTGGCCTGCTCGCCCTTGGGCGAGGCCAGGGCGTGGCCGGCGGTGAGTTGGCCGGCAGGTACCCAGGTGTGGGTGGTGTCGTCCCAGAAGGGGTGGTTGGAGGTGGTGTGGACGGTTTCGGTGGTGCCGTTCTTCAGCTTGAGCTCGAGGTCGACGAGGTCGTCGTCGTGGTTGATCCAGGTATCGGTGACCGTGCGAGCGCCGGTGTCGTGACCGTTGGTGGGGTCGGCCGCTTCCACCTGGTCGCCAGGGATGAGGTCATCGATCGGCTTGCCCGACCCGTTGGCCATCAGGACTTTGGTGTCGGGTGTGAAGCTACAGGCACCGGAGGTTCCTGTCCCGGCATCGCTGGCCGCGTCGTCGCCGAACTCAGCTATGAGCGCGTCGATGTCGGCGACGTCGGCGGCGTCAGTGACGGGGTCGGCGCCGCCTTGCAAGGCGTCGACACCGGTCAGAACCACCGACCCGAAGACGAGACCACCAGTCTTGACTACCTTCGGCGTGCGGCCGGTTAGAGCCTTGGGAGTGCCTGAGCAGTTGACCCCGAATCGTGAGCAGGTGGCTCCGTTGAAGGACGGCTTGCTGCTCTTGCCACTGCTGGACCTGTGGCTGGTGGGCGTGAACACGCCGTGGCGTACTTCGCCGGCGTCGGGGTTGTCAGGGTCCTCGGGGCCGGTGTCGACGTAGCGGGTGGGGTTGCTGGGGCTGCTGCCAGTGCCACCGATGGGGGTTCCGATACCGCAGAGGTCGGCGGGGCATTGGCCGGTGGGGTCGGATTCGGTGACGGGGTCGTTGCCGGCGTAGTCGTAGCCGTTGGTCTGGGTGGGGTCGGTGGTTTCGAGGATTGGGTCGGGGCTGAGGAAGCGTCCGGAGGTGGGGTCGTAGAGGCGGGCGCCGAGGGTTTCGAGGTTGGTGGTGGTGTCGTTGTGGCCGCCGACGTAGCCGGTGTCGCCGGGCCAGGTGGTCGGTGTGGTGCCTCGGGTTTGGCCGAAGGGGAGGTACTGGCGGCGGGTGACGGCTTGGGTGGTGGAGTTGATGGTGAGCTGGTCGGTGCCTTGGCGGTCGGGGGCGAGGTAGTCGACGGTGCCGGTGCTGGTGCGGGCGGCGATGGCCTGGCCGTTGATGGTGTAGTAGCGGGTGCCGCTGACGGTCTGGCTGGTGGTGTTGAGGGCGAGTTGGGCATCACCGGCGTAGAGGGTGGTGGTGCCGGGGTCGCGGCGCAGGAGTTGGTTGCCGTCGGCGTCGTAGACGTAGCTGGTGGTGCCGGCGGTGGTGGTGTCGGTGGCGAGTTTGTCCTGGTCGGTCCAGGTGAGGGTCTGGTTGCCGAGGGTGCCGCCGTTGATGGCGGTGGTGTTGCCGGAGGCGTCGTAGGTGTAGGAGGCTGTGTTGGCGGCTGCGTTGGGGCCGGTGGCGGTGGTGCTGGTGAGGGTGTGGGGTTGGTCGGTGGTGGAGCCGGCGGTGGGGTACTGGTAGCTGGTGGTGGTGTCGTTGGTGGTGTTGCCGGTGGTGTCGTGGTCGGTCTGGGTGGTGCGGTTGCCGGCCGCGTCGTAGGTCCAGGACTGCCAGTACGGTGCGACGGGTCCGCCGACGGTGCCGCTGTTACCGGGAGCCGGCGTGGCGGTGCAGTTGTCGGTGGCGGTCCAGGCCTGCTGGATGCGGGTGGCGTAGTCGTACTGGTAGCACTGGGTGTCGACGGTGGTGTCGGCGTTCTGCTTGTCGGTGGTGGAGGTCAGCAGGCCGGCGCCCTTGGAGACGGTGCTGTTGCCGTAGGCGTAGTTGAGGTCGTCGATGGTGCCGGAGACGGTGGAGGCGCTGGTCTGGATGTCGGTGATGTTGCGGGTCTGGGGGTCGTAGGTGTAGGTGGACCAGACCTCACCGGTGGAGGTGCCGAAGGTGTACTGCAGGGGTTGGCCGTACTCGCTGTAGCCGACGGCGTTGACGTAGTCCCAGGAGGCGCCTCCGTTGGAGGTCAGGGAGGTGGGTTCGCCGAACTGGTCGTAGCCGTAGGCGATGTTCTCGGCGGGCAGGCCGCCTTCGGCGGGGTCGCCCTGGTTGGTGAGGTTGCCGGTGAGGCTGTAGCCGTAGCTGGTGACGTAGCCGGAGGTGGGGACCAGGGCGGTGCCCTCGCCGGTGAGGGTCATCCGGGTGGCGGCGGGCTTGGCGAGGTTGTTGTAGGCCAGGACCGTGGTGGTGTAGGTGTCACCGGCCGAGTACGACGTGGTGGAGGTCGGCAGGCCCTTCTTCACCGTGTCGTAGGTCCAGGCGGCGAGCTTGTTGGTCGAGGAGAGGGTCTGGGTGCTGGTGGTGTCGTAGGTAGCGGTCTTGCGGCCGTCGAGGTCGTAGGCGGTCGTGGTCTGACTGCCGCGCGGGTCGGTGGAGCTGATCAGCTGACCGGCGGCGTCGTAGCTGCTCTGGGTGTGGCCGGTGTCGGGGTCGTAGGCGTCGGTCTGCTGGCCGAGAAGGTTGTAGTTCCAGGACCAGGAGTTGCCGGCCGGGTCGGTCTCGGTGGCCTGCTTGCCGGCCGGGGTGTAGGTGTACTTGGTGTCGGTGTAGTCGGAGGCGGGGTCGTTGACGTAGTCGGTCGGGACGCCGGACTTGTACTGGATGAGGTCGGTCTGCTGTCCGCGGGCGTCGGTCACCGTGGTGGTGGCGGTCTGGCCTGCCGGGGGGACGGTGGTGGTGAAGTTGCCGCCGTAGCTGGTGGTGGTCTGCCAGGTCTGGGTGCCGAGCGCGTAGGCGATGCTGGCGGTCCTGCGGCCCGCGGCGTCGTAGCTGTAGCCGGTTTCGGAGGGGACCTGGCCGACCTGGGCCTGTACGTAACTGGTCGAGACGGCTGATGAGTTGTAGTAGGGGTCGGTGGTCTCGGACTGCCAGCCGTCGGTGTCGTACATCGTGTCGCTGATGGTCCGGCCACCGTCCACGGTCTGCGTCTGGGTCTCGCGGGCCCGCAGCATCGCGTCGTAGAGGGTTTCGCTCTGGCGGTAGCTGGTGTCGTCGTTGAGGGTGTAGGTGTCGACGACGGAGGGGCCGGTGTTGGAGACTGTGTAGGTGTACTTGAGGTTCGGCGGATTCGGCGCGGCCTGGCCGGGTTCGTAGACGGTGGTGAGGCGGCCGAGGGCGTCGTACTGCTCGGTGGTGACGTAGGCGGCCGGGTCGGTCTTGGTGAGCGGCAGGTCGCGCAGCGGGTCGTAGGACGTGGTGGTGGTGTGGCTCATCGGGTCGGTGACCGCGATGCTGGTGGGTTCGGCGCCGGTGGCCGGCGTGTAGGTGGTGGTGGTCTTGCGGTTCAGCGCGTCCAAGGCGGCGGTGGGGCGACCGTACTGGTCGATCGTGGTGGTCTGCTCGGTCGTGTAGACCGGGGTCGAGCCGTTGTAGGAGGTCACCTTCTGGGTCATCGTCGGGTCGCCGACGGTGGGGGCAGCGCCGAGGGTGGTGGAGGAGTCGTAGAACGTGAGGTCGTCGCTCACCGCGTTGGCGGGGAGGGTCGGTGTGGTGGAGCAGTTGACCGAGACGGTCCTGGACTCGGCGGGCTTGTCGAGGATCCAGGCGGAGGTGTTGTCCGCGTAGCTGGCGGTGGTGCACAGGTCGTCGGCGGTGGTGGAGGTGTCGCCCTGGTCGTTGGTCGCGGTGACCCGGCCGTAGGCGTCGTGCGTGTAGTCGGTCTCGGTGGTGCGAGTCGCTCCGGAGGCCAGCGGGGTGTAGACCTTGGTGTCCGCCGTGCCGGTCAGGAACGCCTGCTGGGACGGCAGCCCGCCGGTCAGCGCGTGGGTCGCGGTCGCCGACGAGGTCCACGGATCGGTGATCGTGTCCGTGACGATCGCCGAGCCGTTGAGCACCTGTGTCTCGTACGTCTGGCCGGCGAACTGGTTGGAGTCCGTCACCGCAGGATCACCACGGGAGTCCGACACAGTCGCGGTACGAGTCCCCGAGTTGGGCAGGGTGTCGCCGTTCATGCCCTGGAAGTAGGTGTACTGGGTCTTGGTGACCGGATCCGGGGCGGTACCGGTCGAGACGATCATCCCCTGGTAGCCGCGCCACTGGTCCCAGCTCCGCTCGTTGCTGGCGGTCAGTGGGTCGTCGTCGTAGTGCCAGGCGGGTGTGCCGACCGGGGTGTAGCTGGTGACGATGGTGTCGTTGGCCGAACCGCCGGTCGGGTCCTGCTCGGTGACGTGGGTGACGATGAACTTGTTGAACCAGTCCAGCATCGGCGAGTTCTGCCCGGTGGGGGTCCAGTAGTCCGGGAAGCAGAGCGAGGTGTTCTGCGAAGCGTCCGACGGGGTCCCGCTCGCGCACGCGGGAGCCGAGTAGTTGACCGTGATGGTCTCACCGGTCTCGGTGGTGATCCCGGTGAGGCGCTGACGGGTGATCGGCGGGTAACCATTCGTGACGTTCACGCGGTTGGACAGCGGAGTTCCGGTGAAGGTCACCGCCGGCAGGCTGATCGCACTGCTGGAACCACCCGCCGAGGTGTCCTGACCGGTGTGGGTGATCGAACTCAGCCACAGTGAAGGCGTGGTGGAGTCCCCGGTCGCCGGGAACGAGTAGGTCAGCGCCCAGGAGTCGACGTTGGTCTCGGTGCTCCCGACCAGCGCCTGCGTCTGGATACCCGTCAGCATGTACTCCGACCAGAACGACGGCGCTGTCATCTGGCAAGTCACGCCACTCGCGCAGTTCAGGTCGTAGGGGATGTCCGGCCAGCTCGACGCCGTCGAACTGTTCAAGGTCGAGGTGGCGCAGCCGGTCGGTGAGGTGTTGCAGCGCCCGTTGACGGTGAACAAGACCTGGCCGGCAGGCTGGGTCGAGTAGACCTGGCCGGCCCGCTGACCGTACTGGATCTTCGAGAGATAGCCGCCACGGGTGTAGAGAGCGGTGGCGGTGGTACCGAGGTCGGCTGCGTAGTAGTTCTGCTCGGTGTTGTAGAAGTAGGAGACCGCGTCGGAGTGAGTGTCCACGACGTAGTCGAGGTTCCACCGATAGGCCTGCTGGCACCAGGAGTTCGCGAACGTCGCGTTGTAGCACGGCTGCCCGGATGCGGTCGCGTAGACCGGCTCGGTCCACACCGAGTTCGTCGTCGCATCACCCGACGCGAACCCCGGCAGCTGGTTCAACCCGAAGTAGTACTGCGTGCCATCGGTCGTGGTGACCCGGAAGTACTCACCGTTCTGCGCACCGTTCGAGGCACCCGTGAGGTACTCGATCCGGTCGTTGGAGTCGTCCTGGGCGCGGTAGGTGCCGGTGGCGTCGTCCTTGACCAACGTCGTGGTGGAGCCGTTGAAGGACAACGTCAGCGTGTTGTTGTTCGACCAGCAGTTGTCCGAGGTCTGGGTCGGACCGGCCGGGTTCTGGCTGCACGAGGCGTAGGACCGCTCGATGAACGACTGCGGCAACTGCCAGCCGTCACCCACCTCGGAGGCCTGGTTGTTGGTGGAGGACGTCAGCCCGTCCTGGGATTGCGAATCGTAGGACAGCCCGAGGTCGGGGGTCAGCCCGCCCGGCACCGAGGGGGTCGGCAACGGGTAGGACCAGTCGAACGAGTCCGCAGCACCACCGGCCTGCCAGGAGCCCGACGGTTTCAGGCTGGTGGCCGTGAAGTCACCACCACCACCGCCCGCACTGGAGGACGAGGTAGCGGTCGCCGCCAGCACCATCGGCGCCGCCGTGGGCACGGCGGCGAACTCACTCGCCGCAGCCGCCATCGGCGCGGACTTGCCTGCGCCCTGCGTGGCCGGCGGGACCGTGACATCCGCCTCCAACGTCTTGTTCTTGACGTCGTTGTGGAAACCGACCGGCGTCTCCGTCCGGCACGCGGCCACAGTAGGCGTCGTCAACGCACAGGCGGGAAGCTGCACCAGACCCAGCCGCGAGCCCCAGTCACCACCGAAGGCGTTCTGGAACTGGCTGTACGACAGTGAGACGTGCGCCGGACCAGCGGCACCGGAAGCGTCATCGCGCTGCACGGACAGCAGCACGCCGTTCACGCCCGCCGCCGAAGCGGCCTGACGAGGCGCCACCGTGACACGCACGTCCGAGGGCGTGGATGCCGCCGCAGCCGTCATCGCGGACGGCGACAGCGGAGCACCCTGCGGACGCCCCGCCGCCGGGGCGATCCACACCGGCAATGACCCGGCCTGCGCCCTGGCCGGCGCCTGTCCGCCAGCCTTCGAACCGAAGGGGGTCAGGACCGCGTCCGAACTCCCCGACGGCCAGGCGGCCTTCGGCGCCTTCCACTGCGGCATCGCCTTCGGCTGCTGGTAGTGGCCCTTGACGGCCGTCACCGGGATCGACTTGTCGTGCACCACACCCGGCGCCGTGCGCCCGGTCGGCGTGGCCGCGAGTGCGACCGGCGCAGCAGACAGCGCCCCGGCAACAAGCGCACCCGCCGCCACCGCGACGGTCGTGGTACGCACGGCCCTTGTGCGGGATATTCGCACTCTGCTGGCCCAACTTTTCAGACCTATACCGAACGCCACCATGCCCCACCCCTCCACCCGAATGATCGGCCTGCCGATCGCGGCCGGACGGTATCAGAGAAGTCACCTCCATGAAAATAGATATCCAGAATTCAAGGGGCCTCGACCGAATCGGACATAGACGATGTGACGACCATTGACACCCAAAGCCGGACGGCATGTCAGAAGCCCTACATAGCAGTCATGACCGCACTCCTGCAGGGCAAATCAGGCCAGACCCGCTGCACTTGGCCAGCCTTGCCCGGTGATCACCGACGCCGTATCGTCGCGATTTACGGCACCACCGGGCAGCACTCAAAAATCATTGCGCAATGATCCAGCAAAGAGGAAAAATATGCCCAGCAAAAGTTCCATGAGAAATAGGCATCGGATAGTCGGGAGAAAATCAGCGACATTTCTGACGCTGGGGATCATCGCCTCCAGCGTGCTCGGTGTCGCGCCGGTTGCCATGGCCTCGTCCCCCGCGTCCCAGGGTTCTCCCGCGGGGGCCAAGGCGGCTACGCCACGTCCGGTGGCTGCGCCACCGACACCGGCGCAGCCGAAGAACCTGACGCCGATGCAGGGCGGTGAGGGGTCGACGGTTGCCGAGCAGGAGGCGATGGCCGCGGCTGCGGCTCAGGCTCATGCCGCTGGTAGGCCGGTGGTGGTGGATGCGCTGACCACCGAGACGCAGCAGGTGGTGGCGCAGCCCAAGGGTGGGTTCGCGCTGACGGGTAATCCGGAGCCGGTGCGGACGAAGATGTCCGGTTCCTGGCGGCCGGTTGACACCTCACTGCGCAGGAATGGGAACGGTGGTCTGTCGCCGGTGGCGACCGCGTACGGGTCGGTCAGCTTCTCGGATGGTGGCAACGGGCCGTTGGTGGTGACCAGTTCGGGCGACAGCCGGTACTCGGTGTCCTGGCCGGGTGCGCTGCCCGTTCCCGCGGTGAGCGGGAACAGTGCGACGTACGCCGAGGTGCTCCCGGGTGCGGACCTGGTGCTGTCGGCGACCGCGAGTGGTGGCTTCAGTGACGTGCTGGTGGTGAAGAACGCGCAGGCGGCGAAGAACCCGGCGCTGGCGTCGCTGAAGCTGGCCACCCAGATGGTGGGCGGTAAGGTCGCCGACTCCAAGGCGCAGGGCGGTGTTTCGATCACCGGTGGTGCAGGCGGCGCGGTGCTCGAGTCGGGTACCCCGGTGATGTGGGACTCCAACACCACGCCCCTTCCCGGCAGTGCTTCGCCAAGTTCCAGGTCAGCCAAGGCCGGCGCGGAGGTCACCCCGGACGCCTCGGATGCGGCGCATCCCGGTGTCGCGGCCCGGATCGCGCTGGTCGGTGCGAAGGCGAGCGCTACCTCTCTCACCCTCACTCCCGACGCGAAGTTCCTCACCGATCCGTCGACGGTGTTCCCCGCCTTCATCGACCCGACCTTCAACTGGCACCCGGCTTCCTCGAATTCGCCCGCGTTCGACGAGGTGAAGCAGGGCTCGCCGTGCAACGGCGTCTCGCTCTACGACAACACCGGCTCGGCCGGTGACGGCGGTCAGCTCGGTGTCGGTGTCAACGGCTGGAGCAGTTGCCAGGGCATCATGCGCACCTACTACCAGTGGCAGCTGCCGACCTTGATCTGGGGCGCGGACATCCAGTCGGCCACGGTCGACGCCACCAAGGTCTACTCCGCCTCCTGCGGCACCACGCAGACCGTCAACCTGCACTGGGCCGGCGGCATCGGGTCCGGCACCAGCTGGAACAACCAACCCGGCTACGGCGGCAGCATCTCCAGCGCCAACTTCGGCCCCGCCTGCAACGGCTCGGTCAGCAACGGCCTGAGCGTCACCGGACCGATCACCCAAGCCGCCTCCGGCCACTGGGGCCAGTTCACCGCCGCCCTCACCGACGACAACGACGAGGCTTCCCACAGCGACCTCGGGTTCTCCCGCTTCTCCGACAACCCGACCCTGCAGATCTTCTACAACCAGCACCCCAACACCCCCGGCACCAGCGACCTGTCCGCCGTCACCGGCGCCGACAACGCGGGCTGTGCCACCACCACCCCCTACCCCCTCATCGGCAAGACCATCGCCTCCAACACCCCGGTCCTGCGCGCCCACGTCTCCGACCCGGACGGCGACGCGTTGCAGGCCAGCTTCAAGTACTGGGTGGACGGCTCCTCCACCAGCGCGACCGGCCAGTCCGGTGACAACCAGGCCAACGGCAGCACCGCCACCTACTCGCTGCCGTCCTCGTTCATCTCCTCGCTCAGCAACGGGCAGTCCGTGGACTGGCAGGTCCAGGTGACCGACGGCGAGGCCTGGTCCGGCTGGTCCCCGACCTGTCACTTCTCCGCCGAACCCAACGGCCCCAACAACCCCACCACGCAGCCCAACACCACCTACCCCAGCACCGACACCCCCGGCGCACCGACCGGTGCGGCGGCGGGCACCAGCGCGCCGTTCACCATCGACGGGTCCACCGACGGAAGCGGCGCCCCCGCCACGAAGATCATCTACGGCCTGGACCAGCAGCCCGCCACCAGCAACACCCCCGCCAACCAGACCGCCACCGTCACCGGCTCCGCCGTGAGCGCCCCGGTCGGCCGCTGGCAGATGAACGAGGGCAACGGCAACACCAGCACCGACTCCAGCGGCAACGGCCACACCGTCACCTACCAGGGTGGCGCCAGCTGGAACAACGACCCCACCCGCGGCACCACCGTCGCCTTCGACGGCTCCACCGGCTACGGCGCCACCACCGCACCCGTCCTCACCACCAACACCAGCTTCACCGTGTCCGCCTGGGTCAAACCGTCGAGCCTCGCCAACGGCTTCGCCCTCGTCTCCCAGTCGGGCAGCAACTCCTCCAACTTCCAGATCTACTACTCCAGCTGGGCACACGCCTGGGCCTTCGGCCTCAACTCCGCCGACGTCACCACCAACAGCCTCACCGCCATCTACGGCCCCACCACCGGCGTCAACAGCCCGACCGTCGGCAACTGGGCCAACGTGCTCGGCGTCTACAACGCCGCCACCCAGCAGATGCAGCTCTACGTCAACGGCACCCTCGCCGCCAGCGGCTCCTTCACCGCCACCCCCTGGAACGCCACCGGTGACCTGCAGATCGGGCGCAGCATCTCCTCGGGCAGCTACACCAGCTACGCCAACAGCCTGATCAGCGACATCCAGACCTACCCCCGCGCACTGACCGCGGCCGAGGTCAACACCGTCGGTGCCTCCGCCGCCGTCAACATCACCCCGCCGTCACCGGGCCCGCACACGCTGTGGACCGCCGCGGTCGACGCCGCCGGGGACCTCTCCGCGATGAGCGCCTACCACTTCCTGGCCGCCGCGCACGCCAACACCACCTGCGCCAGCCTCGCGGCCTGCTTCGACAACACCGCGATCAGCCCCGACTCCAACATGGGCCTCGGCGCGGCGGACGGGAACGCCAGCTTCTCCGCCACCGACCTGACCAACGCCGGCTGGAACCCGGGCGGCACGGTCACCATCGACGGCGCGACCTTCACCCTCCCCACCTTCGGCAACGGAAAGAACGACAACGTCCTGGCCGCCAACCAGACCATCACCATGAACCCGCAGGCACCCGCCAGCAGCGGCAGCGCACTGATGTTCCTGGCAACCTCCACCAACACCAACCTCGCCGACCCCGGCTCGGTCACCAACGCCGCCGCCCCCTACGTCCCCACCGGCACCGCCGTCTCGGGCACCTACTGCTTCGACTCCACCAACCCGTCCGCCTACTGCCCCGCCAAGGGCACCATCACCTACACCGACGGCACCACGCAGTACTACTACCTGCTCACCCCGGACTGGATCACCGGCCCCGCCTCACTGGCCGCCGTCGGCCTCACCCACTGGAACAAGCCCTCCGGCCAGATCTCCAACGCCGCCGAGAGCCCCAAGATCTACCCCTTCTCCGTCCCGCTGACCCCCGGCAAGACCATCGCCTCAGTCACCCTTCCCGACGTGAGCAGCCAGCCGACCACCCAGGGCCTGCACATCTTCGGCCTCTCCACCCGCAACACCACCACCGGCACCGCCGAAACCAACGGCACCACCACACCCGCCCCCAACGGCCAGACCTGGACCGGCGCCTGGGGCAGCCCGACCGAGGGCGTCTACAGCATCGGTCAGACCAACGGAAACCAGACCGTCCGCATCGAGCTCCAGCCCTCCATCTCCGGAAACACCCTGCGTATCAAGCTCGACGACGCGCTGGCCACCAACCCCCTGGTGATCGCACACGCGACCGTCGCCGTCGCTTCCGCTTTTGACAACCCCGTCCCAAGTGGCACCACGACGGACCTGAAGTTCGGCGGCAACGCGGGCGTCACCGTCCCTCAAGGGGGCATGGTGTACAGCGACCCACTGGCGTTCACCGTCAGCGCGAACCAGTACCTGCTGGTCTCCTTCGACTTCACCAACCCGATGTCCTACATGCCGATGAACCCCTGGTCCAACAGCGCGTTCTCATTCCTGTCCCCACCCGGTTCCGGCGATCACAGTGCCGACACCAGCAACACCGCCTTCACCGGCACAGGTGCCGTGTGGAGTGCTTCCTACACGGAATTCCTCACAGACCTGGACGTCACCACCAACAGCATCCCCACCCAGGCGGTCCTCGGCGACGGCATGATCGACCCGGGCCAGCCCGGCACCACCCCGGTCAATGCCACCACTGCCGACCACCTCGCCGCCGACCTTGCCAGCGCCGAGCCCTCCGTGCCCAATCCCTACGGCACCGTCGACGAGGGAATCGAGGCCAACCAGATCATGAAGGACTATCCGGAGAGCACGAACCTCGGCACCGGCGGTCCCTCTGCCCTGTCCCGAATCGATCGCGACATCCTTGACCAACCCGGCCTGAACACCGTCGTCCTCGACGAGGGCCTCGAAGACGTCCTCAACGGACAAACCTCCGACAACCTCACCAGCAACGGCTACACGCAGCTGCTGACCTACTTTCAGGCCTCGGACATCAACGTCATAGCCGTCGGACTGACACCCTGCGACGGCTACGCCGGCGACAAGGCGACCGGCAGCGGCACCAACGACCCCTGCACCAGCACCGTCGACAAGTACCGCACCACCGTCAACCAGTGGCTGAGCGGCGGCTACCCCCTGAACATGGGTCCCTGGAGCACCCCCGCGCTCAGCTACATCGACTCTGACCAGACTCTGGGCATCCCCGACACCACCAACGGCGAGATCAAACTCAATCCGAGCGCAGCCGTCTCCACCGACCAGGTCAACCTGACCACCGACGGCTACGCTGCCCTCGCCTCCGCCATGCTCGGAGCGCAGGACACCTGGCCACTCGACGACGGGAACTCCAGCACCACCGCGGCGGACACTGCTTCCAGCACCGGCAACGCCTATCTGGCCGCCAACCCCGCCGTGGGCCAGAACCCCGCCACCCTCAACGGCGGCGCGACCTGGACCACCGATCCGACAAGGGGCACTGTCCTCAACCCCAACGGCACCAGCGGCTACGCTGCCACCAGCGGCCCCGTCGTCAACACCACTGGCAGCTTCACAGTCTCCGCCTGGGTCAACTTCAGCTCCACGCCGACCGCCAACGCCACGGTGCTCGCCCAGAACGGCACCCAGGGCTCCAGCTTCTCCCTCCAGTACAACGCATCACAGAAGGAATGGTGCCTCGACTTCACCAGCAGTGACACCGCGAACGCGACCACGGTCGGGACGCCCGCCTGCATGGCGATGGCCAATGACTTCATACCGGGCTACTGGAGCAACATCGTGATCAGCTACAACGCCAGTGACCAGACCGCGAAGCTCTACCCCGACGGCTGTTCCATGTACCCCCTTCAGTTCAATGTCACACCCTGGGCAGCCAGTGGAAGCTTCACCATCGGCTCGGGCCTGGTCAACGGCGCCCAGACCGGTTTCTTCCCTGGCACGGTCAGCGACGTCCAAGTCTGGAACTACGCTCTGAGTGACCCCCAGGTCTTCGCCGTCGCTGCTCAGGTCACCCCCATCCACTGACCGATCCGCAGGCCGAACGACCGCGCCTGCCAGTGTGGCCCTGCTTTCCGACACCACAGTCGGGAAGCAGGGCCACCGGCTTCTTCGGGCTGCGGAGCGGAGGCACAGCGGTTGGGTGCGGCGTATCACCGCCGGACCGCGGGCGCGCCGCGCACTTCCAGGTCGGCCAGCAGTTCCCGGGTTGCCTCGGCGACCGCCAGTACCGCCCGGTCGAAGACCAGCCGGTTGTGCGCGGCGGGCGCCCGGAACCCGGACACCTTGCGCACGTACTGCAGGGCCGCCGCCTGGATGTCGGAGTCGGTGACTTCGGGTGTCACCGGCGGGCGGAGGGTCTTGATGCTGCGACACATACCACCAGTCTGCGCCCGTGGGCGGCCGGTCACGTGGTGTAGCCGGAGTTCAGCTCGACGTACCCGGGGGTCAGGTCGCAGCCGTAGACGGTGAATTCCGCGTCGCCGAGGCCGAGGTCGACCCCGATCAGCACCTCCGGGCCGGACAGGTGGCCGCGAAGTCGGCCTCGCCGAGCGGCCGGTCGAGTGCCGCCAATCCGGCCCGGATCTGGTCCATCGGATAGCGGCGGCCGATCACCTCGGTCGAACCGATCAACAGTTGCTCCGGCGCCACCCCGGCCGGCTCAGCGGCCAGCCGGCGGACCTCCTCGGCGTTGCGGGAGATCGCCACCATGCCACGGGCGTCCTACCGGCCGGCTGAGGCCCGGCTCAACCGGACGCTGGGCCCGGCCCACCGCGACCTGGTGAAGACAGCGGCCGACACCGCCGGCACCTCGGAGACCACCAGCGCGAAGTCGTCGGCGCCGCCCTCCTTGAGTCCCAGGTTGGCGGTCCGGGACCGGAAGCCCTTGGGCAGGTCCATGACCCTCCCGCCTCTGCATAGGTATGCTATTTTAGGAATATAAATGTACTGCACCGCAGTAGCCGGCTGCGCCGCCGGGGGTCGCGGGCGACCATGGAGGCATGCTGCTGGCCGAGGTCGCCCGGACGTCCCGCGAGGTCGCCGCCGCGTCCGCGCGCTCGCGGAAGACCGCGCTGCTGGCCGAGCTGTTCCGGGCCACCGAGCCCGACCAGGCGCCGACGGTGACCACCTACCTGGCCGGACGGCTGCCGCAGCGGCGGATCGGGGTCGGCTGGAGCCTGCTGGCCGAGCCGGTGCCGCCGGCGGCGACCGCCTCGCTGACCGTCCAGCAGGCCCACCGGGCGCTGGACCGGATCGCGGCGGCGGCCGGGCCGGGCTCGGTGGCCGAGCGCCGCCGACTGCTGCGCGATCTGCTGGCCGCCGCCACCGCCGAGGAGCAGGAGTTCCTGATCCGGCTGATCGGCGGCGAGGTCCGCCAGGGCGCGCTGGACGCGCTGGCGGTGGACGGCCTGGCGGCGGCCGGCGGCGCCCGGGCCGAGGACGTCCGGCGCGCGGTGATGCTCGGCGGCTCGCTCGGCGCGGTGGCCCGGGCGCTGCTCGCCGACGGCCCGGCCGCGCTGGCGACGTTCCGGCTGACGGTGGGCCGGCCGGTGCTGCCGATGCTGGCCCACACCGCGGCCGACGTCGCCGAGGCGGTGGACCGGCTCGGTCCGTGCGCGGTCGAGGAGAAACTGGACGGCATCCGGATCCAGGTGCACCGCAGCGGCGCGACCGTCCGCGTCTACACCCGCACGCTGGACGAGATCACCGACCGGCTGCCCGAAGTGGTGGCCGTGACGGCCGACTTGGCGCTGGCCGAGGCCGTGCTGGACGGTGAGGTGATCGCACTGGACGCGGCCGGCCGACCGCGCCCGTTCCAGCAGACCGCGGGCCGGGTCGGCTCGCACCGGGACGCGCTCGGCCCGCACGCCGCGCTGCCGCTCTCCCCGGTCTTCTTCGACCTGTTGGCGTTGGACGGCGAGGACCTGCTGGACCGGCCCACCGCGGCGCGGCACGCCGAGCTGGCCCGGGTGGTCCCGGCGCCACTGCGGGTCCGCCGGTTCGTGGTCGACGACCCGGGCGACGCCCGACTGCGCGCGGGCGCGGACGAGTTCACCGAGCAGACGCTGGCCCGCGGGCACGAGGGGGTGGTGGTCAAGGCGCTCGACGCGCCCTACACGGCCGGCCGGCGCGGCACCGCCTGGCTGAAGGTCAAGCCCGTGCACACGCTGGACCTGGTGGTGCTGGCCGCCGAGTGGGGACACGGCCGCCGGGCCGGCCGGCTCTCCAACCTCCACCTCGGCGCGCGTCGCCCGGACGGCGGCTTCGCGATGCTCGGCAAGACCTTCAAGGGCCTGACCGACGCCCTGCTCGACTGGCAGACCGAGCGGCTCGCCGGGCTGGCCGTGGACCGCCCCGCCTGGGGTGTCACCGTGCGACCCGAACTGGTGGTGGAGGTGGCCTTCGACGGCGTGCAGCGCTCCAGCCGCTACCCCGCGGGCGTGACGCTGCGCTTCGCCCGGGTGCTGCGTTACCGCGAGGACAAGCCGGCGACCGAGGCGGACACGGTCGAGGCGGTCCGAGAACTTCTTCCCCGCAACGGAAATATCTGACAACACAGGTACTGTTTGCTCAGATGACCGACCCACTCAGGAGGAGTTGTCCCATGTCGAAGATCGCTGTGTTCGGTGCGAACGGCAGCATCGGAAGCCGGATCGTCCGCGAGGCGCTGAGCCGCGGGCACCAGGTGACCGCGGTCGTCCGCGACCCGGCCAAGGTCACCGAGCGGCACCCGGCGCTCACCGTCGTCGCCGGCGACGTGCTCGACCCGGCGTCCGTGGCCGCCGCCGCCAAGGGCCAGGACGTGCTGGTCAGCGCGGTCGGCGGGGGCGACGGCCCGGGCCACCTCGCCACCATCGAGCCCGCCGCCAGGTCGCTGGTGGCCGGTCTGCGCCAGCTGGGTGCCGAGGCGCCCCGGCTGATCGCGATCGGCGGCGCCGGCTCGCTGCGCACCCCGGACGGCACGAAGGTCTGGGACACCCCCGGCCTGCCCGACTGGCTGCTGCAGATCATGCACGCGCACGGCGACGCGCTCGACTTCTACCGCACGGTGAGCGACGTCCGCTGGACCAACCTCAGCCCCGCCGGGACGATCGAGCCCGGCGAGCGCACCGGCCACTACCGCACCGCGCTGGAGGACCTGGTCGCCACCGCCGACGGCAGCCGGATCTCGACCGAGGACTACGCGGTCGCGCTGGTCGACGAGATCGAGCAGCCGAAGCACGTCGGCGAACGGTTCACGGTCGGCTACTGAGCGGCCGGTCGCTGAGCCACCGCGGGGGCCGGTCGCGCCGGCCGGCCCCCGCACCGGCTGGACCGGATGGCCCGTGACCGGCGACGATGGGCCATCAGAACCGAGAGGCGCACCCCGTGACCGACCCCGACCAGCCGACCTGCCCCGCACTCACCGGCCCGTGCCCCGGACTGGCGGGCGACGGCGCTGCCCCGACCGCACCGCCGGCGACCACCACCGGCCCGCTCACCGCGGCCGCGGTCACCACCGACCCGCGGGTCCGGGCGATGGGCGTGCTGCTGACCACCTCCGCCCTGGTCGAACGGGTGCTGGGGGCCGCGATCCAGCAGGCGGCGGGGATCAGCCACTCGATGTTCGAGGTGCTGCTGATACTGGCCGACCAGCCCGGCGGAACCCCGATGAGCCGGCTCTCCGGCCCACTGGTGCTGACCAGCGGCGGCGCCACCCGACTGGTCGACCGGATGGTCGAGGCCGGGCTGGTGAGCCGGGCGCCGAGCCCGTCCGACCGGCGGGTGCAGCTGGTCAGCATGACCGAGCTGGGCGAGCGCACCCTGGTGGCCGCCGCCGCGGCGCACATCCGGGAGGCCGAGCGGCTGCTCTTCGCCGGGCTGCCGGCCACCGAGGCCGAGGCCGTCGTCAGCGGACTGGACGAGCTGGGCCGGCGCGCCCGGGCCGCCCTCCCGCCCCTCGGCTGAGCCGGCGCACAGCCGGTCAGGGCGCGGCCGTCCCCGGCCGGCCGTGCGCCGGACCGGACCAGCGCGGCGCCACCTCGGCCCACTCCGCCCCCCACAGCTCGCCGGCCCGGCGGTCCAGGGCCCGCTGCCGGAAGGCGTGCCCGACCAGCATCACCAGCGACGGCAGGACCAGCACCGCCAACCCCAGGCCGACCGCCCGGACGGCCAGCTCGTCGGAGCTCGGCGGCGGCGCGGTGAGCCGGCCCGCGCCCGTCAGCCAGAGCGGGACGGTGGTGCCGGCGTCGACCGGGTCGCGCAGGGTGACCCGCGCGCTGCCGGGTCGGCCGGCCGGGTCCGTCCAGCGCACCACGACCCGTTCCCCGGTGGCCCAGTGGCCGACCGGACCGCCCTGGTCCGCCGTCGGGCCGCCCGGCGCGTCGCCCAGCACCAGCGCGGCCACCCGCTGCAAGCGGCCCGCCCGGGTGGCGGCCGCAGCCGGCGCGGTGCGGATCCCGTCCACCGCGACCAGCACCGCGAGCGCGGCGGCTGCCGCCACCCCGAGCAACGCCAGCAGCGCCGCCCGGCTGCGCGCCCGGTCCAGTGGCCGACAGAGCGGCCCGCCCAGACCGACCGCCCACCCCAGCTGTCGCAGCCGCGCCCGGGTCCGCGCCCGGACCGGCCACCCCCGGCGGCTGCCCCCGGCTCCTCGGCCGGTCCGGTCACTCCTGAACATCGGTCAGCCCTCCCGTCCGTCCGGTCCGCCCCGCGGTCGCCGCCGTTGTGCTCAACGCCCCTGGCACCACCGGCCGTTCCTGAGCCGCGCGGTCGAGCAGCCGGTAGCCGAGGGGTGTGCAGGAGTGCCGGACCGCCCGGCCGACCCGGAGCGTGGTGATCAGGCCCGCCCGGCGCAGCACCCGGGCGTGCTCGGAGGCGGTGGCCAGGCCGACGCCCAGCTCGGCGGCCAGCTCACTGGTGGTCCGTTCCCTGGTGGTCCCGCGCAGGACGGCGGCCCGGGTCCGGCCGAGCAGGGCGGCCACCGGCTCGTCCTCGTCCTTTCCGGCCAGGGCCTCCTTTCCGGCCGGGGCCGCCCCCGGCGCCACCGGCAGGTGCGGCAACGGGGTCAGCGCCGGGTAGACGATCAGCGCGCCGATCCCGGGGTAGCGGCCCACCATCGGCCGTCCGGTCCAGTACGCCGACGGCAGCAGCACCACGCCGGCACCGTCCGGGCGGAGCTCCAGCTCCGTGCGGCTCGGGATCTCCAACGTGCCGCCGCTCCACCGGACGCCCGGGTACAGACCGGTGAGCATCGCACCCAACCCGCACTCGCGCTGCACCCCGGCGCGCCAGGCGACATCGGCGTCGAACCCGGCCCGCAGCCGGGACCAGCCCGCGCCGAGCAGCGCGGCGAAGGAGTTGCGCAGCGTCAACTCCAGGTACTGCCAGGCCTCCCGGTCCTGGTCGGCGAGGTGCCGGAGCAGCGTGGTGGGGGCCAGCCCGGCCGCGCAGATCCGCCGCAGCTCGGCCCGGACGAACTCGGCCGGGGCGGACCGGACTTGCTCGATCCCCTGGTCCAACTCCTCGCTGGGCGGGTCGAGGAAGAGCGGTCCGGCGCCGGTCGGCGGCACCAGCTGGAGCAGCGGCCGGACCGGACGCACCGCGTCACCGCCCAACGAGCGCCGCCAGCGGGCGAATCCGGGGTCCGGGTCGGGTCTCCGCAGCATCGCCACGGCCAGCCCCAGCTCCATCAGCGGTGCGGGTCCGGCCGCGAACCGGGTGCTCAACAGGTCCTCGGCAGTGAAGTGGATGCGCAACATGACGCCCTCCCCTCGTCCCCCCACACCGATCCTTTCGGCGACGGGCGAAACCCTCGTGCCGGGCCAACCCGCCGTTCGACCATAGCGAGTACATGACGTGTCCGTCAGCTATCACGCCGAGGAAGGGAGTTCGCGGCCCGCGCGGACGACGACGCCCTCCGCCACCGCGCTGTCACCGCGCGACCGGCGGCGGCGCGGTGCCGCGGGCGCCCCTGGACCGGGGCGCGGGACGTTCCACCAGGTCACAGCCCGGTACGGGGGTCCGGGCAGCGCCCGGGCGGACGGCCCGCGCCCCCGCCGCCCGCGCGGCGGCGACGGCGGGCACTGCGATACTTGGGGGAGGACGCCCGCCCGAACGGCCCACCGCGTAGGGCCCCGCCCGGGCGCCGGTCGAAGGAGGTTCGCGATGGCAGCGAAGACGGCTACCGCCCCCGAGGCCCGCACCAAGGAGTGGGCCCTGCGGCTGCACCTCGTCGAGGAGGGCGACCTGACCACCGTGGACGCCGTGCTCGACGCCGACGGCCGGCACCTGGAGACCCGGGCCGAGGCGCACCGCAACCCGCACGACCCGCCGGCGGCCGCGATCGGCGACGACCTGGCGGTCGGGCGGGCCCTGGTCGCGCTGGGTCACCAGCTGATCCGCACCGGCGAGATCGACGCCACCGCCGCCGACGGCGCCCGCCCGCGCGCCGACAGCTGAGGCTCCGGCCCCGGCTACGCCTCGTCGCCCTCCCGGTGCAGCAGCAGGAGCGCCGCGTCGTCCTCGGCGTCCAGCCGGTCGCCGAGCGTGTCCCGGACGTGGTCGGCCAGCGCCGGCAGCCGGTCCGGGCCATCGCGCAGCACCTCGGCGAGCCGGTCCAGCCCCTGGTCCAGGTCCTCGCCCGGCCGCTCGACCAGGCCGTCGGTGTAGAGCAGCAGGGTGGTACCCGGGGCGAGCCGGAAGCCGGTACGCGGATAGCACGCCGGCTGCCAGTCCGCGGGCAGGCCGAGCGGCGGTCCCACCGCCACCTCGACCCGCTCCACCGAGCCGTCCGGGTGCCGCACCAGCGGCGGCAGGTGACCGGCGCTGGCCGCCCGGACCGCACCGGTGGCCAGCGAGACCTGCGCGTAGAGGCAGGTCGCGAACCGGTCGGCGTGCAGGTCGGCGAGGAAGGCCGAGGCCCGGGCCAGCACGCCCTCACACTGATAGCCCTCGGCCACGTACGTGGTCATCGCGATCCGCAGCTGCCCCATGACGGCCGCCGCCTCGGTGTCGTGCCCCTGGACGTCGCCGATCGCCAGGCCTACCCCACCGTCGGCCAGCGGCACCGCGTCGTACCAGTCCCCGCCGATCCAGGTGCCGGCGCGGGCCGTGCGGTAGCGCACCGCGAGGGTCCCGCCGGTGACGGCCGGCAGCCGGCGCGGCAGCATCGCGCTCTGCAGGCCCGCCGCGATCTCCCGGGACTGGTCGACCAGCATCGCCCGTTGCAGCGACTGCGCGATGGCACTGGAGAGCGCGGTCAGCAGGGTGCGGTCCTCACTGCTGAAGCTCCGCTTGCCCTCGTACACCAGGGCGAGCGCGCCGACCGGGCGGCCCTGCGCGATCAGCGGCAGGAAGGCGGCGGCGGTGGCCCGGGTGCCGGTCAGCGCCGCGCGCATCCTCGGGTAGCGCCGCAGGAAGGACTCCAGCGAGGTGAAGAACATCGGCTCACCGGTCCGCACCGCGTCGTTGAGCGGCCACGACTCGCTCAGCCGGGCGCGCAGCGCGCGGACCTCGACGTTGGCCCGGCCCACCGCGCCGACCAGCCGGATCCGGCCCTGGTCGACCACGGCCACGCTGATCCCCTGCACGCCGAGCCGGCGCATGCTCTGGTCCCCGGCCAGCACCGCGACCACGTCGTCCACCGAGAGTGCGGCGGCCAGTTCGTCGGCCACCTCGCGCAGCGCGTCCTCCTGCCGCCGCCGGTCGTCCTCGGCCATCAGCCGCAGCGCCGAGTGGGCGAGTTCCTCGGTCGCGTCGCGGACAACGCCGACCACCCGGATGGCGTCCGGCCCGGGGTCGCGGACCAGCCGGCCCTGGGTGTGCGTCCAGCGCATCGAGCCGTCCCGGCGGCGGATCCGGAAGTAGCTGCTGTAGCTCTCGCCGCGGCCGGCCCGGATGTCCTCGACCAGTCGGGTGAGGCGGGCGACCTCCTCCTGCGGGATCCGCAGCGAGAGGCCCTCGGCGTGGCCGTCGAACTCGTCCTCGGTCAGGTCGAGGACCTCC
Source organism: Kitasatospora sp. NPDC052896 (assembly GCF_044547075.1). Taxonomy (NCBI): domain Bacteria; kingdom Bacillati; phylum Actinomycetota; class Actinomycetes; order Kitasatosporales; family Streptomycetaceae; genus Kitasatospora; species Kitasatospora sp. NPDC052896. The sequence goes on from NZ_JBITZU010000019.1 coordinate 95,973, forward strand.
AGACCGGTGGCGTCCAGGGTGAACCGCCCGGTGCCGGGGTCCCATTCGAAGCAGCCGGTGCCGGTGACGGTGAGCGCCTCGACCGGGTCCACGTGCGGGACGTGCTGCTCGGTCATCCGAACGCCCTCATGGGCCGAACGTACCGCTCCGACCGGTCCGCCGCCCGTCCGGCGGACCCCGGCCGGGCCCCCGCGGGCCGGGCCCCCGCGGGCCGGGCTCCCGACCGCCCGCCGTCCGCGCCGCTCCGCTTCCGTGCGCCCTGGTCGGCGGCTCCCACGTGCGGTTCGCTGGAGCTCCCGGGTGGGCAGCCCCGGGTGTGCACCCGAGTGCCGCAGGAGCCCCGCCATGCCGACCGAACAGCAGTGGCTCGCCGGACTGCCGACGGTGTACGTCGGCTGCGGCGTCCTGCTCACCGACCCAGGCGGCCTGGTACTGCTGGTGAAACCCGCCCGCCGGTCCTGGTGGCTGCTGCCGGGCGGGAGCATCGCGCCGGGCGAGACCCCCGAGCGGTGCGCGGCCCGCGAGGCCCGCGCGGGGACCGGGCTCACCGTGACCGCCGGGCGGCTGCTGGTGGTGCAGTGGCAGGCGCCGCTCCCCCGGCACGGCGCGCTGGCCCGGCCGGCCGTGGAGTTCCTCTTCGACGGCGGCACGGTGCCCGCCGACCTCCCGGCCGCGCTCCCGGCCGAGCAGTCGGCGGCGTCCGCGCTGGTGCCGCCGGACCAGGCCGCGGCACTGCTGCCGACCGCGGCGGCGGCCCGGCTCCGGCTGGGCCTCCAGGCCCGGCACGGCGGGACCACCGCCTACTGCACCACCGATCTGGGCTTCGGCTGAACCGGGCGGCGCGGTGCTTTCCACCGGGTGGTTCCGTCCCGCAGGATCACCCCGTGGAGACTGCCCCCGACACCCCCGCCCCCTCTCCCTCCCCCGGCCCCGAGCTCCGGCTGAGCAGTCGTCGGGGCCGTTGGGTGGTGCTGGCCAGCGCACTCGGCTCGGGCATGGCGATGCTCGACGGCACGGTGGTCAACGTCGCCCTGCCGCGGATCGGCGCCGACCTCGGCGCACCGCTGGCCGCCCTGCAGTGGACGGTCAACGCCTACCTGCTCACGCTGGCCGGCCTGATCCTGCTCGGCGGCTCGCTCGGCGACCGCTTCGGGCGGCGCCGGGTCTTCGTGCTCGGCGTCTGCTGGTTCGCCGGCGCCTCGGCGCTCTGCGCGCTGGCGCCCGGGATCGACGTGCTGATCGCCGCCCGCGCGCTGCAGGGCGTCGGCGGGGCGCTGCTGACGCCCGGCTCGCTCGCGTTGCTGCAGGCCACCTTCCATCCGGACGACCGGTCGGCGGCGGTCGGCGCCTGGTCGGGGCTGGGCGGGGTGGCCACCGCCGTCGCGCCGTTCCTCGGCGGTTGGCTGGTGGACGGCCCGGGCTGGCGCTGGATCTTCGTGCTCAACCTGCCGGTGGCCGTCGTGGTCGCGCTGGTGACGCTGCGTCACGTGCCGGAGAGCCGGGACGAGCGGGCCACCGGCCGGTTCGACGTGCGCGGCGCGGTGCTGGCCGCGCTCGCGCTGACCGGGGTGACCTACGCGCTGACCACGGCCGCCCAGGGCCCGCCGGCCGCGGTCTGGACGGCGGCGGTGCTCGGGCTGCTGCTCGCCGCGGCGTTCGTGGTCGCCGAGCACCGGCACCCGGATCCGATGCTGCCACTGGAGCTGTTCCGCTCCCGGCTGTTCAGCACGGTCAACCTGGCGACCCTGGGTATCTACGGCGCGTTCAGCGGGATCTTCTTCTTCCTGATGATCCAGCTACAGACGGTGGCGGGTTTCGCGCCGCTGACCGCCGGGGTGTCGCTGGCACCGCTCACCCTGCTGATGCTGGCCTTCTCGGCCCGGGCCGGCCGGCTGGCCACCCGGATCGGGCCCCGGCTGCCGCTCACCGTCGGACCGCTGCTCTGCGCGGGCGGGGCGCTGTTGATGCTGCGGATCGGGCCGGGCACCTCGTACTGGACGGACGTGCTGCCCGCCGTGCTGCTGCTCGGTTGCGGGATGGCCCTGCTGGTGGCGCCGCTGACGGCGACCGTGCTGGCGGCGGTGGACGTGCGGCGGGCCGGCATCGCCAGCGGGGTCAACAACGCCGCCGCCCGGGCGGCCGGGCTGCTCGCGGTGGCCGCGCTGCCGCTCTTCGCCGGTCTGAGCGGGGATCAGTACCGGCACCCCGCCGCGGTGGACGCGGCCTTCCACACCGCGATGCTGATCTGCGCCGGGCTGCTGGCCGGGGCCGGGCTGCTGGCACTGGCGACCGTGCCGGGGCGCGAGGCGGCCCGGGCGGCCGAACCCGACAGCACCTGGTACTGCTGCAGCACGGCTCCGCCGGTGGACCCCGGCCACTCGTGCTCGGGGTCCACCGGCGGGTCCTGACTCCGAGGGGTCAGAGGATGTCGCCCGGGGCGTACTTCGCGGCCTCCGGGTGCGCGGCCGCGACCGCCTCGATCCGCCGGACCAGCTCGGCCACCTGGGCCCCGGCCGCGCCGGTGAAGGAGAGCCGGTCGGCCAGCAGGGCGTCCAGCGCGGCCCGGTCGAGCGGGATCCGCTGGTCGGCGGCGAGCCGGTCGAGCAGCTCGTTCTGCCGGGCGCCGGCCCGCATCGCCAGCGCGGAGGCGACCGCGTGCTCCTTGATCACCTCGTGCCCGGCCTCCCGGCCGACGCCCGCCCGCACCGCGCCCATCAGCACCTTGGTGGTGGCCAGGAACGGCAGGTAGCGGTCCAGCTCGGCCTCGATCACGGCCGGGAAGGCGCCGAACTCGTCGAGGACGGTCAGGAAGGTCTCCAGCAGGCCGTCGAAGGCGAAGAAGGCGTCCGGCAGGGCCACCCGGCGGACCACCGAGCAGGAGACGTCGCCCTCGTTCCACTGGTCGCCGCCCAGCTCGGCGGTCATCGAGGCGTAGCCGCGCAGGATCACGGCCAGGCCGTTGACCCGCTCGCAGGACCGGGTGTTCATCTTGTGCGGCATCGCCGAAGAGCCGACCTGGCCCTCCTTGAAGCCCTCGGTCACCAGCTCGTGACCGGCCATCAGGCGGATGGTCTTGGCCAGGCTGGACGGCGCGGCGGAGAGCTGCACCAGCGCCGAGGTGACCTCGAAGTCCAGCGAGCGCGGGTAGACCTGGCCGACCGAGGTGAACACCTGCTCGAAGCCGAGGTGGCCGGCCACCCGGCGCTCCAGCTCGGCGAGCTTCCGGGCGTCGCCGCCGAGCAGGTCGAGCATGTCCTGGGCGGTGCCGACCGGGCCCTTGATGCCGCGCAGCGGGTAGCGGGCGATCAGCTCCTCCAGCCGGGCGAAGGCCACCAGCAGCTCGTCGGCGGTGGTCGCGAAGCGCTTGCCGAGGGTGGTGGCCTGGGCGGCGACGTTGTGCGAGCGGCCGGCCATCACCTGCTCGGCGTGCTGGGCGGCGAGCCGGCCGAGCCGGACCAGCACGGCTACCACGCGGTCCCGGACGTGCTCCAGCGACTGCCGGATCTGCAGCTGCTCGACGTTCTCGGTCAGGTCCCGGGAGGTCATCCCCTTGTGGATCTGCTCGTGGCCGGCGAGTTCGCTGAACTCCTCGATCCGGGCCTTGACGTCGTGCCGGGTGACCCGCTCGCGCCGGGCGATCGACTCCAGGTCGACCTGGTCGATCACCCGCTCGTAGTCGGCGACCGCGTTCTCGGGCACGTCGATCCCGAGATCCCGCTGGGCCTTGAGGACGGCGAGCCACAGGTGGCGTTCGAGAACGACCTTGTGCTCGGGGGACCACAGCTGGGCCAGGGTCGCCGAGGCGTACCGGGAGGCCAGGACATTGGGGATCTGGGGCTTCGCGCTCACGCTTCGCAAGCCTAACAGTCGAGGTCAGCCCGGGACGCGTCGGTCTCCGCCTCAGGCCGCCAGCAGCGGGAGCACCTGCCGGCACAGGTCGAGCAGCAGCCCGCGCTGCTCGTCGCCGAGCGACTCGAAGGCCCGGTGCGCCCGGACCATGTCGGCCCGGATCCGCTGCAGCACCTCGCTGCCCTCGTCGGTGATGGTCACGATCTTCACCCGGCGGTCGGCCTCGGCGGCCTCCCGGCGGGCCAGGCCGAGCGCCTCCAGCCGGTCGACGATGCCGGTGACGTTGGACGCGTCGCAGCCCAACTGCCCGGCCAGGGCCCGCATCGGCACCGGCTCCAGCACCACCCCGAGCGCCTTGGCCTGCGAGGAGCTCAGGCCGTGCCGGCCCGCGGCGGCGGCGAAGTCCTGGAAGTAGGCGGCACCGACGGCGGCCATCGCCTCCATGAGCTCGGCGGTGGTCACGGTGGGCGCGGCGGCAGTCGTCATCGGGGCCATGCGCCCAGGGTACGCGTGAAGCTTGAACCACTCCAGCTTTCACTATGGCAAGCGACTCCCGGCCGACCGCCCCACCGCAGCAGCCGCCCTACCGGACGAGCTGCTCGAAGAGCCTGGCCAGCTCGGCCACCGGGTCCGCGGTCAGCCCGGTGTGCACCGGCCCCGGCTGGAGCACGGCGCTGCGCGGGGCGGTCAGCCAGCGGAAGCGCTGCCCGGGGGAGTCCGCGGCCGCCGGGCCGGCCGCGGGACCGCCCGTGCAGACCTCCTCGACCCCGCGCAGCGCGCGGGCCAGGCCGGTCAGGTCCACCGCCGGGTCCAGCGCCAGCAGCTTGGCCTCCGGCAGCAGGGTGCGGACCCCGAGGTGGGCGCTCTGCCGGCAGTAGAGCAGCACCCCGACGTTGACGCACTCACCGCGCTCCACCCGGGGCACCGCGCGCAGCACGGCGTACTCGTAGTCGTACAGCTCGGTCATCGGGTCACCTCGTCGCAACCGGCGGGGACGGCGAACTCCGGGAGCCAGTCGCGCGGCCCCGCCAGCCGTGCCGCCAACCGCTCGACGTACGCGGCCCGGACCTCCTCCGGACCGGCGAACCCCGGCTCGTCGACCAGCAGTTCCCCAGGGATCGACGCGGCCGCCCCGGCCAGCAGCTCCACCGTGGCGCGCGGGGCCAACTCCCGGTCGGCGACCGCGAGATCGGGCGTGAACCGGGCCAGCGCGTGGTCGCTCGCGTCGTACCCCCGGCGGGCCCAGCCGGCCGCGCCCGCCCAGTGGTGGTGGAAGATCAGGCTGGCGCCGTGGTCGATGAGCCGCAGCCGGCCGCCCGCGACCAGCAGGTTGGGGTTGCGCCAGGAGCGGTCCACGTTGCCGATCAGCGCGTCGAACCAGACCACCCGCCCGGCCAGTTGGCGGTCCACCTCGAAGCAGAGCGGGTCGAAGTTGAGCGCGCCGCTGAGGAAGGCCAGGCCCACGTTGACCCCGCCGCTGGCCCGGATCTGCTCCTGGATCTGCTGTTCCGGCTCGCTGCGGGCCAGCACCGGGTCGAGCTCGATCCGCACCAGCTCGGGCACCGGCAGCCCGAGCGCCCGCCCCAGCTCGCCCGCCAGCACCTCGGCCACCAGCGCCTTGCGCCCCTGGGCCGCCCCGCTCCACTTGAGCGCGTAGAGCCGGTGGTCGTCGCCCTCCACCAGGCCCGGCATCGAGCCGCCCTCGCGCAGCGGCGTCACGTAACGAACAGCTGTCACCTCACGTAGCACGCGGCAACCCTACCCATCCGGGCGCCGCGCGGTGGCGGGCCCCCGGTCCACGTGCCATGGTTGCTGGGACGTGGGCCCGCACGCGGGTGCGCGCTGCCCGTTCCGTCCCACGGAAGGACGACATCATGGAACGACCCCGGATCCTGGTGGTGGGCGGCGGCTTCGCCGGGCTGGAGTGCGCCCGACGGCTGGAGCGCAAGCTCGCCCCGACCGAGGCGTGGATCACCCTGGTCACCCCGTTCAGCTACCAGCTCTACCTCCCGCTGCTGCCGCACGTCGCCGCCGGGGTGCTCACCCCGCAGTCGGTCGCGGTCTCGCTGCGCCGCTCGCTGTGCCGCACCGACGTCATCCCGGGCGGTGCGGTCGGCGTGGATCCGCGGGCCAAGGTCTGCGTGATCCGGAAGATCACCGACGAGGTGATCGCCGAGCGCTACGACTACCTGGTGATCGCCGCCGGCAGCATCACCCGGACCTTCGACATCCCCGGCCTCGACGACTACGCGCGCGGCATGAAGACCCTCGCCGAGGCCACCTACATCCGCGACCACGTGATCGCCCAGCTCGACCTCGCCTCGGCCAGCCTGGACGAGCAGGAGCGGGCCTCCCGGCTGCAGTTCGTGGTGGTCGGCGGCGGCTACGCGGGCACCGAGACCGCCGCCTGCCTGCAACGGCTGACCACGGCGGCGCTGGACCGCTACCCGCGGCTGGACCCCCGGCTGATCAAGTGGCACCTGATCGACATCGCCCCGAAGCTGATGCCCGAACTCGGCGAGCACCTCGGCACCACCGCGCTGAAGATCCTGCGCGACCGCGGCGTGGACGTCTCGCTGGGCGTCTCGGTGGCCGAGGTGAGCGCCGAGACGGTCAAGTTCACCGACGGCCGGGTGCTCCCCTGCCGCACGCTGATCTGGACCGCCGGGGTCACCGCCAGCCCGCTGATCGGCACTCTGGACGCCGAGACGGTCCGCGGCCGGATCGCGGTCACCGCCGAGATGCGGGTGCCGCAGTTCGACGGGGTCTTCGCGCTCGGCGACGTCGCCGCGGTGCCGGACCTCTCCAAGGGCGACGGTGCGGTCTGCCCGCCAACCGCCCAGCACGCCGCCCGGCAGGGCAAGCGGATGGCCGACAACCTGGTCGCCGCGCTGCGCAACCAGCCGTTGAAGCCCTACTTCCACCGGGACCTGGGCCTGGTGGTCGACCTCGGCGGCAAGGACGCGGTCTCCAAGCCGGCGCACGTGGAGATGACCGGGGTGCCCGCCCAGCTGGTCGCCCGCGGCTACCACCTGATGGCGATGCGGACCAACGTCGCCAAGACCCGGGTCGGCGTCAACTGGCTGATCAACGCGGCCGCCGGGGACGACTTCGTGCGCACCGGGTTCCTGGCCCGGCAGCCGGCCCGGCTGAGCGACCTCGAACACACCGGCGCCTACCTGAGCAAGGAAGAGATCCGCCAGTACACCCAGTCGCTGCGCGCCCAGTCCCCGTGACCCCCGTGCGGGGGTGCCGCTCCCGGCGGCACCCCCCCACGACGCGCTACTCGGCCGCCAGGTACATCCCGGAGGCGTCCTGGCCGGGCGTGTTGCGGCAGGCGAAGTTACCGGTCGGCTGAGCGTAGATCAGGGCCAGGCAGCGGCCCACCGCGAGCTGGCCGTAGTAGTTCGGGTGCAGCGACTCCTGCTCGGTGCCCTGGGTGGAGGTGCCGGCGTCCACGAAACGGGCCCACTCGGCGGTGGCGGCCGGCGGCAGGTTGCCGGGGGTGGCCATCTGGTCCGACGTGGAGCAGACCTCGTGGCCCTGCAGCATGTCGCGCAGATCCAGGAACTGCACGCCGCGATTGGCCGCGACCGCCGCCAGCTGGTTGGAGATCTCCGGCACCACGGTGTCGCGGGCCCAGTCCGAGTCCGCGTTCCAGAACGGGCAACCGCCGGTGGTCTCCCGGGTCCAGCCGCTCTCCGGGTAGCGGTTCTCCGAGCTGCGCGGGATCGGCGAGGGGTAGGACTGCAGCACGATCCGGTAGTCGCCGGCCGCGTAGCCGTCGGCGGTCATCACCGCGCGGATCTCGTCGATCGACTTGCCGACATCGGCCATCGCGGTGGCCATCTTGCCGTCGATGACGGACTGTTCGCTGCTGTTGCAGTAGGAGTCCCAGACCAGGTAGTCCTCGGCGCAGGTGGTGAGCACGTCACCGAAGCCGAGGTCGTTGCCGCCGATCGAGAGGGTGATCAGCTTGACGTCGTACTGGTTGGCGACGGTGGCGAGCTGGTCCGCCTGCGGGGCCTCGCCCTTGAGGCTCTGCCCGCCGTCGGCGGCCCGGAAGACGTTCGCGGTGGTGGCGCCGGAGCAGGCCAGGTTGATCTGCGCCTGGCCGATCGCCGCGGTGTTCACCTCGGCCGAGTCGGAACGGTCGCAGCCGCTCGCGTAGGTCGCGCCGTAGACCGTCGACGGGTCGTACGAACTGCCGTTCCAGGCACGGTCGGTGCCGTCCCGGCTGCCGCTGTTGTCGTCGCTGTTGCCCATCCAGCGACCGGCCTCGCCGGAGATGTAGCTGTCGCCCAGGGTGACGCTCGCGGTCGGACGCGAGTCGGCGTGCGCCGGGGCGGCCACCGCCAGCAGGGCGGTGGCGGAGAGCGGCAGGGTGAGCAGGGCAGCGATCAGCTGCCGGGGGCGGCGGACGAGTGTGGCGCCGCCAAGGCGTTCGGGCACGACGGAACTCCTGCGATCGGCAACTCCCCGATGTGGGGCGGGAAGTTGCTCCGAGTGAGGTGGGCCGCCGGCCGGTGGCGCGAGAAAATGTGACATGCGCGCGCTTGTTACCGCTAGGTATCGGCAGCACCATTCTCACTCTGTTACCGCACAGTTCAGTTGGCCGCAGGTGCCGTTCAGCGAGGCGCCCCCGTTCGGCGGCCGCACTTCGGGAGCCGCCGAACGGAGTCGCCGAACGGAGGCGCCGGTCAGACCGGTCGTGACCCCGATCCCGGGGCGCCGAGCACCGCGGCCAGGTCGGCGGCCAGCCGGTCCGCCTCCCCGGGGGCCATCGTCGCCACCGTCACCCGGATCCCGGGCGGCGACTCCTGGCGGAACCGGGCACCCGGCGCCACCGCCCAGCCGCGCTGCAGCAGCGCCACCACCGTCCCGGTCTCCTCCGGTACCGGCACCCAGACGTTCAACCCGCTCACCCCGTGCGCGGCGATCCCGCGCGCGGCCAGCGCGTCGAGCAGGGCGTCCCGGCGGACCCGGTAGGCGCCGGCCAGCTCGGCCACCGGCGCGGCGTCGGTGCGCCACAGCTCGGCGGCGGTGCGCTGCAGCAGGTGGCTGACCCAGCCGGTGTCCAGCCGCTGGCGGCCCAGCAGCCGGCCCACGGTGTCGCGGTCGCCGGTCAGCACGGCGAGCCGCAGGTCCGGGCCGAACGCCTTGGCCATCGAACGGACCACCACCCAGCGCTCGGTGACCGGCCGTCCGTCCGGGCCGGCGCAGACCGGGTGGAACGGCAGCGTGACGATGCCGTGCCCGTGGTCGTCCTCGATCAGCAGGGTGCCCGGGTGCTCGGCGAGGACGGCCCGCAGCCGCGCCGCGCGGTCCGCGGTGAGCGCGGCGCCGGTCGGGTTCTGCGCCCGGTTGGTGATGATCAGCGCGCGGGCGCCGGCCGCCAGCGCCGCGGCCACCGCGGCGGGCCGCGGTCCGGCGTCGTCCACCGCCACCGGCGCGATCCGCAGGCCGCGCGCGGGCAGCAGGTCGAGCAGGCTCCCCCAGCCCGGGTCCTCGGCGGCGACCAGGTCCCCGGGGCGCAGCTCGGAGGCGAGGATCCGGTCGATCGCGTCCAGCGTCCCGGCGGTGACGGCCGGGCTGCCGGAGGGCACCCCGTCGGCCCGGAACCCGGCCAAGGCCAGCGCCAGCAGCTCCGGGTCGGCCGCGGGGTGCCCGTACAGCACCGGGCCACGGTCGGCCGCGGCGGCGGCCACCGCCAGCGCGGGGGCCAGCGCCGGGAGCAGTGCCGGGTCGGGGTTGCCGTCCGCGAGGTCGCGGGCGTGCGGCGGGACCGGCACCTGCAGCCGGTCGCGCGGGGCGCCGGCCGGGCGGGGACGGATCCGGCTGCCCTTGCGCCCAGCGGTCTCGATCACCCCACGGTCGCGCAGCAGCCGGTAGGCGGCGGCCACCGTGTTGGGGTTGACCCCGAGCTCGATGGCCAGCTCGCGCAGCGGCGGCAGCGGCTGGCCCGGCCGCAGCTCCCCGTGGGCGAGCGCGCGTTCGACGTCGGCGGCGATCTCCGTAGCGCGCCGCCCCTGGATCCGATAGTCTCCTAGCACAAAAGAAATTATGCACTAGTACATAGGGGGATGTCATGTCGGCCGCCACGACCACCTCGGAAGAGACCGGTCAGTACGCCCGCACCCCGCGCACCACACCGACCCGCTACAAGGACCGGGCCAGCTGGGAGCGGGCCGAGATCCACGCCATCCTGGACACCGCCTGGGTCTGCCACCTGGGATTCGTCGTCGCCGGCGCCCCGGTGGTGCTGCCGACGATCTTCGCCCGGGTGGACGACCGGCTCTACGTGCACGGCTCCACCGGCAGCCGCCCGCTGCGCGGCGCCGGCACCGACCAGGGCCTGCCGGTCTGCCTCACCGTCACCCAGGTCGACGGGCTGGTACTCACCAAGTCGGCCTTCAACCACTCGGTCAACTTCCGATCCGTGGTGGCGCACGGCATCGCCCACCAGGTCACCGACCCGGACGAGCTGACGCTGGCCCTGAACGCCCTGGTCGACCACGCCGTGCCGGGGCGCTCGGCGGACTGCCGCCCGGCCAACCCGAAGGAGCTGGCCAAGACCGCGGTGATCCGGCTGGTGCTGGACGAGGTCTCGGCCAAGACCCGGGCCGACGGCGCCGACGACGACCCGGAGGACGCCGACCTGCCGCACTGGTCCGGCGTCGTCCCGTCCGCCACCGTCTACGGCGCCCCCGTCCCGCACCCCGGCAGCACCGCGCCGCTGCCCGGCTACCTGACGGACTTCCAGCCCGGCGGTGCGCCGTGCTGATCCGCTCCTGGGACGCCGGCACCGAAGCCGAGTGGCGCGAGTGGCTGGCCGGCCGCGACTTCGGCCTGCTGGCCGCCAACGGGCCGGCGGGCGGGGGCCCGGTCCTGGTCCCCACCCACTTCCTGCTGGACGCCGACCGCGGCGAGATCGTCCTCCACCTCGCCGCGGCCAACCCGCTGTTCGCCGCGATCCGGAGCGACCCGGCCGTCACCCTGGCGGTGACCGACGACTACGCCTTCGCGCCCGGCTACTGGCGGACCGGCACGCCGACCAGCCACTACGCCTCCGTCCACTTCCGCTGCCGCGCCGAGGTGGTCGAGGACCCGGCCGGCAAGGCGGAGATCCTCAACCGGCAGCTGGCGCACTTCCAGCCGGAGACCCCGCAGACCCGGGTCACCCCCGGCGCGGAGCCGTTCGGCCCCCAGCTGTCCGGCATCCGCGGGCTGCGGCTGACGATCCAGCAGGTCCGGGCCAAGTTCAAGTACGACGACAAGCTCCCGGCCGCCGAGCAGGCCGCCCAGGCCGACCGGCTGGCCGAGCGCGGAGCCCCCGGCGACCAGGGCACCCGGGAGCAGCTGCTGCGGCGCAACGCCCGGCGCACCGGCGGCTGCCCGGCCGACTGAGAGCGGCCGGCTGAGCCGGACGGGTCTCCCCCGTGGCGACTCCCGGCTCCGGTGCCGGAGTGCCGGGCGGTCGGCTGATCTGATGGTATGGACCATGCCCAGCCACCGCCCCGGGAGCCCGCCGTGACCACGACCACGCCGGCCGAGAGCGCCGCTGGCGCCCATCTCGGCCATGTCGTCTTCATCTCCGCCGCCGCGGCCATGGGTGGCTTCCTCTTCGGCTACGACAGCGCGGTCATCAACGGTGCCGTCACCGGGATCCAGCGGCACTTCCACGTCGGCAGCGCCGAGACCGCGTTCGTGGTCGCCATCGCCCTGCTCGGCTCGGCCGCCGGGGCGGTGGCGGCCGGCTGGCTGGCCGACCGCCTCGGCCGGGTCCGCACCATGCTGCTGGCCGCGGTGCTCTTCGCGATCAGCGGCGTCGGCTCGATGTTCCCGCCCAGCGTGCAGGTGCTCGGCTTCTGGCGGGTGCTCGGCGGAATCGCCATCGGGATCGCCTCGGTGATCGCGCCGACCTACATCGCCGAGGTCTCCCCGCCCGCCTACCGCGGCCGGCTGGCCTCGTTCCAGCAGATGGCGATCGTGCTCGGGATCACCGTCTCCCAGCTGGCCAACTACGCGCTGAACCAGGCGGCCGGCGGCGAGTCCACCAACCACCTGGCCGGTATCGACGCCTGGCGCTGGATGCTCGGCGTGGAGGCCGTGCCGGCGGTGATCTACGGACTGATGGCGCTGGCCATCCCGGAGTCCCCGCGCTTCCTGATCGCCGCCGGCCGCGAGGAGCGGGCCCGCGCGGTGCTGACCGAGGTCGAGGGCACCGGGGTGGACCTGGACGCCCGGGTGGCGGAGATCCGGGCCGTGCTGCACAGCGCCCACAAGCCTCAGCTGGGCGACCTGCGGGGCGGTCGGTTCGGGCTGCTGCCGATCGTCTGGATCGGTATCGGCGCCTCGGTCTTCCAGCAGTTCGTCGGCATCAACGTGATCTTCTACTACTCCTCGCTGCTCTGGCAGTCGGTCGGCATCAACGAGAGCAACTCGCTGCTGATCAGCCTCTCCACCTCGATCATCAACGTGATCGGCACGGTGGTCGCGATGCTGCTGGTGGACCGGATCGGCCGCAAGCCGCTGGCACTGGCCGGCTCGACCGGCATGGCGCTCGCGCTGGGCGCCGCGGCCTGGGCGTTCTCCTACCGGCACGGCGCCGACGGCCACGCCACCCTGCCCAGCCTGCAGGGCACCGTCGCCCTGGTGGCCGCGCACGTCTTCGTCTTCTGCTTCGCCTTCTCCTGGGGCGTGGTGGTCTGGGTGCTGCTCGGCGAGATGTTCCCCAACCGGATCCGCGCGGTGGCGCTCTCGGTGGCCGCCTCGGCGCAGTGGATCGCCAACTGGGCGGTCACCGTCTCCTTCCCCAGCCTCTCGAACTGGGACCTGTCGGCCGCCTACGTCATCTACGCCTGCTTCGCACTGCTCTCCATCCCGTTCGTGGCCTTCTGCATCAGGGAGACCCGCGGCCGGGCGCTGGAGGAGATGGGCTGACCGGGCCGCGCGACACGCCCGGCCGGAGCGGCGGCTGACGGTCGCTCACCTCCCCTCCGCATACCATCGTGCCCGCGGGCCGCCCCGGCCCGGGCCGCACCTGCCAGATCCTCTCGCGGCGTCGTCCCCGCCGCGCCCGCCCGCGGCCCACCTGGAGCAGCCCGATGGCCGATCCCGCCGCTGCCGGAGCCGGCACTGGCCGGCAGAACGTCACCTTCCCCAGCAACGGGAGTCAGGCCCACGGCTATCTGGCCCTCCCGCCGAGCGGCCGGGGACCGGGCCTGCTGGTGGTCCAGGAGTGGTGGGGGCTGACCGACCACATCGCGGGCATGGTCGACCGGTTCGCCGCCGAGGGGTTCCTGGCGCTGGCGCCCGACCTGTACGGCGGCGTCACCACGCACGACCGGGCCGAGGCCGCCGAGCTGCTCAAGCGGCTCCCGGTCGAGGGCGCGGTGCGCGACCTGCGCGGCGCCGTCGACTTCCTGCTGGGGCACTCGGCGCTGGTCGGCGACGCGATCGCGGTGGTCGGCTTCTGCATGGGCGGCGGCTTCGCGCTGCGGCTGGCCGCGCTGGAGGGCGACCGGGTGGCGGCCGTCGTCCCGTTCTACGGCCTGCCGCGGGAGCCCGGCTACGACTACCGCGGCCTGACCGCGCACGTGCTGGGCCACTTCGCCGAACACGACCACGGGCTGCCGCCGGAGACCGTGGACGAGGCGGCGATCCTGATCGGCGAGGCCACCGACCGGCGGCCGGAGATCCACTTCTACCCCGCCGGGCACGCCTTCATGAACGAGGAGAACCCGCTCGGCAGCTACGACCCGCTGCAGGCCGAGGTCGCCTGGCGCCGCACCCTGAGCTTCCTCCGCGGCCACCTCGGCTGACCCCGGACAGGGGGACGGCCGGTTACCGACCCGTACCGTGGACAGCCGACGATGCCACCGTCATAGTCGGCGAGTGCCGAACCGAACCGACGCCCCCGCCCGCCGTTTCGCCTGGGCGGGACGCAGCTACCTGATCCAGACCGGCGCGACCGTGGTCAGCGGCCTCGGCAACGCCGGCGCCCCGATCGCCACCGCCTTCGCGGTGCTGGCGATGGGCGGCGGTGCGACCGGGATCGGGTCCGTCATCGCGGCCCGGCTGCTGGCCACCGTGCTCTTCCTGCTGCTCGGCGGCGCGGTGGCGGACCGGCTGCCGCGGCACCGGGTGATGGTGGCGGCCAACGTCGGCAACGCGCTCTCCCAGGGCGTGCTGGCCGCGCTGGTGCTCTCCGGCTCGGCGCGGCTGTGGGAGGTGGTGCTGCTCTCCGCGGCGGGCGGGGTGGGCCAGGCCTTCTTCACCCCCGCGGCCGAGGGCGTGATCATGGAGTCGGTCGACCAGCGGCAGGCGCCGCGCGCCTTCGCGCTCTTCCGAACCGCGATGAACTCCTCGCAGATCGGCGGCGCGGCGCTCGGCGGGGCGATGGTGGCCGCGGTCGGACCGGGCTGGGTGCTGGCGCTGGACGCCTGCTGCTTCGCCGCGGCCGGCGCGCTGCGACTCCTGCTGCGGGCGCCGGCCCCGGCGGCACGGCCGGCCGGTCCCGGCCTGCTCGCCGAACTCCGGGACGGCTGGCGGGAGTTCGCCTCCAGGCGCTGGCTGTGGACGGTGGTGGTGCAGTACGGCGTGGTGAACACCTGCCTGATCGCCGCCGAGTCGGTGCTCGGGCCGATCGTCGCCGACCAGCGGCTCGGCGGCGCCCGGCCGTGGGGGCTGGCGAACGCCGCGATGGGCGTCGGGCTGGTGCTCAGCGGGCTGCTGCTGGTGCGCCGCCAGCCGCGCCGGATCCTGCTGGCCGGCAACGTCGGGATGCTGCTCTTCGCGCTGCCCGCCGCCGCGTTGGCGGCCGGCGCGCCCCTCCCGGTGCTGGCCTGGGCGATGTTCGCCTCCGGCACCGGCGGCACGCTCTTCGGCGTCAGCTGGATGATCGCCCTTCAGCAGGAGATCCCGGCCGCCAAGTTCTCCCGGGTCGCCGCGTACGACTGGTGCGGCTCGGTGGCACTGGCCCCGGTCGGCACGGCGCTGGCCGGGCCGCTGGCCGGCGGGCTGGGGCTGAGCGGCGCGCTCTGGGCCTGCGCCGGACTGATGACACTGCTCTCGCTGCTGGTGCTGGCCGTCCCCGAGGTCCGCCGGCTCACCCGTTCCCCGGCGATCGGCACGGTTGGCGAGGTCACCGCCACTCAGGCGGTCCCCGAGACCGCGACCGCCTGACGCCCCGACCGTCCCCGCTCGCATCGGACCTCCTGGCAGGGCCGGCCCCGACCGGCTCCGCCGGGTTCCGCTAGGGTCTCGCTCCGCGGTACCGCGCGGCGCGGACGACAAGCGTGACTACAAGGGGCAGGGCATCCATGGACCGGCGGGGCTCGTTCGCGACACTCGAACGGGCGGTGAGCGTCGCCGACGGCGGTGGTCCGCCCGCTGGCACCAATCGCTTCGCACGCTGGGCGCGCACCTGCGGCCTGCTGGCGCTGGTGCCGTTCGCCCTGGTCTTCGGGGTGATCGCCCTGGTGCAGGTGCGGCGCAGCGGGCAGCGGGGCAAGGGCCTGGCGATCACGGGCCTGGTCGCCGCGGTGGTGTGGCCCATGCTCTTCTACGACGTGGCCGACATGCTCAGCTCCCACGTGCAACGGAACCGGGACGGCGGGGTCTCCGAGACCCAGGTGGACAGCGTCTTCGACCTGCGGCCGGGGGACTGCTTCACGGTGCGCTCCAAGGACGCCGACGGCGGGATCCAGTGGGTCGCCCTCGTCCCCTGCGCCCAGGCGCACGACGGCAGGGTGTACGCGACGCCGGTGCTGACCTACAACGCGTCCCTCCCGTCCGACGCGGCGGCCAAGGCGGCCTGTGCGCAGGCCCTACCGGCCTCGACGCCCACCAACGCCTCGGTCGGTTACCTCTACCCGGACGCGCTCGACTACTCCCAGGGGCACGGCCGGGCGTCCTGCTTCACGGATTCCTGACAGCGGGTCGGTTGACCCGACCGGGACGGAGGCACGGTGACACGTGTTCCGGGCTGGAGTCGACACCCGGCCGCCCGAGGCCGGCGGAACCGGCACCGGGTCCGGGTCCGGTCGAGTGGGGCCGGTGGGCGCGCCAGTTCGCTCAGCCGTCCCGTCGCAGCACCTGCCGCCACCCCTGGCGCGCCACCGCCGCCGGTGGGCGCGCCCACGACGGGGTCGGTGCCGTCGGGACGACCGGAGGTGCGGGGACGGCCGGACGCGTGGGGAAGGCCGGGGCGCTCGGCGGCGGGTCGGTGACGGGGCCGGTGAAGTACTCGGCGTCCTTGGGCCGGTGGGCGAGTTGCCGGGCACCGCGGCTCGCCGGCTCCAGGTGCGGGATGTGCTTGGAGCAGTGGATGTAGGCCTCGTCGACCGAGATGTGGACCCACAGCTCGGTCCGGCGTCCCGGCGCGGTCTCGACCGGCAGGTGCGGGTAGGCGGTGCGCAGCGCGTCGTCGGGGCGCAGGTGGGCGGTGCCGTTGACGTGCAGGCCGATCCGGTCGCCGGTGAAGTCGAGGAAGAGCAGGCCGAGATGGGGATTCTCGGTGATGTTCCCGGCACTCGCCATGACACCGTTGCCGCGGTACTCGGGATAGGCCAGTGTGTGGTCGTCGAGGACGAGGACGAATCCGGGCGGGCCGGCCCGGAAGCTGGCGTCGCAGGCCCCCTCGGCGTCCGCGGTGGACAGGAAGACCATGGTCTGGCGGGCGATGAAGGCCTGCATCTGTGGTGTCAGGTGCGGGCGGACCTGGCGCTGGTAGAAGTCCGCGGCGCGCTCGGCGGTGCCGCGCAGTTGCTGCAGCCGGTGCTCGCCGGCCGAGCCGAAACGGGTGTCGGCGCGACCTTCGGGACGGGGCTGGTGAGCGTTGTCGAAGCCACCGTCGAGGCCGTTGTCGGAGCCGGTGCCGGCGTCGTCGTCAAGGCCCTCGGTGGAGCCGGAGGCGGGCTGGGTCACGAGGGGTCCACCAGATCGATCGAAACGAACGGGTCGTGGTGGATGCGCTCCAGTGGGATCCCACCGCGGCGCAGGATCCGCGCGGCGGCCACGATCATCGGGCCCGGTCCGGCGAGGTAGGCGTCGTGCCGCGGCCACGGCCCACAGCTGGCCAGGGCTTGGAGCAGTTGGTCGCCGCCACCCCTGCCGACCGACTGCTCGTCGGCGACGGCCGCCCGGATGGTGAGCCAGGGGTGGCGCCGCGACAGCTCGTACAGGTCGTCGAGCGCGTAGAGCTCCTCGAAGCTGCGGGCACCGACGAAGAGGTCGAGGGGCAGTTGCCGGCCGTCCAGGACGGCCTGTTCGATCAGCGCCCGGATCGGCGCGAGCCCGGTGCCGCCGGCCACGCACACCGCGCCCCGCTGCGACCCGCGGTCCAGCACCATGTCGCCCAGCGGGGCGCCGAGCCGCAGGACGTCACCGACCACGGCCCGGCGCACCAGGGCATTGCTGATCCGGCCGCCGGTGACCGCCCGGACCTGGAAGGTGATGCTCCCGTCCGGGCGCGCGGCGTTCGCCGGGGAGTAGTAGCGCCAGATCTTGGGCCACCAGGGCGTCTCCATGCCGACGAACTGCCCACCGGTGAACGGGTACGGCTGGTCCGTCCGCACGGTGATCTCCGCGAGGTCGGCGGAGCGGCGCAGGTGGCCGACGATGCGGGCCTGCCAGACCGCGGGCCGGTGCCGCGCGTCGTCGATGGCGGCCTGGTCCATGGTCCGCGCGGCGGCGTTGTAGGCCCGGGTCCAGGCGGCGGCGACCTCGTCGGTCCAGGCCGGGCCCGCGAAGTGCTCCAGGGTGGCGAGCAGGCACTCGCCGACCGCCGGGTAGTGGGCGCTCAGCGTGCCGAACTTGCGGTGGTCACGGCCCAGGTTGCCGCAGAAGGTCACCAGGTTCGCGGGATCGTCGACGAGTTCGACGATCAGCAGCAGGGCGCGCACCAGCCGGTCGTGCTGGACGTCCATCTGGGCCGGGAACAACTCGCGGACCTGCGGGTACCGGTCGAACAGCATGGCGTAGAAGAACCTTGGCAGGTCGGCCGCGTACGGCTCGACCGCGGCCACGCTCGCCCGGACCAGGTCGATCTCGCGCGCCGTCAACAGTTGGCCCGGTTCGGGCGACTCCACGGCCGGTGTCGTTGACCAGTCACCCTGTGGAGCCGGCTGAGTGGCGACGCCTCCGGTGGAGCGGTCGGCGCGGAACTTCACGGTACGGCTCTCCAGTCCAGTTCGTCACCCCCTGTGAACTGTGGTTACCCAGCATGGACCCGACAGATTCTGCCCAGTCACCCAGGCCGCGCCAAGCGGCATTCTGTGAAACCTGTGTGCGCATGGGTTTCTTGCCAGAACGGGAGGCACCTGGTACTGGTCCGTGGACTCGGCGTCGTCCCCCACTGATGTGCGAGGTCCTCGGATCCCCGCCGCGAGGGGGTGCTGTCCGAGGCCCCGTCGCCACTGTCGCTGACGGCCGCCCGCCCTGGGATGCGCCCCCGAAGTGGGAAGAATTGCGCAGAGAGTATGGAGGAGATCACGGTTCGGGCGATGCCGGGAGGGTGAACGCGTGCGTGACTCCGTGCCGGCCGCGGCGTCCCCACCCGCCGAAACAGCGCACAGGACACCGTCCTTGACGCGACACCGCCCGGGTCCCCCGCCCCGGGCGGCCGTTCACCCCAAGCATTGAACGGATCCGATATATTGACGTCTTGACAGGTTCAGGAGTTGAATTCTGGCCAGCCGAGCATCAGTTGGGGACGCCGGGGCGGCTTCCGGCCGGTTCGAACGGATCGCGGCCCGGCGTGTCCCCCGTCCGCTCCTCTCCCGGGGGGCGGCCACCGGACTCTGGGAGCCGCAGATGATCGACGCAACCCGCCTCTGGCATGCCGTCCGCCACCCAAGTCCGCGTTCCCGCCGCTGGCGCCGGCCGGCGCTGGTGGCGACGCTGGGACTGCTGACCGCGCTGGGGCTGCTGGCCGCGCTGGTGACCACCCCGGTCACCGCGGGCGCGGCGACCGTGCCCGCGGCACCGTCGGGGTGGACGACGGTGTTCAGCGACGACTTCGCCGGGCCGGCCGGCAGTGCGCCCTCCGCGTCGAGCTGGGCGTACGACACCGGCCCCGGATCGAACTTCGGGACCGGTGAGATCGAGACGATGACCAACTCGACCGCCAACGTCCACCTCGACGGCAACGGTCACCTGGACATCACCGCGCTGAACGGCGGCGGCGGTTGGACGTCCGGCCGGATCCACACGCCCGGCGCGGTGGTCGGGGCGCCGGTGGGCGGCAAGCTGGAGGTCACGGCCTCGATCGAGCAACCCGACCCGGGGAGCGGAGCCGGGTACTGGCCCGCGTTCTGGATGCTGGGTCCCGGGCAGTGGCCCGAGAACGGTGAGATCGACATCATGGAGGACGTCAACGCGCTCTCGGAGGTCGCGGGCACGATCCACTGCGGTACCGATCCTGGTGGCCCGTGCAACGAGGGCAACGGGATCGGCAGTGGCCTGCGGGCCTGTCCGGGTTGCCAGACCGGTTACCACACCTACTCGATGATCCTGGACCGGACGAACCCGGCGGCCGAGTCGGTGACCTGGTACCTCGACGGCAACCAGTACTTCAGCGTGAACGAGGGCCAGGTCGGCGCCGCGACCTGGCAGCAGGCGTTCGACCACAACATGTCGATCATCTTCGACCTCGCCATCGGCGGCGGCTTCCCCAACGGTGTGTGCGGCTGCACCACGCCGGGGGCGGGTACCAGTTCGGGCGCCACGATGAGCGTCGGCTACGTCGCCGCCTACACCACGACCGGCGGGGGCGGGGGCGGGGGTGGGGGCACCGGGCAGATCACGGGTTACGGCGGCCTGTGCCTGGACGACCGTTCGGCCAGCACCGCCGACTACAACCCGGTTCAGGTGTACACCTGCAACCAGACCACCGCGCAGCAGTGGACCGTGGTGGCGGCGGGCAGCACCTTGCAGGTCCTGGGCAAGTGCCTGGACGTCTACGCGGCCGGTACCGCCAACGGCACACCGGTCGACCTCTACGACTGCAACGGCACCGGCGCGCAGGTCTGGATCCCCCGATCCGACGGCTCGCTGTACAACCCCGAGTCGAACAGGTGCCTGGACGACACTGGTTGGTCCACCACGCCGGGCACCCAGGCGCAGATCTGGGACTGCACGGGCGGGGCCAACCAGAAGTGGGTCCTGCCGTCCTGACCTCCCACCACGGCGAGCCGGGACGACCGCCCGGATCAGCAAGCGGCGTCGCCCCGGGATCGACCGCAACTGGCCTGCCCACCAGTGGCCTTGAACTTCGGTGATGCGCCGGGGCGGCGGGACCGGCTGTCACCACCGTCGCGGGCGGGGCTGCGTGTAGGGTCGGCGCAAACAGGAACTATCCAGGGGGAATTTCCATGACGATCGGTCAGAACGCGACCCAGGGCCGGCGTTGGTTGATCACGGGCGCCAACAGTGGGTTCGGAGCCGCCTTCGCGCGGGCCGCGCTGGCGGTCGGCGACACCGTGATCGCCGGGGTCCGCCGGCCGGAGAGCATCGCGGCGCTGATGGCCGAGTTCCCGGGGCGGATCACGCCGGTACGGCTCGACGTGACCGATGCGGAGCAGTGCGCGCAGGCGGTGAAGAGCACGATCGAGGAGCACGGACGGATCGACGTGCTCGTCAACAACGCGGGGTACGGAGTCGTCGGCGCCGTCGAGGAGACCACCGAGGACGAGCTGCGCGGTGCGATGGAGGTGATGTTCTTCGGTGCGATGCGGCTCACCCGCCTGGTGCTGCCGCACCTGCGGGCCCAGCGCAGCGGGACGATCGTGCAGGTCACCAGCATGGGCGGGATGCTCTCCTTCCCCGGCGTCGGCGCCTACAGTGCCGCGAAGGGCGCGCTGGAGCTGGCCAGCGAGGCGCTGGCCGGCGAGGTCGCACCGCTGGGGATCAAGGTGCTGATCGTCGAACCGGGCGCCTTCCGCACCGAGTTCGCCGGTCCGGCGCTGCAGTCCGCGAACGTGATCGAGGACTACCGGCCCACGGTCGACGTCCTCCGGGCCGCCCTCTCCGGCAGCCACGGGCAGCAGCCGGGCGACCCGGCCAAGGCGGCGGCCGCGCTGCTCGCCGCGCTGGAGCTGCCCGAGCCCCCGCTGCGGCTGGCCCTGGGCGAGGACGCGGTCACCGCGATCCGCGGCAAGCTGGCGGCGGTCGGCGCTGACCTGGACGCCACCGCGGAGCTCAGCCTGAGCACAGCGATCGACGACTGACCCCCCGTCAGCACAGCGGCCCAGGGACTCGGCGGCCCCCGGGCCACCGCGGGTGCGGCGCCGGCCGGAGCACGGTTCGGCGCCGCACCCGCGCGCCACGGAGAGCCGCGCGCTCCCGCTCCCGCGCCTTCCGCGCCGTGGCATCCACGCGGCCGGGGCCGGTGGCGAGCCCGCGGATCGCACCGCGCTCACCCTGGCACCTGGCCTTGATCTGGCCCCGGTAGGGGTGCGGGCTGGCGTCGACGTCCTTGAGCTGCCAGTTGCCGGGCGAGCCCGCCTGGCGGACGATCGCCTCGTGGGCGATGGTGGCCGCCCAGGAGGGCTCGCTGCCGCCCGCCTGCGGTTCATGGCCGGACGGACCGGCTCGCGCAGCGCGGAGGTCGACGCCGCGCACGCGGCGCCGGTCCCGAGCCCCAGGCTGCCGCCGCCTCCCGAAGGAATCAGCCCCCGAAGGAACCAGCCGATGTCGAACTTCGCCCCGTACCTGGAGCGCAACCAGGCTTTCGCGGCCTCCGGCGCCCAGGCCGACGTCCCCCCGATCCCGTTCGTCCCCTTCAAGCAGCTGTACCTGATCACCTGCATCGATCCACGCGTGGAGCCCGCGGCCGTGCTGGGCGTCCGGCTCGGCGAGGCGATCGTCGCACGTAACGTCGGCGGCCGCGTGACACCGGCGGTCGTCAAGGACCTCGCCTGGATCGTGCACCTGCACGAGAACAAGACCCCCGACGCGGACTGGTTCGAGATCGCCGTCATCCACCACACGGACTGCGGTTCCGGACTGCTCGCCGACGACGATCTGCGCGCTGGCTACGCCGCCCGTGGCGGCTGGGACGAACGGACCTCCTTGGAGATGGCCGTCCTGGAGCCGTCCGAGACGGTCCAGCGGGACGTCGCCAAGCTGTGCTCGGCACCCGAGCTCGCACCGGGCATCGGCGACATCAAGATCGGTGGCTACGCCTACGACCTCGGGACCGGGAGGGTCACCACCGTCGTGCAGCCCGGCTGAGCGACCCGGCAGGCGACCTCCTGGAGGGGGGGTCGCCCGCCCCACTCGTCCCAGTACTCGGGGGAACGGCAAATCAGCGGCGCAGCGCGTGGCCGCCGAAGCCGTTGCCGCCGCCCGCTCCCTGCCACCACTGCTCGATCGCCTGCTGGTCCATGGCCGCCCAGTCGGGCGTCTCCAGGACCTGCGCCCGGCCAAGGCTGCGGCCGAGGTCGCGGGTGGCGCGTCCGACGGGTGCCCGTTCGGCGCCGTAGGCGAGCAGCGCCTCCTCCCAGTCCCCGCTGGTGCGCAGCGCGCGCTCCAGGGCGGCGGCGTCCTGGAGGGCCTTGATGGCGCCGCTGCCGGTGTTGGGCCGCCCGACGGAGGCGGCGTCGCCGAGCAGGACGAGTCGTCCTGCCGCGTAGGTGGGCACGGCCATGTCGTACATCGGCTGTATGAAGCGGTCCTCGGGCTTGGTGCGTTCCATGACCTCCTGCCAGTACGGCGGGAGGTGTCGGTCCATCAGTTTCCGTTGGTGAGCCAGCAGTTCGGCGGTGACGGTCCTCGGGTGGATGGTCGCAGGGCCGTCGAACGGGCCGGCGGTGGTGGGCGGGACGGCGTAGAAGACGCAGTTGACGTGGGGGATGCCGCCGGCCGGCCCGGGGATGCGGTAGACGAGCATGTGCCCGCCGGGCCAGACCACCGTCGCCGCGTCGCCGTCGAGGAAGGCCTCGGGTGGGTCGGGCAACCGGTCGGCGGGCAGGGTGCTGCGCCAGGCCAGGTATCCGCCGTACTCGGCGACGGCGTCGGGGTGTATCGCGGCTCGGACCACCGAGCGGTAGCCGTCCGCTCCGATGACCAGGTCGAAGCGTTCCTCGGTGCCGTCGGCCAGGTGCACCACCGCGCCGTCGGCCTCGGGAGCCACCCGGGAGACGGTGACGCCGGCGCGGTAGTCGACGGTCCCGGGGATCCGGTTTCGCAGTTCCCGCCAGAGGGAGCCCCAGTTGTAGGAGCGGAACGGCAACGGCAGGACGCCGATCTCGCGGCCGGCCCAGGTGGTGCCCTGTCGTGTCACCCAGGGGCGGCGGGCCAGTTGGAGCCAGGGCATGCCGGCGTCGAGGTACCCGGCGGCCTCCAGCTCGGCGTACCGGTCGTTGTGCAGGGTGAGGCCGACACCGCGGTCCTGGAGCCGGCCGGCGGCCCGTTCGAAGACGACGACCTCGTCCGCGCCGACCCGCGAGGCGGCGAGCGCCGCGGCGCAGCCCGCGATGCTCCCACCCACGACGGCCACCCGTCCTCCACGCACGTGCTGTCTCCCCTCCCCGGCTGCCGCCCCGGCGTCCGGTCGGACGCGGTCACCAGCAGACAGCGACCGAGTATGTCACCGTCCCCGAGCCGGTGGTCGTCAGGCCGCACGAGGCCACGGCCGTCGGGCCGGCTGTCCTGCCCTGGTGGTCCCGGCTGTGCTGGCCGGACTGTCACCGGCAGGGTCTCGCGACGGCCCCTCGGGCTGGGGGATCCGGCGTGGCCCCGCCGGCGGTCGAGCTACTGGTCTGCCTCGGCCGCCACCTGGAGTTCCGCCCTGCTCCAGCTGCGCCGGCGTCGGGGTCAGCGGTCCGAGGTGCCGCTGTCGTACTCGCTGGTTCCCGCGTCCAGTAGCGGGGACTGCTGCTGCTTCATGTGCGCCGGGGCCATCAGGCGCAGCACGTGGTAGCCGACCAGGACGACCAGGGTGCCCAGGGCGATGCCGCTGAGCGAGAAGTTGTCGGTGAACTTCAGGGACACGTTGCCGATGCCGATGATGACACCGGCCGCCACCGGGACGAGGTGCAGCGGGTTGGTCAGGTTCACCTGGTTGTGCACCCAGATCTGGGCGCCGAGCAGGCCGATCATGCCGTACAGGACGACGGTGATCCCGCCGAGCACGCCGCCCGGGATCGCGGCGACCACCGCGCCGAACTTCGGGCAGAGGCCGAAGAGGATCGCGAAGCCGGCGGCGCACCAGTACGCGGCGGTGGAGTAGACCCGGGTCGCGGCCATCACGCCGATGTTCTCGGCGTAGGTGGTGGTGGCCGGGCCGCCGACGCTGGTGGAGATCATGGTGGCGGCGCCGTCCGCCATGATCGCCGCGCCCATCCGGTCGTCCAGCGGATCACCCGTCATCTCGCCCACGGCCTTGACGTGCCCGGCGTTCTCGGCGATCAGCGCGACCACGACGGGGAGCGCCACCAACACCGCGGAGGCGGAGAAGCTCGGCGCGTGCAGGGCGGGCAGGCCGATCCACTCGGCCTTGCCCACGCCGGAGAGGTCGAGCCGCCAGTGGTCCGTCACCACTCCGGCCCCGTTGGCGGAGTGGATCCGCCCGAGGATCCGGTCGAAGATCCAGGAGATCGCGTACCCGAAGACCAGGCCGAGGAAGATCGCGATCCGCGACCAGAAGCCACGCAGCACCACCAGGGCGAGGCCGGTGAACAGCATGGTGAGCAGCGCGGTCCACTGGTCCTGCGGCCAGTACGTCCCGGCGGTGACCGGTGCCAGGTTGAAGCCGATCAGCATCACCACGGCGCCGGTCACCACCGGCGGCAGCACAGCGTGGATCACCCGCGCACCCGCCGCCCGGACCGCCGCGCCGCAGGCCGCGAGCACCGCCCCGACCACCAGCATCGCGCCCGTCAGCGTCGCGGCGTCACCACCCTGGGCCTTGATCACTGCTGCCACGCCGACGAAGGAGAGGCTGCTGCCGAGGTAGCTGGGGATGCGCCCACCGGTGACCAGCAGGAAGAAGATGGTCGCGACACCGGAGACCATGACGGCCAGGTTGGGATTGAGTCCCATCAGAACCGGTGCCACGAAGGTCGCACCGAACATCGCCACCACGTGCTGAGCGCCGAGCCCGATGGTGCGCCCCCAGCTCAGCCGTTCGTTCGGCTTGACGACTGCACCGGGCGCGGGGCTCCTTCCGTCGCCGTGCAGCTTCCAGCCGAAGCCCGCCATGGGTCACTCTCCTTGTCGGCGATGCCCATGCGGGCAGATCGGAACATCAGCCGATCACACGACGCACGCCGATGCAAAAGCTCCGCCGCCCGACGGGTGGCGCTCCCCGGCCACGTCGTGACGCGGGCTGCTGAGCCCGCGCGTCAGGTCCAATCACGGGACGAAGGATGATTCACCCGTTCAGCCCACATGG
Organism: Kitasatospora sp. NPDC052896; assembly: GCF_044547075.1. Classification (NCBI taxonomy): domain Bacteria; kingdom Bacillati; phylum Actinomycetota; class Actinomycetes; order Kitasatosporales; family Streptomycetaceae; genus Kitasatospora; species Kitasatospora sp. NPDC052896. The sequence goes on from NZ_JBITZU010000019.1 coordinate 121,222, forward strand.
AGGGGAGGCCGAAAATGACCGATCCCGCAGCAGAATGACGGGCTTTCTCTCCCTGACCGGGCGCGTCCTGGACGTCGGAGGTCCGCCCGACCAGGTGATGACCATCTTCGCCGCCGGGTTCGACACCATCGCCAACTCCACCGTCCGGGCCCTGCACCGGTCGGATCGGGCTGTGTCAGGGCTTCGTCGGCCGCGATCGCCCGCCCGTCGGCCGCAGGTGGCGCATGAGCTGTTCGAGAGCTGCCCAGGCCGCGGGAGCCTGGGCCTGGCCGAGCCGGTAGAAGAACCCCGGTCGGGCCGCCGGCCCCAGCAGGTCCGGCGGTGTCGCCAGCGGTGGGCGGCGAGCGTGGTCAGCCCCGATCTCGGCCACACCGTCGCTCCCCAGCGCGAAGGCGAGCGGTGTCGGCAGCCCTTCGAATCGGGCCGGGATCATCAGGTCCGGCCTCCCCGGGCGGGCCTGGGCCAGCAGGGACTGCGCGTCGTACTCGACCACCAACTCCTCGGCCAACTCGCGCAGGAGGTCCACGGCGGGCGGCCCGCCGACCGGGCATCCGACCGCGAGCGTCACGTCCTCCTCAACTCCCCCGTCGGAGTGGGAGATCCGAACGGTGGCGATGGCCGGACGCGTGGGGCTGCCCACCGCGACGAACCACATGCCGTCCTGGGAACGCGCCCGCGCCAGGGCGGTGATGTCGGATCGGGACCACGGCAGGCCTGCGGGCTCCGCGGTGCCCCAGCCGGTCGGCGGCTCGCCCGTGAGCCGCTGCCAGGCGGCTTCCAGGGCGCCGCCGAGCAGAAGGCGATCGCCGGCGGGTTGCCGGGTGCGGAACGAGACGATCACCTGCTCGCCGGCGGGTTCGGCGCCCCCGGTGAAGGCCGGCGCGACCGGCACCTGGCCGGGCGGGGCGTCGACGGGCACGAAAGCGCCGTCCCGCCAGTGCAGCACGGCTCCGGACCGGCCGTCGTAGAAGCCGCCCCGCTCGTCACGGATGACCCAGCGGTTCGGCGGCTCGGACAGCACCAGCTGGGTCGGGAGGCTGAGCGTGCTGTGCGCCTGCGTGACGATCTGCAGCGCACGGTTGCTCGCCGCGCAGGCACGGAAGGCGTCGGACAGCCAGGAGGACATCGCCACCACCGGGCGCTCCTGGATGACCACGGCCACCCGGTCGGTGAGGATGTCAACGGCGGGCTGCACCGCCGCCGGGCTGGGCACCACCGTGACCTCGGCATCCGGTGGTGGCTGCTCGTCGAGACCGCGGGCCTGGGCCGGCCAGACGATCCCGTCGAGTTCGCGGGCGAGCCGGCCGGCGAAGAGCGCGCCGAGCCGCTCGGCCTCCGGGACGGCGGTGGAGGCCCTGGCCTCGATCCACCAGACGGGCGCCCCGACTTCGGCCGCCTCCGGCCCGAGCAGCCGGGCCGCCTCACCCGGCACCTCGACGAACAGCGGGGCCTCCACCGACAGCAACGGCCGCCCCGCCTCGTCGCAGAGCTGCAGCATGGCACCGCCGGCGACGGACCGCAGGTGGAAGCCCGGCCCGGCGGCCGCCAGCGCCTTGGCGATGCTGTCGGTGTCGGGCATCCGGGGTATGAGGGCGACAACGTCCTTGGTCACGCTGGTCCTTGTGCTCTGGTGTCGGCTCAGGTCTCGAACTCGCCCAGCCAGCTGCGCTTCAGCAGGTGCTGGGGCAGGTATTCGGACTCGACCTCGATCGGGAAGCCCGCGTCATAGGCCAGGCAGGCGACGGCCAACGGGCCGAGCGCCACCGCCCCCGCGAGGCTGCGGGACCGTTCGGCGTCCCTGGTCCAGTACTCCTGGTGCCACTGCAGGGCGTTGGCCAGTTCGACGTTGAACCGTTCGTGGTCCTGCCGGAGGAACCGGTAGAAGAGGTTGATCGGCGGATAGAGCTGCTTCAGCACCAACTCGCGATCGGCCACCCGAAGCACCTCGGGATCGGTACCGTCCATGGCGGCGGCCAACTTCTCGACCAGCTCCGGGCCTTCCGACCAGTACGTCTGCAGGGTGTCCACCCAGGCGTAGATGTAGTCGTCGACCACGGCTCCCGACTCACGCAACAGGTCGAGCGGAACGTTGGCCAGCTCGGTCATCCTCCCCTGCTCCCGGCAGATGACGGCCAGCCAGAAGGAGGTGATCCACTGCGCGGGGCCGGCGTAGTACTGCGGGCCGGTGGCCTGGATGGTGCGCGTCCTGCCCGCGATCCGGCACTGGACCGTCCCCTCCGTCGCGGTCGCCGAGGCGAACAGCGCGGAGCCGACCTGCATGGCCGAGACACAGGCCTGCCACGTCTCAAACTTGTTGGCGGTGGGATCGAGGAGGCAGTGCGCCTTGGCCGTGGTCAGCGCCGAGTCCAGTGCGAGGTTGAACCCGCGCGGCGAGTCCTCGAGATCGTCGATCTCCTCGCCGGTGTCCTCACTGAGCCTCGCCAGGCCACGCTCGGCGTTGGCCGTGGGAAATTCGTGCCGCACTACCGTGACAGCCACCCGCACTGCTCCTCTAGTAGATATTGAACAGCTTCATCAAGTAGCCAGCATACTGGCCCGTTCCGTCATCCTTAGCCTTCACCAGCAGGTAGCTCACGTCGCCCTTCTTCAAGGCCTTGCGCAGCTGCCTTTCGAGATTGGCTTCGTCGTCATTGTAGAAACCACGGTCACGCATTTCATGGAGGATGCTCTCGAAGTATTCACGGGTGCCCTGCATGGCCCGGACCCCTCCCCCCACAGCGCGGTCACCGAGATCGGTATGGGGTCCGCCCTTGGCCTCCACAACGATGTAGCCGCCGTCGCCGCGTTCCCAGATCTGGTCGAAGCGATTGTTTCCGGTGGCCCGGTCGTCGACTCGCCTCGCCTCGGGAAAGTGTTCCGGCACCGCATGGAATTCCGCGGCGCGGTCCCCGTGCGCCTCGCTCGCCTCGGTCATTTCCCGGTGCGGCGTCCTGTGCGCCTCCTTGGCCTGGTCGTACAGGTGCCTCGCGTCGTCGATGGCCTGCGGATCGCCCGTGTGCACGGCGGACTGGTGGGCCTCCTTGAGTTGCTTCAGCGGCTCGTGATGGGCCTGGTCGACGGTGATCGCGTGGTGCCGGGCGGCCGCCGAGGTGTCGAGCTCCGGGAGCTTCGGGTGGCTGTCCGGTAGCCGGATGCCGTGGGTGTAACCGGAGGAGTGGAACCTCGGGGCGATCGGCGGCGGCCCGTCCGTGGCGAGGATCCACTTCGGCCCGTTCGGATCGGGGTTCTCCCGCAGCTGCGGCAGCTCGTGGCCGTCCGCGTCCCGGGTGAGGACAAGGTGCCGATGGCCGTTGACCTGGTAGTACTTCTTGAAGTACGCCGGGTCGTTGTTGGCTCGTTCGACCTGCTTGCGGACGAGTTCCTGGCGCTCCTCGGCGGTGAGCCGGCCAGCGCCCTGGCGGCCCGTGTCGTGATCGCCCCCATGGCTACCGGTGCCGCCCGCGCCGTCGTGGCCACGCTGGCCGGGCAGCCCGCCATCTCCCTGCACCGGCCCGTGGGAGCCATGACCCGTCGCCGTCCCCGAACCGTCGTGCTGGTGGCCGGCCGACGAGGCGTCACCGCCGGTGTGGGTCGGAGCGTGCGGGGTGGTGCTCGTGCCGTGGCCACCGCCGACCGAGTTCTCGACCTGGTGGTCCGTCCTGCCGACCGCCACCGGCGGCTCGTGCCCGCCGGGCGAAGACGCCAACTCGTGGCCGCCACCACCGGCATGGGCACCGACCAGCTCCCGCGGGGCCGGGACGTCCACGTGCAGCCCCTCACGGAGATGAGCGGGCACCTCCACCGGAGGCTTGTTGACCGTGCCGTCCGGCAGGTGCAGGTTGTTGTCCTTGTCGAGGATCCAGCCGTTGGGCAACTTGACGCTCTGGTCCGGCAGTTCGGTGCCATGCGAGCGCAGCAGGTTGATGTCCGCGAGGCCCTTGATGTCGAGGACCTTGACCTTGAGGTTGCCGAGGGCGTCAAGGGCCGTCGCCACCTTGGGAATCGAGGCGACGCCCTTGAGTCCGGCCCCCACCCCCTTGGCGATGTAGGTCATCGGATCGATGACCTCGCCGACCTTGCCCGCCATGCCGATGGCCCGCGCGGCCACACTCGCCTTGCCCGCGTCACCGGCGGCGTTGAGACCGGCGCCCTCCCCTCCGGCCGCCAACGTCAGGACGTTGAACACCACACCGCCGGCCGCCCGGGCCGGGTTCTTGCCCCACTCGTCCCAGGCGAGCATGCTCTTGCCCGCCTCACGCGTCGCCTTGCGGCTCTCCTGCACCCACTTCGGCAGTACGGAGTCGGGGATCGCCATGCCGATCGGCATCAGCACGAAGTTCGGGAACCCGTAGCTGGCCAGGCCGATGCCCAACTCGCCAAGGCCCTTCCAGGAGTTGACGAAGGTGTTCCACCCCTCCAGACCCACCAGACCGCCCAGGCCCTTGAGGGTGCCCCAGACCCCGTCGATGACCACACCACTGACGAAGGACTTGCCCCAGTACCAGGCGTCGTACCAGTGGTGCTTCTGCTCCACCGCGTCACCCCACGGCAGCCCCGAGGCACCGTCGAGCTGCTGCGCGCTGTAGCCGTACATGGTCGACTTGTTGGAGCCGTCGTTGGCGATGAACGTCGTGCCGTTGAAGACCGCCTCGATCTTGTTGGCACAGTGGCGCTCGGCGTCCCAGAACGACGCCACCGCCGCGTCCACCTCCGAACGCAGCTTGTTGTCCTGGTCCACCTTGGACGAGTCGTACTGCCAGTCGTGGTCGTCCTTGACCCCGGCCACGAACGTGCTGGCCTGCTCCTTGAGGTCCTTCAACCTCTGCGCTATGGGTCGGACCTCGGAGGCGTACTCCGACAGCGCCGCGGCGACCTTCTCCAGATCGCTCTCGAACACCTTCGCCGTGTCGGCCACCGGCTTGGTCGTCGCGAACAGCTGCTCCGCCTCCGGCGCTTCGTAGAACGCCGCGAGCCCCTGGAACGTCGAGTGGATGTTCGCACCGGTCGTGCCGATCGCCGACGCGTCCGACTTCAGACCCGTGACATCGGACTCCAGCTGGGCGAGATCGCCCGTGAACTGCGGTATGGCATCGGGATCGATCACGCCTCCCCCCGCACATGCGCATCCAGAACAGCAGCCATCGGTCCTCCCCCGTCCGGCGCCCCCACTGCACCGGCAGCGTAACCTGCCCCACCGACCGATCCCGCGACAGAACAGCTGGTCACCGCGGTCCTCCCCAAGGACGACACCCGACCCCCATCACACCCTTGCAATCAGCTGACGACCCGCACAGCCGACTGGCGACCGAGTGCGGCTCGCGCGGGAAGGACACCGGCTTCCCGGACAGGCAGGTCCTGTCCGACTTCGGAGGGCGGAGCCGGGGATGGCGCCGGGTTTCGATGTGGTCACGACGACTCGTGGTGGTTGACCTGGGGTTCCGTCCAGGCGGAGGCTGGCTTTCCACTCTGGAGGGCGGATGAGCGACTGCAGCCGCTGCGGCGAGGACCTACTTCTCACCTACACCCTGCCAACCCCCGACCGTCCTGGTCTCGAACTGTGTCGCTGGTGCGACACCGGCAGCAGCCCGACCACGGACCGGCTCATCGACTACATGCTGCTCCCCGACGACCAGCGCGCCGCTGCCCGGCTGATGCGTCTGGCGATCTTGTGGAGCCACGAGCGGCAGGACGGCAGCTCGAACCGGATCCCGCAACAGCGGACGGAGGAGAAACCGTGACGGACGCGAACTGGGGCGACTCCACCCGCGGCCCCGGCCGGAGCTGATCACCAACCAACGATGCCTCGCCGGCTACGGCTGGCGGGGCTCTGCTGTGCGGTCCGGCATCGAGCCGGCTACGGCTGCTCCTCGACGATGACCCGGGCGAGGGCGACGGCCTCAGATCCGCCGACCCGGTTGAGGAATGTGGGGTCGAGGGTGGCGACCCTGGCCCAGCGGACGAGGACGTCGGCGATGAGCGGGTTGCAGGAGGCGGGGAGTCCGGTGGGGCGGTGGCGGAGTTCACGGATGGCGGCAATGAGGGCTTCGGCGTCGGTCACTGGTGGTCCTCTCCGATGCGTGAGTTCACGGTACCGGTGATCGGCCTGCTGGGCGCCTGCCGTGCGGCGGCTTCCCAGGTGTTCATGCGTCGGGTTCGTCGCTGGCTGCCCATACCGGACCGGGCCAGGTAGCCGCCCATGGCGGCTGCGAGGACGAAGAAGTGCGAGCGTTGACCACTAACGAGGAGCTAACACAATGCCCGGACCCGTCTGTAGGTGATCACACAGCAGGCCAGCTTCAGGAACGCCTCGTGGATGTCGTCGTGGATGTCCCAGCGGATCCGCGGTCGGCGGAAACCGTGGATCCGCGGCGGTTCCCAAGGAGGTCCGCCCTGGTCAGAGCCAGGGCCAGTGGCCAAATAGCGCGAAGACCCTGGCCATCTACGGCGCACAGTCACATCCGGCATGCGCGCGGGACGTCAGCGCCACTGGTAGGAGGCGCCGGTCATCGCCGGGAGCAGCAGCGGGCCGCCGGCGGCGGTGTCGGGCCGGACACCTGCGCGCGCCGGGCGGTGGGTCGACGATGGCGGGTGGTCTGTCGCCGAACCAACCCCGCCGTCCTCGTCAAAGCCCGTGGAGCCCGAGGGCGGCGAGGTGGTCTTCTTGGTGAAGTTCTCGGTGGTTCCGGTCCAGTCGCCGAGAGTGTCGGTCTCGGCGGGGTTGCCCACGCCACTGCCGATGCCCGACGCGAACCGCATCAGCGAGGCTAACCCTTAGGGAGGGAGGCCAGGTTGACGGTGCTGGTGCGGCCGTCGGTGTAGGTGACGGTCGCCGTGTCCTTGGGGGGCTTGTAGTCGAGCATCGACGGGAGAAGCCACCAGGCCAGCCAGCGTCGGTTCTGGATGACCGCGTTCGTGGTGGTGCTGCCGGAGTGGATGGTGACAGAGCGGACGCCGACGCCGGTGAAGCCGGTGGCGTAGGCGATGCCCTGGCCCGCGATGCCGTTGCCGGTCGCTCCCGAGAAGTCGAGGGTGACCCGGTGGACGGGGAGGCTGGCGGGGAGGGGGTCGACGGCTCCGGTAGTGCCGTCGTGGTCGCCGGCGGCGACGCACAGGGTGTCCTTCACCCCCGTGGCGTCGATCTCGGCGATGGTGCTGTCGTGTGTTCCGGTGACAAGGGTGGTTCCCCCACCGAGTTGCTGGTTGCACCAGTCGGCGCCGGTCGGCATGGTCGCGTCGGTGATCCGGTGGGTGGCGCAGTAGCTGCCCAGTCCGCCGAGGATGCACAACGCGGCAGTGGCGAGGGCGAGTTGGCGTGGGCCCGGGGGTCGTGTGCGCATCGGGCATCCCCTATACGGCGTAGTGCCAGGTAGTGAGCATGTAGGCGGAGTACCAGCAGCCGAACAGGGCGGCACCGATGAGGGTGATGATCTGGACGGAGCCGCGGGCGCGGGCGAGGGCGGTGGCGGCGGGGATCAGGAACAGGATCGCGGGAGCGAGCAGGCGGGGCTTGCAGTGGAAGTAGTTGGACTGGCCGATCGTCAGGGCGACGATCAGGACCCCGTACATGAGCAGCGGTGGCCAGGTGCGTGACGACGGCAGCAGGGTGACGGCGGTGGCAGCGAGGATAGCCAGGAGCATGACGGCGACGGAGACAGGTACCCAGTCGCTGGAGGTGGGCAGGGACCAGGTGAGGAACTGCCAGAACGAGGCGCCCCAATCCCAGTGTGTGGACCATCCGGCCTGCTGGATGGTGAACCAGGCGTTGAGGGTGCCGACGCGGTTGCCGACCCACAGCAGGTAGATCGGGGTGCTCGTGCACGCCGCGAGCGTGGCCACGATGGGCTTCCACGAGAAGCCGTGACGGCGCGCTTCGAGGACGGCCGCGACAGCAAGGGCCGCGACGGCCGTGCATCCTGCGGGGCGGGTCATGCCCGCGGCGAAGGCGGCGAGGCCCGCGAGGAGCCAGTTGCGCCGGTGGGCGGCGTAGAGGGTGGCGGTGCAGGTGGCGAGGAACAGGGGCTCGCTGTAGGCCATGAAGAACGCGCCGGACATGGGCTGCGCGGCGGCCAGGAGCACGAGCAGGATGACCGCGGTGCGGGGGCCGTAGAGGCGTCGGATGAGGGCGTGGACGAGGAACATCGCGGCGATCATCGCGGCCTGCGAGGCGACGATCGCCGAGCTGGTCCAGTCGGTGCCGGTGACCGTGTGGACGATCCGGATCGTCTGCGGGTACAGCGGGAAGAAGGCGAGGTTGTTGCCGGTCAGCTGTCCGTCGGGGGTGTAGGTGAAGCTGTGCGGGTAGCCGAACCGGGCAATCTGCAGATAGAGCTGGGCGTCCCAGGCGGTGAGCCGGTTGGTGACGGTCTCACCGCTTCCGGCCGGGAGCAGCAGGGCGAGAATCAGCAGGTGGCCGAGCAGGGATGCGGCGTAGGCCGTCAGCGGAGGCAGGACCCGCAGACGCAGGAACACCGTGGCGGCGGGCGGCGGGTCGGCCCGAGTGGCGTCGGCGGCCTGTGGGAGGCGGGGTATTCGCAGGTCGGTGGTGCCCATGCGGGGTTCCTAGCTCGGGGTCGGGGAGGAGGGGGCCAGCGGGGGTTGGCCGCTGAGTGACGAACTGACGGAACCGGTGGGAGTGCCGGGTGTTCCGCTGGTCGGGAAAGAGGTACTTCCGGTCGCTGTGCCGGTCGGGGGCGGCGCGTCGTACGGCGGGGACGGTGTCAGGTCCGAGCGGGACTGGTCCGTCAGAGACGGATCGGGCGGGAACGGCGTCAGGTCCGAGGGGGACGGGGGCGTCGGGGACGGATCGGTCGGGGACGGCGTCGGAGCGTGGGGGCTGATTGCCGGCGCGGGAGCCGCCGGGCCGGTACGGGGGCCCGGCCCGGCGGAGCTGGTGGCGACGCCCACGACGATGCCGGCCACCGCGAGGCAGCAGGCCGTGGCCATGGCGGCGGTGTTCCGTGTCCGGCGGCGTCGCCCGAGCTGGCTGATCCGTGTGGCGGGAACAGGGCGGATGCGGGCGGCGGCGAGGTCGGCGGACTGCCGGAGCGTGGCGGCGATCCGCTCGTCATCGGAGGCCATCGATACTCTCCTCGGTGGCGGTGAGCAGGGGGGCGAGGGCGGCACGCGCACGGGCGAGGTGGGCTTTGACGGTGCCTTCGGCAATACCCGTCTCTCTCGCGACCTGGGCGAGCGGCAGGTCGCAGACGTAGTGGAGGGCGGCGCACAGGCGCTGCCGTGGCGGAAGGGTACGCAGCGCGGCGGCGATGTCGACGTGGCCGGGACCCGGCTCGGCCACGGTCGAGGGGTGACCGTGCCGGAGCCAGGCCCTGGCAGCGGATTGGGCACGGCGCCAGCGAGAGACCGCGAGTCGTCCCGCTGTCGTTCGGACCCAGGCTTCGGGGGCGTGGTCGCGCACCAGGGCTGAGCGATGTGCCCATGCCTTCACGAATGCTTCCTGGACGACGTCCTGGGCTTCGTGCAGGTCACCGGTGACAAGGTAGATCTGGCCGGTGAGCCGGGCCACCGAGTGTGTGTAGAACTCGGTGAACTCCTCCTCGGTCAAGGGTGGGGCTCCTAGCGGTGGCTGGTTGGTTCGGAAGGTCTACGCACTGGTGACCCCCGCAGGTTGACATGGTGTGACGCAAGCCACAGCAGCCAGCAGGACAGGGATGTTTCCGGATCGGCGGGAGGAACAGCTTCCCCAGTGACGGTTGCCTGGGCTCCATCGGCTGCGGCCTACGGACATCCCATGAGGCGGCCGGACGCCGTCCTTGCGCTGGGCGGCATCGACGGACCGTTGCAGGTACCGATCGTGGGCATTCCGCTCTTGCTTCCCCGCGGCACTTCCAGTAGCAGGCGCACACCACCTGCTGGAGCTCGTCCGGGCCGACGGCGGCTACACCGGCAGCCTCGTCGAGTTCGGCTTCGGTGGTTCCGCGGCGTTCACCGGGGCGATCGCGAAGGAGATCCTGCACCAGCTGCGGCTGGCCTACTTCACCCCTGAGCAGGCCAAGAACGCCGGCTTCATCGGCATGCCCTCATGATGGCCCACCGTCTCTCCGGGTTGCCGTCGTGTTCCGCCCCTGCACTCGCCGGGGCGGAACACGATCGGCCCTTAGAGGAGCTAACAGGAGGCTCCGGTGAGGGCATGTCCCCTTCTTCGGTGGCCCGTTGAACGAGGCATGGGGAATGGGAAGGGCCCTCCGTGGGTGGTGTCGGATGACCTCTGGGGGCGGATGGAACCGCTGTTGCCGGTCAGGCAGCGCCGGTCCCGCAACGCCGGTCGACTGCCGCTGGACGACCGCGGGTGTCTGCAGGGCATCCTGTTCGTGCTGCGCACCGGCATCCAGTGGGAGTGGCTGCCGAAGGAGCTGGGCTTCGGATCCGGGATGACCTGCTGGCGACGGCTGCGGGACTGGCACGAGGCCGGCGTCTGGGGCCGGCTGCACCAGGTGCTGCTGACCGAGCTGCACCGCGCCGGGAAGCTGGACTGGTCGCGGGCGGTGATCGACGGCTCGCACCACCAGGCCCGTCGGGGCGGCCCAAAACGGGGCCGAGCCCGGTCGACCGCGCCCGGCCGGGCTCCAAGCATCACGTCATCACCGACGCGCACGGCACCCCACTGGCCATCACCCTGACCGGGGGAAACCGGCACGACGTCACCCAGCTGCTGCCCCTGCTCGACGCGATCCCGCGCATCCGAGGGACGAGGGGCCGCCCGCGCCATCGCCATGAACCTCCGCCGGGCACGCGACGCGATCGCCGACAGCATCGACCTCATGCTCGACCGCGGCTGCCAAGACCTCCACTGGTGCGTCACCGCGTGGCACGTCGAACGCGCCGCGCAGCTGGAGTACCCGGTGACACCCGAACGACACAGCTGTGCCCCGCGGACACCATCGGCGTCCGCGGGGCAGAGCTGTTCAAGGCCGGCCGATCAGGCCCGGTCTCACCCGCACGCGTGGTAGGTGTTGCTGGCCCACGCCACGCCGCCGCCCGCGTTGTAGATCACGAAGTTGTTGTCGTCCTGCACGTAGGCGAAGGACAGGTAGTTCGCGCCGTACGCGCCCCACTGCCAGAACCAGCCCTCCTGCCCCCCCGACAGCTCGTGGGCGTAGATCGCGATGTGGCCGCCCATGAACTGCACGAACTCGTTGTCACCGTGGTAGCGGGTGTTGCTGGCCCAGATCGCGCGTCCGTTGTTGCAGTACAGGACGAGGTTGCCGTCGGTCTGCCAGTCCAGGTGCGCGGTCGCGGACGGCCAGCTGTGCGGCTGGTTCTCGTAGAACACCACGTTGCCGCTGAGGTCAATGTACTTCCCCGACGCGAACGCGGACGTGGCCAGGCCCAGCGACAGGGCGAGCGCCGCCCCGGCGGCCGTCACCACGGTCGCGCACCGCCGCAGTGCCCGGGTGTTGCGTATGCCCCTCATGGAGTCCCCCTTCTCATACGCCGCACGGCAGCCGAGTCCCCCGTGCCGGCCAGACGACGCTAACGGCGGCTCGACATCACCCGCAAGGATTTCGGCGGACGTCGAAACGAATCAGCCACTTAAAGAGCGTTTTGTCCTGTAGGTACTGTTTGGCTCCCAGTTGCGTCCTGTGCTTCAGGACGCAACTGGCCGAGGGGCCCGTGCGGGTGAGCGAAAACTGCTGGGCCCGTAGGCCAGCGAGACGGTTCAATGGCGATGTGGAGAACGCTCTGTGGGGCCGGATCCCGGCCGAGGGACGAGTCGATGTCGACCAACTCATCGCTGCGGGGCGCAATGTTCAGGCGGTCATGTTGATGCGCGAACGGGCTGGCATGCCGAGGCCCGGTATCCACGAGTGTGTCGACCTGCTGGACCAACGCTTCGCGGCCCTGCATCTGGCTCGCGGCGGTGACCCAGACGGCCAGGAGCAGACCGAGGGTGTCGACACCGAGGTGACGCTTGCGGCCGGCGATCTTCTTGTCCGCATCGATGCCCTGGCCGGCCGCGGGCACGTTCGCGGAGGTCTTCACGCTCTGCGCGTCCAGCAGGCATGCGGTCGGCTCGGCATTCTTGCCCTCGACCTGCAGCAGCCCGCGGAACCGGTAGCCGTAGGTGACGTCGTGGGCGGGGTCGATGCGGTGCAGCAGCCATAACCGCTGCTGTAGTCGCGACAGTGGGAACTCTTGTGCCGCTGCCGTCACTTGTCGCCACCGCCAGTAGCCGCGGCGGGCTGGTACAAGCCCTCGGCCACCGCCCACGAGAAGTCGTCCGCCTCGGTCCGGGCGGGCGCGATCCACTCGACGTAGGGATCGGCCAGGGCCAGCAGCTCGTCCTGGTGCCCGGCCCCGTCACGCAGGCTGATTCCGACCGAGTACACGTCACCGACGTCGCGCAGTGATCCGGCCAGCCCCGGGACGGTCACATCGGTGCGGGCGACCAGACCAGGGGCCTCCGTGAACAGCCAGGCCACCCTGCGGCTGCGGGCCGCGGTGGACAGCTGGGCGATGAACCGGGCCCGCGCCTGCGCGTCGAGATAGCTGAGCAGCGAGGCCGTGAACACCACGACCGGCAGCTCCTCGGGCACCTCGGCGATCAGTCGCGCTGTGTCCTGGACGGCGTCGGCGCGCACCAGCCGGTGCGGCTCGCGCCGGGACAGGTTGATCGCCGCGCGGAGCGTCGCCAGCTCCCGTACCTGCTCGGGCCAGATGAACGCCTCGAGCCATGGCCCGGCCTCAGGGTCGGCGGACAGCTCCACCGGTTCCAGGTCGGCGCCGATCCGGTAGGTCACGGCCGGCAGCTCACCCAGCAGCTCGTGCACCGGGCCGCCGCCGCGCACGACGCTGGACAGCGTCACCGGTGCACCGTCCTTGGGCTGCACCAACCGGTTGCCGAGCCGGTAGCCGTAGTCGTCGAAGTGCAGGTTCAGCCCGGCGCTGGCGCCGATCTCCAGCAGTGCCAGCGGACCGGACCAGTGGGCGGCGATCCGGCTCAACCCCAGGCGCAGTGCGAAGCACCGCCGGATCTCATTGGTCTGGGTGCTGCGGGTGAGCAGCAACTCGCGCAGCTCGTCGGCGTGTTCCGCGCAGAACGCCTGGAGTGCGGCCGGCGCCTGGTCGTCGACGGGCCGATCGCCGCCGTGGATCGGGTAGTAGGCGGCCAGCCGATGCTCGGTGCGGTCGCGCAGCAGGTGGTTCACGGCGGCGAACAGCAGGCTCGGGCGGCGCTGCGAGGCGGGAGTGTCCATCAGCAGTTGGAGCAGCGCGTCGTCGGTCGCGACGGTCTCGCTGAGCAGGGTGTGGAGCTGCGAGCGGCCCTGGGTTTGCGTCCGGGCGAAGAACCGGAACAGCTTGCGGAGGTACTCCTGGGCAGCTTCCCGCTCGGTGGTCGTGGTCACCGGGAATTTCCTGTTCTGTGATGTGATGCGGTGCTCTTCGTGCTGTGCGGTCCGCCGGTTCCTCGGCACCGCGCGGCCGGCGGATCCGGACGGACTGACGATCAGTCACCTGTCCATCCAAGCAGCCCTGGAGGGGTGCTTGAAGCGCGAGGTCAGGTCGTCTGCGACCGCGGCTGCCGGATCAGCGGCTGGGCGGCCACCTCGGCCGCAGGGGAGCGGAGTGCTGTCCACCAGCTCGGCCAACTGGGTGAGCGCGGTGGTCAGGAAGAACCGCTGCACTTCGATCTCCACGTCGTACTCCACCAGGACCCGCACCAGCAGCCGGGTCGCGGTCAGCGAGTTGCCGCCGAGGCAGTCCCTCGACCCGGCGGAGCTCGGTCTCGGTCAGCGGAACGAGGTCCGCCAGCCGGCGGCCCGGGTCGCCGGCGATGTCGTCGAGCAGCTGGCGAAACTGCGCGATCTGCCGGCCGGCTCCCTCGGCCTCGAACAGATCGGTGCTGTAGACGAATTGGCCGCGCAGATCACTGTCCATCTCGACCATGTGCAGTTCCAGGTCGTGCCGGGTATTGGTCAGCGCGTGGTCGAACCGGGCTGCCGCCAGCCCGGGAAGGTACAGGTCCCCGTAATCCTGCTGCTGGAGCTGGAAGTAGACCTGGACCAGCGGGTTGCGGCTGAGGTCCCGGGTCGGCGAGAAGTGCTCCACTATCTGCTCGAACGGGAGATCCTGGTGGGCGAAGGCGCCCAGTGCCGTCTCCCGTTCGCGGCTCAGCAGTTCCACGAACGAGGGATTGCCCGAGCAGTCGGCGCGCATCACCAGGGTGTTGACGAAGAAGCCGATCAGGTTCTCCAGCTCCGGCTGGATCCGCCCGGCGATCGGCACCCCGACCGCCACGTCCTCGCTGCCCGAGTACCGGCTGAGCAGGGTGGTGAAGGCAGCCAGCAGCACCATGGACAGGGTGGCCTGATGCTCGTCGGCCAGCTCGCGCAGGAGGGTGGCGGTCTGAGCTGGTACGTCGAAGAACAGCCGCGATCCGCCGTAGCTGGTGACCTCGGGCCGCGGGTGGTCGTAGGGCAGCCGCAGCAGGTCCGGGATCCCGTCCAGTCGCTCCCGCCAGTACTCGCTCTGCCGTTCCAGCACCTCGCCGCTGAGCCACTGGCGCTGCCACACGGCGAAGTCGGTTTACTGCACGGGCAGTTCTGTCAGCTCCGGGTCGGCTCCCGCGAGGTGGGCCCGGTAGCGGTGCGACAGCTCCCGCAGCAGGATGCCGACAGACCGTCCGTCGGAGGTGATGTGGTGCACGGTCACCAGCAGCACATGCTCGGTCGGCGTCAGGCGCAGCAGCATGCCGCGGATCAAAGGCCCTAGCTCCAGGTCGAAGGGGCGTGCCGCCTCGGCCTCCGCCAACTCGCGCGCACGGGCCTCCCGGTCAGGCTCAGGCAGCCTGCCGCACTTCCCGCAGATGCAAGGCGCTGACCAGGGGTTTCTCATCCCCCCAGAAGAAACGCACCCACCGGTGAGGGCGGGCTGCGCCCGGCCCTCACCGGCTCCGAAACATCGCTAAGACTTCGGAGACGTGCACTTCGGGCTTGGATTCCAGGCCGGAGCCTCAGCCGTTGCCCAGGGTGCGGCCGAGAAGGGGCAGCAGGCGGTCCCAGTGTCGCTGCAGTGCGGCGGGGTTGAAGGCGTCGGTGTCGGACATGGTGAAGCCGTGGATGGTGCCGGGGTAGATCTCAGAGGTGTAGCTGACACCTGCGGCGTCCAGGGCCTGGTTGAGCTCGCCGAGGGCCTCAAGTGTCATGTCGCCTTCGGCGTGGCCCAGGTGGACCTGGGCGGTGAGCTTGGAGAAGAGGTTGGGCCCGTCGGCGCCCACGGGGCCGTGGAATGCGGCGACGGCGGCCACCTGGCCGGGGTGGGCCGCGGCGGTGCGCATCGCCAGGAGGCCGCCTATGCAGTAGCCGGTCACCGCGACCAGTCCGGCGCTGACCTCGGGCTGGGTGGTGAGGAACCTGAGGTAGGCGTCGGCGTCGCTCAGGACACGTTCGGCGGTGTGCGCCTCGATCAAGGGCATCAGCTGGGCGAAGACCGCGGGCCGGACCTCTTCTCCAATGTGTTCGGGAATTTCGATCACCGGTGCCGGGCCGTGCCGGTAGAAGAAGTTGGGGACGAGCACGAAGTACCCGTGCTCGGCCAGTTCGCGGGCCATCTCCCGCAGCACGGGCCGGATGCCGAAGCCGTCCGCGTACATCAGCACCCCCGGGTGCCGCCCGCCACCGTCGGGGAAGGCGGCGAACGCGTCGGCCTGGCCGTCCGCGGTGGGAATCTGCAGCATCTTGGTGGGCATGAATTCTCCTGTCGTGGTTGACGTGTCGAGCCTGTGATCAACACGACGGAGGCGGAGCCCGCGCAGCTGCGCAAGACCCTCGATCCAACAGCGGGCCAGCACCGGCCCGTACGGCGCTCAGAAGAGCACCGGGTCACCAATCCGTGTGTGGCGCAATGCCGTCCCGGTAGTCATGGCTGCCAACGTAGCCCACCGGATAAGGCCGATGCCAGCCCCCAGTCCACGGTGCTGTTCGCGAGAATGATCTCGGTCAACACCTCGGGATCCTGAACCCGGTCGACGCGCTACCCGTGACGGGGATACCCATCTTGTGGCTGCACGGTCGTCACCGCACTTCGCAACACTCCCTTGTCGAACGCTCCGGACGTGGCCGAAGCGGAGCCACTCTTCCGGTCCGGTTTGGCCACGTTCGTAGGCTTCCACTGTGAAGGCATTCCGGCAGTTCCAATACCCGACTCCACCGTTACTGACCTCGGCGCTTCAAGGTGATGGCGGTGGGAGGTCGAGGGAAAGTCCGGTCCCGGTGAGGAAGCCGTCGAGGATGTCGGAGCGGTACTGCAGTCGTTTGAGTCGGTTGCGGACGAGGGCTTCGAGGTGGTCGAGGGCGACGCTGGAGAGGTTCGCGAGACTTCGTTTGACGTGGGCCCACAGGTACTCGACCGCGTTCAGCTCGGGTGCGTAGGCGGGCAGGATGAACACCGACAGCCAGTCCTGCGCGTCGATCAGGTCGCGCATCGCTTGGGAGACGTGGGTGTTCAGCCGGTCCCACACCAGCACGATCGGCGCCTTGACCAGCTGGTGAACCCCGTCGATCAGGCCGATGTAGTCGTGCTCGGACAGGCTGCGGCGCTCGCCCTTGCGACCGGTGTGCCGGCGCAGCCGGTGGCACAGCCGGGTCCGGGAGCCCGGTCGCATCGCGATCAGCCCGGCGGCCGAGACCCGTCCCGAGCGGCTGCCGCTGACCTTCACCACCGGGGTGATGCCGCGGCGTCCCCACGTGCGTCCCTTGGGCGGCCTGCGGGTGAACCCGGCTTCGTCCTCGAGACAGATGAAGCCGTTGCAGGCCGCCCGAGCGCTTTTACCTCCGCCCAAGTCGCCTCCTTCCATGTGGTGACGGCCTGCTCGTCGCGTTCGGCTGCCCGACGCACGGGGACCTGCGGGGTGAAGCCCAGCCGACGCATCAGACGGGTGGCCCCCGAGACGCTGTAGGACACGTGGAACTTCCGCCCGATCAGCGTGGCGACCCGCGCGCCGGTCCAGACCTGGTCCTTGTCCCAGCCGTGGGCGGCCGGTCCCTGCTCGAGATACTCGGCGAGCTTGGCCTGGCATCGAGCCGACAGCTTGCACCGCTGCCCACCCGGTCCCCGTGAAACCAGCGCCCCGGCCCCGTCCTCCCGCCAGGCCTGATGCCACTGGTAGGCCGATTTCGCGGTCACCCGCAACCTGCGGGCAACCTCCCTCGGTGGGACACCTTCGTCGAACAACGTGGCGGCCTCCAGCCGCACCGACTCGCGGCGCTGACGTGCCTTCGCCGTCAGCCCGCCCCCATCCGCATAGCGCATACCAACGGCATAGCGCGCAAATGACCGTCCGTCAGCTACGCAAACAGGCCAATCACCTTGAAGCGCCAAGGTCAGTAGTTTGGATGGTGTCGCAGCAGCGGACGATCTCGGGCTGAAGGCCAGCGAAGTCGCGGATCCGGCAGTGGCGGGCTCATACTTTCAGCCCAACGGCGTTGCCCGCTGGAGCGTCTCGTGCGACGGTGGCGGCAGGAATTCGGGCGACGGTGAGGACCCCCGCCACACAGCACCTGTCAAGCCGCAGAGGCTGGCAGCCGCTTCTTCGGCAGATCCGGGAGTCTCCGGCTGCGGGGCCGTCCAGCGGCAGTACGCCCGGACAGGGCGAGAGGAGCCCGTCATGAGTGCCGAGAACTCCACTACTGGGTTGAGATCGCGGAGCGGCCCGATCACCACGGTAGGTCATCTGGTCATCCGGTACGGCCTAGTCGTCGTAGTCGCCTGGATCGGTGCGATGAAGTACACGGAGTACGAGGCAACGGGCATCAAGCCGCTGATCTCCAACAGCCCACTCATGAGCTGGCTCTACAACATCTTCAGCGTCCGGACTCTGTCCGGCGTGCTCGGCACTGTGGAGATCATCGCCGCAGTACTCATCGCGGTCAGGCCACTCTGGCCCAAGGTTTCGGCGGTAGGCAGTCTCATGGGCGTGCTGCTCTTCCTGGGCACGTTGAGTTTCCTGTTCACCACCCCAGGAGTCGCAGAACCCTCCGCCGGAGGCTTTCCCGCGATCTCGGTCATGCCAGGACAGTTCCTCCTCAAGGATTTGGTACTGCTGGGCGCGGCGCTGTGGACACTCGGTGACGCCCTCGAAGGCCCCCGCAGGGTGGAGTGATCCAGCATCGGCGTACCTACAGCAGTGCAGCCGGACGGCCGAGGTCACCGCCTGTGGGGACCAAGCCGCGCGACCGGCCCGAACCGCCCAAACCCACACGATCAGGCGACCACAAGACCGTCATACCGGCTCAGAATTCCCTCTCAGCAGGTGTTGCTCCCCAAGGGCTGCATCCCTGGCAGCCCTTGCAAGTACGCTCTGCCTTCCGCTGGATAGCCGCGGACTCCCGTTTGCTCCTGGAGCGCCGCGTATCCAGCGGCCTGGACAGCGGTGTGCCGGCGATGACTGCGAGCACACCTCTCTCGGCTTTCCACGGCGGAGTGGAGTCGTTCACGCATTCGCCTTTCATCGGTTTCACCCGTGGTCTGTCACTGCGTGCTGCTCCGGAGATAGCAGGGCTCTTGCAAGGTCGGATTTCTCGGCATTCGCGCTTGTCAAGGGATGCCGAGGAGGTCGGGGGGCTTGGCGAACGGTTCATAGGACAGGTCGCGGACGGCTTCGGCGATGTTGGTGGCGCCGTCCGCGCGGAGCCGATTGAGTGCTGTGTTGCGCAAAGTGGCCGTGTTCTCGGGGCTGTGGCCGGTGCGGACGCGGGAGCGGACCTTGTGCCACAGGTGTCGCGCACGTAGTGGACCTTGTTCTCGATGCGCCAGTGACCGCGCACAGCGCGGGCGAGTTCCCAGGGCGGTGTCGTTCCGAGGATCTGTCCGGTTTGATCACGTGATGCCGAAAGTGGCGAGTGGGCGGCTGGGGTCACGGGCGTGGTGGCGGAGTCCGGCGGCGATGTTGTGGTGGCCCGCGTGCCGGAGTGCGCCGATGGCGAGGTTGCGCAGGCTGGCCATCGCCCGGGGTGCGGTGCCGGTGCGCACGCGGGAGGCGTCCTCGGCGAAGGTGGTGTCGCGCACGTGATGGATCTTGTTCTCGATGCCCCAGTGGCCGCGGACCCATGAGGCGAGATCGGCCGGGGCCGCCTGGTGGGGTCGCAGGCTGGTGACGCCGTAGACGCGTTCGAGGGTGACCTTGCCGGTGCTGAGGGTCCGGCGCCGGCGCACAACCTGGACCGCCTGGACGGCATGCGGGAAGTCGAGGCCGCGCGCGACGGAACAGGTCTTGATGCGCCGGATCTCGTCGCGGCCGTGCGCGGTGGCACGGATCCTGTTCTGCAGCGGCACCTCCCGCCACGGCAGCCGTCTCAGCTCCTGCTGGAGGGTGGGGTGGTTGCCCTTGATCACGGCGATGTAGTGGGCCTGCTTGTCCTCGACCAGGAACCGTGCGTGCTCGGTCTGCGAGTGCAGTGCGTCGAAGGTGACCACCGTGCCGGCGAGGTCGAGCGGGGCGAGCAGGGGTTTGAAGACGGTGATCTCGTTGGTCTTGTGGCCGACCTCGCGTTGGGCGATGACCTGGCCGTCTGCGGTCATGGCGGCGAGGAGGTGGACCTGGGTGCCGTCTGGTCGCCGGGCGCCGCGGACGGTCTTGC
Source organism: Kitasatospora sp. NPDC052896 (assembly GCF_044547075.1). Classification (NCBI taxonomy): domain Bacteria; kingdom Bacillati; phylum Actinomycetota; class Actinomycetes; order Kitasatosporales; family Streptomycetaceae; genus Kitasatospora; species Kitasatospora sp. NPDC052896. Next base: position 140,817 of record NZ_JBITZU010000019.1, read on the forward strand.
CGTCGACGGCGAGCGCGCGCAGAGGTTGCTGGGCCGGAGCCTGGGCTGGTTCCGGCTTGCGGTCGGTGAGCCAGGTGCCAATCGCGGTGTCGAGGGCGTCGCCGTCGACGCGTTGCAGGAGGCGGCGCACCGTCGCCCCGGCTGGGGCGACCGGTCCCGCCGGTTCGCGCACGGGCCCGCCGAGCGAGGTGAGCACGGTCGGCGGCGCGTCGGATACCCATTCCGTGATTGCGGCCAGGGACTTCGCGCCGGCGAGAACGGCACACGCGGCCAGTGCCAGGACGAAGGCCAGGGGATGGCGACGTCCGGCAGGCCGACGCGGGTCGGGGACTGCGGCCAGGTGCTGGAGCAGGCCCGGATGCTCGCCGGGAGCGGGCGGTGACGCGGTGGCGAGCTGGCTCAGGCCAGTCGGGATCCACGATGATGATCTGGCAAGCACGGTCTTCCGTTGCGGTGATCAGGGACTCGACACCTCATGATCACCCGGAAGCCGTGCCTGCTTCCGTTCGCTCCGCCCAGCGAACACACGAGCCACACCAGCTATCTGGACCAGCATCAACCCGGGCAGGTCCTCGCAACGACTCCGGTCTGCTGAGCGGATACCCGTAATGCTGTGGT
>NZ_JBITZU010000020.1:0-17906 GCF_044547075.1 Kitasatospora sp. NPDC052896
TGAACGCACATTGACGATGTCGGCCATGCCTCAATGTATCGAGCGGTCAGTCACCATCGGGCCCAAAGGGCGAACGTTGCCTGATGCGGCACTAGCGTCCGTCCTGCACCACGAATTGCGTGCCTGGGGTTACTGGGCCGGGGCCTCGTAGGCGACGGTCACGGAACGGACCAGCGCTCGGCGTGGGTGGCGACCTTCAAGGACCAGGAGGGATCGAGGACCCCCAGCCCGTGGGAGCCGGCGCCCGCGGAGCGAACCCGCGGACAGCCACCCCACCAGAACGAACCGGATTCATCGGACCAGCCGACCACTCCAGGCGGGCGCGCGCACGCGCAGAATCCAGGTCGGCAACCGTTCACCGCTGATCAATCGAGACTGAGACTTGGCGCCCGATCGCTCCTGCCGGCAGCCGCCCGACGGGTCGACCGGCAAAGGGCACCGTGTTCGTTTCGGTGTACGTGTCGACAAGACCGCATTTCCCCGAGATGGCGGGACGGCGACAATATACCCGGGCCCGATGGTCGGTATTGCGGGACTCCCGCAACCGCACGGTGACCGGGCCGTGCCCGGGACTCCGTATCTGGCGGCGACAATCCTGCATTCCGCCGTGGGAGTTCACCGCTCGACGCCTCATCCTCGCGGGGTCGGACGCTCGGCCCGGGACGCGTCCGCCCGCCCGGGAGGCGGGCCGGGCGGGCCGCAGACGACGGCCGCTGCCGCAGGTCGCAGCGCTGGCGGGCGGTGTGCACCCGGCAGCCACGAGCAGCCCGTCGCCACCATGGCCCGCCATCACGAGACCAACGCCCGTCACCGTCCCCCCTTTTTGGGAACAAACCGGACCGGCTGCCCGATCCGCCCTGCCCGCACAGCTGCCGGGCAGGGCCAAAGACTCCGAAATCTCCGAGTCCTGCCCGAGTGATGCCCGAGTCGCACTCGCCGCGATGACGGTGGAGTTCTCGAGCCCGACCTGACCTCAATCTTTTGAGCACCTGCCGAGGTTTCGTCAATTCACGTTCCCGCCGGGAAATGTCCGAACGGGCAAAAGTCGGGGGGAGTCACGGAGTTCCTGTCCGGATCGCGTTTACAGGGCCGGGTGAACCATTTAGAGTCCCTCATGCGATTGTCGTGCCAGTGCACGAAGGAAAGCGAACTCCCTTGAGCAACTTGCTGGTCAAGCGCGCGCCGCGCGCCGAACGTCCCGCCATGCCGGAGGGCGAGGTCGAACTCGCCGAGCCCCCGGTGCTCGGCGAGCCTGCCGGATTGGACTTCGGCTCCGCGCTGATGTACCTGCCGATGGGCTTGGGGACCGGTGCCATGGTGCTGATGTTCTCGACACGCGCCGCCGGTCCGTCCACCTACATGATGTCCGGGATGATGGGCGTCGCGATGGTGAGCATGACGCTCACTCAGCTCGGGCGCGCCGGTGGTGAGCGGCGGCGCCGGATGCGCGCCGAACGGCGGGACTACCTCCGCTACTTGGCGCAGAAGCGGCGGCAGGCCCAGACGGCGGCGAGCCAGCAGCGGGCCGCGCTGCTGTGGGACAACCCGGAGCCCGGCGAACTCTGGGCGCTGGCCCGCGGTCCCCGACTGTGGGAGCGGCGGCCGAGCCACGAGGACTTCGGGCGGATCCGGATCGGGCTCGGACTGCGGCGCGCCGCGCTGGAGTTCGTGCCGCCGCAGACCAAGCCGGTGGAGGACCTGGAGCCGCTTGCTGCGGTGTCGCTGCGGCGGTTCACCAAAGCGCACCAGACGGTCCCCCGACTCCCCGTCCCGCTGGCGCTGCAGCGGTTCACCAGCGTGGAGTTCGCCGGGGAGGGCGAGCCGGCGCTCGGTCTCCTGCGGGCCATGGTGGCCCAACTGGCGGTGCTGCACTCGCCCGACGAGCTGCGGATAGCGCTGCTGGCCGGCGAGGCGGGCCGCCGGGAGTGGGACTGGCTCAAGTGGCTGCCGCACAACGCGCACCCGACGCAGCAGGACGCGGCCGGCCCGCTCCGGCTGGCGGCCGGGGAACACGACGCCCTGCTGGAGCTGCTCGGCTCCGACGTCGCGGACCGGCCGGACCACGACCCGAACGCCTCTGCCAGCATCGCCGAGCCGTTCGTCGTGGTCGTCGCCCAGGGCGTGCGGCTACCGGAAACCTCCCGGCTGCTCCACGGCGGCCTGCGCAACCTGGTGCTGCTGGACGCCACCGGAGCCATGACCGGTGGACCCAAGGTGCTGAGGCTGAGCCTGCACGGCCGGCGGGTGGAGTTCCCCTCCGGTACGGACACGGTGGCCGCGACCGCGGACACGCTGTTGCCAGCCGAGGCCGAGACCCTGGCCCGGGTGCTCGCGCCCAGGCGCACCGGTGGCGCCGTCGACCTGGTCGACCGCCCGCTGGAGCAGGACCTGGAGCTGACCACCCTGCTCGGCATCCGGGACCCGTACCGCTTCGACGTGCCCACGCTCTGGGGGCCGCGGCAGGCGCAGGCCGCCCGGCTGCGGGTGCCGCTCGGGGTGACCGAGGACGGCGAGGTCGTCGAGCTCGACCTCAAGGAGTCCGCGCAGGGCGGCATGGGTCCGCACGGCCTGCTGATCGGCGCCACCGGCTCCGGCAAGAGCGAGCTGCTGCGCACCCTGGTGCTGGGCCTGGTCGCCACCCACTCCTCCGAGGTGCTCAACCTGGTCCTGGTGGACTTCAAGGGCGGCGCCACCTTCCTGGGCATGGACCGGCTGCCGCACACCTCCGCCGTCATCACCAACCTCGCCGACGAGATCCACCTGGTCGACCGGATGCGGGACTCCATCAACGGCGAGATGATCCGCCGTCAGGAACTGCTGCGGAACTCCGGCCACTCCTCGCTCTTCGAGTACGAGAAGGCGCGCGGCGCCGGGGCCGGCCTCGCCCCGCTGCCCTCACTGCTGATCATCGTTGACGAGTTCTCGGAACTCCTCTCCAGCAAGCCCGAGTTCATCGACCTCTTCGTCTCCATCGGGCGCCTCGGGCGCAGCCTCGGCGTGCACCTGCTGCTCGCCTCGCAGCGGCTGGACGAGAGCCGCATCCACAAGGTGGAGGGCCATCTCTCCTACCGCCTGGCGCTGCGCACCTTCTCCTCGATGGAGTCCCGCAGCGTGATCGGCGTCGCCAGCGCGTACGAGCTGCCGTCGGCGCCCGGCCACGGCTACCTCAAGGTGGACACCACCAATCTGGTCCGGTTCAAGGCGGCGTACGTCTCCGGTCCGGCGCCGGAACCGGTGGGACCGGGCCAGGAGTCGGCGCAGCAGGCCAAGGCGCGCGACGAGGTGACGCCGTTCGGCCTCGACCAGCAGGGTCCGCTGCTCAGCGAGCCGTCGGAGCCGCCCGAGGAGCTCCGGCCGCCCGGTCCGCGGCCCGCCGCGCGGGCGCATGAAGCGGGTGCGACGGGCGAGTCGCCCGGCACCGAGAGCCTGCTGGAGGTACTGGTCGGCCGCCTGGAGGAGAGCGGCCCGCCCGCCCGCCAGGTCTGGCTGCCGCCGCTCACCGAACCGCCCAGTCTGGACCAGCTGTTGCCGGGCATCGTGCCGGACCCGGTGCGCGGCATGAGCGCGGCGGACCACCCGGGGGTGGGCCGGTTCACCGTCCCGCTCGGCACCGTGGACCGGCCGTTCGAACAGTCCCGCGAGTTGCTGGTGGCCGACCTGTCCGGTGCGGACGGCCACCTGGGCCTGGTCGGTGCGCCGCAGACCGGCAAGTCCGCCCTGCTGCGCACCCTGGTCCTGGCGCTTGCGCTCACCCACACCCCGGAAGAAGTCCAGTTCTACTGCCTGGACTTCGGCGGCGGCGGCCTGGTCTCCATCGCCGGGCTGCCGCACGTCGGTTCGGTCGCCACCCGGCTGGAGCGTGACCGGGTGCTGCGCACCGTCGCCGAACTCACCCAGCTGCTGGAACGCAGGGAACGGGAGTTCACCGAACGCGGCCTGGAGTCCATGGACGCCTACCGGCGGCTGCGCGCGCTGCGCCAGGTGGACGACCCGTACGGCGACGTCTTCCTGGTGGTGGACGGCTGGTTCACCCTGCGCCAGGACTTCGACGACCTGGAGCCACGGGTGATGGAACTCGCGGTGCGCGGCCTGTCCTTCGGCATCCATGTGGTCGCCTCGGCGGTGCGCTGGTCGGAGATCCGGCCGCGGCTGCGCGACATGCTGGGCACCAAGTTCGAACTGCGGCTCGGTGACGCGCTGGAGTCAGAGGTGGGCACCCGGCTCGCCGCGGCCGTACCGCACCAGCCGGGCCGGGGCCTGACGCCGTCCGGCTACCACTTCCTGGCCGCGCTGCCCCGGCTGGACAGCTCCTCGGTGACCGCCGACCTCACCCAGGCGACCAAGGCCGCGGTCGCGGAGATCGGCACCTTCTGGAGCGGCCCGTCGGCGACCGGGGTGCGGTTGCTGCCCAGCCGGCTGCCGGTCGAGCAACTCCCGTCCGCCGAAGGGGATCTGCGCATCTGCCTGGGGCTGGACGAGCAGCGGCTGGAGCCCGTCTGGCACGACTTCTCGACGAACGGGCACCTGATGGTCCTCGGAGACGGCGAGAGCGGCAAGACCAACGCCCTGCGGCTGGCGATCCGGGCCGTCACCAGCCGGTACACCCCCGAGCAGGCGCGGATCGCGATCGCCGACCCCGGACGCGGGCTGCTCGCCATGGTCCCCGAGGAGTACCGGGTCGGCTACGTGGTGGACCGGGACTCACTCGGGCTCCTCGCCAAGAACACGGCCGTCTCGCTCGGCAAGCGCGTCCCCGGGCCCGACATCACCCCCGAGCGGCTCGCCCGGCGCGACTGGTGGAGCGGACCGTTGCTCTTCCTCGTCATCGACGACTACGACCTGCTCGCCGCCTCCACCGGCCAGCCCGCGCCGCTGGCCCCGCTGGTGTCGCTGCTGTCGCACGGCCCCGCCATCGGCATGCACGTGGTGGTCGCGCGCAGCACCTCCGGCGCCATGCGCGCCATGATGGACCCGGTGCTGCGCCACCTGTGGGAGCTCGGCAACCCGGCCCTGCTGTTCTCCTACCCCAAGGAGGAGGGCAAGTTCCTCGGCGAGGCGAAACCGCGCACGCTGCCCGCCGGACGCGCCCAACTCGTCACCCGCCGGTCCGTCCGGCTCGTCCAGACCGGATTGGTAGCCACCCCGTGAGCCCCGCACCCCGCACCGCCGCCCTCCGCGAACCGCTCGCCGTCCCCGAGGTGTGCCGGATCACCGTGGACGCTCCGGCCGGCCGGAGCGATCTCGCGATCCCCGTCACGCTGACCGTCTCCGCCCTGCAGGCCGTCCTGCTGGACGCCCTGCCCGAGCTCTCCTCGGAGCCGGGCGCCGCGTGGGTGCTGCAACGGTTCGGGCAGGATCCGCTCGATCCGGCCGGCACACCGCAGAGCCTGGGCCTGCGCGACGGCGACGTGCTCCACCTGCGTCCCGCCGAAGCGGCGCTGCCTGCGCTGCAGTTCGACGATCTCGCCGACGGCGTGGCGCACGTGGTCGCCGGGCAGTCCGGCCGCTGGCAGCCGCGCTCCACCCGGCGCCTGGCGCTCGCCCTGGCCGCACTGGCGCTGCTCGCCCTGGCGGCGGCCCTGCTCGGCAACGGGCCGGGCAGGCTCACCGCGGCCTGCGCGGGCGTCATCGCGGTGGCGCTGGCCGGGGGCAGCGCGGTGGTCCGGCGGCTGCTTGCGGACCGCGCCGCCGCCATGCTCGCCGGCGGCGCCTGCTTGCTCTTCGGCGCGCTCACCGGGCTGACGTCAGGCGGCCACCTCGCGGACGCGCGCGGCGTGCTGATCGCCGCGGGATGCGTGACCGTGCTGTCCGCCGTGCTGCTGAGCGTGCGGGTCCTGCCGGTCGCCGCCTCCAGCACCGCACTGCTCGCCGCGCTCGCCGCGGCGGCCGCGGCGGCACTCGTCGAGCTGGCGCACTGGAGCGTCGGGCAGGCGGCCGGCATCACGGCCGGGGCGATGTTCGTGCTCGGCCACTTCGGCCCGCGCCTGGCGCTGCGGGCGGCCCGGCTGCGGGCCCCGCAACTGCCGCACAACGCGGAGGAGTTGCAGGAGGACATCGAGCCGGAGCCGCAGCAGCGCATCGAGCGGCGGGTGGCCACCGCGACCGCCTGCCTCGACGGCCTCGGCCTGGCGGGCGCCCTGGTCCACGCGGCTGGCTTCTGGTACCTGGCCCACCAACCCGGGTGGACCGGCTGGCTGGTGCCGCTGGTCTTCAGCGCCGCGGTGCTGCTGCGCGCCCGGGGCCTGACCGGCACGCTGCAGCGCGTGCCGGCGGTGCTGGCCGGAGCCGCCGGGCTGGTCGTGCTGCTCCTGGTGCGCGTGGCTGCCGCCGGGGCCGGGCCGCGACTGGCCGTGCTCGCGCTGCTGCTCACCTGCGCCGCGCTGCTACTGGTGGCCGCCCGGCGGCTGCCGAGTAGCCGCCCGCTGCCGATCTGGGGGCACATCGGCGACATCCTCGAACTCCTCGCCTCGCTGGCCCTGTTCCCGCTGCTCCTGCAAACCGTCCATCTCTACGCGGCCGTCCGGGCGCTGTTCAGCTGAGAGGACGACACCAGTGCAGACCCGACGCGACCACGTCCAGGCCTACCAGTTCGCCATGGGCAGGTTGGCCACGGCCCTGGTCAGCGGCGACCCCGGGCGTGGCGAGAGCCCGACCGGGCGCGCCGCACTCGGCACCTTCCTCGGGGCCGGGATCACCGCCCTGCTGTGCACCGGGTTCGGCGTGTACGGGCTGATCTCCCCCCTCCCGTCGACCGGTTGGCGGACGCCCGGCTCGATCGTCCTGGAGCAGCAGACCGGCAACCGCTACCTCTACGCCAACGGCGAGCTGCACCCGGTGCGCAACCAGGCCTCCGCACTGCTCCTCGCCGGCGCGGGCACCACGATGCAGACGGCTGGCCGCGCCTCGCTGGCCGGCACCCCGCACGGCGCCCCCGTCGGCATCCCCGACGCGCCGGACACCGTGCCCACGGCCCGGGCCCTGCTGTCCGGCGGCTGGACGCGCTGCCTGCGACCCGACCTGTCGACCGGCGAGAGCGTGGACTTCGCGCCCCAGGGGCACACCGCGCCCGTGCCGGCCGGCCGCCAGGCCCTGCTCGCCGGCCCCGACGGCAAGCGCTACCTGCTGTTCGGGGGCACCCGCTACCCGGTGCCCTCCGACGGCACGCTGATCGCCCTCGGCCTCGACGGCGACCAGGCGACACCGGCACCGCAGAGCTGGCTCGCCGCCCTGCCGGAGGGCGTGCCGCTCGCCGCCACGACCATCGCCGGGGCGGGCACCGCGGCCGGGCAGGTGGCCGGCGCCGCGGTCACCGTGGGCCAGTTGTTCACCACCACCACGGGCGGCACCGACCACCACTACGTGATGCTGTCCGACGGCATCGCCCCGGTCAGCGCCAGCGAGTCCGCGCTGCTCGCCGCGGCCCCCGGCGCACCGGCCGTCCGCCAGGTGAGCGCGACGGACATGGCCGGCGCGCCGCTGTCCACCGCGCCCTCGCCGACCGGCAAGCTGCCCGACGTGCGCAACGCGCCCCCGGTCACGGCCGCCGGCCAGGCCCTCTGCCTGGCGCAGTCGTCCGACGCCACGGGCGTCACCACCCGTGTCGTCCTCGAGGGCGGCGCCGCGGCCACCGGCGCCCGTGCCGTCCTCCTGCCGGCCGACGGCGGCGTCTACGCCGTGGACCAGTCCCAGCTCGCGGCCCAGGCCCCCGACCCGCGGACCTATCTGATCGACGACCAGGGCACGGCCTACCCGCTCGGCGACGGCCAGGCCGCCACTCAGCTCGGCCTGGCCGGCCAGGCCAGGACGCCCCTGCCCACGGAACTGCTCGCCGAACTCCCGCAGGGCCCGGTGCTGGGCGTCGCCGCCGCCCGCGCGACGCTGGGGGGTCGGTGACCGTGCGGCTCAAGACCAGATCCGCCGCCCCGGGGCTGCAGTGCCGGGCCGCCGGGCACGCCCTGCTCGTCCACCCCAAGGGCCGACCGGACCCCCAGGCAGTGGAGTTCACGGCCCGGCTGGCACCGGACCCGCAGCACACCCCGGTCGTCCTGGACCTGCCCCGCGGCGCGCTGGACACCGCCTGGGAGCCGGTGGCCCGGCTGCTCGCCGACCGGCCCGGCAGCCTGCGGCTGGTCTTCGGGCGCGCCACCGCGGCGGAGGCCCGGCGGGCGGGGCAGCGGATCGCCGACCACCTGGACCGGGTCGTCCTGGTACCCGACGGCGAGCCGGTGCCCACCGCGGGCGGCGGCCTGTTCGTCCCGATCGACCACGGCGCCGGCTGGCTCCAGCTGCGCCCGGGGCGCCTCGCGCAGCCGGAGTCCCACCGCTACCCCCGGCCGCTGTGGGAGTTCTCCACTCTCGACCGGCCGTGGGCCACCAGCCCGTACGGCATGGTCGAGTCGGTGCCCTGCGGCGTCTGGCTGCGCGGCGCACGGCCGACCGGGCTGCTCGACGGGTGGCGCAGGCTGGTGGAGACCCTGCCCGCCGACCCGCACGTGCTGACCGTGGTCCTCGGCAGCCCGGGCGGCCCCGCCGTCCCGCTGGCCGACGCGATCGGGCTGTGGGACACCCTGCTGCCGTCGGTGCGCCGCCAGGTGCGGTTCGTCCCGTACGGACCGGTCGCGCTGCCCCCCGGGGCCGGCGCGCTCGGCCAGGAGCTGGCGGACGCCTTCGGGCAGCACGTGGTGGTGTGCGCGGGCCTGCCGGTGCTGCCGGCCGCGCACGACGCCCCGCCGCACGTGCGCGGCCTGCTCGCCGACGGCTCGCCCGGCTGGCAGCCGCACGCTGCCCGGTACCGCTACTCGCCACGCCCCCAGACACTCTTCGAAGCACCGCCGCCGGAACTGCTCGGGGTGCGCGCACCGCTGCCAGCCCTTCCCCAAGTTGGCACTGGAGTATGGGAGTTCGCCGCAGGAGCGGTACTGGAGATCGTGCAGAGCGGGCTCTGGCTCCGTCCGGCGCTGGAGCCCGGCGACGGCGACGACGTCCGCCGGCTGCCCGCCCCACAGGGTTACGCCGCACTGCTGTACGACCGCAGCGAGCCGGCGACCGCCGAGCGGATGCACGCCTTCGCCCAGGACCTGCTGTGGCTGCTGCCGCCCGAGGCGCGCGACGCCTACCGGATCGCGCCCGCCGACACCCCCGGCATCGCCGCACCGGCCGACCACGCCGGCATGTGGTCTCTCGGCGAGCCGGTGGCGGTGGAGGACGGCGCACGGCCGGGCACGGCCGCCCGGACGGCTCCGCGCCGCCCCGCGCACCTCGCGTTCTGGACGGCGGCCGCCTCCGGCGTGACCGACGAGCCCGTAGCGGCCGACCTCCCCGTAGCCGCCGGCACCCCCGCGGCGGGCCCCGCCCCCGCCGAGCCCCGAGCGCGCTGGCGGGCGAGCGCCCGGCCCGCCGGGGGCACGGCCGACGACCTCGGGGCGGCCGACGCACCCGTCACCCGGGCCACGACCCCGCCGGCCGCCGTGGCCGACCCGCACGGCGCCGGGCCGACGCGCCCGCCCCACCGTGCCCGGACGGAATCCGGTCGCGCCATGGGGCCGTCCCGCCCGTCCGAGAGCCTGCTGACCTCTACCGGGCCGGCCCTCGGCACGTCCGGCGCAGGGGCTGCGGCCGCCGCGTCCGCGCGGTTGTCGAGCGCGCCGCCCACCGGACCGGACACGTCACCGTCGGCCGCTGCTGCAGCCGCCGAGTGGACGGAACCCGGGCACCGGGACGCCCAGGCACCGACCGGCCCCTTCGGCACCCGCGCCACGGGCACACCCGGCCCCGACTCCGGCTCCAGGCCGGGCCCGGCAGACGGGCGAACTCCCGGCACGCCCACCGGGGACGAGCCACTGGCACCCCCGACCACGCAGGCCGCACCGCCCACCGGGCCCGGACGCCCCGACACCGAGTCCGGCACGGTCCTACCGGGCAGCCCGCGCGAGAACGACGCCGCACCAGGCCCCGCGCTCGGCGACGGCCCGTCACCGGACCAGGCCGAGCCGACCACGAGCCCGCAGCCCGGACCGGCTTCACGGCCCGAGCCGCCCTCGCCCTCCCCGCTCGCGCCGCCCGCTCCTCCCACGGGCGAGGCGGCCCCGTGCCAGGACCCGCCGGCACCCCGGACCTCCCCTTCCGACCCGGCTCAACCCGACCACACGCCCCCGGCACCGCCCGCCGACGCACCGGCCACGCCCCCCGCCCCCCGGCAGGACCCGCCGCCACCGCCGGCCGCCACCGCGCCCGCCCCACCGACCGCCCGTCCCGCGGGCATCGCCGGGATCCGGCTGGAGTCGGTCGCACCGCCGGTGCTGACCGCCGCCGCGCCGCCCGGCGTGGCGGACTCCGCCTCGCCCGCGGCACCGGTACCCGCTCCGGCGGCGCCGTCCGGGGTCCGGATGCAGCCGGTGCCCAGGGCCGGCGCGAGCGCCGTACCGCAGGAGCGCGGGATGGACCAGGAACGGGAGTGGGTGCGGCGCACCTTCGCCCGGCAGTTCAACGCGGCCTCCGGCACGGTCTCCCGGCTGCTGTCCGAATCCCCCGGCCTGCGCGGCACCACCCGGACCGAGGAGAGCGACGCGTTCACCGATCTGGTGGCCCTGCGGCTCTACCTCTCCGGCGACGGCGCGGCGCTCGACGCGGCCGTCCGGACGGCGACCGTCGGACCGCACGTGCCGCTGGCCCGCTGTGTGGCGGCGGGCCTTCGACGACTGCCGTCCCATCGGGGTGCCTCGCTGCTGCGCTCGGCGCTGCACCCCTCCGAACGGGCCTGGTACCGCGAGAACGACGTGCTGACCGAGTGGGCCTTCTGCACCGCGTGGGCCCGCGCGGCGGAGCCGGCGAACGGCACGAGCGACTTCCTGATCTGGTCGCTGACGGCCCGGCGCACCGCCCTGGTCGACCCGGCCGCCCCCGAGCGGGTGGTCTTCCTGCCCGGGACGAGGTTCCGGGTGCTGGGCACCGACGACCACGACCGACTGCTGCTGCGAGAGCTCTCCGCGTCGGAGAGCGCCGAGGACGGGAAGGCACGCGTGCCGCTCGACGAGATCGCCCTGGAAGGCCTGGCCCAAGCCGCCGACGGCCTGGACACCGACACCCCCGCGAGGGCCGGGGACGCCGGGCGGACCCCGCCGCCGCTCGCTGCCGCGCCGGGCCTGCTTCCCCGGGCGGCGCGGAAGGCGGCAGCCGAATGAGCGAGCGGTGGGGGTCCCCCCGGCCGGAGGCTGCGGGAGAGCTCGTCATCAAGAAGGTGCGGGTGCGCGAAGCGCCCGCCGAGCTCTGCGAGATGGGTGCATGAGCCAGCTGCTGCTCGTCTCCCGGGAACGGGCGGGCGCCTATCCCACCATCGGCGCGGCGCTGGCCGACGCGGCCGAGGGCGCCCTGATCACCGTGGCCGCGGGCCGGTACGAGGAGGCGCTCACCATCACCAAACCGGTGACGCTGGCCGCCGAGGACGGCGACGGCCCGGTGCTGCTGCACTCGGCCGCCGGGAGCACCGTGGTGTTGGACGCCGAGGCGGTGCGCCTGTCCGGTCTCCAGCTCTCCGGCGCCGACGGCGAGGCGCCGGTGCTGGACGTGCGGCGCGGCCAGGCAGCGCTGGACGGCTGCCGGCTCTCCGGCGAGGCCTGGGCCGCGGTACTGGCCTGGCACGACGGAGTGCTGGCACTGCGCGACTGCCGGGTCTCCAACACCCGGGGCGCCGGCATCGTGGTGACCTCCCCCGGCGGCAACCTGGTGGAGCAGTGCGTGATCGCCGACGTCGCCTCCTCCGCGTTCGTCGTCGCCGAACAGGGCGAACTGACCATCCGCGACTGCTCCTTGGAGCGGCCACGCGGCAACGGCATCTGCGTCAACGGACGCGGCGCGGTGGTGGTCGAGGGCGGGCGGATCGACGGCAGCGGCAAGCCGGCGGTCGCCGTCGAACAGGACGGCCAGGCACGACTGAACGGTCTCGCCATCACCGGCAGTTCGATGCTGGACGCCTATCTGACCAGCCACGGCGAGACCGTCCTGACCGACTGCTCGTTCACCGGATCGCGGGGCACCTCGGTGCACGTCGGCGGCGGGGCCCGACCCGTGCTGCGCGGCTGTGCCATCGGTCCGGCCACCGGCGGCGGGGTGCAGGTGGCCGAGGGCTCCCGGCCGCGCCTGGAGGGCTGCCGGATCGCCGAGGCGCAGGTCGGCCTACTGGTGGAGGGCGACTCCGAGGCGGTCTGCGAGGGGACCTCCTTCACCGGAACGGCCACCGCCGCGGTGAGCCTGGCGGGCGCGAGCCGGCTGTCGGCGCGCGAGACGGAGATCGAGATCGCCCGCGGCTGCGGGATCGCGCTGGGCGAGGGCACGACCGCCGAGCTCGTCGGGGTGCGAGTGCTCGCCACCGGCGGGGACGCGACCCTGACGCTGGCCGGCGGCGCCCGCGCCGAGCTGGTCTCCTCCCTGCTGCGCGGCTGCCCCGCACTGGTCGGCGATGGCTGCGAACTGACCGCCAGGGAAAGCGAGTTCACCGGCTCTGGCGGCGACGGCATCCGGGTCTCGGAGGGCGGCTCGCTCACCGCCGTCGGCTGCCGGGTCACCGGCGCCCGGCGCCATGGTGTGCACCTGCACCCGTCCTCCCGCGCCGAGTTGAGCAACTGCGCGCTCTGCGACAACAACGGCGACGGAGTGCGCTCCGCCACCGACGGGCCGGTGCGGATCCACGACTGCGAGATCCGGGGCAACGGCGGGGCGGCCGTCGGCCGGGCCCAGGGGGCCGGGCAGCCGGAGGTCGTCCGGCTGGACACCGACGGCGACCGGCCGAATGCCACCGGTGCGAGCGAGGCGGCCAACAGCCTGCCGTCCGGCCCGGTGCCCGACCCGGCTCAGGCCGGCGGCCCGGACACCGGGCCGCTGGCCGACCTGGACGCCCTGGTCGGACTGGAGAGTGTCAAGCGCGAGGTCACCGGCCTGATCAACCTCAACAAGCTGGCCCAGCGCCGGCAGGGGATGGGCCTGCCGATGCCGCCGATGAGCCGCCACCTGGTCTTCGCGGGCCCTCCGGGCACCGGCAAGACCACCGTGGCCCGGCTGTACGGGGCGGTGCTTGCCGAGCTGGGCATCCTGAGCCAGGGCCACATCGTGGAGGTGGCCCGGGCCGACCTCGTCGCGCAGATCATCGGCGGCACCGCGATCAAGACCACCGAGGTCTTCAAGAAGGCGCTCGGCGGCGTGCTCTTCATCGACGAGGCCTACACCCTGACCAACCAGTCCAAGGGCAGCGGACCGGACTTCGGCCAGGAGGCGGTCGAGACGCTGATGAAGCTGATGGAGGACCACCGCGACGAGATCGTGGTCATCGTCGCCGGCTACTCCGCCCAGATGGACCAGTTCCTCGCCTCCAACCCCGGCATGGCCTCGCGCTTCGCCCGCACCGTCGAGTTCCCCAACTACAGCCCGGCGGAACTGGTCACCATCGTCCAGGGCCTGTGCGACAAGCACTACTACGAGCCCGACGGGGACGCGCTGGCCGCACTGCACCGCTACTTCGACGACGTGCCGAAGAGTGCCACCTTCGGCAACGGACGGGTCGCCCGGCAGGTCTTCGAAGAGATGATCAACCACCAGGCCTCCCGGCTCGCCACGGAACCACCGGACAACGACCGTGAATTGTCCCGGCTGACCGCCGCGGACGTGCTCACCGTTCCCGCCGGACAGGCCGCGCCGGCCAGCACCGAGCCGCCGCCCTCCGGAGGCGGGGCCGAGGGGCCCTGGCTGCGCCGCCTCGAAGCGATGACCGGCATCGAGGCGGCCCGCGGCGCACTGCGCGAGCGGCTACTGCTGATGGCGGAGGCCCGGCGGACGGGCCGGCCGGTCGGCGGGCCGGCACACCTGGTCATCGAGGGCGCGCCGGGCAGCGGGCGCCGGGCCCTTGCCCGGGAGTACGGCCGCTGCCTTGTCGAACTCGGAATGATATCAACCGGTTTGACGGTACACTTGCCACTGTCGGACGTGCCCGCTCGCTGGCCGGAACAGCCGCTCCTGCGACTGACCGCCGCCATGGCCGAGGCCTCGGGCGGGCTACTGGTCGCAGACGCGGACGCGGCCTTCGCGCAGCGCCGCCCGGAGGAGTGCGGCGCGGTCCTCGACGCGCTGGCCGCCGTCGCCCGGAACGCCGAAGGCACCGTGCTGGTCCTGTCCGGAACCAGCCCGCACCTGATGGGGGCCCTGCGCCAACGGACCAGTCTGGCCCGGGCTTTCGCGCAGCACGTCGAACTCGCCTACTACACGGCCGAGCAGGCCACGGAGCTGATTAACCGTCAACTGCGCTCCTACGGGATGCAGCTGGACGAGGCGGCGGCGGCCGCGCTGACCGCCGCCCTCGCCGAGCAGCCCGCGCAGTGCACCGCGTACGCGGCGCACCGGCTGGCCGAGCGGATCGCCGCCACCGCGAGCGCCCGCACGGTCACCCTGGACGACCTCACACGTCCTCCGGCGGGCACCGGCACCCGCCCCGAGGCCGAACAACCCCCGCAGCCGGAACCCGCACTGAGCGGACACTCCTGAAAGGAAGCACCATGGCAGAGCAGCTGACCCAGGTCGAGCTGGCGGGCATGACCGCCGCCCAGCACACGTTCCAGAACGCCCTGGACCACGCCAGCACCTCCTACGCCCAGGTGGAGGGCCAGATCGAGGCCCTGAGCGCCAGCTGGACGGGCCAGGCCGCCAACATCTACCAGCAGGCCATGCAGGAGTGGCTTGCGGACTTCCGGACGGTGAACCAGGCGCTGACCACCATGCTGGAAAAGCTCGGCTCCCACACCAACATCTACGCCAACACGCACCAGGACACCGAGCAGGTGGCCAGCCAGGTCGCGCAGCAGATCAGCGCGGGCGGCACCGGCCTGGCCGGTTTCCCGGTCTGACCCCGCCGCCCGACCATCACCCCCAGAGGAGCGAATCACCATGACCACGTACAGCGTCCAGATGGCCGAGGTCAACACCATCGTCGACGAGATGGCCTCCATCACCCGGCAGATCCAGCAGATGGTGGCCGACCTCGACAGCCAGTCCACGATCAACCTGCAGGAGTGGACCGCCGACTCGAAGGACCTCTACACCCAGGTCCGTGCGCAGTGGGACAACGCCGCGACCGACATGACCGACAAGGCCAACATGGCGGTCCAAATGCTGGGCACCATCAACGAGTACTACTACAACGGCGAGCGCGCTGGCTCCCAGCTCTGGGTGTGACCGGCGATGCCCGGCGGCACCCCGATGCCCAAACCCGGCGTGCAGTCGCAGTCGCCGTCGCACAAGCCCCAGCAGTACGGCGGCGGCACCACGGTCACGGCGGGGCAGGGCAACTACAGCAGTCCGAACACGTTCACCCCGCCCCCCGTGCCGGCGGGGTCGGGGAACTCGTCGGGCGGCACCTCGGTGAACACGCCGTCGCTTGACCTGTTCGCCGACAACATCGACAGGCTCATCGACCCGGTGAACCAGGCGAAGGCCGCTCTCCATCCGATCAGCGTGCAGCCGGGCAACTTCTACCACGCCTACAAGATCCGGCTCGGGGTCAACGGCCTCGACGCGGACGACGGTCTGAAGAAGCAGTGCATCGATGCGCTGAGCGACCTCGGAAAGGCGCTGGGAGACCTGCGGGACGGCATACGGACGTTGAGCGGTCAGTACAAGAGCATCGAGGATGCCAACTCGATGACCGCCAAGGACCTCAACGACGCGATGAGCAGCCCCAACTCCGATTTCAACACGCTCATCCACGACGCCGGCGGCGATCCCGCCGTGGGCACGGGCGGCAGCCAGAGCAGCGGCAGCCAGAGCGGCGGCAGCCAAGGCGGCGGTTAGAACAACGGCAACACCAGCGGTAACAGTAAGAGCAGCTGAAGGGCGTGGCAGCCCGCCGCCGTCCTCCCGACCGCCTCGGGAACGGCGGCGGGCGGCCCGGTGGACTGGCCAGGAGGAGTCATGGGCGGCAAGGACAGCGGTAGTGACAACAGCACGGGCAGCAGCGACCCCAATGTCGTCACGGACCCCGACGGCACCCTCCACGGCAACCCCGACAGTGGCAGCTTCCACATCTACGACTACGACAGCTGGGACTGGAAGCACATCGAGCTCGCCATCCTCGGCCTGGCCAACGGTGTCGACGACGCCCGCAACGAGGACATGGCCAAGGCAGTGTCCGACCCGCAGAGCCTCCAGGACGCGGCCGACGCCTTCTACCAGGTGCAGCAGGTGTTCACCGGCGTCTCCCAGGCTCTGGCCGACCAGGGCAACGCGTTGGCGGGCAAGGACGGCGTCTGGAAGGGTGACGCCGCGGACTCCTTCCTGGACATGATCAAGTTGTTCTCGAAACAGGTGGTCGCGGTGGCCGACGTGATCTCAGGCCACGGCACCAGTTCGGATTCCGTCCCGCAACAGCTCGCCGACAACGCGGTCAACCTGACCAACGCGCGGAACAAGATCTCGGAGATCGACAACTGGTACGCCAACCAGGCGCAGGCCATGGGCATCCAGCCGATGTCCAACGGCCTGTATCCCATCAGCAAGTCGCCCCAGCTGGTCGAGTGGATCAGCCGCGACATGCGGGCCGTGCTGAAGAGCCTCGCGAACGACTACCAGGTCACCGTCGACTCCATCACGTCGCCACCACCCGTCACCTCGCCGCTCGGGGGCGGGGGTGGGGGCAGCGGGCTGCCCCAGCCCAAGCCCAGCGACCTGCCCCAGCCCAAGCCCAGCGACCTGCCCCAGCCCAAGCTCACCGACAGCACCAATCCTCCCGGCACGCAGCTCGGCCTGGATCCGTTCCCGACTCCGAAGCCTGGCACGGGCGGCCCCAACGATCTCACGAATGGCGCCCACACCGTCACGGAGCCCGCCCCCTTCGGCGGCGGCACCGGCGTCGGCGGCACCGGCACCATCGGCGGTGCAGTCCCGCCCGACCTCGTCGCCGCCCACGCGGGCGACTTCAACCCGCTCGACACCGGCAACGCCCTCCACGACAGCCTCAACCCCTTCGACGGCGGGACGAACACCGGTGGCACCGGCTCGCTCACCCCGCCGTCGCACTTCGCCCTCAGCGCCGCCCCCTTCGACGGCGGGATGAACACTGGTGGCACCGGCTCGCTCACCCCGCCGTCGCACTTCGCCCTCAGCGCCGCCCCCTTCGACGGCGGGATGAACACTGGTGGCACCGGCTCGCTCGACCCGGCGTCGCTCTCTTCCCCAGGCGCCGCCCCCTTCGGCGACGGGACCGGCACCGACGGCACCGGCAAGCTCGGCGCCGATGCCCCCCTGCCCGGCTTCGGCACCGGCTCCCTCGGCAGTCCCGTGCCCCTGCCCACCACCTTCGGCGGCGGCACCGGCGTCGGCGGCACCGGGAAGCTGGGCAGCGGTGCGGGTCTCGGGACGGCCGAGCCGGACACCTGGGCGAGCAGCCCCGCCGTCGAGCCGTTCAGCGGAGGCCTCGGCGTCGGCGGCACCGGGAAGCTGGGCAGCGGCCTGCCCAGCGGCTCGGCCGCCGCCTTCCCGGGAGGTCTCTCCACCTCCTCCGGGCTGCCCGGAGGGCTCAGCTCGCCGCCGCTGGGGACCGGCCTGCCGATCACCGGCGAGGCCGGTGCGGAGTTCCCGGGGAGCCTGGGCACAGGCGTCCAGGGCGCGGGCATGCCCTACCTGCCGGGCACGGGCGGCGGCACCGCCGCCCAGACACCCACCCCGGGCGGCGAACGCAGCGACGCCTCCGGCCTGCTCGGCAACGACGCCAAACCCTGGACCGGATCCACCGACGTCGGCGACGACATGGCCACCCACCTCGGCACCGCCGAAGGCGGCGAGGGACTCACCCTCCCCACCGAGACCACCGCCCCCGGCGCGGGCATGCCCCACCTGCCGGGCACGGGCGGCGGCACCGCCGCCCAGACACC
>NZ_JBITZU010000020.1:18003-135789 GCF_044547075.1 Kitasatospora sp. NPDC052896
ACCCACCCCGGGCGGCGAACGCAGCGACGCCTCCGGCCTCCTGGAGCACACCACCGAACCCTGGACCGGCGAAGCCGACGGCGAAACCGCCGAAACAGGCACCACCGCCGGCGGCGAGGGCCTCACCCTCCCCATCGAGAGCACCGCCCCCGAGAGCGCCCTCACCGGCGAGACCGCCACCGCCGGCGAGGGCATGCCCTACCTTCCCGGCACGGGCGGCGGCACCGCCGCCCAGACACCCACCCCGGGCGGCGAACGCAGCGACGCCTCCGGCCTCCTGGAGCACACCACCGAACCCTGGACCGGCGAAGCCGACGGCGAAACCGCCGAAACGGGCACCACCGCCGGCGGCGAGGGCCTCACCCTGCCCTTCTTCCCCGGCCCGTTCCTACCCGAGGGGGAGCACGCCAGGCACCGGAGGACGGCCACCGTCGGCTCCCAGAGCGTGGAGGAGGCCGCCGCCGTCCAGGCCGAGAGCGACTCCGGGCACGCGGCCGAGGCCGAGGAGCCGACGGAGAGGGAGCACGCCTCCGAGCACGCCGCCGCAATCGCCCTTCCGCCCACTGCTGGTGACGACGACTCGACCGTCGCCTGGGACGTCGCGGGCGCGGCCTTCGCGCCGCTGCTGTGGGCGGCCTCCACCGAGGACGAGGCGGACGTCACCGCGGACGGCCCCGCCACGGCTGACGAGGACACCTGGGGGATACCGGCTTCGAACAAGCCCTCGTTCACCACCTGGCAGCCCAACCGCGCCGGCGAGGCCGCCGCCAGCCCGGCCGCCGCCGCCCTCGCCGGCGCCACACTCGCCTGCGCCACCGACGACATCCCACCCGACCCGGAGGAGGAGCCGCCCGCCGAATCGGCGGACGAGGAGGCCCCGGCCCGCGGTGCCGCCGATCTGCTCGTCCAGGAGCGCGATCTCTGGGGCAGTTCGGACTCCGAGGGTCTCGGCGCCATCATCTGACCCACGGCCAGGGAAGGGACCATGAGCTCGAAGTACGACCAGGAGATCGAGGAGCTCCTCGCGCTGTACCAGCGGCAGCGCGAGGGCGCGGCCGAGACCCGGCGCAGGATCAACGAGGTCACCGGCACGGCGACCGCCCCCCGGCAGACCGTGAAGGTGACGGTCAGCGCCCAGGGCGACGTCACCGGGATCGACTTTCCCACGGGCGCGTTCCGGCGGCTGACCCCGAAGGAGCTCTCCGAGGCCCTGCTGAAGACCATCGCCGAGGCCCGGCGCGACGCGCTGGAGCAGGTGTCCCAGCTCTCCGGGCTCCAGCTGCCGTCGGGCACGTGCGTCGCCGATCTGCTGCAGGGCAGGGGCGATCCCCGGACGCTGCTGCCCGAGACCCCGGGCATGCCGGACGAGGTGCGCGACTACATCGACAACGGACTCGACGCCGGAGGTATCCGTGGGTGACCAGACCTTCTCCGTGGACCCGGAGGGCCTGCGCGAGCCACTGGCCCGCATCCGGGAGATCGCCTCGGACTTCCAGGGCATCGGCACCGGCCTCACCTCCAGGCTGGCGGCCATCGGCCCCTGCTGGGGCGACGACGAGTCCGGCCGGCAGTTCTACGAGGTGTACGGCGGCCCCCGCGACGAACTCCTCCAGGGCTTCTCGGCGGCCTCCGAGCTCGTGAACCAGACGGCCGACGGCATCGACACCATGTCCAGGAACTACCGCGCGCTGGAGGACCAGAACATCGCCCACGCGCAGTCCCTCAACAGCGGCGGCGACAACCACCTCCCCACCGGAGGAAGCGAGGGCGGCGGGCACGAGAGCAAGCCGGCGAAGCCGTGAGCATCGAACTCCCTCCCGCGCTCTCCTGGGTCGCCTCCCTGGCGGCCGGCTCGCACTGGCCCAAGGGCGACGAGGACGCCATGGCCGCCGTGGCGGAGGCCTGGGAGGACGCCGAGCGGCGGCTGATCGAGCTCACCGAGCAGATCGGCGACGCCGGTCGTGCCGTGCTGGCGCACATCGGCGGCCAGGTCGCCGACATGTTCAAGCAGTTCACCCAGAGCCTGGAGTCCAGCACCCCTGACATCGGCGGTGCCGCAGGCCAGTTGGCCCAGGCCGCACGCAACACCGGAGTACAGCTCCAGCACGCCAAACTGATGATCCTCGCTCAGCTGGTGTGGCTGGCGAACGAGATCGCCGACCTGTCCTTCTGGGCGCCGGAGGCGATCCCGGCCGCGGTCACCTCGGCACGGGTCGCGATCACGATGATCGCGCGCCGGCTGCTGACCTCCATCGCCGCCGGAGCGGCGTTCATGGCCGGCATGGACTTCGGGATCCAGGCGATCCAGCACCTGATGCACGACCGCACCACGTGGGACTGGTCCTCCGTGGCGTCCTCGGCGGAGAGCGGCGCGATCGGCGGGGGAACCGGCGGGGGGATCGGCGCGGGAGCGGGCGCGATCAGCAAGAAAGCGGCGAACTCGCTGATCGGCAAGGCCGTCATCGGCGGAGCCGGCGGCATGGCCGGCAGCACGGTGCTGTCCGGCATCTTCGGCGGGCCGAACGACTTCGCCCTGGCGGGCGCCGGCGGAGCGATCAGCGGGGCGCTGGGCGGTGGCAAGGGCCGCGGCGGCGGCGGTGCCAAGCCTTCAGTGGGCCCGATCGACGTACATCTCCCTCCGGGCCTGCACCTGCCCGAAGGCGCCGACAACCCGTCCGGCTTCGGTGTGAAGGAGCCGGGCGGCCTCGGCACCCACGGGCCAGATGGCTTCGGCGCGAACGGGACCGGCGGCCTCGGCGAACACGAACCGGGCAGCGATCGAAGTGCGGGGAGCGGCGGCTCCCAGCCCGACTCCGCCGGGCCGGCGGACAATCCGGCCGTCACCACCGGCCAGGACGCCCGCACGGGGCCGACCGACGACCACGCCGTCCCGTTCGGGTCATCCGCCCCGCCGGCCACCGGCGGTGCCTTCGACTCCTCGCCCGAGAACACCACGGTCCGTACCGCCAGCGACGACCCCGCCCCACAGCTCCCGACCGAACCGGAGGCGGCCTCACCGGCCGAACCGTCGCAGACGCCGTCGGGGCTGGCCGGCTTCGAGACCACACTCACCGGAGACCGACCAGCCACCGGCTCCACCTCGCGCAGCGAGCAACCGGCACCGGAGGTGCCGAGCACGGCGACCGTCGCCGGTCCGCCCGCCCGGCAGACCACGCGGAGCGGGTCCGTCCCCTCCTGGTCCAGCACCTGGCTCGGCGGCGCGGCCGTGGCGCCACGCGCACCCGGCTGGCACGAAGCCGATGGTGAGGCCGCAGCAACGCCCACCGAGCCGCACGCCCCGATCTCCACCAGCGCGCGCCCGCCCGCCACCCAGGCGTCGGCGCCCCCGGCCAGCACTGCGCCGGCCGCGCCGCCCGTCAGCCACAGCGCCACACCCACCGCGCCAGCCCCGCACAACGGCAACACCGGGGCCGCCCCGACGGAATCACACAGCACCGCGCCTTCGGCTGCCGCCTCGCCCGGCCGCACACCGGTCACGCACGCCCAGGACGCACCCGGCGAACCGGCCCGGCAGGCCCCACCCACCCGGTCCGCCCCCCTGGCGCACAGCGCCGAGCCACAGCCGGCCCCACACGAACCGGCCGTCGAACCCACCGCGCCGGCCCCCGGCCAGGCATCAGCCCACACCCAGGAACCGGCCCGGAACACCCAGCCCACCAGTACACCGGTAGCCGCCTGCCCCGGACCGGGCGAGTCCGCCGCAACGCCCAGCCCCGCCGGGGCACCGGCTCGCCCGCAGGAGCCCGCCCAGGCAGGAGCGGGCCGCACCACCACACCCGATCCCACCGCCCAACCTGCCCAACCCGCTCGCCCGCGGCCCACCGGCGCACCGGTCACCCCCACCCGCCCATCACTGAACAACGGCACAACGGGCTCCCCGGGCACTGCCAGTGCGCACACCACCGGGCCGGATACGGAGATCGGCACGCCAGCTGCAGCACACCGGTCGGTGTCCCCGTCGACGGTCGCGCCGCCCCCCGAGGCAGCCGCCCAAGCGCCACACCCCGCACCGGCCGCACCGCCGCACGAACCCGCGACCGCCCAGGCACCGGTCACCCCCACCGATCCGACCACCCGGCCCGCCGACCCGACCACCACGCCCCCGCCCGCCGGGCCGGGCGGGCAGGGGCCGGTGGGCTCCCGTCCGACCAGGAACCCCGCGCCGCGCTTCTTCGTGAGCTCCGGCTTCGACCAGCGCCGCTTCACGTTCGGCGGCACGGCCTACACCGACCTGACCGTACGGGTGGCGTTCCAGGGCGGCAGTCCGAAGGACGTCGCCGACACCGTCACCAGCGTCCAGCAGGGTGTCCAGCAGCACTTCAACGACCCGAACCACCAACTGCCCAACCGCGACCGGCTGCACGTCACGGTCGAGCCCGTCGGCCCGGAGGGGAAGCCGCACCTCACCGTGCAACTGACCGACCGCAACGGCCCGATGGACCAGCGCGCCTGGCCGGTCGGCGCCCCACCGGCCAGGTATGCGCACGAGATCGCCCACCAGCTGGGCCTCCGGGACGAGTCCCAGGATCCCTCGAACCCGAATCGCGCCGACGTCCCCGGCAGCCTGCTCGGCGACTTCCGGAAGCCACCCACCGACCCCGGTCTCGACCAGGGCGGTCTGCGCGACCGCCACTTGCTGCTGCTCGGCGCACTGACCGCCGGCCACGACGACCCCCGCCACCCGCCGGGCGAGCCGCCGGTCCGTGCCCCCGGCGCCCATCCGGCAGAGGTCGGTCACGCCCCGGGCGATGCGGCACCCAAGCCCTCGGACGCCACAACCCCGCACGACCAGCCGCCGCGGCAGCTGCCCGAGGCATCGGCCGCCTCCGGCGCGGGCGCGTCAGGAGCCGCGGGCCCTGAGAGGGGGGCCGGCACCACGGTGGCACCGGCTTCGGACGGCACCACCGGCCCCCGCCCCGTCGAGGACGATCCGGGCTGGCAGCGCGCCCGCGCACAGGCCCGCTCGACGTCGCACCAGCACACCTGGGTGGACCCGGTCTCCGACCCCACCCGGACCCGGTATCCGCGCACCGCTCCCACCCAGGAGCGCGCGCCCGTCCTGGAGAGTCCGTACCCGGCACCGGCGGCTCAGGGCTCCACGTCTCACCCCGCGCCCCAAGGACCCGCACAGCAACACCACCCAGCCGCCGCGCAGAACCCCAACCACCGGAACCAGGCGCCGCAGGATCGCCCGCAACCGCAGACGACGGCGGCCCAGGAGTCCACCTCCCACGAGCCGACCCAGCAGCACCAGCAACCCGCAGCCCAGAACAGCCGGACACCCGCACCTCACGACACCGCGGCCCGAACCACGCCGCAGGAACCCACCCAGCAACCGGCCGCCCACCAGACCACGCCCCAGGGCCCCACCCATCAGAACAACCAGCAACCCACAGCCCACGACACCCCACCCCAGGAACCCGCACAGCAGCACCAGCCGTCCACTGCCCAGGAGACCACCCAGCAGAACCGCACCCAGCACCAGCCGGCACCCCCACCCACCACACACCCCGAGCCCACGCAGTCCCAGCCCACGCAGCCCCGGCAAACTGTGCAGCCCGCCGCCATGCCACCGCCCGCCACGGTCGACGAACGGCACACCCGCTCCCTCGCCGGGCTGAAGATCACCGGCGAGCCCGGCCCGGAGGCCGTGCGGAGCCGGATCAACGAGCTGCTCGGCGACCACCGCAACGAGAGGTCGGTGGTGCTGGGGCTGGACTCCCAGCTCACGCCAGGCAACTTCCGCACCCGGCATCCGCAGATGGCGGACGGCGGCGGCTGGCGGTTCCCGATCACCGTCAAGGGGCGGCCGTACGAGGTGCAGCTCTCCGTCCAGCCGCACGCCTGGGAGCCGACCCAGCATGTGCCCACCAAGGAGCAGAGCGAGAACGACGGCAAAACCGACATCGAGTCGACTGCGAAGTCCAGCTACACGCCGGAGCCGCGCAAGACCCAGGCCAACTACACCCAGTCCGGGCTCAGCATCGCGCCGTCCTACACGCATCCGGTCAATCCGCACCTGCTGGCGACGGTTTCGCCCTCGGTCACCGTGGGCGGGGCGAACCACGAGATCGAGACCACGGTCACGTCGACCACCGAGACGTCCAACAAGCTGACACTGACCGGGCCGACCGCCCCGCACATCGCGCGGTTCGACTACCACGTCGATGTGGTGGACAACGAAGGCGAGTCGCTGGGCGGCGGCAAGCGACCACCGGTCGTGGCGTCGGTGACCGCCGAGATCCCCCACCGTGGGGCACCCGAAGGGACCACTCCACAGAACTGGGAGGGCTGGGACCCGGCACCCCGGGGCGCGGCGGACCACGCCCCCGCCCCGCGGCCCGGTGCGCACCCCCACGGGCAACCGCTCACCGTCACCGGACTCGGCGAGGCCCGGGACGCGGTCTTCAACGCCCTTCCCAAGGAAAAGCACCCCGACGGCGCCGCGCACCAGGCCATCAACGACTTCTTCACGCAGGAGAACGTGGTCAACGAGTTCGAGCACGCGTCGAGTTGGGGCATGACCTCGCCCCCGGTGCGGTTCTCCGACGGCAGTACGGGCCATCTGCACCTCACCCTGGAACCCCACGGCTCCACCGTGCTGGACACCGTCGACCACAAGGTCGAACTCGGCTCCAACACCTCGACCGAGCACAAGGGAAGCCAGGCGGACAAGACGTCCCGGGGCTTCGGCTTGGGCGCCGGTGCCACGGGCCAGGTCTGGAAGTCGCCCCACCCGGGCGACAAGGAGTCCAGGTGGCTGGGCGGTTCGGGGGGCTACTCCTACAGCGGCAGCCACGACCGCGAGGACAAGAGCAGCCACACCGTGAAGGTGGCGAACAGCCACGAGCACAAGGGCAAGGCCGACATCGTGGCCACCGACGTGCACTTCCACATCACCGTGACGAAGCAGCACTTCTCCCCCGGTGCCGACGGCCTCCACAACACGAAGGACCAGCGGATCGGCGCCCGGGTCGACCGGAGCGAACCGCCGGCGGAGCCGCACGACGGCGACATCGTGATCACCATCGACCACCCGATCACCGGTCAGGCCCTCCGGGTGGTCCCGCATCCCCCGACCGAGGCCGCCCCGACCGACGCCGGGACCCTGGACCAAGCCCCCGCCCACGCCACTGCCGGGTCCAGCTCGGCCACCCCCACCCCCACCAACCACCCCCCCACCCACATCCCCATCGAACCGCTCGGCGGCCCAGGCACCGAGCACCCGGCCCGAACGGGCGAGCACTCGGCCCAGACCGGCCAGCACCCGACGCAAGCCGGTTCGCGCTCCGTCCACGCGGACCCGCCGCCCGCACTCACCCAGCCGGCGCCACCCCCCGCCCCGGACGCCGCCGGGCTGCGGAGCCCACTGGACAGCCACCGCACCTCGTACCTGCGCGTGCCCGGCTCGGCGGAGCTGGAGCAGCACATCGTCACCGAGCTGCACCGGCAGGCTCCCGGTCTCCTGCCTCCGCCGAGGGGTGCGGCCGCTTCCCCGGGCGCGGACCACGCCCGGGTCACCCCGCAGGCGATCAAGAACCTCGACGACCTGCACCAGCAGATCACCCCGTCCGCCCTGGTCCGCGGCGGGCCCGATCTCATCGACGGCGCCTTCCGGATCACCCTGGACAGCTCGCACCTGCCGGGTTTCGGCGCGAAGACGCACGAGATCCTGATCAAGGCCGACCTGGGGCCGGGGGCGCACACGGGGTCGCGGACCTCCACGACGAAGAACAGCATCAGCCGCACCCCAGGCGGGGACCACGTGTCCACCGACGGCGGCAAGCACACGGTCTCCGGCAGCATCAACCTGCGCGCCTCGGAGAACCACCCCGACACCAACCGGGCCTTCGTCAACTTCAACGCCGACGGCTCCTACGGAACGAGCCACCAGAGCACCACTGCCGCGTCCACCGAGACCAAGCACGAGTTCAGTCTGGAGGGGCCGGCCGACCAGTTCGACTACCCGGCCACCTATCACGTGATGATCGGCCGCGAGGACCCCAAGAACCCCACCACGGTGCTGAACACCGGCGCGGGCTCCCCGCACGCCGGGCAGACCCGGACCGTCCAGCCGAACAGCGGGCAGCTGCGCGTGGAACAGCACCCGCCCGCACCCCCGTCCGACACCCCGCCACCCCAGCATCCGGCACCCGCTTCGCTGCCGCAGGCGAACTTCATCCGGCACGTCGACAATCAGCCGGGCTTCCAGAGGAGCGTCGACCAGGCGCTGCGCAGCGCCTTCAACCAGCGTCCCGGGCTCCCGGAGTCGGTGCGGCGCGGCGTTCTCGGCGATGCCGCCCCGTCCGACCTCTCCGAGGTGGTGGACGCGCTCAGCGGACCGGGCCAACTGCGCGGCGCCGTCCACGCGTCGCACGGCGGCTGGGCGAACACCGGCGACGAGCACGTGGGCTGGTTGCTCGACCAGGGCACCGTCGGGTTGTCCACACGGACCCGGCTGAGCGACTTCCACTACCAGGAGACCCTGTCCGGCGAGGGCAAGCTCACGATCGAGAGCACCTCCAAGACCTCCACGGCCGTCGAGGACAAGTGGAGCGGTGGCCTGAAGGGCGGAGCCGGCCCGGATTTCGGCAAGTTCCCCGAGACACCACAGAACACCCACGAGTCCACCTACCAGGTCAGGGGCGGCTTCAAGGTCAAGGGCAACCACTCGCGCAGCGGCGGCGACGCGGTCAAGCACGAGGCTTCGACCACACGCACGTTCGCCACTCCCAAGGGCACCTGGCACGTCTACCAGGCCAAGGCGGACATCACCACCATCGGACGGGTCACCGACAACAAGGGCGCGACCAGCTACGGCGACCCGCAGCGCAGCGAGCACACCGTGCAGGTACTGCTCTCCGATGGCGACGTACGCGCGCTGGACGGCGGCGCCGAGCATCCGGAGCCGTCCGACCCACGCACCGCTACGCTGCTCAACCAGGGCATCGGCGGCAGCGCGTTCGCGCACCTCCCCGGTAGTGACGAGATCCTGACCGAGATCGACAAACAGCTGCGCGGTCCGCAGCCGGAGGGTGCCGTGCCGGAGGCGGCGCTGCCCTTCGCGGACACCTACTCCCCGCACAACCTGGGCGCCAACTTCGACGACCTGATGGGCAAGGGCATCCTCGGGAGCCACGTGGACGAGAGCCGCTTCAACCGCGTGGTGACCACGGCGCTGGTGCGCGGGGTGCCGGGAGCCGACTGGCACGACGACCAGGTGGAGTCGGACGGCGAGATCAGCCGCGAGGTCACCTCCTCACGGACCGTCACCGGTAGCTCCGGCCGCTCGAGCTCGCTGGGCGCTGACGTCAACGGGCGCTTCTCCCTTCGCACACCGCAGACCTTCCGCCACCTGAACAACTTCGGCTGGAACCCGTCATCGGGTGGCGAGGCCAACCTCACCACCAGCGCCAAGTCGGGGATGAAGACCGAGATCAGCCACAAGACCTCCGGCTTCGGCACCAACCACAAGTTCTCCAACAACGTGCGGTTCCAGGTGTCGGTCAGCCGGAACATCAACGGACGGTTCGCCAATCTCAAGGCAGACCCCGCACCGGTCAACCCGAGCTGGCGGACGGAGACCTGGGTGCCCGAACCGCTGACCGTGAAGCCCGGAGCGGAACACGATCCGCCCGCCGTCCGGCCGGCGCCCGGTGAACAGCCGCACGCACCGCAGCCACAGGCACCGCAACCGGCCGGTGGCGCGGCGGGCTCCCACCCGGGGGACGGCATCGCGCTCCAGCCGGTGGGCCCGCACGGGGCCGACGTCAGCAACTGGCGGCAGCAACTCGCCGATGGCCATGACATGGTCGGCTTCAGCAACTCCAGCCGGCTGGCGGACAACGCCGTCCACGCGCTGAACACGCCACGCCCGTGGGGCGACGGCGTCGTGGGCCGGACGGGTGCGGCGGTGTCCACCGCCATCGGCGCGGGCGCGGGGCTGCTCGGTTCGGCCGCGAGCAAAACGGCACACGCCGTCCTGCCGCAGTCGGCGTACAACACCGTTCACCGGTTCCACCAGTCCCACAGCCACGACCCGCGTCTGCCGGACGGCGACCAGCTGAAGCAGGAGCAGCCGCTGCCGGCGGCCCAGCAGGCGGCGGTCCGCCAGGTGTTCTCCCCGCAGTCCCTACCGGCCGTCTTCCACGAGCTCAACACCCCCGGATCCGCCTACCACACCGTCCCACTCAGCACGGATGGCCGAACGCACCTGGTGGTCAGGATGGACCCGACCGGGCCGGCCCAGGAGTTCAACAGCCGCGAGAAGGGGAAGGACGAGCTCACCAGCAAAGCCGAGGACGCCTCCAGCACCAGCGCGACCAAGGGCTACACCTGGAGCGGCAACCCAGCGGACCTCTCCGTGTTGACCAACAAGCCACTGGTGAACATCCCCTTCAGTCCTGTCAGTCTGGCCGGACAGGGCAGCGGCGATCGCACCACCCCGGTCACCCACGCCCCTGAAGTGCCCAGCCGCCCCCTGCCGGTGGGCGGCATCCCGCACGGCAAGGAGCCGACCGAGGCGGGCAAGGCCGAACTCAAGGGCCCGCAGGCGCTCATGAGCCAGCCGGTGCGGTTCACCACGCAGAAGGCCGACAGGAACGGGCCGTACGGCGAGGCCGTGCCGACCGACGGCGACCTGTACTACTGGTCGGAGAAGCGCCCGGACCCCGACTCCGCCCCGACAGCCGCGCCTGCGGACGCCCCCGCGGGCACCAGCGGCGCGGTGCCCGCACCCGCGACCGGTGGCTCCGGCGCCACGCCTCCCGCCACCGCGCGTCCCACAGCCGCGGCCCCCGCCACCGGCAACCCGGCAACCGCTCCCGCATCCACCACCGGCGACAGCGGAACACCCCCCACCACCACACGCCCCGCCACTACCAGCGAACCCGCGACCGCACCCGCGACCAGCAACAACACCACCGCACCCACTTCCACCACCACGAAGGCCACACCCACGGCCCCCGCTACCAGCAGCCCCCCAAACGCCCCTGAGGCGGCCGACAACACCACCGCGCCACCTCCCAGCGCCCCGAAGAACCCCGCGCCCACCTCCGCAGCCCCGACCGTCCACCAGCCGCCGGCCGCGCCCCCCGAAACGCACACCACCGACACCACCACAACGCCCGCCACCGCCAACGGCCCCGCCAAACCCCCCATCACGGTCGACACCGGCCCACACCCCGGGCCCACTCCCGCAGCCCCCTCCGCCCGCCAAGCACCCTCCGACGCCGCCTCCGAGGTGTCGAGCCTGCACGGCTCGATCCTGTCGGACCTCTCCCAGCTGTCGCCGGTGTCTCCCGTCTCCACCGGCCCCCACGACCCCTTCGGCTCCCGCGTCTCCATCCTGGGCAGTCTCACCACGCCCGCCGCACCGCAGCACTCATCCTCGCCGGAGCCGCCGGCCACGGACGGCTCCGTGTTCGTCCCGGCCCCGGCCGTGCTGAGCCCGGGGCAGTTCGCGGCCGTGGAATCCCCGCCGGCCCGGATCGCCGGGCCCGAACCGGCGGCCGCGCCCACCGGTGGTCGGCCGCTGCGGGTAACCGTCACCGGGCGAGGCGGTGGCACCGAGGACGGCGAGTCAAACTCCGGCCAATCCCCGCAACTCGGTGCGGACCGGGCTCAGCCGGTCACCGACGCAGAGGGCACCGCGCCGGCCGGCCATCCCGCGGAGCCGGAGCTACCGGCGGACGGGCCGATCCTGCTTGCCTCCGGCGGCCTCACCATCGCCCCGGTCCCGCTCACCCGCGGGCCCTCCCCCGCAGGTGCGAACCACGCCGTCGTCACACTGCCGCCCCCCACCCCTCAGCACCCGGCCCCACCACCTCCCGAAGCCCCCGCCACGCCGGATCCGACCAGGCCTTGACGCCCTCCAGCCGATCCCGGCAGGCGACTTGTGGGGGGCGGTGGCGGGCACCGCCCTGCCCGCGCCCCCACCCCTCAGGCGTCCGATCGTGTCCAGGAGTCAGTCCTGGTTCAGGCCTTCAACGTATTCCCGCAAGAGCCCCCAAGGGACGTTGAACCCCTGAACGACCGAACGGTCCCGACAGGGGCTCCCGGAGCCACGTCTCTCGCCACTCCGCCCGCTATCGGGCAAGCCAACACCATTCGGGCAGTCAAGTCGCCTGTTCGGGCACCGCTCCGGCTTTGACCAGGCCAAACGATCTACAGGCGGGCAATCATCGGACAGTTTGTACGTGGATTCGGGCACTCCGGGTACTGCGCGGGACCGGTATAAATCTCGAACAGACACCAATCGGGCTCACCACGCCCGAACGGTCCGCCACGAAGACACTGACGAGGGGGCCTGCGATGCGCGGGGAAGAGAGGAAGCACCGGATCCTCGCCCTGGCGCGCCAACAGGGCCGGATCGAGGTCACCCGCATCGCCGAGGACCTGGGCGTCGCGCAGGAGACCGTCCGCCGTGACCTGCGCGTGCTGGAGGACCGGGGCCTGCTCCACCGCACCCACGGCGGGGCGTACCCGGTCGAGAGCGCGGGGTTCGAAACGGATCTGGCGCGACGCACCACCCTCAACGTCGACCAGAAGCGCCGCATCGCGGCCACCGCCGTCACGCTGCTGGGCGAGGCGGAGACGGTGTTCATCGATGAGGGCTACACCCCGCAACTCCTGGCGTCACTGCTGCCGGCCAGCCGGCCGCTGACCGTGGTGACCGCCTCGCTGACCACCGCCGCCGCAGTGGCCGAGTCCACCAACCTGACGGTGCTGCTCCTCGGCGGCCGGGTCCGGTCCCGAACGCTCGCCACGGTCGGCTCCTGGGCCTGCACCATGCTGAGCGGCTTCGTCATCGACCTCGCGTTCGTCGGCGCGAACGGCATCTCCCGGGAGACGGGGCTGACCACGCCCGACCCGGTCGTAGCCGATGTCAAGGCCAAGGCGCTCCAGGTCTCCCGTCGGCGGGTGTTCATGGGCGTGCACACCAAGTTCGGCGCCAGCAGCTTCTGCCGGTTCGCCGGTGTCGGTGACTTCGAGGCGATCGTCACGGACACCGGGCTGCCCGGTGTCGAGGCGCAGCGCTACGCCCTGCTCGGCCCCAAGGTCATCCGGGCCTGACCCCCACTCACTCCCTCTCCTCACGGCTGCGCGCACGCCGCCGGCCGACCGTTCCGGCATGATCTCGAAAGAGGAGCACCCATGATCCCCAGACGCACCCTCGCGGTCGGCGCCGCCCTGCTGAGCATCACCGTCACATCCGCCTGCAGCGGGGCCGGCGGGGCGGGCGGAGCCGACGGCGCGCACTCGATCAACGTGCTGATGGTGAACAACCCGCAGATGGTCGATCTGGAGAAACTGACGGCCCAGTACTTCACCAGGTCCACCGGCATCAAAGTCAACTTCACGGTGCTGCCGGAGAACGACGTCCGCGACAAGATCACGCAGGACTTCTCCAGCCAGTCCGGCCAGTACGACGTGGCGACCATCAGCAACTACGAGACGCCGTTCTTCACCAAGAACGGCTGGCTGGCGTCGCTGACCCCGTATGCGAACGCCGACTCGGCCTTCGACCAGAACGACATCCTGCCCAGCATCCGCAAGTCGCTCACGGTCGACGGCCAGATGTACGCGGAGCCGTTCTACGGCGAGTCGTCCTTCCTGATGTACCGCAAGGACGTCTTCGCGGCCAAGCAGTTGACCATGCCTAGCAACCCCACCTGGCAGCAGGTCGCCGCACTGGCCGCGCAGGTGGACGGCGCCCAGCCGGGCATGAAGGGGATCTGCCTGCGGGGCCAGCCCGGTTGGGGCGAGCTGATCGCCCCGCTCACCACCGTGGTGAACACCATGGGCGGCACCTGGTTCGACAAGGACTGGCACGCCCAACTGACCAGCCCGGCCTTCGAGCAGGCCACATCGTTCTACGTGGACCTGGTGCGCTCCCACGGTGAGGCCGGCGCGCCCGAGGCCGGCTTCACCGAGTGCCTCAACGACGTGGAGCAGGGCAAGACCGCCATGTGGTACGACGCGACCTCGGCCGCCGGCGCGCTGGAGGCGTCGGGCTCACCGGTCGCGGGGAAGATCGGCTACGTACCGGCCCCGGTGGACCAGACGGCCGACTCCGGCTGGCTGTACACCTGGGCCTGGGGGCTGCAGAAGGCCAGCCGGCACCAGGACGACGCCTGGAAGTTCATCTCCTGGGCCTCCGGCAAGCAGTACGAACAACTGGTCGGCACCCAGCTGGGCTGGTCCCGGGTACCGGCCGGCAAGCGGACCTCCACCTACTCCGATCCCCAGTACCTGGCTTCGGCATCGGCCTTCGCCCAACCCACGCTCGACGCCCTGAAGTCGGCCGATCCGGACAACCCCGGTGTCCAGCCCCGCCCCGCCCCCGGCATCCAGTTCGTCGGCATCCCCGAGTTCGAGGACCTGGGCACCCAGGTGTCCCAGCAGATCAGCTCCGCCATCGCGGGCCGGACCAGCGTGGACCAGGCGCTGACCACCGGCCAGAGCCTCGCCGAGAAGGTCGGCACCACGCACGCCAAGTAACGGCCGCCAGGCAACGGCCCCCACCCGGCGGCCCCCGGCTGATCCTGCCTCGCAGCCGGTGGCTTCCCGCACCTCCAGGGACTCACATGAGCACAGCCTCCCTACCCGACTCCGTGAAAGCATCCGTGTTCGGCCGCGGCCGCACCGAGCCCACCGAGCGGCGCCCGCGCGGGACCTGGGCGCGCCGCGCGCCACTGCTCCCCGCCCTGGTCTTCATGATCGTGGTCACCCAGCTGCCGTTCGTGGGCACCCTGGCGATCTCCTTCATGCGCTGGAACGCCCTGGACCCGGCGGATCGCGGGTTCGGCGGGCTCACCAACTACTCCCACGCGCTGAGCGACCCGGCGCTGCGCACGTCCATCCTCACCACCGTCGAACTGACCGCCACGGTCGTCGCCGTCAGCCTGCTGCTGGGGTTGGGCACGGCGCTGCTGCTCGACCGCCGCTTCCCAGGCCGCGGCCTGGTGCGCACGATGCTGATCACACCGTTCCTGGTGGTGCCGGTGGCCTCGGCGCTGCTGTGGAAGCACGCGCTGTACAACGCCTCCTACGGGCTGTTCGACGGCCTGCTCAGGGCGGTGGGCGGCAGCGGTGCACCGCAGCCGGACTGGCTGTCCAGCCTGCCGCTGCTGTCGGTGGAGGCCTCCCTGGTGTGGCAGTGGACACCGTTCATGATGCTGATCCTGCTGGCCGGGCTGCAGAGCCGCCCGCTGGACGCCGTCGAGGCGGCACGAGTGGACGGTGCGAACGCCTGGCAGGTCTTCCGCTACATCACCCTGCCGCATCTGCGCCGCTACCTGGAGCTGGCCGCCCTGCTCGGCAGCATCTACGTGGTGCAGAACTTCGACGCGGTCTTCACCCTGACCTCCGGCGGCCTGGGCACCGCCAACCTGCCGTACACCGTCTACCGGACGTTCTACGAGGGGCACGACTACGGCCAGGCGTCGGCGGACGGCGTGATCGTGGTCGCGTTGACCACGGTCATCGCGACCCTGGCGCTGCGGACCGTGCTGTCCCTGTTCCGAGAGGAGAACCGCTGATGACCACCACGCGGGTGCGCCGCACCAACAGCCTGCTCGGCCTGGCCGCCTGGCTCGTCGGCCTGCTGTTCCTGCTCCCGTTCGCCTGGATGGTGCTCACCTCGCTGCACAGCGAACAGGCCGCCGCGACCAACCCGCCGAGCCTGGCCGCCCCGCTGACCCTGCAGGGGTACCGTGACTTCTTCGGTGCCGGCACGGGAGTGAGCCCCTGGCCTCCCCTGATCAACTCGATGACCGCGAGCGTGCTGTCCACCGTCCTGGTGCTGGCGCTGTCCACGCCGGCCGCGTACGCGCTGTCCATCAGGCCGGTCCGCAAGTGGACCAACACCCTGTTCTTCTTCCTGAGCACCAAGATGCTCCCCGCGGTGGCGGGGCTGCTGCCCGTCTACCTGATCGCGCAGAACACCGGTCTGCTGGACAACATCTGGCTGCTCGTCATCCTCTACACCTCGATGAACCTGCCGATCGCGGTGTGGATGATGCGGTCCTTCCTCGCGGAGGTGCCCAAGGAGATCCTGGAGGCGGCCGCCATCGACGGTGCGGGCCTACCGGCGGTGCTGCTTCGCGTCCTGGCACCGGTGGCCGCTCCCGGCATCGCGGCGACCGCTCTCATCTCCTTCATCTTCAGCTGGAACGAGTTGCTGTTCGCCCGAGTCCTGACCGGCGTGGTCGCCGGCACCGCGCCCGTCTTCCTCACCGGCTTCGTCACCAGCCAGGGGCTCTTCCTGGCCAAGGTCTGCGCAGCCGCCGTCTGTGTCTCCCTGCCGGTGCTCGCCGCCGGCTTCGCCGCCCAGGACAAGCTCGTCCAGGGCCTCTCCCTTGGAGCCGTCAAGTGAAGGCAGTCGTCATCAGCTCCCCCGGCGTGATCGACATCGAGAGCGTGGACGACCCGGCGCCCGGCCCCGGCGAGGTGGTGGTGAAGGTCGCGGCCTGCGGCCTGTGCGGCACCGATCTGCACATCCTGGAGGGCGAGTTCGCGCCCAGCCTGCCGGTGGTACCCGGCCACGAGTTCGCCGGGGAGATCGTCGCGCTCGGCGCCGGGGTGAGTGGCCTGACGATAGGCGACCGGGTCGCCGTCGACCCCTCGCTGTACTGCCACGAATGCCACTACTGCCGCCTCGGCCGGGACAACCTCTGCGAGCGGTACGCCGCCATCGGCGTCACCACCGCGGGCGCCGCGGCGGAGTACGCCGTCGCCCCCGCCGCCAACTGCGTCCGCCTGCCCGAGCACGTCAACGTCGAGGACGCCGCACTCATCGAGCCGCTCTCGTGCGCGGTGCGCGGCTACGACGTACTGCGCAGCCGGATCGGGTCCAGCGTACTCGTCTACGGCTCCGGCACCATGGGCCTGATGATGCTGGAACTCGCCAAGCGCACCGGGGCGGCCTCGGTGGACGTCGTGGACCTCAACAGCGAGCGCCTGGCCACGGCCCGCCAGCTCGGCTGCACCCGCACAGCCGCCAGCGCCGCGGAGTTCGACCAGCCGCGTGGCTGGGACGTGGTCATCGACGCCACCGGCAACGAGCACGCGATCCAGGACGCGCTCGGCCGGGTCGGCCGGGGCGGCACCTACCTGCAGTTCGGCGTCGCCGCCTACGCGGCCCGTGCCGTCATCGAGCCGTACCGGATCTACAACCAGGAGATCACCATCACCGGCTCCATGGCCGTGCTGCACAGCTACGAACGCGCGGCCGCGCTCTTCGCCGCCGGGGTGCTGGACCCGCAGGTCTTCATCAGCGACCGCCACCCCCTCGCCGACTACGCCACAGCCCTCCAGCGCTTCCAGGCGGGCCTGGGCCGGAAGATCCTGGTCACGCCGTGATCGAGCACACCTCGTCCGCCCCGTCCCCGCCCGTCCTGGTCGTCGGCGAAGCGCTTGTCGACGTGGTCGACTCCCCGGGCGGCAGGCGCACCCATCCGGGCGGCAGTCCCGCCAACACCGCCCTGGGCCTGGCCAGGCTCGGCCACCACGTCCAGCTCGCCACGCGACTGGGCGACGACGAGTACGGGTCCATGATCCGCGACCACCTGGGACGCGCGGGCGTGTCGCTCACCCCCGGCTCGGTCGGCGAGGGGCGGACCTCCACCGCGACGGCCGTCATCGACGGCGAGGGCAGGGCGACGTACACCTTCGACGTCCACTGGGACCTGCCATCGCCACCCACCGGGCTGACCGGTGATCAGAACGGCGAGCGACCCTTCGGGCATCTGCACACCGGTTCTGTCGCCGCCCTGCTCGCCCCCGGGGCCGCCCGGGTGCGGGCCGTGGTCCACGGTGCTCCGGCGACCGCCACCATCTCCTACGATCCCAACCTACGGCCGGCGCTGCTGGGCGGTCCGGAGCAGGAGCGGCCCCGGGTGGAGGGGCTGGTGGCACTCAGCGACGTGGTCAAGGTCAGCGACGAGGACCTGGACTGGCTGTATCCGGGGGCCGACGCCCACGCCGTCGCCGCCTCCTGGACGCATCGCGGGCCCCTGCTGGTGGTGCTGACGGAGGGCGCGAAGGGGGCGAGCGCCTACTGGCGGCACGGGCGCCACGACCTGGCCGCCACCCGGGTCGAGGTCGTCGACACCATCGGGGCCGGTGACGCCTTCATGTCCGGCCTGATCAGCGGGCTCCTGGAGAGCGGGCTGCTGGGCGCGGGGCGTTCCGGGCTCGTCAGCGCGACGAGCGCGCGGCAGCCGGCCGAGGCGCTGGTGACCGCCATGGAGCGCGCCGGTCGCACGGCGGCGCTCACCTGCGCCCGCTTCAGCGCGGAACCGCCGACCCGCGCCGAGTTGGCGGCGTTGACGCCGTCGATCGGCGCCAGAACCGGACGGGCTCGCTGACGACCGTCCGGCCCGCTGCCCGCTGTGCGGGCACCAGGAACCAGCGCGACTTGACGAACAGGGAACAAGTCTGCGCTCCCGCCCCCGCTGTGGCTCAGCGCAATGCCGCGGGTTCGTCGGTCCCTCGGGCCTGGGGCTGCCCGGGGATGGTGACGGTCTCGTACTGACGGGCCTGCAACAGGTACGCCTCGCGTTACTGGGTGCCTGGCTGGTCATCAGCTGCTCATGGGCGCCCCGCGTTCAGGCCCCACAGAACGCCAACCGAGCCCAACGGGGCGATGTTCTGGACGAAGTTGCCGATGCGCTCGCGGGTCGTCGACCACCGTTTGTGCTTGGGCGGCGCGGCACGGATCTCGGCGAAAAGCCCTGTTGTCAGTGAGTCCAGGTCTGCGTACAGCCACGGATTGACCTCCGCGATCAGCCAAGACTCGGTCTTCTGGGC
This sequence comes from Kitasatospora sp. NPDC052896, assembly GCF_044547075.1. Lineage (NCBI taxonomy): Bacteria > Bacillati > Actinomycetota > Actinomycetes > Kitasatosporales > Streptomycetaceae > Kitasatospora > Kitasatospora sp. NPDC052896. The sequence goes on from NZ_JBITZU010000020.1 coordinate 36,838, forward strand.
TTCGTCGCGGAGCGCGTCGATGATCACACGGAGGACTTTCCAGATCCCAGGCCCCGACCAGGGCCAGGACGCTCGACTCGCTCTGTTCGCGGGCCCGGCGCACGAGACCGGCGGCACTGCGGGCGTAGGCCCGGCGTCCCAACAGATCCGGAGAGGAGGGCGAACCGTTCACAGGGTCATCGCTGAAGAAGGACAGGGAAGCATGCCGGATATCCTCGTGCATCCTGGTCATGACGGACGGCGGTTCGCTGAGTTGCTCTTGAAGGAGAGGGCGCGTCTGCCAAGAGAAGCTCCACCGCTCATTCGGGGTGCACAGCCACGAGCACGGCTACGACTGGCGCAGGTCACCCGCCACCCTCGCCCTGATGGTTGTAGACAACATACAAATCCGCCGTACGGCACCAGCCACTCTCATCCGCAGCTTCCCCACCGCCTGCGGCTCGGTGGCAGCATCCCCGCCTGGCGCGTGTCGGCCGACGCTCGCCTCGGCCGAGGTAGCGCCGCGTCGAGCGCGTGATCACTGACTCAGAACTGACTGACAATCAGCCAAGTCAGCATTGAGTCAGCACTGGTCTGACTAAACCCGGTTACAGATGGCCACACCCGAGACTCACGGTCGACCATCGGAGCCATCGTTCGGCGACACGAACGTCTCCTCAGAGCGGTTGATCGCTGACCATCCGGACCGCGATCAACCGCAACTCAGCGCACTGCTTCTTGGGTGCATCGTCGCGGCTCAGCGCACTCTTCCCCGTGGCTTCAGGGGCAGTTGGGGAACCTCGGGAGCAGCTAGTCGATCGCCATCGTAGCCGTGCACCTCGCCGAAGCGGGTGCCGGTCATCCAGTCCTCCCGCGCTTGCCTGACATCCTCATCAGTCCGGGCGATGAAGTTCCACCACATATCACGGATCTGCCGTTTCTTCGCAGGTCAGGACCCCATCGGATGCTCGACGGTCAGCAAACCGTCAGCATTGGCATCCGGGGGTCAACGAGACCATGGCAACCAAGCAGCTCGCCTACGGCATGGGCGCCTTCTTCAAGGAGTGCGAGCACCACCCGTCGCGGTGGTCCAAGTGCCCTCACGAGTACAAGATTCGGTACCGGAGCGTGATCGGACGACAGGTGGAGGAGTCCGGCTTCACCACCCAGGATCGGGCCATCGCCCGCCTGACCGAGATTTACAACGAGAAGAAAACCGCACCGCAGAGCCTCCGCAGGGCCGAGCGCATCCAGAAGTACGGCACGATGCAGTTTGAGCAGTACGCCGCAGAATGGAAGGCCGGCCAACGGGATCTCGCCGAGTCCTCGGTGCGCCATCTCGACTCGCTCCTGGAGCACCATCTGCTTCCGGCCTTCCGCAGCCGCCGGATGGGCACCTTCGACCACAAAGTCGTCGACGCCTTCATTCAGGGCCTGGAGCGCAACGGCGTCGGCCTGGCCACCCAGGCGAACACCTTCGACAAGCTCAAGGCGATCCTCCTCGACGCCCACCGGCTCGGCATCTACGACGAGAACCCGCTGGACGGCGTCAAGCCGCCGCAGTACGACCCGAAGCGCGCCGTCATCCCTTCACTGGAACAGCTTCAAACCATCCGCACCGCCGGCGACGACATCCTCCTCCTCATCGCCGACCTCATGAGCGGCTGCGGCCTCCGCAACGGCGAAGCATTCGCGGTCAACATCAACAACATCGTCGCCGACGACGTCTACCGCATCACCGAACAGGTCAACCAGACCACCAAGACCTACGGACCGCTCAAGCACCGCAAGCCCAACGAGTACCGAGACGTGCCACTACCGGCCCGCGTCAAGCACACCATCGAGTGCTACGCCGACAAGTACGGCACTGCCGACGGCTACCTCCTCCGCCATCCGAATGACCTCAGCAAGGCCTTCCCGCACTACTACCTCGACAACCAGTGGCAACGCATCAAGAGGGCCGGCGCACTCGACGTCCCCGACGGCATGGTCCTCTACAGCCTGCGCCACTTCTTCGCCTCGAACTGCCTCAGCCACAACATCCCCATCACCGACGTCGCCGAATGGATGGGCCGCCGCAGCGTCGACGTCACCTTCAAGACTTACCGCCATCTGATGCCGGGCTCCATCAGCCGCGCCGCTGAGGTTCTTGACCTCGGCCTCGCCGCATAGGCACGTGCTGGGGGCTGCCCTGCGGCGGCCCCCAGGACAACCATCAAGATCCTAATTGCCGGACAGACGCTGCTGCCTGACCCATGACTGTACCTCGGCCACCTTGAACTGCAGCTTCGCATTCCGACCGCTACCGAACCGATAGGCGATGAGCCCCACTCGCGGCGCCTCGCGATACACCCACGCAACAGACATGTTCAGGTTCACAGCCGTCTGCTTGACGCTCATGAACTGCTCAGCCATGGAGCACCTCCTCATAACCGAAATTGAGCGGAGACTCATATAAGCGAGAGCAAGCGGTTTGGCCAGACCGTCATCACGTGGTAAGGCAATTCAAGGGAGCGCTTCTGCAGGCCACTACCGCCACCATCTCAGACCGTGTTTGAGATCTGCCGTATCCCTGGGCTGGTGGGGTCGTTTAGCCTCATGTGAGTGGTTCCGGGGGCGGGTATCTGTTGGATCTGACGTATGAGCAGTGGGTTCTGGTGGAGCCGCTACTGCCTGCGGCTCGGGTGGGGCCGAAGGGCGTGCGGCGGGAGAAGCTCCCGCGGCGGCGGATCGTGGACGCGATCTTCTACGTGGTGCGGACCGGGTGCGCCTGGCGGCAGTTACCCAAGGACTTCCCCCCTGGCCCACCGTGTACTGGTGCTTCACGTGGTGGCACGACGACGGCACCGTCCAGCGCATCCACGACGCGCTGCGCGGCCGGCTCCGCGAGGCCGACGGCCGCAGTGCCGCGCCGGGCGCGGGGCTGATCGACTCGCAGTCGGTGCGCACGGCCGACACCGCCCCGGCAGTGACCAGGGACTTTCGCCGCGGGCAAGAGGAGGGGCAGGCACGGGGCAAGCCGCGCCCGGCTTCCGGGCTATGCCGAGATCACCCGTAGCTCCTTAGCCTCGCACTTTCCGCTTTGCTGACCACCTGCCGGACAGTCAGCTTCGTGAAAGCGCGAGGTTAGAGTCCTGGTGATCGGTTCACACCAGGGATGCGCTCGAGGAGCGGCGAGATGTGGATCCGCTCCGGACGGCCGGCGAAGAGATAGAACAGCGACTCCGGTACGTAGCCGGGGCGTCGGAACCAGTTACGAACCTGCGGACCGCACCCCGCCTCGTCGGCGATCTCCCCGAGGAGCTGTTCGCTGTCTTGGTAGATGTGCGGGGCGCGCAGTCGGCGCGGTGACCGGTTCATGAACTCGTTGACTGGAGGTACCCCGCTGGGGCCCGGGGTGGTGGCCCACTTGGTGAGGGACGGTGTGCTCATGATGATGTCGCTCAGCGTGCTACTCATCTGGACGTTGTGCCAGAGGTTCAGCAGGGTGGCGTAGCGCCGGTCGGTGATGCCTTCCTCGATGTGCCCGAGGAAGCGCGACATCAAGACAGCGTTGCGGCGGACGTCCACGGGAACCTGGGTGCCCAGGACCGCGCAGGCCCCTTCGTGGAGTAGGAAGTCGGTGACGCTGACGGTTCCGGCGCCCCGCGGGGCCACGTGGCAGGCGCTGAGCGCGATGACCGCCGGCGGCCGCTCTAGGCCCAGGGTGAGGTGGGACTGCTCGCCAATCATCAGGCCCGCGGCGTTGTCACGCACTCGGCCGTGGGCGCTCAGGATCAGCATGTCGGGGGCGTGCTCGTCCACGGCCTGGCGAAGAGCTTCCACGGATGGGGTCTCCCGTACGACGATCTTCACGTTCTGGGCGGTGCGGAGCGAGTTCTGGGCGTCGCGCCAGCCGATCCGTGATGCGCGCCCCACGGGGTCGCTGTCCGGGATGCACTCGGCGATCAAGACGCGGATCCCGTTGCTCCAGTCGAGGTTGCTGGGCGCGGTGAAGTCCCTTTGGAGCGCGCGGGTCAGCGGGAGCAGTGGCTCGTACGTGACGGGCAGCCGTGCCGCAAGAGGAGCTGTGTCTCCCGGCAGAGTGACGACTCCCAGCGGAAAGTTGGTGAAGATGGTCAGATGGGAGGCGCACTTGATGGCTTCGATGACTGGTTCGGTGAGCAGTGGCCGTACTGCGGCGTTCAGCCGGCTGAGCAGCTTACGCACCGAAGAGGGCTGGTCCGACTTCGCGGCGACGAAGTGCTTCTCCAGCTCGGCCAGTGCCGTGAACGCGGACGGCGGGACCGAACGCAGCGTCAGCCCTATTCCGCCGTCAGCGACGCTCCGGCTCGTCGTCAGAAACTCAATCGCGGCCCGCTCGATCAGGGCGTTCGGACGATCAGTCATGTCGGGCGCCCAGACGTCCGCGGCATCCACCTCAGGGGTTGGCCGGATCTGGGCGCGAAGGCGGGGATCGTATGCCCCACGCGTGTAGGCGGGGGCGACGCCGGGCAGGGCCAGCGTCACCGGCAGGCCCAGCTGTGCAGCTTCTGCGGCAAGTCGAGGAAGGAGGGCGTCGGCCGCGCTGTCGTTGCCGTCAAGTTCAAGTCGCGCCGTGACAGCCATCGTCGCGCGGCCTTCACGGGCCTGCCGAACCAGCGTCAGCTGATCCTCATCGGTCGGTTGCTCGCTTGGCCAGCCGGCCTGCCGGGCCAGCAGTCGCTGCGGGAGTTCCGTCGCGGCCAGGTCGAGGCGCCGCGTCAGGGCCGGTGCCCCACCGGGCATGGCACTGTCGGGTGAGACTGCCTGGTGAATGCCGTTCCAGTGGGCGGCGAGCGAGTCGTCCGACAATTCGGAGAACGTGGCGGTGGGCAGTTCGAAGCCCAGCGCCTCAGCGCGCTGGCGGGTCCTGTTCGCGAGGTCATCCGGGCAGACGGCCAGCATTGGCCGCCAAGTCCGGGAGAACTGGTGTTTCTCGAACATCTTCAAGGTGAGGAGCACGATGTTGTGGCCGCGGGCCAGTTGATACAGGCCTTGAACCTGCCAAGCGGCCAGCTTACGCAGATCAGCTGGAGACCCTGGCAGGTGCAGGCAGTACCACAGGCCCGGCAGAGCCCGAGCCGCATCGCGGGCAAGGCCATGCGGAACGACCGCCCGGTCATCGGTCGCAAGTTGGTCGACCGTAATCGGAGGATTCTCGGGGGTGCGAGCGTCCGGGTGACGTTCGAAAACCACCGCGTATAGGAACTGGGGCGGGGGATGGGGGAGGTCCTCGGTCGTCACGCTTGTGAGCCTACTGAAGGTCGGCTGCCCGCTGTGGGCTGTTCTTGAAGGGCGCCCTGGACGTCCAAGGAAGCTGCCTCCGCCTATGGGCCCGGGCGACCACACCGTCGGGCGTGCGAAATCCTGGAGCCACCCTCGCTGCCACTGACGAGACCTTCGCCTCCGCCGTACTTGCCAGGGACAAGCACGTCCTTGTCGACTTCTGGGCCGCCTGGTGTGGACCGGGGCGCCAGATCGCACTGTGGCACTTACCTCTAGCCTCTGGCTCTCGCGAGGTGATGATCTGACTGCTCACCAGAGCGCAAGAGAGTGCTTCTGAGCTGGGACGATAGGGTTTGTCTAGCCTCGATCCTGCATGACGGCTCGTCAGCATGGCTGGCGGGCCGTTTCTGCTTGGCCGGGCTCGGCGTTCCGCCGACAGGCATGGCGAGGGCCCGGCTGTCGCGTCGGGTGGGCGCCGGGTTCCACGGCTCCGGAAAATGGCGGGTGCTCGTCGGGTAGGTCGTTGTCGCTGGTCAGCCGGGGTTCGGCAGGGCTTGCAAGCGTGCGAACTCGTCTGTGATCACGTCCAGGGCCAGTGGAGCGCGAAATACTCCACCTCCACCTCTCCAAGCTGACCGAGCCCGACCCCAACATCCCCGGGCAGCAGATCATCCCCTGGTGGGGCTGGCGGGAGGGCCTGGCCGACGACGTGGTCTTCGCGCTCAACCGCTGGAACTGGCGCATCGACCATCAGCGCGCCCAAAAGGCTGGCCACGCCATCTCGCCTGTGGCCGTCAACGGGACGAGCGGCAGCGCTCGACGCAGGGTGTCCCGTTCCAGCTCGATATCCGTCACGAAATCGGACCAGGTCACGGTAGGCTGCGGCGGCTCAATAGGCGCGTCGAACTCCGCCGAGTGCGTTACTCCGCGCCTGCGGTGCTGCCGATGGCGCTGTTGGGGATGATCGCCCCGGGGGTCGGGTACGCCTTGCGGTCCAGATGGAAAGTCTGGCGCCTACCGTTGGCCCGGGGAGTAGCGGGGGTACTGGTTGGGCTGGTGCGGCTCCTGGTTCTCGTCCACCAACACCGCGACGATCCTCACGTCGAAGCGCTGCAAGTACGCAGGGGTGTGCAGCGGCCAGCAGGGGCCACCGCCCCAGCGGCCGGTAGCGTCCCAGAAGCGGCCGATCAGCGGGACCGAGGACGCGTACGCGACGTGGTCCCCCTTGGCGCCGTCCGCGCGCTGCACAAGGCGAAACAGGGCCATCCCAGGGTGGCTCTCCCGGCTCAGCCGCTCGAAGGCGCCGGCCTCGTCCAGCCAGATCTCGGTAAGTGCGGCGCGCTGTACGACGGCCTTGCAATCGTCAGGGTCGATCCAGTCCGGGAACCGGTCCCACTCGGGTCCTTCTTCGTACGCCCATCCCTTAAGCCGCCACAGCTCGTTACGGAAGCAGAAGGCATCGCTTCCGTCCGGCTCCACCTGGCCTGACGGCTCCTTCGAGAAGGTGAGTCCGTCGAGGACTTCGCGCGCGCTACTCATCGGCCTGCTTTCCCATGGTCCGGCTGCTGCGAGTGGAACGAACCCTCCGACTCGGTCGTTCCTGGCCCTCTTGGCGGTTGTCCGCCGGTCAGGTCGATGATCGGATAGCCGCCGTGGACATCGAGCGCGGCGATCGGATCGACCACCGCCCGGATCGCCGCGTGCAGCTGCTCGGCAGCCTGGTAGAGCGTCAGCGTGTCGACCACGACCCCGTTGTGCGAGATGGTCATGCGGTCCCCGGTGATCCCGTATCCGACCCCGCCTTCCCCTCTCGCGGCGGCTTCGTCCATGTGGTCCTGGAGGTTCCGGACATTGGTCACGTGGTCCGCCACGTCGCAGAACGCCTTGAGTGGCGCCTTCAAGGTTTCCCCGATCAACAGCCGGCTCTTCCGTACAAGTTCGCAGACCCGCCGCATCTTCCGGACGGCCGCCAGGAAGAACTCCACGTCGGCGGTGCCGAGCGCGATCTGCGCCCCGGACAGCTGCGACAGGCCGCGACCGCTGGCCCGGCCGCAGTAGTCCTGAAGCCGCTCATGCTGCTGCTGGATGGCGAGGAACTGCTGATCGACCCGGTTCCGGACCACCAGAGCCCGGTAGCTCTCGGGCACCGCGAGCCACTGGAACCCGGTGGTCTCGCTCTTCGGTCGGCGTGGTGACATCGGCCCAGTATCGAGACCGGCCGCACACCGCGGCGAGGGATTTCCCGGATGCAATCTCGGTGGTGATGGCGGACCGTCGAGGCATGGGCCTGATCGTGCTGCTGGAGGTCGAGGAGGGGTTCGACGCTGACGACCTGGACTCCGCCTTCTTCCGGGCCGTCCACGCCGCAGCTTCAGATCCCGAGGTGCCCGAGGACCCGTTGCCGGCCACGCTGTGCGGGATCTCTACCGATCCCCTGGTGCACTCCCACTACCGGGCCGGATTCCGGGAGCCGTGGTACCCGCCGGAGCTGGAGGACAGGCGGTGCCGGGGGTGCGAGGAAGCGCTAAAGCGGGGGTGAGCTACTGGTATCAGCCGCGCCTTCACGTCGGGGCGACCTCAGCGAGCTACGCCGCCAGCACAGTTCCCAGCCGTCCCGGAACACCCCATTGGATGGCCGACTGGCCGTTCAAGGACGGCCGGGATGCTTGTGGTGGCGCAGGGTGGTCAGTCGAGAGGCGTCATCTGCGCCCGCATCTGCGCTGCGGCCACCGGGTCGACCAGATCGAGCGCATCCACGAATAGGGTCGGCCACACCATCAGCTCGCCGTCGTCGGCATCGCCGATGACGAACAGGTCTTTGCCCTCGGGGATCTCCTGGCCGAGCCGGTCACCCAGCTCCGCCGAATCGACGCTCTTCGAGGCCAGGACGACTCCCGCGCTCTCCACGGCGCTGAGCTTGTCCGTGACCTCCACCAACCCCGAGGAGGAAGTGGCCAGGATCGCGCCGCCCCCGCTGTCCAACAGCATCTCCCACCCGCGCAGGCCCTCCAGCCGCTGGGCGACCTCGCCAGCCATCCCCGGGGAAACCGTGGCGATGAAGTGGGTCCGGTCGCGGTACGCCTTCGCCACCCGCCACAGTGCCGTGTTGCGGTCGATGACGGCTGCTTCCGGCTTCTGCGGGCCCTTCTTCCTCGTCATGCCGTCGATCGTGCCCCCGGTGGTCGAGGTCAAACAGCGACACGCCGCAGCCCAACGGGCGACGAGCACAACATCGAGCCCACTGGGGGCTAATTAGATCGACCGGCAAATGGCTCACTTGAGGCGCCGTGTGGTGGGGCGGCCGCCCAACCGATAGCGGGTGGTGGCGCGGCGGATCAGCATGCGGAGCGCCACGAGTGCGGCGGCCAGGTGGAGATAGAACTCGACGACCGCGCCGTTCCTCTCGGTACAGCGCCGCAGCTTGCCGTAGCCGTTCATCCACGAGTGCGTTCGTTCCACGATCCACCGCTTGTCGGCCTGGATGGGGGCGGGTACGCCCAAACGGGCGATCTCACCGGTGAAGCCCAACTCCTGAAGCAGAGTTCGGGACTTGTTGTTGTCGTAGCCCCGGTCGAGGTTGACATTCACGTCCTGAGGCAGGGGCCCGACCTGCCCGATGGCGGCCTCGAGGGTCGGCCCGAGAAGAGGCGAGTCGTGGCGGTTGGCCCCTGCGGCGACCAGGCCGAGCGGGACGCCGTGGGCCTCGGTGGCGATCGAGCGTTTCAGGCCCTGCTTCCCGCGGTCGACCGGGGACCGGCCCGCACGCTCGCCGCCGCACGGGGCCTTGGTGATGCAGCCGTCGACGGATATCTCAGACAGTTCCAGGCCGATCATGCGGTCGTACGCCTGGAGCGCGAGAGCGTGGACGGCCTCGGAAATGCCTTGCTCCGCCCACTCTTTGAGTCTTCGACGGATGGTGCGGTCCGAGCATCCGTGGCTGGCGAGGCGCTCGTAGCCCGAACCGTGGACCAGTGCGAGCACCACGTGTTCGAACACGGTTCGGTCGGGGACTCTGCGGCGGTGGCAGCCGAGTGGGTGGCCCGCAGCGAACTCCGGTCGTGTGGGCAGCAGTGCGGCGAATTGGTCCCAGAGGGGTTCGAGTAGGCAGGATGGCAGCGCGGGCACGGCTGTCCTTCGGGGTCACAGAACGTAGAGAACTCCATGATCGCGTAGGGCCGCGTGCCCGTTGCTGCCCGCCCCAGCCCTTCAGTGCCCATCGCCGGTCGGTCTTGTTCCGGGGGCGTCGTATTCTCGGGCGGCGACCCGCCCATTGGGTCGGCCTGCGGTCGGGCTCGCTCTGAGTGCGGTGAATGTCTCGAGCCCGGGTGGTCTCTCCGGTTAGTCGGCGCCGACGGCGGGCAGGAGCAGGAGCTTCCCGCGGGCGTGCCCGGTCAGGCTGATCTCAAGGGCCTTGCGCCAGTCCGCGAGGGGGAAGGTTGCGGCGACCGGCACGGTGAACCTGCCTTCGGCGGCCAGTTGGGCGAACTCGGGGAAGACGCCGAAGAGTTCGTCGTCGGTCCGCTTCGCGGGGTCTTCGTGAAAGGTGTCGCGCACCCCGATCTCCGGTGCCGCGGCGAGGTCGGAGCAGGTCAGCACACGCTTGGGATCGCCGCCGACGATCTCGACGAGTTCGGGCAGGGCGCCATTGGGCGGCGCGGTGTCGAAGGCGAGGTCGACCTGGCCGACGCCGAGGTCCTTGACCCGCTCGGCCATGCCTTCGCCGTAGCCGACCACCGTGGCTCCGAGGGAGCGCAACTGCTCGGTGTAGGTCTCCCCGGCGGTCGCGATCACCCGCGCCCCGCGGACGAGGGCGATCTGCACGGCCGCGTAGCCGATGGTGGTTCCGGCACCGTTGACCAGGATCGTGCGGTCCGCGGCCAAGCCGAGTCGCGCGAGGTGCCAGGATGCGGTGCTCAGCGCCATCGGGAGCGCGGCGGCCCGGGTGAGGTCCAGGCCCTCGGGCACGGCGAACCAGTGGTCCAGCACGGCGCGGTCCGCCGCGCCGGCGCTCGGCTGGCCGGCGAAGTCGGCGGTACCGAACACGCGGTCGCCGACGGCCACGTCCGTGACGCCTGCGCCGACGGCCTCGACGGTGCCCGAGACTTCGCAGCCGATGCCGCGCGGCAGGCTCCCGGGGAAGAGTCCGCGGCACAGCGCCCAGTCGGCCGGGGCCAGTCCGCACGCGTGCACGGCGACACGGATGCGGCCGGGCCCCGGTTCGGGCACGGGGACGGTCTCCAGGCGCAGGACGTCGACGGGCTCGCCGTTCTCGTGGAAGCGCACCGTGCGCATGATGCCCGGCGCGGAAGCGGGTCAAGGACGCGGGTGCGACGTTCTGGATAGTGTCCGGGGCCTCCGGCGTCGCACCGGTGGCCGGTCCGGACGAGCGGCTGGCGCCCCAGCCGCTGCCGGAGCTGAGCGGGGGGAAGGTAGCGACCGCGCAGGTCGAGCAGGCGCTGCTGACCGCGCTCGCGGAAGCGGACACCGACGGCCAGGTCGTCCGCGCCGACCGGTACAGCACCCGCCCCACCGCGCCGGCCGTCGGCTACGGCATCACCGTGGACACCGCCGACACCTGGCGACTGTTCATCCCCGGAGGGCGAATCATCATCATCCCGGCTGGGCATCTGATCCACCATGCCGAGCCGAAAGCCTTCACCGCGGCGACCGTTGCGTTCCTGAGCGGGGATGAGGACTTCCAGCCTGCTCGCCGAGCGTGAAGGGCTCGGCTCGGTCGAGACCGCGACCGCCCAAGAGTCCTTCCCGCGTCTGTCGGCGTACGGGCCGGTTCGTCCGCCGTGGCACCCGCTCCGGCCCGGGTCGGAGCGGGTGCCACGGTTCCCGGAATCAGCGGGGGCCGGTCGGGTCACCGGCCCCCGCCCGGCGGTGCGGCTACTGGAACTGTTCCCAGGAGCCGGGGTCGGCGGCGGTGTCGGTGGCGGTGAGCTCGGCGTACTGGTTGCCGGAGAAGCCCATCTGGGCCGTCACGTAGTTTCCGTTGGCCACTGAGCGGATGGAGTAGCCGTTTCCGGTCGGCGCGAAGGTGAACTGCTCCCAGGGGCCGGGGGTGGCGATGTGGGCGCGGAGCATGCCGTACTGGGTACCGGTGTAGTCGAGTTGCGTGGTGACGTACTGGCCGTTCTGCACCGAGCGGATGGTGTAGGTGTTGGTGGTGGTGTTGAGGCAGATGTTGAACTGCTCCCAGGGGCCGGGGGTGCCGATGTGGGCGCGGAGCATGCCGTACTGGTCACCGGTGTAGTCGAGTTGCGTGGTGACGTACTGGCCGTTCTGCACCGAGCGGATGGTTGTGTTGTGCGTGGAGCAGACGATCCCGTTGTTGGAGTCCGCGGGCTGGAGGGAGCGGGTCACGTGCTGGGGGCGCTGGGACCGCAGTTGGGCTATCACCTGGCCCAGGCTGGAGGTGGGTCCTCCGGTGGTGTGGGTGGCGGTGGCCGCGAAGGCCGGTGCCGGCGGCAGGACGGCGAGGCCGGCCACCGAGAGGCCGAGCGCCGCGAGGGCGGCGCCGGTGGTGGTGGACATCCTGAGCGCGATGCTTCGCAACATATTGACTCCTCTTGGACGTTGGGGTGTTGGGAGCACGGACCGCGCCGACGGGCGTGGAGCTGTCGGCCCACCGGTTCAGCTGCCACAAGAGCAGACCATTGAGCCGGTTCGTGCACCAGGAAGAACAGCGGGACGAAGGACCGGAAAGACCCGCGTCCCACCGGAAGGACCGACGTCCGGCCCGAAGATCGCGGAGGGGTCGCCCGGCCGCCCTACTGACGGGTAGGGTTCGGTGTTTCGACACTCCTGCCCTGCCGGGTGCCTTTCCGGGTGCGGGACTTGTTGTGACGTCTGGACACCAGGGGAGGGTGTGTTGGTCGGACAACGGAGGTCGCGCCGGGCGCGTGCGGCGGTGGACCGTTGAGCGAGTTCGGCGAGATGCTGCGGGAGTGTCGTCGGACGGCCGGGCTGACCCAGGAGGAGCTCGCCGAGGCGGCGGGACTGTCCGCCCGGTCGGTCAGGGATCTGGAGCGGGGCCGTCGCGGGCGCCCGCAGCGCCGCACGGTGGAGCAACTGGTGTCGGCCCTGGGGCTGGTGGGGACCGCTGCCGACGCGCTGCTGGCGGCCCGTCGAGCCGGGCAGCCGGCGGACCCGCCGGCCGACCGAGGCCGGGATGCGGCCGTGCTGCTCGACCGGACCGAGCAGCTCGCCGTGGTGGAGCGCGCGGCCGCTGAGGCGCGGGCCGGCCGGGGCGCGGTGGTGCTGGTGCGGGCCGGTGCGGGGATGGGGAAGACCTCGCTGCTGAACGCCTGGGCGGGCGCCGAACAGGCCGGTGGGATGCGGGTGGTGCGGGCCGACGGCGGCGAGCTGGAGCAGGACTTCGCCTTCTCGGTGTTACGGCAGCTGGTCGAACCGCTGCTGGCCCGGGCCGGTTCCGCCGGGCGGGAGCGGCTGCTGTCGGGGCCGGCGGAGTTGGCCTCGTACGCCTTGCGGGTGGCCGGCGTCGACGGGGGGCCGGGGCTGTCGCCGGAGGCGTCGCTGGGTGTCCTGCACAGCCTGTACTGGCTGATGGTGCACGTCGCCGACGACGGGCCGCTCGCCCTGGTGGTCGACGACGCGCACTGGGCGGACGTGCCGTCGGTGCGATGGCTGGAGTACCTGGCCCGGCGGGTGCGCGGTCTGCCGTTACTGGTGGTGCTGGCCGCCCGCCCGGACAGCGGCACCCGGGCCGAGCCGCTGCTGGAGCAGATCGCCGCCCAGCCGCACTGCCGGCCCGTCGAGCTGCCGGCCCTCGCCGCCGACAGTGTGGCCTCGCTGGTGCGGGCCCGGCTGGGCGGGGACGCCGATCCGCGGTTCGCCGCCGCCTGCGCCGAGGCGACCCGGGGCAATCCCCTGCTGCTGCGCGAGCTGCTGCGGACGCTGGCCGACAGCGGGGTCGGGCCGACCGGCGATCAGGCCTCCGTGGTGGAGGAGTACCGGGGCCGGATCCTGGCGGGCACCGTCGTCAAGCGCCTGGCGGGCGAGCCGGAGCCGGTCCGCCTGCTGGTCCGCGCCCTGGTGGTGCTGGGGGACGGCGCCGGCTGGCAGGTCGCGGCCGAGCTGGCGGGGTTGGGGGAGGCGAGGGCCCGGGAGCTCGGCCGCCGGTTGCAGCGGATCGGGGTGCTGGCGCCCGGTGAACCGGCGCGGTTCGCGCATCCCCTGGTCGGCGCCGCGATCGCCGAAACCCTCTTCGGGCCGATGGAGTTGGCCGACGGACACGCCCAGACGGCCGAACTTCTCCGGCGCGAGGGGGCGCCCCACGCTCTGGTGGCGGCCCATCTGCTGCTGGCCGAACCCGACGGTGAGGCCTGGCGGGTGGACGTCCTGCGGGAGGCGGCGCGGGCAACCCGCGGCCGAGGGGCACCGGAGGTCACCGTGACCTATCTGCGCCGCGCCCTGCGCGAACCGATGTCGGTCAAGGAACGCGGCCCGCTGCTGCTGGAGTTGGGCGCGGACGAGTTACAGGTCGACATCGGTGCGGCCCGGCACCGCCTGGTGCAGGCCACCGACGCGCTGACCGACCCGTACGCCCGGGCCAAAAGGCCGTCTAGGTCGAATAGGACAATCGGTTGCATCGGTTGCTCTTTCGTTGGCGATCACGCGAGGACGAGCTGCCCCGCCCTGCATGAGCAGATGGTGCTGTGTTCGATGACGATACTCATGAGCCGCCGGCTGGCCCGGTGGCGAGCGTGAACCGTCCCGGGGTGGGCTCGTCGGCCCAGCCCCGGTCGGCCAGCCGCTTCATCTTCGACCGAACTCCTTCCACACTTGCCGGAAACGGCTCCAGTCCGAGTACGGCAGCGATCTCCTGACAGGACATCACTGGCTTCCCGCCGGATGCTTGTTCGGTGAGAGTGGCGAGGATGTGCTGGTAGTGGGGAGCGAGCGCGTCCATGGAAAGCGCGGGACGCCACACCGGGACGATCGAGCCCGATCGCGCGGCCCGCGTAGGGGAACCTCGGCGGGCGCGTTCGTCGCGGGCTCCGACCCGGAAGACTCACCGGCTCCCGGGCCAGCTTCACCTGCCTGTCCGGGCCGCGGCCCGGACAGAACCTCGCCAACGCGCTGCCGGGCGATCAGCCACTCGTGCCAGGCCGTCTCCGCTTCGGCGAGCTCAGCGAGTACCCGGTCCGCCACCTCCCGAAGCTCCTCCACGCGCTCACGCGCGGCCAGCTCCCGCTCCTCCAGGAGACCCACCACCGACGCCATCCCGGCACCTCCACCAACGAGACAACCCAACGCCCGAGCATGCCTCGCCATGTCGGCATCATGCCTGAACTGCGGAAACCCGCCGATCAAGTTCGGTACGACAACGGCTTCTAAGCTTGACGTTTAAGGTCGGCGGGCTTGGTGTTCCTTGATCGACTCGGCGCGTTTGACCGTCTTGCCGACGGCGTGGCGCTTGGCCCGGTGCTTGTTCTTCGAGCCGGGAGGCCGTCCGGGGCCCGGCCGGGATCGTTTCGGCACGGCCGCCGGGCAGGCCGCCGTCACGCGGATGTTGTGAAACCCGCGCCGCACTCGGGCGGGGGTGAGGCGGCGGGGTTCGGCCGCCGGCCGCTCCCAGGGGCGGCGGAGGTCCTCGGCGAGGGGGCGGGCGAGGCGGAGCTGGGTGTGGGCGGCAATGATCAGCCAGGTCCACAGGTCGGCGGTGTCTGCGTGGCGGACCTTCGGGGCCGTCCAGCCGAGCGTCTGCTTCATCAGCCTGAACGTGTGCTCCAGGTCGAATCTGCGGAGGAACGACTGCCACCAGCGGTCCACGTCGCCGGGCGCCGCGCCGGTGGCCGAGCACCACAGCCAGACCGGTTTCGGGTCGCGGTCGCCCGGCAGGTGTTCGACCTTGAGGCGGATCAACGTGCCGTGCAGGATGGGTAGTTCTTCTTCCGCGTGGTCCAGCCAGGGGCCGCGGTGGACGAGTCGGGGGTGCATGCGGTCCCAGGCGATCGCCTCGGCCTTGCCGTAGCGGGTGGTGTCCGTGGCCGTGGTGACGTCGGGCTGGTGCCAGGTGTCGGGCTTGGCGAAGGTCAGGACACCGCCGTGGCGGCGGGGGCGGCCGCCCTTCGGGCCGGATCGGGCGGGTCCGGCGTCGCGGAGCATGACGCGGTCCGAGCGCAAGCGCCCGACCAGCACCACCGGGAGGTCGGCCAGGGCGTGGGAGAGGTAGGCGACGTCGTAACCGGAGTCCATCACGATCAGGATCTCGGGATCACCCGGCCGCCAGTGCTCGGCTTGCGTCAACCGCTCGACGACGTCGCGCAGTTGGGCGGCGGTAACGGCGGTCGCGTCGTCCGCGGGGCCCAGGCGCACGGCGTCCAGCAGCGCGCACCACGAGGTGCGGCCGGACTCCAGCGCGGCGACGAAGGAGTACGGCCAGCCGGGCACGAACTGGTCCGTCTTGCGGTCCCCACGTCCGTAGACATGGCAGAACAGCCGGTCGTCGCTGGTCGCAGCGTCGGGGCGGAGCCAGTTGCTCACGTCCACGGCCAGCACGATCCGCCCATCGGCCGCCTTCGGCAGCGGCAGGGCGGCCAGAGTGCGGCGCAAGCGCCTCGGTTCGCACCAGCCCCGGTCCAGGGCGGCGTACAGGGCACCGTGCCCGCGCCGGTGCTCAAACGCCAGCGACAGCTCGACCAGCGTCTTCACCGGCCCGTCCGCGCACAACACCGCATCAGCGAGCTCGAAGAGCGCGTCCTGGCGGGCGTACAGGCAGTCGTAAAGCTCAACCCGAAAGCGGGACAAGAGGTCCAATGCCCCACCTGCGGGCACCTCGGCTGGGAGACTCATACGCAGCGGCCGTTCCTTCAAGCTTCGTTACTCGACATCTCGAAGCGTGAAGAACGGCCGCGCCACGTGCGCCCGGATCCCGGAGACCTCAGCCGGTCGAGTGACGCGCGAGGTTAAACGCCAAGCTAAGCTGCTGCTATGCAGTCGATCGGGGCCTGACCTGGTAAGGCACCGCATCCCGAGAGAGCAACTTCGTGACCCGCTCGAGTTGGCCGTTAGGCACCACGAGCATCAGCAACTGCTCTGCTCTAGAGGCCCCAACGTAGAGCACTCGCCTCGCCTCGGTAGCGAAGCCGTATTCCCAGTCGTCGAGGACTGTGCGGCCTGTTGCCTCGTGTTTCCGCAGCTTCGCTGGGAGTGTCAGCGCCACCACTGGGAATTCGAGTCCCTTTACACCGTGCACGGTGGAGTGGGGCAGCACGCTCGGCGCGCCGGCACCCTTCAGGGCCACCCAGTCACTGGCTGTCGGTGCCCTGAACAGAGCAGTGTTGATTGTCAGATTGGAGGGCCAGGCAAGCTCCGCCAGGCGCGATCTAACGGTCGCGCTGAACTGGGAGGCCGTCATCTGTTCCGGATCCAGAACTTGGCATAGGCGAACAGTGGTGTCGCGCAGCCAGCGGCGGTCAATGCCGTGGCGCTCCAGGACAGCATCAAGCGAGTAAGGGCCAAAGGTCCCGACCGCGGCCTCGACGAGGTCACGCTCAACTCGTTCCAATGCTGCAACCCGGAGGCTTCCGTCCGTGTTGGCTCTGAGCTTTTGGCCAGCGTCGACAATCGCGGCGACGCGGTTGTTACCGACCGCGTCAACCGTACTTACTCCTACGGCACGCATGGCATCGGCGCTGCCGTGGGAGAGCGTGATGGTCAGCTCTGCGGTAAACCCGTACTCCTCAGCTGTTGCGCGGACCTGCGATGCGATGTCAGTCGACTGGCGATAGCCGATTACCTGGATAGCCAGTTCGCTGCTTGCCCATGGTCCCCGGGCGATGTCGAGTTGGTCACCAGCTCTCAAGCTTGCATTGAGTGCACAGATCGCCGGAGTGCTACGGAAGTTGTCGCTCAGTGAGAGCTGGCGTGGCAGCTGGCCAGCGAACGTCTTCACCATTTCAGGCATGGCGCGTCGGAATTCATAGATAGCTTGATCCAGGTCGCCGATCATGAGGACTGGAACGCCACAGCCCATCAAGAACTGGAGGACAACGAGTTCCTCCTCCCCGCAATCCTGAGCCTCGTCAACGATTACCTCGGCAAAGCGGTTGGCGACGAGTGCTTCGATCATCCCTCTCATCGTGGGATCCGTGATCCAGGAGCGTGCCAGGAAGCGTGCGGCGTCGCAGCTGACGGTGCCCGCTTCGATAAGCGCCCGGTATATGGCGCCCGCACGGTTCTCTGCTTCCTGGCGTCGAGTCGTGGTGAGGAGTCCGATCAGTGCGTTTCCCGCCCGGGTTGGGACCCTGTCCGGACACAGGGTGGCGTGCCCTTCAACGTCGAAGTCGAACCAGGAGAGCTGAACGTCAGGTACCTGGGCGTTGCCGGCCAAACGGAAGCGGGACGCATTGACGTCATTCCAGGACTGGATCAGGCGCGGGCTCACGCCGAACACCGTGCGGTATAGCGGGGCCACGAGGAAACGGCTCACGAAGCTGTCGAAGGTTCCCACAAAGTGTGGGGCTTGGGTGGCCTCGCGCTGGTCCGCACAGCGGCGGTGTACCTCGTCGATCGCCGCGTTGGTGAACGACACCAGTGCGACGCCCTTGCGCGGCTCCTCACGGGTGCGTCGAACGTAGCGCGCGACGACGGCGCGCGTCTTGCCAGCCCCCGGGCATGCCGTGACGAACGTGCTCTCGGCTACTGCATCAACCAACTCTTGCTGCTGGTCGGTGAGGGTCATTGGTCGGCTCCACCGGCCGGACCGCCGGGGTTCGAGACCACGCGGTCGATTGCCTCTTTCAGGTACGCCGGCGTCGTAAAGGGCTTGCCGTCCTTCAGCAGCAGGGCGACGTCGTGGGCGAACTCGCCCTTACTGATGAAGGGCTTCTTGTTCTTACTCTTGGTCTTGGCCTTCAGCCTCTTGTAGAAGGCGAACACCGGGTCTTCCTCCGCCATGATGGCGTCCCAGTGCTTCTTGGATCGTGGGTGCTGCTTGAGATACGCCTCGCCGAGGATGATGTCGTTCCCCGCCGGAGCGAGAAGGTCGGCCTCCAGGGTGTGGCTTGCCTCGGCCACGATCAGCCGGTCCGCGGCACCGAGTTCGAGCGCCATGCCCTCCAGATCTGCACGTCGGTTGTACGCGATGGAGTCGTCGTCTCGGTCGTTGGCTTCGGAAGTTCCTCCGTCACTCTCGGCATCTCTCGGCGTTTCCGCCCCGTCTGGTGATATGCGAACGTCGGCAGCTGCCTCGAGTTCGCCGGGGATCTCCGGGTCTGCGTCGGTAACAACGATCAGTTGATCCAGCAGTCGACAGCCGTTGACCTCGCCCAGGAGGAGAGCAATGTACGGGCGGAAGTCGACGCTGCCAACATTGACGATCGTGACCGCCTGGAAGTCACGCCGTCTACTCCTGGACTGCGGATCGTCGCCCTTGTAGAGGCACTGCTTGGCGATCACTGGCAGGAGAACAGCCTCGGCGATTCCCTCCACGAGTATGACCTTGCGAGCGAAGAGGATTCCTGCCCGGGTCGCGTCGAGGTATTGGTCGATCTTACGTCGGCTATCTTCGTCCAACGGGAGTCGGCGCAGGGGAATCGCCTGAGTGGTGTTGCGCCTGATGCTCACAGCGCCAGAGTCAGTTGTCGTCTCGTCGACAGCGACCTGTGTCCGAAGGGCCACTACATTGTCGATGCCCACTGCGCTCGCCAGGTGGGAGGAGTGCGTGGTCGCGACGACCTGGATGCGGCCAGCCCGACCCTGGGTGTCGTCACGAGCCGAGTAGCGGGCTTGCTCCTGCAAGTAGTCCAATAGGACCGCCTGCAACTGCGGGTGAAGGTGGGCCTCCGGTTCCTCAACGAGGAACAGCGTGAGTTCCGAGTCCTTGGCCTTGGAGAGCTCCAAGATGACTGTGGCAATGTACAGCAGGTTGGCGTAGCCAAGTCCCGAGTCAGCCAGGTCTGCCGGATCGATGCCGTGCTCGGCCATCTTGACGCGAAGGGAGCGGGTCAGTCTGCTGAGCTCGTAGTCGTGGAAGCTGACATCAACAAACTGCCCTCGCACGGCCTGCGTCAGCCCGCTCAGATGCCCCTGGATCGCCTGAGACGTCTTCGCGAGAACCGGGTCATCACGCAGTTCCTTGAAGGCGATGTTGGCCTTTGAGAGGAACTGTGCCTGCTCGTCGTCGTTGGTCAACTGCTGTATCACTCGGACGAGCCGGCTACCGTCAGCCGAACCGAGCTCACGCTGTGCGTCGCGTAGAGGAGCGAGGTAGACGTGAGTGATGTGTTCACGAAGCTCGGGCTCCGCGTCGGGCCCCTGAGTGAAACCGGCAGTGAATATCGGGCGTCTCTGCCGGATCCCGGAACCGCTGGATCGAAACGTGGTGCCAAGGTAGGCGCGCTTCGTCGGGACGTCGAGCGCCGCGATGTACTGGGATTGCTGCATCGTCGTGAGCCCGTCAAGCTCGACACCGAACTCGACATCATGGTCCTCGCGGCCATGTGCGCGGTCCGCCTCATCAAACCAGCGACCGCTCCTCGGGTTGAGTGGTGTGGTAGCCAGGCGCAACGCCTCAATGACGTTCGACTTCCCCGAGTTGTTCTCCCCTACCAGAAGGGTGATGTCCGGTTGCAGCTCGACTGTGAGGTCGCGGCATGAACGGAAGTTCTTGACCGTCAACCTGCTCACGAACATGCCGGTAGCGTCCACCAAGACTCTCCTCCGTACTCATGTTCCCGATGAGTCTCAGGAGAAGCAGGCTGGCACACTCCGCTGCTCTCCGCAGCAGGTTTGCCAAGAACAAAGGTGCAGTCGAGCGGCTTGTGACCCTGACGGCCAATCACGACAACCGGAGGCCGACGACATGGTTGAGCCGCAGCCACCGAGAGCCCCCGTATGCCCGTGGCCGTGAACCCGCCGCGACGGCTGCTTCCATCAGCCCCCAAGCCCAACCAGCCACTACTGTCGGTCACCACTGACTCCAAGCCAGGCTGGTGCCAAACATCGGAGCAGCCGCGCCCAGTGGTCTAAACCTATTTAGCTGACGCATCATCAGGAAGGTCAGCATTGGTCAGCATTGGTCTGACTAAACCCTGTGACAGATAGCCGTACTCACGACTCCCGCACTGCGGCGAGCCGACTCTCGAGCGGCCTGCAGGTCCTTCGCAGTGAAGCCCCCTTGTGAGGCTCCACCGCATCCGACCCGCCTCCATGGAGAGCGCCGTGAACCAGGGCCATAGGAACATAAGCCCAGGTCAGCCAGCCCTTCCCCGCGGCTTCATCGGCACCGAGGGCAGCGTGGGTGCGGACAGCCGCTCCCCGTCGTAGCCGAGTACCTCGCCGAACCTGGACCCTTCCATCCAGTCAGATCGTGCCTGTACGATCTCCTCCGTCGAGCGTCCGATGAAGTTCCACCACATGACGATCCGCTCCTCGAACGGTTCACCGCCGAGGAGGAGCAGGGAGCCGTCGGTGCGGGCGTGCAGGGACAGGTCGCGGCGGCCGCAGCCGAGGTAGAGGAGCGAGCCGGGCTCCACCCGGACGCCGTCGACCTCGATGGAGCCGGTCATGGCGAGGGCCGCGTACTCGAAGGCGGGCTCGACGGGGAGTGCGGTCGTGCTGCCCTCGGTGAGGGTGAGGTCCACGCCGACGAGTGGGGTGTGCGTGGTGCCGGGAGAGGTGGCGCCGTCCAGTTCGCCGAGGATCACCGTGCCGTGCAGGCCGGCGGCGGTGACCTCGGGGAGGACGGGGTGGTGCTCGAAGGTGGGGGCGGTGTGCCGGTGGGCGTCCGGCAGGGCGACCCAGAGCTGGGCGCCGTGCAGCAGCCGGGCGTGCTCGCGCGGGGACTCCTCGGAGTGCGAGATGGCCCGGCCCGAGGTCATCAGGCCGAGTTCGCGCGGGCGGACGGTCTGCAGGCTGCCCAGGCTGTCGCGGTGCAGCACCTCGCCTTCGTGCAGCCAGCTGACGGTCTGCAGGCCCATGTGCGGGTGCGGCGGGACCTGCATGCCCGGCTCGTCGGCGATGTCGTCCGGGCCGTAGTGGTCGACGAAGCACCAGGCGCCGACCATCCGCCGGCCGAGGTTGGGCAACAGCCGGCGGACCTGGGTGCTCTCGCCGAGCCGCACCGTGCGCCCGGTCAGCAGTTCGCGGACCGGGCCGGTGCTGGCGTCGCCGCCGCAGAGGGTCGCGACGGGCTTGAGGTCAAGGTTGCTCATGATCGTCACGGTACCCAGTACGGTGCTGAACCACCCAAGGCGGTGTTGGACCGCCCACGGCTCAGTGCGCGCAGGCCCAGGGTGCCTTGGCGGTGGCTGCCTCGGCGCTGGCGCGCAGCGAGCGGACCGCCTCGGCCGGGTCCGCGGCGCCGTACACCGCCGAGCCGGCCACGAAGACGTCGGCGCCCGCCTCGGCGCAGCGCTCGATGGTGGCGGCCGAGACTCCGCCGTCGACCTGCAGCCAGAGCTCCAGGCCGTGCTTGGCGATCAGCTCCCGGGTGCGGCGGATCTTGGGCAGCATGATGTCCAGGAACGCCTGGCCGCCGAAGCCCGGCTCGACCGTCATGATCAGGATCATGTCCAGCTCGGAGAGCAGGTCCTCGTACGGCTCGATCGGCGTGGCGGGCTTGAGCGCCATCGAGGCGCGGGCGCCCTTGGCGCGGATCTCCCGGGCGAGGCGCACCGGCGCCGCGGCGGCCTCCGCGTGGAAGGTGACCGAACCGGCCCCCGCCTCGACGTACTGCGGCGCCCAGCGGTCCGGCTGCTCGATCATCAGGTGGCAGTCCAGCGGGATGTCGGTGGCCCGGGCCAGCGCCTCCACGACCGGGACGCCGAGGGTGAGGTTGGGCACGAAGTGGTTGTCCATGACGTCCACGTGCAGCCAGTCGGCCCCACGCACCGCCTCGGCCTCCTCGGCGAGGCGGGCGAAGTCCGCGGAGAGCATGCTGGGGTTGATCTGTGCCATTTCCGAATACCTTCACCACTTGGCTCGGGCCACCACCGCGGTCGCCCCGGCCCCCATCATCTCCCGAGCGGCGGTCGGCCTCCGCGCCGGGCCGGGCGTTCCAGCACCACCAGGTCGTAGCGCTCCTCGACCGGCCGCGGCGGTCGCTGGGCCCGGGCGGCCGCGGTGAGCCGGTCCAGGCCGGCGGCGAACTCGGCGGGGCTCAGCGCGTCGAACTTGGACTCCGCCCGCAGGGCCAGCCGGTCCCGGAACTCCCCGAGGCCGCTGGCGACCGGCGCGCGGTGCGAGCAGATCCGGTGGACCGCCAGGCCGGCGGCCGTGAAGTCGTCCAGCACCTCGCCCTCGGAGGGGAAGCGCGCGGCGTCGGTCTCCCGCAGCCGCGGCCAGTAGTCGTAGACCGGCGCGTCCAGCCGCTCGCGGAAGGTCGTGCGGATCACCAGCCGGCCGCCGGGCCGCAGTACCCGGACCAGCTCCCGCGCGGCGGCCGGCCGGTCCGACAGGTGGTGCACCACCCGGGAGAGCAGCGCGAGGTCGAAGCCCTCGGCCGGCAGCGGCAGGGCCTCCGCGCGGGCCGGTAGGTAGCGCACCCGGGGGTGGGCGTGGAGCCGCTCGGCCTGCTCCAGCATGGGCGCCGCGGGGTCGACCCCGACCACCTGCACGGCGGGCAGCGCACGGGCCAGCGCGGCGCAGAACACGCCCGTTCCGGCACCGACCTCCAGCACCGCGGTCGCCCCGGCCGGGGCGTAGCCGGCGATCAGCTCGGCCCAGCCGCGCAGTGACTCGGCGGGTATCCCGTTGCCGGCCTGGTAGACGGCGGCCAGCCGCGGGTCGGCGTGCACGACGCCCGTCCCTCGAACGTCCATCTCCCGGTCGCGCTCCTTCCTCGACGTCATCGGTGTCGGTGCGCCGCCTGCACGTCGCCGGGCGGCCCGGCGCACGCCGCTCACGTACTCACGAACGCCCGCTCGCGGACCCCGTGCTCACCAGGCGTAGTCCTCCGGCGCGGGCCGGTGGCCGGGGAAGATCTCGTCCAGCCGGTCCAGCGCCTTCTGGTCCAGCTCCACGTCCAGCGCCCGCAGCGCCCCGTGCAGCTGCTCCAGGGTGCGCGGCCCGACGATCGGTGCGGTCACCACGGGCCGGGTGAGCAGCCAGGCCAGCGCGATGTCGGCCGGCTCGTGACCGAGTTCGGCGGCGAAGTCCTCGTACGCCTGGAGCTGCTCGCGCTTGCCCTCCAGTGCCTCGGCGGACCGGCCGGTGACCCGGCGGACGCCCTCGCGCTCCTTGCGCAGCACCCCTCCGAGCAGCCCGCCGTGCAGCGGGGACCACGGGATCACGCCGAGGCCGTAGTGCTCGGCGGCCGGTAGCACCTCCAGCTCCACGTCCCGCACCAGCAGGTTGTAGAGCGACTGCTCGCTCACCAGGCCGAGGAAGTTGCGCGCCCTGGCCGTCTCCTGGGCCTGCGCGAGGTGCCAGCCGGCGAAGTTGCTGGACCCGACGTAGAGGATCTTGCCCTGGGCGACCAGCACCTCCATCGCCTGCCAGATCTCCTCCCACGGCGTGGCCCGGTCGACGTGGTGCATCTGGTAGAGGTCGATGTGGTCGGTCCGCAGTCGGCGCAGGCTGGCATCCACCGCGCGGCGGATGTTGAGTGCGGAGAGCCCGCTCTCGTTGGGCCACTCGCCCATCGCGGCGTAGACCTTGGTGGCCAGCACGGTCCGCTCGCGGCGGCCGCCACCACCGGCGAACCAGCTGCCGAGGATCTCCTCGGTGCGGCCCTTGTTCTCGCCCCAGCCGTAGACGTTGGCGGTGTCGAAGAAGTTGATGCCCTGCTCGTGTGCGGTGTCCATGATCTGGTGCGCGTCGTCCTCGGACGTGTGCGGGCCGAAGTTCATCGTGCCCAGGCAGAAGCGGGAGACGCGGAGGCCGGTGCGGCCGAGGTGGGTGAACTCCATAAGGCATCACCCTCCGCCCGCACCGGCCCTTTTGTCCAGCCTGACCTGCCATCAACTACCTTTGGCGATGGGTGGACTAGCGTCCGTTTGCGCCGTACGAGCGAACCGCGAGCGGGGCGCAGACGGCCAGCAGCAGCACCGCCCAGCCGAGGGTGGCCGGCACCGGGTGGTGCAGCGGCCAGGTCGACCCGCCCACGGCCGGGTTGCCGAACAGCTCCCGGACAGCCGCGACCACCGTGCTGACCGGGTTCCACCCGGCGACCAGCCGCAGCCAGGCCGGCATCCCGCCGGTCGGCACGAAGACGTTGGTGACCATCGCCACCGGGAAGGTGAGGACGGCGAGTTGGCCCGCCAGCTCCTCCCGACCGGCAGCCAGCCCCAGGCAGGTCCCCAGCCAGGTCAGCACGAACCGGAAGAGCACCAACAAGCCGAAGGCGACCAGCGCGTCGGGCAGCCTGCGGTGGATCCGCCAGCCGGCCAGCAGCCCGACCCCGACCAGCGGCAGCAGCACCACGACACCGACCACTCCTTGAGCCGCTCCGGCGGCCCCTCGGCGACGGCCCGGCCGCGGCCGAGCACCAGCACCGTGTCGGCGAGCCGGTCGGCCTCGTCCAGGTACTGGGTGGTGAGCAGCACGGTGCTGCCGTCGTCGGTCAACTCCCGTACCGCCGACCAGATTCCGAGCCGGTGGAAGCGGCCGACCAGGTGCAGGTTCTCGCGGCCGGTGAGGCCCTCGTCCACCGCCGCGTGCTGTCCGGCCAGGCCGATGCTGCGCCGGACCAGGTCGAGCTCCCGGACCACGTCGTGGCCGGCCACCCCGGCCCAGCAGGTGTCCGGCGCGGCGAGCGTGGCCAGCACCCGGACGGCCGTGGTCTTGCCGGCACCGTTCGGACCGAGCAGGCCGTACACCGTCCCGGCCGGGACGGCCAGGTCCAGGCCGTCCAGCGCTCGGGACCTGCCGTAGGTCTTGCCCAACCCCTCGGCAGCGATGACGAGTTGTGTTCGCGACATGACGACCCTCGATTCTCCAGATACAGCGTACGTAGAAGAGCGGCAGGGCCATGCCAGTACTACGTACGCCGTACGTCACCAGGATGGGGACCGAGGTGATCTTCTCGTGCCGTCCAGTGACTCTTCCGCCCACGGGACAGCCGCCCGCCGGACCGCTGCCGCTCCCCCGCCGGCCGGTGGCGGCTCGCCCGATTCGACCTGATGCTGGACTCGGTGGTCGCCGAGTACGAGCTGCCCGCCGAACCCTCCGGGGACGTCCGGGCCGACCTCACGGCCCTCGCCCACCAGCAGCTGGGCATCCTGCGCCGGCACCGCTGGGCGCTCTCACTGGTCATCACCCGGCCCACCCTGGGCCCCAACGGGCTGCGCTTCCTGGACCACTTCCTCGCCGTGCTGGCCCCCACGGAGCTCGACGGCAGCGCCAAGCTGGAGGCGATGGCGCTGTTCAGCGGCTTCGTCTGCCAGTTCGCCGAGTGGGAGCACGGCGGCGTCTCCCCCGGCCAGGACCGCTTGCAGGCGCAGCGCGAACTGGCCGAATACCTGGGCCGGGCCGCTCTCACCGGCCAGTACCCGCACCTGGCCGCCAACCTGGCCGGCCGCGCGGCGCCGGCGGACCTCGACCAGCTCTTCGCCCGCTCGCTGCGCCGCATCCTGACCGCGATGCTCACCCCGGTCAACTAGGGCTCGTCTGACAATTCCCGCCGGGCGCGAATTGTCAGACAAGCCCGAGGGGCCCTCCCAGGCTCAGGCGGTACGGCGCAGCAGCGCGAGGTACATCGCGTCCGTGCCGTGCAGGTGCGGCCAGAGCTGGATGTCCGGGCCGGCACCGAGCGCGGGAACGCCGGGCAGCAGTGGCCGGGCGTCGATCCACTCGACCTCCGGCGCACCGCGCAGGACGTCCTCGACCACCGCACGGGTCTCGGCCAGGTGCGGCGAGCAGGTGGCGTACCCGACCACCCCGCCGACCCGGACCGCCGCGAGAGCCGAGCGCAGCAGGTCACGCTGGAGCGGGCCGAAGCCGGCGACGTCCTCGGGCCGGCGGCGCCAGCGGGCCTCCGGACGGCGGCGCAGCGCGCCGAGGCCGGAGCAGGGCACGTCCATCAGCACCCGGTCGAAGCTCCCGGGCCGCCAGGCGGGCTTGGTGCCGTCCGCGGCGATCACGGTGTACGGGCCGGGGTTGCCGTCCAGCGCCCGGGCCACCAGGCGGGCCCGGTGCGGCTGCTTCTCGGACGCCACCAGCGCGGCGCCCCGCTCGGCGGCCAGCGCGCCGAGCAGCGCGGCCTTGCCACCGGGGCCCGCGCAGCCGTCCAACCAGAGCCGGTCCGGCCCGTCCAGCGGCGCGTTGGCCAGCGCGACGGCGACCAGCTGGCTTCCCTCGTCCTGCACACCGGCCCGGTTCTCCTTGACCGCGGCCAGCTCGCCCGGGTCGCCGCCCTCGGCGAGCCGCACCGCGTACGGGGACCAGCGGCCGGGCGAGCTGTCCGGCAGCGCGGCGGCGAGGTCGGCGGTGGCGATCCGGCCGGGCCGGGCCACCAGGGTCACCTCCGGGCGCTCGTTGTCGGCCCGCAGCAGCTCCTCGACGGCGCTGCGCCCGGAGGCGTCCGGCTGCCAGCGGCCGAGCGCGTCCCAGAGCGAGGCGACCACCCAACGCGGGTGCGAGTGGACGACCGCCAGGTGGTCCTCGGCGTCCTCCTCGTACCGCGGGGCGACCTGGGCGATCCAGCTGTCCAGGTCCTGGGCGCTGATCCGGCGCAGCACCGCGTTGACGAACTTGGCCCGGCCGTCGCCGAGCACCACCCGGGCCAGTTCGACGGTGGCCGAGACGGCGGCGTGCGAGGGGATCCGGGTGGCCAGCAGCTGGTGGGCACCGAGCGAGAGGACGTCCAGCACCGGCGGGTCCACCTCGCGCAGCGGCCGGTCGATGCAGGCGGCGATGATCGCGTCGTAGCTGCCCTGCATCCGCAGCGTGCCGTAGACCAGCTCGGTGGCGAGCGCGGCGTCCCGCCGGTCCAGCTTCTGCTTCTGCTCGGCCTCCCGCAGCAGCGAGGGCAGGATCAGGTTGGCGTAGGCGTCGCGCTCGTCGACGGCGCGCAGGGCGCGGAACGCGACGAT
This sequence comes from Kitasatospora sp. NPDC052896, assembly GCF_044547075.1. Taxonomy (NCBI): domain Bacteria; kingdom Bacillati; phylum Actinomycetota; class Actinomycetes; order Kitasatosporales; family Streptomycetaceae; genus Kitasatospora; species Kitasatospora sp. NPDC052896. The sequence goes on from NZ_JBITZU010000020.1 coordinate 64,071, forward strand.
CCGGGCCGGGTCCTGCTTCGGACGGCGGTGCGGGCGCGGCGCGCCCTTCGGACGCGGGGTGCGCGAGGCGCTGGGGGTGCTCACGGGACTTACCTCAAGGTGCTGCGGAAAAGGCGGAAAAGGAGGACGGACTGGGAGTTCAGGCGCCGAGCCGCTCACCGCTCTCGATCCGGACGCCTCGCGCCCAGTCTGCCGCGCGCATCGGCTTCTTGCCCTGCGGCTGGACCTCGCCCAGCTCGATCTCGTGGCTGCCGGTGCCGGCCCGCACGCTGTTCTTCTCCACCGCCAGCTCGCCGGGGGCCAGCTCGGTACGGTCGGTCAGCAGCCGGACCGGGCCGGAGAGCTTGAGGCGCTCGCCGCGGAAGGTGGTCCAGGCGCCCGGCGCCGGGGCGCAGCCGCGCACCAGGCGGTCGATCCGCAACGCGGGGTGGGCCCACTCGATCCTGGCGTCCTCGACGGTGATCTTGGGCGCCAGGGTGACCCCCTGGGCGGGCTGCGGGACGGCCTCCAGGGTGCCGTCCTCGATGCCGTCCATGGTCGCGCCGAGCAGCCGCGCGCCGGCCCGGGCCAGCCGGTCGAGCAGCTCGCCGCTGGTGTCGGTGGGGTGGATGTCCTCGGTGATGATCCCGAAGACCGGGCCGGAGTCCAGGCCGCGCTCGATCAGGAAGGTCGAGGCACCGGTCACCTCGTCGCCGGCCAGCACCGCGTGCTGGACGGGGGCCGCGCCGCGCCAGGCCGGCAGCAGCGAGAAGTGCAGGTTGACCCAGCCGTGCCGGGGGATCTCCAGGGCCGGCTCGCGCAGCAGCGCGCCGTACGCGACCACCGGGCAGCAGTCCGGGGCCAACTCGGCCAGCCGGGCCAGGAACTCGGGCTCGCTCGGCTTCGCGGGCTTGAGGACCTCGATCCCGGCCTCCGCCGCCCGCTGGCCGACCGGGCTGGCCACCAGCCGGCGGCCGCGGCCGGCCGGCGCGTCGGGGCGGGTCACCACGGCGACCACCTCGTGCCGGTCGGAGGCGAGCAACGCCTCCAGCGCGGGGACGGCGACCTCGGGGGTTCCGGCGAAGACGAGACGCAAGGGTCAGGACCTTTCAGCAGCTGGCGGAGGGGAGTGGACGTCGGGGTGAACGGGGCGGACCGCTCAGCGGATCGCACCGAAGGTGCTGTGCGGGGAGATCCGCACCACGGGGGCCGGCTCGGCGCCCCAGTCGGCCTCCCGGATCGCGCGCAGCGCCTCCTTGCGCGCCTCGCGGTCCAGTCGGTCGATGAAGATGATCCCGTCCAGGTGGTCGGTCTCGTGCTGGATGCAGCGGGCCAGCAGCTGGGTGCCCTCGACGGTCACCGGGTCGCCGTACTCGTTGAACCCGCGCGCCACCACACCGTAGGCGCGCCTGGTGTCGAAGCGCAGCCCCGGCAGTGACAGGCAGCCCTCCGGGCCGTCCTGCTCCTCCTCGGAGAGCGACAGGTCCGGGTTGATCAGGTGACCGGTCACCCCGTCCACGTGGTACGTGAACACCCGCAACGAGACGCCGAGTTGAGGAGCCGCCAGGCCGGCCCCGGGGGCCGCCAGCATGGTCTCGGTCAGATCCTTGACCAGACCGCGCAACTCCTTGTCGAAGGTGGTCACCGGCTGCGCCTTGGCGCGCAGGACCGGGTCACCGAAGATCCGGATCGGTTTGATCGGCACGGTGGCGGGCTCCTCAGTCGGGCGGGGCAAAGCGTCAGTCTATGCCGTGGCCGGACCCGGCCGACCGCCGATCCGGCAGATCCCGGATCGACCCGACGCGTGACCCCGAGGCCGCTTCGGCGTTGGTCAAGTGGGATTGACCGCGAGTTTCACCGGGCCGGCGCGGGGCCCCCATCACTTGCACGGAAGGTGGCCTGAGCACGATGGCCGAGCAGATCAATCACGACACCCGGGCACGGGCGAGCCTGCACATGCTGGTACGCGACATCGAGCGGGTCCGCCGCCAGGTGGACGCCCTGCGCACCCTGACCGCGCAGCTGGGCAACGTCTACCGCCCGCGGCGCCCCAGCAGTTCCGGCGGCTTCGTGGTCTACGGGCGGGCGCCGGCGCCGACCGTGCGGCTGGCCCAGGAGCTGCGCGAGAGCGTGGAGACCCTGGTCGCCGCCGCGGTCGAGTTCGACCGGGCGCTGGGCTTCTCCTGGGACTCGGTGGGCTCCGCCCTCGGGGTCACCAAGCAGGCGGTGCACCGCCGCTACGGCATGCGGCGCTCGGCCACCGAGCTGCTCGGGGCCGGCGGGAACACGCTGGCCGGCGCCGTCCCGACGCCCGCCGCGCCGCGCGACGACTGCCTGGACGAGGAGCCGGCCGGCGCCGCCGCCGCGTTGGAGGAGCCGGCCGCGGGCCAGCTGGCCCGATCCGTCCCGGCCGCCCGGCAGGCCAGCCGGCCGGGGGTCCAGTTGCGAGGGTGACCAGCGCTCGAGGCTTTGCTACGTGGGAAGTCGGCCTGGCCGACTTCCCACTCGGCTTGTCGAGGGCCGATCAGCCGATGTCCGGCGGGTCGATCCGCACCTTGACCGGCTCCGCGGTCCGCAGCGCCACCCGGGCGATCTGCGCCGCCTTCAGCGCCGCCGCCAGCGCTCCGCCCTGCCCGGGGCGCACGCGCAGCAGCGCACGCTCCTGTTCCTCACCGCGCCCCCCGGGTGCGGGGAGCGGGACCGGCCCCAGCAGATCCGTCCCCTCCGGCAGCCGGGTCAGCGCCAGCAGGTCGGCCACCGCCCCCGGCGACCCGGTCACCGAGGCCATCCGGGAGACCGGCGGGAACCGCAGCTGGGCCCGCTCGTCCAGCTCCAGACCGGCGTGCCCGGCCGGGTCCCAGCGGACCAGCGCCTGCACCGGCCGTGCGCCCGGCTCGGCCACGATCACCACCACGCCACTCTGAGCGGCCGGCCGGACCAGCGAGGCCGCCGCCAGCCAGAGCCGCAGCGCCTCCTCGCCGGCCCGCAGGTCGGGACGGTTCAGCAGCGCCCAGCCGTCCAGCAGCAGCGCCGCCGCGTAGCCGCCCTCCGCCACCGGCTCGGCGCCGGGCGTGGAGATCACCAGCGCCGGCTCCCCCGGCACGGTGGCCAGCACCGCGTCCCGCCCCGAGGTGCGCACCGGCACCTGCGGAAAGGCCTTGCCAAGCTCCTCCGCCGTCCGCCGGGCACCCACCACCTGCGCCCGCAGCCGGAACGACCCGCACTCCACGCAGTGCCAGTCCGCCTCCTCCAGCCCGCACCAGGCGCAGCGCAGCGCCTGCCCGGCGCCCGTGGCCTCCAACGGCCCGACGCAGCGCGCGCAGCGGGCCGGGGTGCGGCAACGGTCGCAGGCCAGCCTCGGCGCGTAGCCCCGCCGTGGCACCTGGACCAGCACCGGGCCGTCGCGCAGCGCCTCCCGAGCCACCTGCCAGGCCACCGACGGCAACCGGGCGGTCTGCGCGGCCTCGTCGCGCGCCTGGTCGGCGTCCCCCACCGTGCGCACCCGCGGCGCGGTCTCCCGGACCGTCGCGCGGTCGGCGGCCAGCGGCCGGGCCCAGCCGGTGCGCAGCAGCTGAGCACCCTCGACGGTCATCGCCAGCCCGCCGAGCAGCACCGCCGCGCCCTCCTCGGCGGCCCGCAGCAGCGCCACCTCCCGCACGTGCGGGTGCGGCGCGCGCGGATCGCTGTGGCTGCTGTCGCCGTCCGACCAGACCACCAGCAGGCCGAGGTCGCGGACCGGCGCGAAGACCGCCGCCCGGGTGCCGATCGCGGCCCGTACCGAGCCACGGCTGACGGTCAGCCAGCGGCGGTAGCGCTCCTTGGGGCCCAGGTCGGCGCTGAGCGCGGTGTGCCGCCCGGGGCCGAGCAGCTCGCCGAGCGCCCGGTCGACGCGGGCCACTGCCCGCCCGTCCGGCAGCACGGCGAGCGCGCCACGCCCGGCGCTGAGCGTGGCGGCCATCGCCCGGGCGATCTCCTGCGGCCAGTCGGGACCCGGCAGCGCCGTCCAGACCGCGCGCGGGGCGTGGCCGGCGGCCAGCGCGGCCAGGTACTCCGGGCCCTGCGGGTAGCGCCGCCAGCTGCCCGGCTCCGGCTGCGCCGGCGGCGGCAGCGGGTCGGGTGAGGGCTCCGCCTCGGCCTTGGCGTGTCGCGGTGGCACCGCGAGCTGCAGCACGTCGGCCAGCGTGCCGGCGTAGCGGTCGGCGATGGTCCGGCTGAGCCGCAGCAGCGCCGGGGTGAGCACCCGCTCCGGCGAGAGCACCTGGGCCAGCGGGGCGAGCGGGCCGGGGTAGTCGCTGACGGCCAGGCGCTCGACGATGAAGCCGTCGTGCAGTTCACCACCCTCGCGCCGCCCGGCCACCACGCGCGCCCCGAAACGCACCCGGACCCGGCAGCCGGGCTGGGCGTCCTCGGCCATCGTGGCGGGCACCGCGTAGTCGAAGAACTGGTCCAGGTGGAGCAGCCCCTTGTCCACCAGCACTCGGGCCACCGGCAGCTCGGCGGCCGGCAGCGCACCGCGCCAGGTGCGCGGCTTGGCCCGGCGGACCGTCTCCCGGATCAGCGCCAGCTGCTCGGGCGGGCCGCCCGGAGCGTCGTCGTGCTCACCGCTCATCGGACCGTCCCCTCCCCCGGGCCCGGCCGGCGACGAGGCGCTCCCTTCACTGCGGCCGGTCTTGCTCATGGATCCAGTGGTACCAGACCGCACCGACACGCACGGGCGGCGGCCACCCCGTACCAGGGGTGACCGCCGCCCGTGCGATCAGCGGATCAGGCGCTCGCGACGGCGGCCTTCAGCTGCTCGGCGCGGTCGGTGCGCTCCCAGGTGAAGTCCGGCAGCTCGCGGCCGAAGTGGCCGTAGGCGGCGGTCTGGGCGTAGATCGGGCGGAGCAGGTCCAGGTCGCGGATGATCGCGGCCGGGCGCAGGTCGAAGACCTTGGTGACGGCCTTCTGGATCTCCAGCACCGGCGCGGTCTCGGTGCCGAAGGTCTCCACGAACAGGCCGACCGGCTCGGCCTTGCCGATCGCGTAGGCGACCTGGACCTCGGCCCGCTTGGCCAGGCCGGCGGCGACGATGTTCTTGGCGACCCAGCGCATCGCGTAGGCGGCCGAGCGGTCCACCTTGGACGGGTCCTTGCCGGAGAAGGCACCGCCGCCGTGGCGGGCCATGCCGCCGTAGGTGTCGATGATGATCTTGCGACCGGTCAGACCGGCGTCACCCATCGGGCCGCCGACCTCGAACCGGCCGGTCGGGTTGACCAGCAGCCGGTAGTCACCGATCTCCAGCTCGATGCCGTCCTCGGCCAGCCGCTTGAGCTCGGGCTCCACCACGAACTCGCGGATGTCGGGGGCCAGCAGCGAGTCCAGGTCGATGTCGCTCGCGTGCTGCGAGGAGATCACCACGGTGTCCAGGCGGACCGCCTGGTCGCCGTCGTACTCGATGGTGACCTGGGTCTTGCCGTCCGGGCGCAGGTAGGGGATCGTGCCGTTCTTACGGACCTCCGACAACCGGCGGGAGAGCCGGTGCGCCAGGGTGATCGGCAGCGGCATCAGCTCGGGCGTGTCGTCGCACGCGTAACCGAACATCAGGCCCTGGTCGCCCGCGCCCTGCTTGTCCAGGTCGTCGTCATCGCCCTCGACGCGGGCCTCGTGCGCGAAGTCGACACCCTGGGCGATGTCCGGGGACTGCGCGCCGATCGACACCGACACGCCGCAGGAGGCGCCGTCGAAGCCCTTCTTCGAGGAGTCGTACCCGATCTCCAGGATCTTCTCGCGCACCAGCTGCGCGATCGGCGCGTAGGCCTTGGTGGTCACCTCGCCCGCGATGTGGACCAGACCCGTGGTGATCAGCGTCTCCACGGCGACCCGGGAGGTCGGGTCGTCCTTGAGCAGGGCGTCGAGGATGGTGTCGCTGATCTGGTCAGCGATCTTGTCGGGGTGTCCCTCGGTGACGGACTCCGAGGTGAACAGGCGGCGAGACACAGCGCTCCCTGGGGTTGCAGCGGCTGCTGACTGAACGCTCCCGGCCGGGCCGGGGCATCCGGAAAGACTTGATTCCTGGAGTGTAACGGTCAGCTATACGCGTTCGACACTCCCTCTGCTCCGACGAGCAGAACCGTCTCAATCTACGGTCACGCCAGTCGAGCGGCGACGGCGTCCCAGACCACGTCGGCCAGCGCCTCCTTCGGCCCTTCGGGTACGGCCGTCTCGCTGCCGTCGGCGCCCAGCAGCACCGCCTCGTTGGTGTCGGCGCCGAACGCCTTGTCGACTCCCACCTCGTTGACGACCAGCAGGTCACAGCCCTTGCGGGCGAGCTTGGCCCGGCCGTTGGCGAGCACCTGGTCGGTCTCCGCGGCGAAGCCCACCACCAGCTGGCCAGGGCGCGCCCGGTGCGCCGAGAGCTCGGCCAGGATGTCGGGATTGCGGACCAGGGCGACCGGCGCCGGTTCGACCCCCTCGACCTTCTTGATCTTGCCCGCGGCGTACTCGGCTGGCCGGAAATCGGCCACCGCGGCGGCCATCACCACGACGTCCGCGTCGGCGGCCGCCTTGAACGCGGCCTCCCGCAGGTCGAGCGCCGTCGAGACCCTGATCACATCGACCCCGGCCGGGTCGGGCAGCTCGGTGTTGGCGGCCAGCAGGGTGACCCGGGCGCCGCGCGCGGCGGCGGTGACGGCCAGCGCGTAGCCCTGCTTGCCGGACGAGCGGTTGCCCAGGAAGCGCACCGGGTCCAGCGGCTCCCGGGTGCCGCCGGCCGAGACCACCACGTGCCGGCCGGCCAGGTCGGCGGCGAGGGCGCCGCGGGCCAGCACCCGACGACAGGCCTCGAAGATGGCCTCCGGGTCGGGCAGCCGGCCCTTGCCGGTGTCCACCCCGGTGAGCCGGCCCACCGCCGGCTCCAGCACGATCGCGCCCCGCCGCCGCAGGGTGGCGACGTTCTCCTGGGTGGCCGGGTGCTCCCACATCTCGGTGTGCATCGCGGGCGCGAAGACCACCGGACAGCGGGCGGTCAGCAGCGTGTTGGTGAGCAGGTCGTCGGCCAGCCCGTGGGCGGCCTTGGCCAGCAGGTCGGCGGTGGCGGGCGCGACCACCACCAGGTCGGCCTGCTGCCCGATCCGCACGTGCGGGACCTCGTGCACCCGCTCCCAGGTCTCGGTGGCCGCCGGTCGGCCGGAGAGCGCCGCCCAGGTGGCCTCCCCGACGAAGTGCAGCGCCGCCGCGGTGGGCACCACGGTGACCTGGTGGCCGGACTCGGTGAACCGGCGCAGCAGCTCGCACGCCTTGTAGGCGGCGATCCCGCCGCTCACTCCGAGGACGACACGGGGTTGGTTCATGGGGCTCGCTCACTCCTCCGCTGGGATTCGCGTTCAGCCTACGATCACTCAGATCGGTCGCGCACCGTGACCAAGGGAACAGTCGGCGCGAACGCCGCAGGGCCCGCCGGACGGTGGTCCGGCGGGCCCTGCGATGAGACCTCAGGCGGCGTCGACGGCCTCGGCCGTGAGCATGCCGGCGTTGATCTCGCGCAGCGCGATCGACAGCGGCTTCTCGTGCACGTGGGTGTCGACCAGCGGGCCGACGTACTCCAGGAGACCCTCGCCCAGCTGCGAGTAGTACGCGTTGATCTGACGGGCGCGCTTGGCGGCGTAGATCACCAGGCTGTACTTGGAGTCCGTGGCCTCAAGCAGCTCGTCGATCGGCGGGTTGATGATGCCCTCGGGCGCGGTCATGGAAGAGGACACGCGAAAACCTTCCGAAAGGGTGGAAAAGAAAGAATCTGATCTGATCGCAAAGATCACATCAGGCTACACCGAGCAAGGCTAGCAGTTCGGTCGCCACCTGCTCGACCGAGGTGTTCACCAGGGTGCTGTCGAACTCCGGCTCGGCGGCCAGCTCGACCCGGGCCGCTGCCAGCCGCTCATCGATGACGTCCTGCGGCTCGGTGCCCCGGCCGGTGAGCCGGCGGACCAGCTCGTCCCAGCTCGGCGGCGCCAGGAAGACCAGCTGCGCCTCGGGCATCGACTCGCGCACCTGGCGCGCGCCCTGCAGATCGATCTCCAGCAGGACCGGCTCGCCCCGCTCCAGCTTCTGCTCCACGGCGGACCGCGGGGTGCCGTACCGGTTGCCGGCGAAGACCGCCCACTCCAGCAGTTCACCGTTGGCGATCAGCTTGTCGAACTCGTCGTTGTCGACGAAGTGGTACTGGACCCCGTCCTTCTCGCCCGGCCTCGGGTGCCGGGTGGTCACCGACACCGAGAGCCAGACCTCGGGGTGCTGCTGCCTCATATGGGCGACGACCGTGCTCTTGCCGACCCCCGAAGGGCCGGAGAGCACGGTCAGCCGCGGACGTTCACTCATGCACCGATTATCCCGGATCCTGGACGGACCCGGCACCACCGGGGCCGCGTCAGGACGCGGTGCTGCCGAACTCCCGCTCCAGCGAGGCGATCTGGTTGCTGCCGAGGCCGCGCACCCGGCGGCTCTCGCTGATCCCGAGGCGCTCCATGATCTGCTTGGCCCGAACCTTGCCGACACCCGGCAGGCTCTCCAGCAGCGCGGAGACCTTCATCTTGCCGATGACCTCGTTCTCGGACTTGCCGGCCTTGATCACCTCGTGCAGGGACGCGTTCGAGTGCTTGAGCCGGTTCTTCACCTCGGCGCGCTCCCGGCGAGCCTCGGCGGCCTTGGCCAGCGCGGCGGAGCGCTGTTCAGGGGTAAGGGGCGGAAGAGCCACGCCGTTCACCTCAGGGTCTGGAAGGAGTTGAAGTGCTAGGACATTGGTGGTGCCAGGGGCCCACCGTCGCCGGTCTGGTTTCGGCCGCAGTGGAACCTAGCCGCTCTGACCTGCGAGAGCAACGGGAAACACACTGCTGAGAGCCCCTACCGCCGGACACTACCCGGATTGCGCGCCCACGTCAGGAAAAGAAGCCGAAAAGTCCTGGTCAGCACAGGTAGGCCAGGACTTTTCGGGAGAAAACGGCCCGGTTTGGGCGGCGTTCGTCAAGCCGATGTGACGGCCCTCACATCGTCGACGAAGGTCTGCGCGGCCTCCCGCAGCGCGGTGACCGAGGGGCCGTGCCGCAACACGTCCCGGCTGACGCTGGGCACCACGTCGCGCACCGCGGCGCCGAAGACCCGGGGCAGATCGGCCATCGTCGCGCCCTGGGCACCGATCCCCGGGGCCAGCAGCGGCCCGTTGATCGTCAGGTCCACCCCCGCGTCGGCCAGCGTCGCGCCAACCACCGCGCCGAACGAACCGAGCGGCTCGGCACCCGCGTTCTCCGCCGCCAGCCGGCGCAGCACGCCCTGCGCGACGCTCACCCCGTCCGGGCCGGTCGCCCGCTGCACCTCGAAGCCCTCCGGGTTGGAGGTCAGGGCCAGCGTGAAGAGCCCGCAGCCGCTGGACCGGGCCAGGTCCACCGCCGGCTGCAGCGAGCCGAAGCCGAGGTAGGGGCTGACCGTCAGGGCGTCCGAGAAGAGCGGGCTGTCCGGCGCCAGGAAGGCCTCCGCGTAGGCGGCCATGGTGGAGCCGATGTCGCCGCGCTTGGCGTCCATGATCACCAGCGCCCCGGCCGCCCGGGCGTCCGCCACGGTCCGTTCCAGCACCGCGACGCCCCTGCTGCCGAACCGCTCGAAGAACGCGGCCTGCGGCTTCAGCACGGCGACCCGGTCGGCCAGTGCCTCGACCACGGTCCGGCTGAAGGTCTCCAGGCCCGCCAGGTCGTCGCCCAGCCCCCAGGCGGCGAGCAGGGCGGCGTGCGGGTCGATGCCGACGCAGAGCTGGCCGCGGCTGTCCATCGCGTGGCGCAGCCGGGAACCGAAGGTGGTCGTCATGAGGGCCTTTCCGTGTCTCAGAGCGGGCGGTGGGCGAACCCCACCGCGTCGGTGTACTTGGCGAAGCCGCGGGCCGCGAGTTCGGCGCGCAGTTCGGTGAGGATCCGCGACGGAGCCGCGGGATCGTGGAAGAGCGCGGTGCCGACCGCCACTCCGCCGGCCCCGGCCAGGGTGAGTTCCAGGGCGTCCCGGCCGGTCCGGACACCGCCCATGCCGAGGATCGGCACCTGCGGGATCCGCCCGGCCAGCATCGCCGCGTGCACCTGGTAGACGCAGCGGACCGCGATCGGGCGCACCGCCGGGCCGGAGAGCCCGCCGGTGCCGCCGGCCAGCGCCGGGCGCAGGGTGGCCGGGTCGATCGCCATCCCGAGCGGGGCGTTGACCATCGACAGCCCGTCCGCCCCGGCCTGCACGCAGGCCGCCGCGATCTCGGTGATCGAGCCGACGTCGGGCGAGAGCTTGGCGTAGACCGGCAGGTCCGGGTCGGCCACCCGGCGCACCGCCCGGACCACGTCGTACGAGGTCGCGGGATTGGCGGCGAAGAGCAGGCCGCGGTCGGCGGTGTTGGGGCAGGAGATGTTGAGCTCCAGCCCGACCACTCCCGGCCGCCCGTTCAGCCGCTCGGCGACCGCGGTGTACTCCTCCAGCCGCTCCCCCGCGATCGAGACCAGCACCCGGGCGCCGCGCTCGGCCAGCCAGGGCAGCTCGGTGCGGACGAAGGCGTCGATGCCGGAGCCCTGCAGGCCGATCGCGTTGAGCATCCCCGAGGGGGTCTCGGCCATCCGCGGGGTGGCCAGGCCGGACCGCGGATGGAGCATGATCGTCTTGGTGGTGACCGTGCCCAGCTCGTCCAGCGGCACGAACCGCGCCAGCTCCCGCCCGTAGCCCGCGCAGCCGGAGGCGGTGGTCAGCGGGTTGGGCAGGGTCAGCGAGCCCAGCGGGGCGCTGAGATCGACGTCCTGCGGCCGGAGCGCCTCGGTGGTCATCGGCCCGCTCCTCCCATCGCGGCGGCCCCCTCCAGGTCGTCGGGCACCCGTCCCCGGTCGTCCCAACGCACCCGGCCACCGTCGAAGACCGGCCCCTCGGTGCACGAGCGGACGAAGCGGCTCACCCCGTCCTCGCCGACCACCGGCAGCACGCAGGTCATGCAGATGCCGGTGCCGCAGGCCATCGCCTCCTCCACCGCGACCTGGCAGCGCACCCCGGCGTCGAGTGCGATCCGGCTCAGCTCGCGCAGCATCGGCATCGGGCCGCAGCCGTAGACCACGGTCGCGTCGATCGCCCGGATCGCCTGGGCCAGCGGGTCGGTGACCCGTCCGGTCATCCCCAGCGAGCCGTCCTCGGTGACCACCAGCACGTCCCGGGTGAGCGCCCGGGCCTGCTCCACGCCGTACAGCCGGTCGGCCCGGGCGGCGCCGAGGATGACGCCCACCTGGCCGCCGCGCCGCAGCACCGCCTCGCCGAGCGCGAGCAGCGGTACGGCGCCGTAGCCACCGGCCACCAGCAGCGCGGTGGCCGGCCCCTCCGGCAGCGGGAACGGGGTGCCGAGCGGGGCGATCAGGTCCAGCAGCTCACCCGGCCGGCTGTCGGCCAGCTCGGCGCTGCCGGCGCCGCGCACGGCGACCACCAGCTCCACCGTGCCGGCCCGCGGGTCGGCCCGGTGGATCGCGAACGGGCGGCGCAGCAGCAGCGCGGAGTTCGGGCCGCCGACCGCCAGGGTGGCGAAGTGACCGGGCCGGACCCGCTCCGGCACACCGGGCGCGCGCAGCACCAGCCGGCGGTACTCGCCCTCGACGTGGTTGGCGAGCACCTCGGCCCGCAGCTGCAGGGGGTTGGCCATGCGGGGCACCTTTCGACTGCGCGGTGGCTGGGCGGTACCCGAACTCTCCCAAATCCGCCCGCCCCCTGTCACTTCCCCCGATATCCGACGAACCGTCAGCCCGGGTCAGGCGGAGCTGCCGACCGCCTCGGCGAGGCTGCGGAACCCGCTGCGGCGCAGCCGCGCCGACAGGCCCCGGTGCACCCGGCGCATCCAGAACGGGCCCTCGTAGATGAAGGCGCTGTAGCCCTGCACCAGGTCGGCGCCGGCCACGATGCGCTGCCAGGCGTCCTCGGCGGTCTCGATGCCGCCGACCGAGACCAGTACCAGCCGGCCCTGGGTCCGCTTCCGCAGCCGCCTGAGCACCTCCAGCGAGCGGTCCTTGAGCGGCGCGCCGGAGAGCCCGCCCATCCCGATCGCCTCGACCTGGGCGGCCGGGGCGCGCAGCCCCTCGCGGCCGATCGTGGTGTTGGTGGCGATGATGCCGTCCAGGCCCAGCTCCAGGGCCAGGTCGGCGACCGCGTCGACGTCCTCGTCGGCCAGGTCGGGGGCGATCTTGACCAGCAGCGGGACGTGCTGCCGGGTGGTCCGGTCGGCGGCCTCGCGGACGGCCGTCAGCAGCGGGCGCAGGTGCGAGACGGCCTGCAGGTTGCGCAGTCCGGGGGTGTTCGGCGAGCTGACGTTGACCACCAGGTAGTCGGCGTGTCCGGCCAGCCGCTCGGTGCTCTTGACGTAGTCGGCGACCGCGTCGGCCTCCTCGACCACCTTGGTCTTGCCGATGTTGACGCCGATCACCGGGGTCAGCGAGGTCCGCGGCCGGGCCGCCAACCGGGCGGCGATCCGGGCCGAGCCCTGGTTGTTGAAGCCCATCCGGTTGATCAGCGCCCGGTCCTCGACCAGCCGGAACAGCCGCGGGGCCGGATTGCCGGGCTGCGGCTCGCCGGTGACGGTGCCGATCTCGACGTAGTCGAAGCCGAGCATGGCCAGGCCGTCGACGCCGATCGCGTTCTTGTCGAAGCCGGCGCCCAGGCCGAACGGGCCGGGCAGGTCGAGCCCGAGCGCGCGGGTCCGCAGCGCCGGGTCGCGCGGCGCCAGCAGCAGGCTCACCAGCCGGCGCAGCCCGGGGACGGACGCGGCCAGCCGGATCCAGAAGAAGGCCAGGTGGTGGGCCTTCTCGGGGTCCATCTTCCGGAAGACCAGGTTGAAGAGCAGCTTGTACACGTTGCGCCTTCCTCGCATGGGAGTGGGGGGCGCCGGCGGTCCGGTGCCCCCCACTCGGGTGGTGCTACTTGCGGGTGGAGTTGATCAGCGCCGCGTGCTCCTGCAGCGACATCACGCCGACCTCGCCGCGGGCCAGGGCGTCGATGCCCTGCACGGCGGCGCCCATGGCCTGCACGGTGGTCAGGCACGGCACGCCGCGGGAGACGGCGGCGGTGCGGATCTCGTAGCCGTCGAGGCGGCCGCCGGTGCCGTACGGGGTGTTGATGATCAGATCGACGTCACCGTCGTGGATCAGCTGCACGATGGTCCGCTCGCCGGCCGGGCCGGGGCCCTCGCTGTGCTTGCGCACCACGGTCGCCGGGATCCCGCCGCGCTGCAGCACCTCCGCGGTGCCCGCGGTGGCCAGCAGCTCGAAGCCCAGCTCGACCAGGGCCCGGGCCGGGAACACCAGGTTCCGCTTGTCCCGGTTGGCGACCGACACGAAGACCCGGCCCTTGGTCGGCAGCGCGCCGTACGCGCCCGACTGCGACTTGGCGTAGGCGGTGCCGAACACCCGGTCGATGCCCATCACCTCGCCGGTCGAGCGCATCTCCGGGCCGAGGACGGTGTCCACGCCGCGCCCGTGCACGTCCCGGAAGCGGCTCCACGGCATCACCGCCTCCTTGACCGAGATCGGGCAGTCGGCCGGCAGCGTGCCGCCGTCGCCCTCGCCCGGGAGCAGGCCCTCCGCGCGCAGCTCGGCGATGGTGGCACCGAGTGAGATCCGGGCGGCGGCCTTGGCCAGCGGGACGGCGGTGGCCTTGGAGGTGAACGGCACGGTCCGCGAGGCGCGCGGGTTGGCCTCCAGCACGTAGAGGATGTCACCGGCCAGCGCGAACTGGATGTTGATCAGACCGCGCACCCCCACCCCGCGGGCGATCGCCTCGGTCGAGGTCCGCAGCCGCTTGATGTCGAAGCCGCCCAGCGTGATCGGCGGCAGCGCGCAGGCCGAGTCGCCGGAGTGGATGCCGGCCTCCTCGATGTGCTCCATCACGCCGCCGAGGTAGAGCTCGGTGCCGTCGAAGAGCGCGTCCACGTCGATCTCGACCGCGTCGTCCAGGAACCGGTCGATCAGCACCGGGTGCTCGGAGATCAGGCCGGCGTGCCGCTCCAGGTAGGAGGCGAGCGACACCTCGTCGTAGACGATCTCCATGCCGCGCCCGCCGAGCACGTAGGAGGGGCGGGCCAACACCGGGTAGCCGATCTCGTCCGCGATCGCCTTGGCCTCCTCGAAGGAGAAGGCGGTGCCGTGCTTGGGCGCCGGCAGGCCGGCCTCGCGCAGCACCCGGCCGAACGCGCCGCGCTCCTCCGCCAGGTCGATCGCCTCCGGCTGGGTGCCCACGATCGGCACGCCGTTGTCCTTCAGCGCCTGCGCCAGGCCGAGCGGGGTCTGGCCGCCGAGCTGCACGATCACGCCGGCCAGCGGACCGGCCTGCTGCTCGGCGTGCACGATCTCCAGCACGTCCTCCAGGGTGAGCGGCTCGAAGTACAGCCGGTCGGAGGTGTCGTAGTCGGTGGAGACGGTCTCCGGGTTGCAGTTGACCATGACGGTCTCGTAGCCGGCCTCGGCGAGCGCGAAGGAGGCGTGCACGCACGAGTAGTCGAACTCGATGCCCTGCCCGATCCGGTTCGGGCCGGAGCCGAGGATGATCACCGCGGGCTTGGTCCGCGGCGCGACCTCGCTCTCCTCGTCGTAGGACGAGTAGAAGTACGGGGTGCGGGCGGCGAACTCGGCCGCGCAGGTGTCCACCGTCTTGAAGACCGGCCGGATGCCGAGCGCGTGCCGGACCTCGCGGACCACGTCCGCCTTCAGGCCGCGGATCTCGCCGATCTGCTGGTCGGAGAAGCCGTGCCGCTTGGCGTGCCGCAGCAGCTCCGGGGTCAGCTTCTCCGCCTCGCCCAGCTCGGCCGCGATCTCGTCCAGCAGGAAGAGCTGGTCGACGAACCAGGGGTCGATCCGGGTCGCCTCGAAGACCTCGTCCGGCGTGGCGCCGGCCCGGATCGCCTCCATCACGGTGTTGATCCGGCCGTCGGTCGGCACCTTCGCCTTGGCGAGCAGCTCGTCCTTGTCACCGATCGGGCCGGCCCAGGAGAACTGCGAGCCCTTCTTCTCCAGCGAGCGCAGCGCCTTGTTGAGCGCCTCGGGGAAGTTGCGGCCCATCGCCATCGCCTCGCCCACCGACTTCATGGTGGTGGTCAGCGCGGGGTCGGCGGAGGGGAACTTCTCGAAGGCGAACCGCGGCACCTTCACCACGACGTAGTCGAGGGTCGGCTCGAAGGAGGCCGGGGTCTGTTCGGTGATGTCGTTGGGGATCTCGTCCAGCGTGTAGCCGACCGCCAGCTTGGCGGCGATCTTGGCGATCGGGAAGCCGGTCGCCTTGGAGGCCAGCGCGGAGGAGCGCGACACCCGCGGGTTCATCTCGATCACGATCACCCGGCCGTCCTCCGGGTTGACCGCGAACTGGATGTTGCAGCCGCCGGTGTCGACGCCGACCTCGCGGATCACCGCGATGCCGATGTCACGCAGGATCTGGTACTCGCGGTCGGTCAGCGTCATCGCCGGGGCGACGGTGATCGAGTCACCGGTGTGCACGCCCATCGGGTCGAAGTTCTCGATCGAGCAGACCACCACGACGTTGTCGTTGCGGTCCCGCATCAGCTCCAGCTCGTACTCCTTCCAGCCGAGGATGGACTCCTCCAGGAGCACCTCGGTGGTCGGCGAGAGGGTCAGCCCCTGACCGGCGATCCGGCGCAGGTCCTCCTCGTCGTGCGCGAAGCCGGAGCCGGCGCCGCCCATGGTGAAGGACGGGCGGACCACGACCGGGTAGCCGCCGAGGGTGTCGACGCCGGCCAGGACCTCCTCCATCGAGTGGCAGATCACCGAGCGGGCCGACTCGCCGTGCCCGATCTTCGCCCGGACGGCCTCCACGACCTGCTTGAACAGCTCGCGGTCCTCGCCCTTGTTGATCGCCTCGACGTTGGCGCCGATCAGCTCCACGCCGTACTTGGCCAGCGTGCCGGCCTTGTGCAGCTCGATCGCGGCGTTCAGCGCGGTCTGCCCGCCCAGGGTGGGCAGCAGCACGTCGGGCCGCTCCTTGGCGATGATCTTCTCGACGAACTCCGGCGTGATCGGCTCGACGTAGGTGGCGTCGGCGATCTCCGGGTCGGTCATGATGGTGGCCGGGTTGGAGTTCACCAGCACCACCCGCAGGCCCTCGGCCCGCAGCACCCGGCACGCCTGGGTGCCGGAGTAGTCGAACTCGGCCGCCTGCCCGATCACGATCGGACCCGAGCCGATGACCAGGACGGACTTGATGTCAGTGCGCTTCGGCACGGGTCAGCTCCCTGCGGTGGTACGAGTCGTGGCGGCGATCAGCTCGACGAAGCGGTCGAACAGGTACGCGGCGTCGTGCGGGCCGGCGGCGGCCTCCGGGTGGTACTGCACGCTGAACGCCGGGGTGTCCAGGCACTGCAGGCCCTCCACGACGTCGTCGTTCAGGCAGACGTGCGAGACCTCGGCGCGGCCGAACGGCGTGTCGCTGACCTTGTCCAGCGGGGCCTGGACGGCGAAGCCGTGGTTGTGCGCGGTGACCTCGACCTTGCCGGTGGTGCGGTCCTGCACCGGCTGGTTGATCCCCCGGTGGCCGTACTTGAGCTTGTAGGTGCCGAAGCCCAGCGCCCGGCCGAGGATCTGGTTGCCGAAGCAGATCCCGAAGAACGGGGTCCCGCGCTCCAGCACCTCGCGCAGCACCGCGACCTGGTGGTCGGCGGTGGCCGGGTCGCCCGGGCCGTTGGAGAAGAAGACGCCGTCCGGGTTGACCGAGTAGATGTCCTCGGCGGTGGCGTTGGCGGGCAGCACGTGCACCTCGATGCCGCGCTCGGCCATCCGGTGCGGGGTCATCGCCTTGATGCCGAGGTCCACGGCGGCGACCGTGAAGCGCTTCGCACCGATCGCCGGCACGACGTACGGCTCGGTGGTGGCCACCTCGGCGCACAGGTCGGCGCCCTTCATCTCGGGCGCCTGCAGCACCCGGGAGAGCAGCTCGGCCGGCTCGGCCAGCTCCGGGCCGGAGAAGATGCCGACCCGCATCGCGCCGCGCTCGCGCAGGTGACGGGTGAGCGCGCGGGTGTCGATCCCGCTGATGCCGACCACGCCCTGGGCGGCCAGCTCCTCGTCGAGCGAACGCTGGGAGCGCCAGTTGGACGGCACCCGGGCGGGGTCGCGGACCACGTAGCCGGCCACCCAGATCTGCTTGGACTCGTCGTCCTCGTCGTTCCAGCCGGTGTTGCCGATCTGCGGGGCCGTCATGACCACCACCTGGCGGTGGTAGGAGGGGTCGGTCAGGGTCTCCTGGTAGCCGGACATGCCGGTGTTGAAGACCGCCTCGCCGAAGGTCTCGCCGATCGCGCCGTACGCCTGGCCACGGAAGGTCCGACCGTCCTCCAGGACGAGCACGGCGGGGACCCGCTCCCGGCGGGCGGCGCGCGGCTGCCTCGTGGTGGTGAGGGCAGGAGCGGTCATGGTGTTACGCCTTCCGTCTTCGTCGTACGTGTTGCGGTCGTACCTGTTGCGAGTTGCTCGACCTCGGCGGCCCAGGCCGCGTGGTCGTCCGCGCGGTCCAGCCGGAAGCCGGAGTCCAACGCGCGGCCCTGGAGCGTCCAGCCGACCACCAGCAGGCCGGCCGGGACGACCTTGCCCGCGATCCCGGACTCCAGCCGGGCACCGGTGAGGTCCTCGACCGGGATCCAGAGGTCCTCGGCACCCGGGCGGCGGACCAGCAGCCCGCGCCCGGTGAGGGTCAGCTCGGCCAGGCTGCGGTTGCCCAGGCCGTGCGCCACCACCCGGTCCAGCCAGTTCCCGGCGGTGGTGCTGCCGTGGTAGCGGCCGCCGCTCTCCAGGATCGCCGGGCCCGGGTCGTCCGGCACGGCGGGCAGCTCCGGCAGGTCCGCCTGGAGGGTGCGCCGCCAGTTCCAGCCCTGGCGCATCAGCCAGTAGATCAGCCCGATCAGGATCACCAGGCCGACCGCCCAGCCGATGTGGCCGGCCCAGTCGTGGACCTTGGCCTGCTGCATCGCCAGCGGAGCGGGGCTCATCCGAGCTCGCCCGGCTCGACCAGCTCGCCGGCCAGCACGGTGGGCACCCCACGCAGGAACGTGGCGTGCACCCGTCCCGGCAGGTCGAGGCCTCGGTAGGGGGTGTTTCGGCTGCGGGTGGCAAAGCTCTCGGGATTCACGGTGCCACGGTACGCGGGATCGAAGAGCACCAGGTTGGCCGGCTCACCGACCGAGATGGGCCGCCCGTGGCCGGCCAGCCGGCCGATCCGGGCCGGGCGGTGCGACATCCGGTCGGCGACGCCCTCCCAGTTCAGCAGGCCGGTCTCGACCATCGCCTGCTGCACCACCGAGAGCGCGGTCTCCAGGCCGACCATGCCCATCGCGGCGGCCGCCCACTCGCAGTCCTTGTCCTCCGCGGGGTGCGGGGCGTGGTCGGTGGCGACCGCGTCGATGGTGCCGTCGGCCAGCGCCTCGCGCAGCGCGTGCACGTCGGCGGCGGTGCGCAGCGGCGGGTTGACCTTGTAGACCGGGTCGTAGGAGCGGACCAGCTCGTCGGTCAGCAGCAGGTGGTGCGGGGTGACCTCGGCGGTGACGTCCCAGCCCTTGCCCTTGGCCCAGCGGATGATCTCCACCGAGCCGGCCGTGGAGACGTGGCAGACGTGCAGCCGGGAGCCGACGTGCGCGGCGAGCAGCACGTCGCGGGCGATGATCGCCTCCTCGGCGACCGCCGGCCAGCCGCCGAGCCCGAGCTCGCCGGAGACCTGGCCCTCGTTCATCTGGGCGCCCTCGGTGAGCCGCGGTTCCTGGGCGTGCTGGGCGACCACCCCGTCGAAGGCCTTCACGTACTCCAGCGCGCGGCGCATGATCACCGCGTCGTCCACGCACTTGCCGTCGTCGGAGAAGACCCGGACCTCGGCCGCGGACTCGTGCATCGCGCCCAGCTCGGCGAGCTTCCTGCCCTCCAGGCCGACCGTGACGGCGCCGACCGGCCGCACGTCGCAGTAGCCGGAGGCCTGCCCGAGCCGCCAGACCTGCTCGACCACGCCGGCCGTGTCGGCCACCGGGAAGGTGTTGGCCATCGCGTGCACGGCGGTGTAGCCGCCCTTGGCGGCGGCCTGGGTGCCGGTCAGCACGGTCTCGGCGTCCTCGCGGCCCGGCTCGCGCAGGTGGGTGTGCAGGTCGACCAGACCGGGCAGGGCGATCAGGCCGTGCGCGTCGATGTCCACGTCGGCGTCGGCGGTCAGGCCGGCACCGATCTCCCGGATCACCCCGTCGACGATCAGGATGTCCTGCGGGTCGCCGCCGAGCAGCTGGGCGTTGCGGATCAGGTAGCTCGTCACTGGGCGGTCTCCTGGGTTTCGGTGCGGGGGGAGTCGGCGGGCCCGTCGGCGTGGACGGCGCCGCCGAGCAGCAGGTAGAGGACGGCCATCCGGACCGAGACGCCGTTGGCGACCTGCTCGATCGCGGTGCAGCGCGGCGAGTCGGCCACCTCGGCGGTGATCTCCATGCCGCGGACCATCGGGCCGGGGTGCATCACGATGGCGTGCCCGGGCAGCCGGGCCAGCCGGCCGGCGTGCATGCCGTAGCGGCGGGAGTACTCGCGCTCGGTGGGGAAGAACGCGGCGTTCATCCGCTCGCGCTGGACCCGCAGCATCATCAGCGCGTCGGTCTTGGCGAGCGCGGCGTCCAGGTCGTAGCTCACCTCGCAGGGCCAGCTCTCGATGCCGAGCGGCAGCAGGGTGGGCGGGGCCACGAAGGTGACGTGCGCGCCCAGGGTGTTCAGCAGCAGCACGTTGGAGCGGGCGACCCGGCTGTGCAGCACGTCACCGACGATGGTGATCCGGCGGCCCGCGAGGTCGTTGCCCAGGCCCGGGTTGAGGTGCCGGCGCATGGTGAAGGCGTCCAGCAGGGCCTGGGTCGGGTGCTCGTGGGTGCCGTCACCGGCGTTGATCACACTGCCGTGCAGCCAGTCGGACTGGGCCAGCCGGGCCGGCGCGCCCGAGGCGTGGTGCCGGATGACGACCGCGTCCGCTCCCATCGCCTGCAGGGTCAGCGCGGTGTCCTTGAGGCTCTCGCCCTTGGAGACCGAGGAGCCCTTGGCGGCGAAGTTGATGACGTCGGCGCTGAGCCGCTTCTCGGCGACCTCGAAGGAGGTCTTGGTGCGGGTCGAGTCCTCGAAGAAGAGGTTGACGACGGTACGGCCGCGCAGCGTGGGGAGCTTCTTGACGGCCCGCCCGGAGAGCTGGGCCAGCTCCTCGGCGGTGTCCAGGATCAGCAGCGCGTCCTCGCGGCTGAGATCTGCGGCGGAGACGAGGTGGCGCTTCACGGTGCTACTCCGGCAGGTTGGGGTCGGCGGCGAGCGCCTGGGAGGAACGGGCGGCGAAGTCGCGGTCACCGACCAGGACGGCGTCCTGGCCGTCGGTGTCGGCGAGCCGGACCTGGACGGCCTCGCGCAGCGAGGTGGGCAGGTTCTTGCCCACGTAGTCGGCGCGGATGGGCAGCTCGCGGTGGCCGCGGTCGACCAGGACGGCGAGCTGCACGGCGCGCGGGCGGCCGATGTCGCCCAGCGCGTCGAGCGCGGCGCGGACCGTGCGGCCGGAGAAGAGCACGTCGTCGACGAGGATGACCAGCTTGCCCTCGATCCCGCCGGACGGGATCTCGGTGTGCTCCAGAGCGCGGGCGGGCTTGAGCCGCAGGTCGTCCCGGTACATGGTGATGTCGAGCGTGCCGAGCGGGATCTCGCGGCCGGTGATCTGCGTCAGCTTGGCGTGCAGCCGGCGGGCGAGGTGGACGCCGCGGGTGTGGATGCCGAGGAGGACGATGTCCTCCGCGCCCTTCGCGCGCTCCACGATCTCGTGGGCGATCCGGGTGATCACGCGGGAGATGTCCGCGCCGTCCAGCACCTGGTGCGGCGGACGCGGCGTGTCGATGTGTGCGGTCATGCCGAAGCCGACCTCCTTCCCCGCCTCACGGGACGGGCCTTAAAGGATGTCTGGGGGGTGGCTGCCGGACCGTGCCGGAAGCCTCGTCCATGCTAGCAGGGCGATCAAGATGATCCCCGCCACGCTTTATGTCGTGTTCACGCAGAGGTAGCAGACCATTCGCACGACTGCCCCATTCGGCTTGACGCAGCTACCTTACTCTACGTAACCTCACAGTGAGTTACGGAACAGACGTCGAACCCACTGGTAGAACGCCTGGGAGGCGAGGGGCCCCTCGCTCCCCCGTGACCGTTTCTGAACGCGAAGCAATTCTTGTCCGGGGAGACCAATGTCCAGCGACTACGCGAAGCAGCTCGGGGGCAAACTCCGCGCTATCCGCACACAGCAGGGGCTCTCCCTGCACGGCGTCGAGGAGAAGTCCCAGGGGCGCTGGAAGGCGGTCGTCGTCGGCTCCTACGAGCGTGGCGACCGAGCGGTCACCGTGCAGCGACTGGCCGAGCTCGCCGAGTTCTACGGCGTCCCGGTGCAGGAGCTGCTCCCGGGCGGCACCCCGGGCGGTGCGGCCGAGCCGCCGCCGCGCCTGGTGCTGGACCTGGAGAGACTGACCCAGGTCCCGTCCGAGAAGGCCGGCCCGCTGCAGCGGTACGCGGCGACCATCCAGTCCCAGCGCGGTGACTACAACGGCAAGGTCCTCTCGATCCGCCAGGACGACCTGCGCACCCTCGCGGTGATCTACGACCAGTCACCGTCGATCCTCACCGAGCAGCTGATCAGCTGGGGCGTGCTCAACTCCGACGCCCGTCGCGCGGTGCGCGACGAGGACGCCGGCTGACCCACGGCCTCGGCCACTACCTGCAGAAACGTCACGGCGCGGTCCCGGGGGACCGCGCCGTCGGCGGTTTCGGTGCACCGCTTCGGCGCACCGCCCCGGCACGACCCCCTCAGCGCACCGCCGTGAAGCCCGTGCCGGCGCTCTGCCAGCTCCAGGCCGCCTGCTGGTACTCGCCGCAGCCCGCCGCCGAGCCGCGCAGTCCGCTCAGCTCCAGCCGGCCGGGCAGCCGCCGGGCCAGCGCGGCGCAGAGCACCGCGCGGACCAGGTCCAGCTCCTCGTCGTGGATCCGCACCAGCCCGTCCTCCCAGAGCACCACCCGGGCCTCCGCCACCAGCGGTCCCTCCGACGCCCGGATCACGCAGCGGAACTCGTACGTCCCCGGCCCGGCCTCCCCCAGCAGCCGCGCGAACAGCTCGGCCGCCTCCCGGTAGCAGCGCTCGACGGCCGGCAGGGCGCCGCCCTCGGCCAGCAGCAGCTCGGCGTGGCGCATCGTCAGTCCGTTCTCCCGGGCCCGGACCAGCCTCGGCAGGAAGTCCTCCACCAGCTCCTCCCCCTGGTAGTCGAGCAGCTGCCCGAGCAGCGCCGGATTGGCCAGGTAGCGCTGCTGCGCAGCCCGGTCGGCCGGGTCGAGGCGGCGCAGCAGGCAGAACTCGGCGAAGTCGTCCGGGTGGAATCGGCGCACCCGGACCGACTCGAAGCGGCGCCGGGCGTGCGCCAGCAGGGTGGCCGTGCCGGCCAGGTAGCGCCGGTGGTCCGGCGCCGCGGTCAGCCCCCAGGGGCGGGCCCGCTCGAAGTCCTCCGGCGAGGCCAGCACCCCGGTCACGAAGACCCGCTGCGCCGGCGCCTGACGGGCGCCGGTGGGGCGGCAGCGGGGCGGACGGCGTGGGTGGAGATGCCTGGACATCGGGCTCCCGAGAGGTTGCGAGGGGCGGCTGGCCTACGCCACGTCCTCCCCCGCAACCCGCCCGACACACGCACCTCACGTCACATATTGGTAACCGAGCGTGAGAATTTTGATTCCGCAGGTCAGCGCGGGCGCGGCGCCCGGGCCAGCTGGCGGGACTGGGCGACCAGCCGGCCGGTCTCGTCCCAGATCTCGGCGTCCTCCTCGAAGTAGCCCCCGGCCAGGTTGCGGGTGGCGTGGCTGACCCGCAGCCAGCCGGGCGCCGGCTTGGCCCGCAGGTGGACGGTCAGCTCGATGGTCGGCGCCCAGCCGGGCAGGCCGAGGTCGAAGGTGACCGGCGGCAGCGCGTCGGCCACCAGCAGCAGCGCCAGCGGGTCGGGCTCGCGGCCGTCGGCGAGCCGGAACCAGCCCTGGATCCGGCCCTGCCGGGAGGGCTGCCCGACCGCCCAGCCCACCGTGGCGGGGTCCAGCCGCAGGTCGAACCGCTCCAGCAGGGCGGCCTGCTCGATCAGCGCGGGCGGGGCGTGCTCCATGCCGACGCAGCTCTCGCGTGGCGGCAGCGCGGGCGGGGTCGCCGAGGTGTGCACCTCGCCGGCCTGGGCGGCCAGGTCGCCGTAGGTCGCCAGCACGCTGAGTCGCTCGACCGGGGTGCCGTCCTCGTCGTCCTGGTAGAGCGAGGCGGTGCCGGTGGAGAGCGAACCGCCGCGGCGGACCAACTCGGTGCGGACCTCGGCCGGGCCCGGGCGGGAGGCGGAGAGGTAGTAGCCGCTGATCGACACCGGGTCGGGGTGGCCGGGCAGCTCGCGGGAGAGCGCGTTGGCGGCGACGGCCAGCAGCAGGCCGCCGTTGATCCCGCCGCCGATCTGCCAGCCGGCGCCCAGCTCGCCGCGGTGGCGGCCGTCCGGGCCGGGGTCCAGGGCGATGGCCTGGTCGAACTCGCTGCTGGTCGCGGTCACGGTGGTCATGGAGTGGCGCCCCCTTCGGCCTTGCTACTGGTCGGTAGCAAAGATACGCCCCCGTCGTGAACGCACGATGGCCGCCGGACCACGGGGGTCCGGCGGCCATCGTCGTGACCGGATGGTCTCAGCGCTTGATGGTCGGCTTGAGCTCCATGAAACGGGCCAGCAGGCCGTTCACGAAGGCCGGCGAGTCGTCGGTGGAGTACTCCTTGGCGATCTCCACCGCCTCGTCCAGGACGACCGCGTCCGGGACGCCGTCCTCCCAGATCAGCTCGTAGGCGCCGAGCCGCAGGACGTTGCGGTCCGCGATCGGCATCCGGTCCAGCGTCCAGCCCACCGCGTAGGTGGCGATCAGCTCGTCGATCCGGCGGGCGTGCTTGGCGTAGCCCTCGACCAGCTGCATGGTGTACTCGGCGACCTGCGGGACGCCCTCGTCCGGCTTGGGTTCCCGGGCGCGGGCCACCCAGCCGGCGAGCACCGACAGCGGGTCGACGCCCCGGTGGTCGGCCTCGAAGAGGATCTGGAAGGCGCGGGTACGGGCCTTGCTACGTGCGGCAGACACAGTTACTTGACCCGACCGAGGTAGCTGCCGTCGCGGGTGTCGACCTTGATCTTCTCACCGGTCGTGATGAACAGCGGGACCTGCACCTCGGCACCGGTCTCCAGGGTGGCCGGCTTGGTGCCACCGGTCGAGCGGTCGCCCTGGACGCCCGGCTCGGTCTCGGCGATGACCAGCTCGACCGCGGCCGGCAGCTCGACGTACAGCGGCGCGCCGTCGTGCTGCGCGACCAGGGCCTCGAAGCCCTCCAGCAGGTACTTGGCGGCGTCGCCGACCACGTCCGGGGTGATGTGGATCTGGTCGTAGGTGTCCATGTCCATGAACACGAACTGCTCGCCGTCCTTGTACGAGAACTGCATGGTGCGCTTGTCGACGTTGGCGGTCTCGACCTTGACGCCCGCGTTGAAGGTCTTGTCGACGACCTTGCCGCTCAGCACCTCCTTGAGCTTGGTGCGCACGAAGGCCGGGCCCTTGCCGGGCTTGACGTGCTGGAACTCGACGACAGACCAGAGCTTGCCGTCCAGGTTGAGGACCATGCCGTTCTTGAGATCGTTCGTGGAAGCCACGGGCGCACTTACTCCTGGATATAACTGTCAAGGAACCAAGGGGTGCGGCCTGTCCCACCCGCAGGGGCGGTCACAGGGCGAGGAGCTCCTTGGTGGTGATGGTGAGCAGCTCGGGCCCGCCCTCCTCCGGAGGGCGCACGACGAGCGTGTCCTCGATCCGGACTCCGCCGCGGCCCGGGAGGTGAACCCCTGGACCGACGGTGACCGGCACGCGGTTGTCCAGTTTACCCATGTCGGCGGGTCCGAGGCCCGGCGCCTCCCGCACCTCCAGCCCGACGCCGTGCCCGAGCGGGCGCGGCGGGTTCTCCACGTGGCCCGCCGCCTGCAGGATGTCACGGGCCGCGCGGTCGGGTGCGTTGCCCGGCACGCCCGGGCCGAGCGCCTCCCGACCGGCCCGCTGCGCCTCGAAGACCAGCCGGTGCAGCTCCACCTGCCAGGCCGCGGGCGCCGCGCCGATCACGAAGGTGCGGGTGGCGCAGACGGCGTAGCCGCGGTACCGGGCGCCCAGCGCGACGGTCAGGAAGTCGCCCTCCTCGACCCTGCGGTCGGTGGGCAGGTGGTTGGCCCGGCCGGAGTGGGTGCCGGTGGCGACCGAGACCGGGAAGGCGGCCCCGTCCGCGCCGTGGTCGATCATCCGGCGCTCCAGCTCCATCGCCAGGTGCCGCTCGGTCCGCCCGACCAGGATCGACTCCAGCAGCTCGCCCAGTGCCTGGTCGGCGATCTCGGCGGCGATCCGCAGGTCGGCGATCTCGTACTCGTCCTTGACCACCCGCAGCCGCTCGACCGCGCCGTCCAGGTCGGCCAGCCGGATGCCGGGGGCCAACGCGGTGATCGCGCGGTGCCGGGTGACGGTCAGGTCGCCCTCCTCGACCGCGAGGTCGCGCACGCGCAGCCGGGCGGCCGCCGCGGCGGCGGCCGTCGCGGTGTCCTCGTCCGGGGCGGTGACCAGGTGGGCCAGCTCGACGGCGTAGGGGTGCTCGCCGGTGTCGTCCGGTGGCAGGTCCGCGGGCAGCGCGAGCAGCGCGCGGTCGCGGGTCAGCAGCAGCGTCGCGCCGCACGGTGCGCAGCCCGTCAGGTACCGGACGTTCGCGGGGCTGCTGATCAGCGCCGCGTCCACACCGGCCGTGCTGCAGTGCTCCCGGAGCCGCTCTCGGCGGACCGCGTGCGCATCGGACATGCCCGAAGCCTATGAGGGGACCCGTCGGACCGCCTGTTCAGCTGGTCCGTTCTGCTGGTCCGGGCGAGCGGGCGCCATGCTGACTGATCGTCAGATAGGCTGCGCGGCACGGCCGGACGGCCGACCGCCTGCGGAGGAGAGCGCCGTGACCGAGTCCCGCACGCCGGGCACCTGGGAGCCCGTCGAGATCGACACCAGCGTCGCCCACTCGGCCCGGGTCTACGACTACTGGTTGGGTGGCAAGGACAACTTTCCGGCCGACCGCGAGCTGGCCGAGCAGATCATCGCCGCGGTGCCGAACATGCGGGCCATGGCCCGGGCCAACCGGGACTTCCTGGGCCGGGCGGTCCGCCACCTGGTGGTCGAGCAGGGCATCCGGCAGTTCCTGGACATCGGCACCGGGATCCCGACCGCCGGCAACACCTACGAGGTGGCCCAGGCGCTGGCGCCGGAGTCCCGGGTGCTCTACGTGGACAACGACCCGATCGTGCTGGCGCACGCCCGGGCGATGATCTCCAGCCACCCGGCCGGGCGGACCTCGTTCATCCTGGGCGACCTGCGCGAGCCCGCCGGGATCCTGGAGCACCCGGTCTTCGCGCAGATCATCGACCGGGCACAGCCGGTCGGGCTGCTGCTGGTCGCGGTGCTGATGCTGTTCCGGGACGCCGAGGACCCGTGGGCGATGGTGCGCACCCTGGTGGACGCGCTGCCCGCGGGCAGCTGCCTGGCGCTGACCCATCCGAGCGGCGACTTCGCGCCCGAGGAGGTGGCCGTGGCGGTGCGGGCCGCCGAGCACGCGCACGTCCCGCTCACCCCGCGCGGCCGGGCCGAGGTGACCCGCTTCCTGGACGGGCTGGAGCCGGTCGCGCCGGGCGTGGTCCCGGTGCTGGCCTGGGGCGGCGCGGCCGAGGGCGTGGACGTCGACTCCGCTTACTACTACGCCGCGGTGGCCCGCAAGCCCTGAGCCGGCTCCGCCGGGCGGCTCGGCCGTCCGGGGCCCGGGCAGGCGCGCCGGCCCCGGGCGGCGCCGGCGGGGGTGGTAGGGATGGGGCGCGTGGAGTGGTTCAACGCGCCGGGGTACGGACTGAGCAGGCTGGTCCTGCTGCGGCTGCTGGCCGCGGTCTACCTGATCGGGTTCCTGGCGGCGGCCCGGCAGTTCCGGGCGTTGATCGGCGAGCACGGGATGCTCCCGGTGCCGCGGTTCCTGGCCGCCGTCCCGTTCCGGCACTCCCCCAGCCTCTTCCACTACGGCTACTCGGACCGCCGATTCGCGACCGTGGCCTGGACCGGCGCGGTGCTCGCGGCGGCCCTGGTGGCCGGCGCCGGCGACCTGGTACCGCTCTGGACCTCGATGCTCTGGTGGGCCGTGCTCTGGGTGCTCTACCTGTCGATCGTCAACGTCGGGCAGGTCTGGTACTCCTTCGGCTGGGAGTCGCTGCTGCTGGAGGCCGGGTTCCTGGCCACCTTCCTGGGCAACGCCACGGTGGCGCCGCCGCTGCCGGTGCTGGTGCTGATGCGCTGGCTGCTGTTCCGGGTCGAGTTCGGCGCCGGGCTGATCAAGCTGCGCGGCGACTCCTGCTGGCGCGACCTCACCTGCCTCAAGTACCACCACGAGACCCAGCCGATGCCCGGCCCGCTCAGCTGGTTCTTCCACCACCTGCCCGGCCCGGTGCACCGGGTGGAGACGGCCGCCAACCACGTCGCCCAGCTGCTGGTGCCGGTCGGCCTCTTCCTGCCGCAGCCGGTGGCCACCGTGGCGGGCTCGGTGGTGATCGTCACCCAGCTCTGGCTGGTCTGCTCCGGCAACTTCGCCTGGCTCAACTGGCTGACCATCGCGCTGGCGTGGTCCGCGGTGCGGCTGCCGCACGGCACGGTGACCACCGCCGGCGCGCCGCCCTGGTTCGAGGTGCTGGTGCTGGCGGTCACCGCGCTGGTGGTGGTGCTCAGCTACTGGCCGGCCCGCAACCTGCTCTCCCGGCACCAGGCGATGAACATGTCGTTCAACCGGCTGCACCTGGTCAACACCTACGGCGCCTTCGGCAGCATCAACCGGGTCCGCTACGAGGTGGTGGTGGAGGGTACCGACGAGCCGCTGATCACCCGGGAGACGCTCTGGCGGGAGTACGGCTTCCGGGGAAAGCCGGGGGACGTGCGCCGGCTGCCGCGCCAGTTCGCGCCCTACCACCTGAGGCTGGACTGGCTGATGTGGTTCGCCGCGATCTCCCCCGGCTACGCCCGGCCGTGGTTCCGCCCGTTCGTCGCCCGGCTGCTGGTCAACGACCCGGCGACGCTGCGGCTGCTGCGCCACAACCCCTTCCCCGACGAGCCGCCGACCCACGTCCGGGCGGTGCTGTACCACTACCGCTACACCGACTGGCGCGAGCTGCGCCGCTCCGGCGCGTGGTGGGAGCGGCGCCGGTTGCGCGAGTACCTGGCGCCGGTCAGGCGGGGGTGAGCGCGGGGGTGGTGGGCGCGGTGGCGAGCACCACCTTGCCCAGGTTGGCCCGGGACTCCAGCAGGGCCACCGCCTCCGCCGCCCGTTCCAGCGGGTGCACCGTGCTGACCGGCCGCACCCGCCCGTCGGCCAGCAGCCGCCACAGCTCGGCCCGGATCTCCGCCAGCACGGCGGGCCGGTGCCGGGCCAGCCGTCCCATCGAGAGGCCGGTCACCGTGGCCGCCGAGCGGAGGACCGCCCCGGCGTCCAGCGTGCCGCCGGACCCGGCCAGGGTGACCAACCGGCCGAACGGCACCAGCGCGGCCAGCGCCCGCGGCAGGATCTCGCCGCCGGCCCCCTCCAGCACCAGGTCGACCGGGCCTCCCCAGTCGGTGTCCTGGTAACTCACCACCTCGTCGGCGCCCAGGGAACGCAGGAACCCGGCCTTCTCCGGCGAGCCGACGGCGGCCACCACCCGGGCCGCGCCGAGCGTCTTCGCCAGTTGGACGATCAGGTGGCCCACCCCACCGGCCGCGGCGGTGACCAGCACGGACTCGCCTTCCTCGCACCGTCCGACCCGCAGCGCGGCCAGCGCGACCAGGCCGCCGTGCACCAGCCCGAGCGCGTCGGCCGCGCCGACCTGCTCCGGTACCGGGGTGAGCAGCGCGGGCGAGGCCACCGCCAGCTCGGCGTACGGCTCGGCCGCGATGCCGCCGACCCGCTGCCCCACCCGTAGCCCGTCCACGCCGGGGCCGAGCGCGACGACCCGGCCGACCACGCCCCCGCCGGGCGATGCGGGCAGCGGCACCTCGCCGACCCCGCGCAGCACCGGCAGCACCGTCCGGCTGACCCCGGCGACCTCGGTGCGGAGCAGCACCTCACCGGCGCCGGGAACGGGCTCGGGCACCTCGTCGAGCCGCAGCGCCCCGGGGCCGCCGTGGGTGTGGAACCTGACCTTGCGCATGGCTGCGTCTCCCCTCGCCGGACGATCGTTGGCAGGCCCAACGATAGAGCGGGATCATTGGTAGACCCAACGGCTTCTCGGCTAGCATGACGGCCATGACCGATGCTCCGCTCTCCCGCCTGCAGACCCTGCCCAGCTGGCTGCTCGGCCGGGCCGGCGCGCTCGCCCATCGCCTGGTGACCGAGCACCTGGGCCGCGAGGGCTTCCGGATGGGTCACCACGCCGTGCTCTGCGCGGTCGCCGAGCTGGGCCCGGTCGCCCAGGCGGAGCTGTCGCGCACGGTGCGGATCGACCCCAAGGACATGGTCGGCGTGCTGAACGACCTGCAGGCCAAGGGGCTGGTGGTACGCGGCAAGGACCCGCGGGACGCCCGGAAGAACGCGATCACCCTCTCCCCCGCCGGAGCCGAACTGCTGGCCCGGCTACAGGAGTTGGGCGACCAGGCCAACGCGGAGCTGCTGGCGCCGCTGGAGGCCGACGAACGGGACCAACTGCTGCGGCTGGTCAGGAAGTTGATCCAGGTCGACGGCTGACGGGTCGCGCCGGTGGGGTGCGAGCCCGATGATCCTCCCGCCTCCCGCGCTCGCCTCCGTCGGCCGGGGATCCCGCCGTCAGTGCTGTTGGCAGTTGGGGCACCAGAAGAGGTTGCGGGCGGCGTGGGGTTCGGTGCGGACCTCGGTGGCACAGACCAGGCAGGGCTGGGCGGCACGGCGGTAGACGTAGACCTCGCCGCCGTGGTCGTCGACCCGGGGCGGGCGGTTCATCGCCTCGGGGGTGTGTTCGGGGCGGACGGTGTCGATCCGGCCGATCGCCGCGCCCTCGCGCATCAGGGCGACCAGGTCGGCCCAGATGGCGTCCCACTCGGTCCGGGTGAGGTCGCGGCCGGCCCGGTGCGGGCTGATGCCGTGCCGGAAGAGCACCTCGGCCCGGTAGACGTTGCCCACGCCGGCCAGCACCTTCTGGTCCATCAACAGCGCCGCGACGGTGCTGCGGCTGCGCGAGATCCGCGACCAGGCGCGGTCCGGATCGGCGTCGGCGCGCAGCGGGTCGGGGCCGAGCCGGGCGTGCACCGCGTCCTTCTCGCCCGGGGTGAGCACCTCGCAGGTGGTCGGGCCGCGCAGGTCGGCGAAGTGCGCGGAGTTCTCCAGCCGCAGCCGGACCAGGCCGACCGGGGCCGGCGCGGGGGCCACGCCGAAGCCGAACACGCCGTACAGGCCGAGGTGGACGTGCAGCCAGGAGTCACCGAAGCCGAGGAAGAGGTGCTTGCCGTCCGCCTCGGCCGTCTCCAGGACGCGCCCGTCCAGCAGCGCCGCGCCGGCGGCGAACCGGCCCTGCGGGCTGGCCACCGCGACCGCCTCGCCGCCGAACGCCCGCAGGTGTTCCGCGGCGAGCCGGTGCAGGATGTGGCCTTCGGGCATGGTGAATCAACTCTCTTGCGGGGAACGGTGGTTCAGCGACTCGGGCGGCCGGCCAGGCGGGCCGCGATGACCCGGTCCAGGGCGTCGGCGGTGGCCGCCACGTCGAGTTGGGAGTTGTCGATGATGGGCAACCCGGAGTTGTACCAGCCGGCCATCCGGCCGTGGATCCGGGCCACCTCCTCGTCGCTGAGCCGGCGGTTGCCGCTGCGCCGGGCGTTGCGCGCCAGCACCGAGTCCAGTCCCGGCAGCAGCACCACCGGGATCATGCCGGGGCCGATGTGCCGTTTCCAGCCACCCAGCCCGATCGCCGGGCGGTCCGGGAAGACCGCGTCGTCGATGATGCAGGAGATGTCGTTGGCGAGGTAGTTGCGGCACGCGAAGCCGCAGGTCCGGCGAGCCAGCCGGTACTGGGCCTCGGAGGAGCTGTTCCAGCCGGACTGCGGGTTGGCGAAGCCGGACTGCACCCACTCGCGGACGTCGTCCAGGCTGATGTGCGCGGTGGTGGTCGGCCGCCGCTCGGCCCAGTGCCGGGCGACCGTGGTCTTGCCGGCGCCGGCCGGACCGATCAGCAGCACCGCGAGCGGGCCGGGGTGGCTCGCCGGGACCCCGGCGGGCAGCTGCACCGGCGTGCCGGTGGGCATCACGAAGTGCCCGGTGGCGCCCGGCTGCACGGCGGCGGACAGCACCGGCCCGGGCGCGGGTCGCGGCGCGGGCGGACGCGACGGCGCCGGTGGCAGCGCGGGCTGGTCCCCCTCCGCGGCCGGGCACGGCTGCACGGTCTGCCGGGGCGGCACCGGCGGGGGCGGCGTCAGCGGTCGTGGGGGCAGCGGCCCACCCCCTGCGTACTGCGTCATGGACACACCTCCCTGCCGGGGAGATTACACGGCGGCCCGGTGGCGGGCCCAGTCCGCCACCGGGCCGCCGACCGCCGCTACCGGGTGGTGAGCTGCTCGGCCAGGGCGCGCAGGGCCAGTTCGTACGAGCCGAGACCGAAGCCCGCGATGGTGCCGGAGGCGATCGCGGCGATCACCGAGGTGTGCCGGAACTCCTCGCGGGCGTACGGGTTGGAGATGTGCACCTCGATCAGCGGCGCGGTGCGCTGAGCGGCGGCGTCGCGCATCGCGTACGAGTAGTGCGTGAACGCGCCGGGGTTGATGACCACCGGGAGCCGCTCGTCGGCCGCCCGGTGCAGCCACTCGATCATCTGCCGCTCGGAGTTGGTCTCGTGGACCTCGACCTCGAAGCCCAGTTCCTTGCCGAGCGCGGTGCAACGCTCGACCAGGCCGGCGTACGAGGTGGCGCCGTAGACGTCCGGCTCCCGGCTGCCCAGCCGCCCGAGGTTGGGGCCGTTGAGCACCAGTACGGTGGTCACTTGGCGACCTCCGCGTACGCGGCGACCAGCAGCGACGGGTCCGGGCCCTCCAGTACCGAGGTCTTGGCCAGGCCGTCCAGCACGATGAAGCGCAGCAGGTCACCGCGCGACTTCTTGTCGATCTTCATCGCGTCCAGCAACTTCGGCCAGGCGTCCGCCCGGTAGCTCAGCGGCAGGCCGACCGAGGCCAGCACCGAGCGGTGCCGGTCCGCCGTCGCGTCGTCCAACCGCCCGGCCAGACGGCCGAGTTCGGCGGCGAACACCATGCCGACCGAGACCGCCGCGCCGTGCCGCCACTTGTAGCGTTCGTTGCGCTCGATGGCGTGCGCCAGCGTGTGGCCGTAGTTGAGGATCTCGCGCAGCCCGGCCTCCTTGAGGTCGCCGGAGACCACGTCGGCCTTGACCTGGATGGCCCGTCGGATCAGCTCCACGGTGTGCGGGCCGGCCGGCGTGGTGGCGCCCTGCGGGTCGGCCTCCACCAGGTCGAGGATGACCGGGTCGGCGATGAAGCCGCACTTGATCACCTCGGCCAGGCCGGAGACGTAGTCGTGCTTGGGCACGGTCTCCAGGGTGGCCAGGTCGGCCAGCACCCCGGCCGGCGGGTGGAAGGCGCCGACCAGGTTCTTGCCCTCGGCGATGTTGATCCCGGTCTTGCCGCCGACCGCCGCGTCCACCATCCCGAGCAAGGTGGTGGGCATGGCGATCCAGCGCACCCCGCGCAGCCAGGTCGCGGCGACGAAGCCGGCCAGGTCGGTGGTGGCGCCGCCGCCCAGGCCGACGATCACGTCGGAGCGGGTGAAGCCGGTCTGCCCGAGCACCGACCAGCAGTACGCGGCGACCTCGGCGCTCTTGGCCTCCTCGGCGTTCGGCACCTGGAGCGCGATCGCCTCGTACCCCTCGGCGGCCAGGTCCTCGCGGATCGCGTCACCGGTGGCGGCCAGCGCCTCCGGGTGGATCACCGCCACCCGCCGGGCCCGGGCGCCGATCAGCCCGGCGAGTTCGCCCAGCAGCTGCTGCCCGACCAGCACGTCGTACGGCGCGTGGCCGGCCGAGCCGCCGACCTGGATGGTGACCGTGCTGCTGCTCATGCTTCCTTCAACTCCAGGGATTCCAGCACCGCGTCCGCGACCTGCTCCGGGGTGCGCCCCTCGGTGCTGATCACGGCCGCGGCGACCTCCAGGTACAGCGGCCGGCGGGCCGCCATCAACTCGCGCCAGGCCGCCCGCGGGTTGACCGCGAGCAGCGGGCGCGGGGCGTCCAGACCGACCCGCCTGACCGCGTCGTGCAGGGCGACCTCCAGGAAGACCACCGGGCGGGCGGCCAGCAGCGCGCGGGTGGCCTCGGCCATGACCGCGCCGCCGCCGAGCGCCAGCACGCCCTCGTGCTCCTCCAGCGCGGCGCGGACGGCCCGCGCCTCCAGGGCGCGGAAGTGCGGCTCGCCGTCGTCGACGAAGATCTCCGGGATCGGCTTGCCGGCCAGCGCCTCGATGTCCGTGTCGGTGTCACGGAACGTGGTGCCGAGGCGCTCGGCGAGCAGCCGGCCCACCGTGCTCTTCCCGGCCCCGGGCGGACCGACCAGCACCACGACCGGGCCGGCCGTACGCCCGACTCGCTCGCTCATCGGATGATCAGGTGGTCGAGGTAGCTCTGCACGTTGCGGCGGGTCTCGGCCACGTGGTCGCCGCCGAACTTCTCGCTGACCGCGTCCGCCAGGACCAGCGCCACCATCGCCTCCGCGACGATCCCGGCCGCCGGCACCGCGCAGACGTCCGAACGCTGGTGGTGCGCCTTGGCCGGCTCACCGGTCCGCACGTCCAGGGTCCGCAGCGCCCGCGGCACGGTGGCGATCGGCTTCATCGCCGCGCGGACCCGCAGCAGCTCGCCGGTGGAGAGCCCGCCCTCGGTGCCACCCGAACGGCCCGAGGTGCGCCGGACGCCGTCCTCGGTCGGCACGATCTCGTCGTGCGCCTGCGAGCCCGGGACCCGGGCCAGTTCGAAGCCGTCGCCGACCTCCACGCCCTTGATCGCCTGGATGCCCATCAGCGCGGCCGCCAGCCGGGCGTCCAGCCGGCGGTCCCAGTGCACGTGCGAACCCAGACCCACCGGCACGCCGTACGCCAGCACCTCGACCACGCCCCCCAGCGTGTCGCCGTCCTTGTGGGCCTGGTCGATCTCGGCGACCATCCGCTTCGAGGCGTCCGCGTCCAGGCAGCGCACCGGGTCCTCGTCCAACCGCGCCTCGTCCGCGGGCAGCGGCAGCACGCCGGCCGGTGCCTTGGCCGCGCCCAGCTCCACCACGTGC
The DNA here is from genome assembly GCF_044547075.1 of Kitasatospora sp. NPDC052896. NCBI lineage: Bacteria > Bacillati > Actinomycetota > Actinomycetes > Kitasatosporales > Streptomycetaceae > Kitasatospora > Kitasatospora sp. NPDC052896. The sequence goes on from NZ_JBITZU010000020.1 coordinate 98,441, forward strand.
GAGACCAGCTCGATGCCGCAGGTCTCCCGCAGGTAGGAACGGGCCACCGTACCGAGCGCGACCCGAGCCGCGGTCTCCCGCGCGCTGGCCCGCTCCAGGATCGGACGGGCCTCGTCGATGCTGTACTTCTGCATGCCGGCCAGATCGGCGTGGCCGGGCCGGGGGCGGGTGAGTGCCTCGTTGCGGGCCAGGCCCGCGAGCACCTCGGGGTCGACCGGGTCGGCCGCCATCACCTGCTGCCACTTCGGCCACTCGGTGTTGCCGACCATCACCGCGACCGGGCTCCCCATGGTCAGGCCGTGCCGGACCCCGCCGAGGAAGGTCACCTCGTCCTGCTCGAACTTCATCCGCGCGCCGCGCCCGTAACCCAGCCGCCGCCGCGCCAGCGCGTCCGCCACCATCGCGGTGGTCACGGGCACGCCCGCGGGCAGGCCCTCCAGCGTCGCGACCAGTGCGGGGCCGTGCGACTCCCCCGCGGTCAGCCAGCGCAACGTACCCAACGGTGCTCCTTCGTCAGCGGTCCGGCCGCGGCTGCTGGGCGCGGTTCCGGCCGGGTTTCCCGAGCGGGCCCGTTTGCGGTGGGCCCTCTGCCGAATCCTTTCACGTCCGGGGGCGGGATCGGGTCGAGGTCCGCGTGGCGGACACCGGGACGGACAGCCGGGGCGGTCGGGCACAATGGACGTGGACCGCGCTCCAGCGGCCACCGGACGAGACGCGCCGTACCCGGAGGGACAAGACGACGCAGCCCTTGGAGGGTGCCGTCATGGAGCAGCTGATCCAGATCATCGGGTCGATCCTGGTGCTGATCCCATTCGCGCTGGCCCAGCGCGGCCGGCTGAACACGAAGTCCCGCGGCTATCTGGTGCTGAACCTGGCCGGCTCGGGCGTGCTGGCGGCCCAGGCCGCGGTCACCGCGCAGTGGGGCTTCCTGTTGCTGGAGGGTGTCTGGGCGCTGGTGTCGCTGGCCGGGTTGGTGACCGTACTGCGTGGGCGCGAACCACGGGCCGCTGAGCACTGATCGCGTTTTGGAGCACCGCTCTCGTCGGTGATCGCCACTCTCGCACCGGCGGGGCAGGGTGGAGCGGTGCTCTCATTGTGGAGCACCGCTCTCGACGGTGATCGCCGCTCTCACATCTGGGCGATACTCTCACCATGGAGCACTGCTCTCGTCGTCGAGCATCGCTCTCGCACCCGAGCAACGCTCTCAGCACTGAGCACTGCTCTCGACCCCGCGCAGCAAGCTCACGCCCGCACACTGCTCGCGCCACTCGCGCCACTCGCGCCACCGAGCAGAGACCGGCACCAGGGCAGAGCGCCGCTCTCGTATCGGAGCACTGCCTTCACCTGTGAGCACCGCTCTCACTGATGAGCGCCGCTCACACCAGTGAGCACCGCTCTCGCGATACCGGCTCAGTGCTCCCGCTCAGCCAGCGCGATCTCGCCGGCCGCCCGCATCGCCGCCAGCGGTCCCGGGGTGATCCCGGTGAACCGCTCGCACTGCAGCACCGCCTGATGGACCAACAGGTCCAGCCCGCCCAGCACGATCCCGCCACGCTCGGCGCAGGCCGCGGCCAGTACGGTCGGCCACGGGTGGTACAGCACGTCGAAGAGCGCGCCGGGCGCGCCCGTCAGGCCGGCCGCGAACCCGTCCGTCGCCCCGACCGGGGTGGTCGACACGGTCAGCGGCCCGGCCAGGGCCTCGGCCCCGCGCGCCCAGTCCGCCGTCCGCACCGGCACCCCGAGCCGATCGCCGAGCACCCGCATCTCGCGCGCCCGCTCGGCGCTGCGCACGTACACCGTGACCTCGCCCGTGCACAGCTGGGCCAGTGCGGCCAGCGCGGACGAGGCGGTGGCCCCGGCTCCCAGCACCGCCGCCGCCGGGACCTGCCCGATCCCCCGCTCGCGCAGCGCCGCGACCAGCCCGGGCACGTCGGTGTTGTCCCCGGTGCGCCGCCCGTCGGCCTCGAACACCAGGGTGTTCACCGCCTCCACCGCCAGCGCGGTCGGGCTCACCTCGTCCAGCAACGGGATCACCGCCCGCTTGAGCGGCATGGTCAGTGAGAAGCCCGCCCAGAGGCCCGGCTCCAGTCCGGCCAGGAACCCCGCCAGGTCGTCCTCGCCCAGCTCGAACCGGCCGTACTCCCAGTCGTCGAGCCCGAGCGCCCGGTAGGCGGCGGTGTGCAGCACCGGCGAGAGCGAGTGGGCGATCGGCGAGCCGAGCACGGCGGCCCGGTGGCGCCGACCGGTCACCGACCGTCCGCCGGCGGTCGACCGCCCACCGGCCGTCGACTGCCCACCCGTCATCAACTGCCCGCCGGTGGTCGGCTGCTGGCTGGTCATGACTGTTCGGCACTCCTATCGCTCAGGACGGCCACCGCCCGCCCGTGACACCCGACGCTCGGTCACTCGCAGTGCACGGCCTGTGCGTCAAAGGCCTGGCCGTGCGAGGTGCAGTACTGCTTGACGTTCGCCGCGAAGTCGGTCGACGAAGTCGAGAACAGCGTCTCGGTCGGACTCATCGCGATGAAGTACGCCCAGGTGCCCGGCGTCGGGTTGAGCACCGCCTGGATCGCCTCGTCGCCGGGGTTGGAGATCGGCGTCGGCGGCAGGCCCGGGTTGATGTAGGTGTTGTACTTGTTCGAGCCGTCGTTGATCTGCGCCTTGGTCAGCGCGGTCGAGCCCACCGAGTACTGCAGCGTGGTGTCCATGCCCAGGGTGTGGTGGGTGACGTCGGTGTTCAGGCGGTTGTAGATGACCCGGGCCATCTTGCCGAAGTCCTGCGAGTTGTTGCCCTCGGCCTGCAGGATGCTCGCCTCGGTGATCACGTCGTAGGTGGTCTTCAGGCCCGCCTGCTGGATCAGCGCGGGCGTGATCACCTGCGAGTACTCCTGGTTGGCGTTGGCGACCATCTGCTTGAGCAGGTCCAGCGGCTGCATGCCCGGAGTGATCGAGTACTTGGTCGGCCAGAGGAAGCCCTCGGGGTTGTTGCCCGCGTAGGCCGGCAGACCGAGGTTGGCGACCTGCGACTTGGCCACGCCGGCCGTGGTGCCGGCGGCCAGCTTGAGCTTGGTGTCGATCATCGCGTAGATGTCGACGGCCTTCTTTCCCTCGGGCACGATCAGCGCGTTCCCACCGGCCGCGGAGACCAGCAGCTGCACGGCCGCGGCGCCGGACATCTGGCTGTGCAAGGTGTAGCTGCCCGCCTGGATGCCCATCGCCTGCGGGTTCTTGTTGTAGGCGTCGGTGAACGCGCCCGCGCTCTTCACCACACCGGCCGCCAGCAGCGTCTGCGCCATGTCGGCGCCGCCGGCTCCCGGGGCGATCGTCACGGTGACCGAACCGGTGCCGTTGCCGATGTAGTCCGGCGGCGGGCCGAAGTGGCTCTTGTAGAAGCCGTAGCCGAACCAGCCCGCGCCGCCCACGCCGCCCAGCAGCACCAGAGCGACCACCAGGCAGGCGCCGCGGTTGCGCCGGCCGGACTTCTTGCCCTTCTCCTTGCGCTTGCGCTGCGCCTCGCGGCTGTTGTCCTCCTCGACGGCGCCGAAGAAGGACTCGTGTTCGGCCTCGTCACCGTCGAGGAGTTCGCCCTCCGGCAGCTCCCCCTCGACGTAGTCCTCGCCGACGTAGTCCTCGCCGAGGTGCCCGTCCTCGGCACCCTCCTCGACGTACAGGCCGTCCTCGTACAGCCCGTCCTCGTAGCCCTCGACGTACCCGGCCTGCGGATCGTCCAGCGCCGCGGCCGCGGCCTCCCAGTCGATGCCGTCCGGCCCGGGCCCGGCCGGGGCCTGAACCGGCGCCTGAACAGCTGCCTGAACCGGCGCCGGTCCGGGCATCGGCCGCTGGACCTGGTCGTGCACCGGCTGGTGCTGCTGCGGGAAGGGGACCTGCTGCGGGTAGCCCTGCGGCGCGCCCGGCGCCGGGTAGCCGGCCTGCTGCTGGCCGGTCTGCTGCTGCGGGAAACCCGGCTGGGCCTGCTGCTGCCACTGTTGCCCGCCGTACGGATCCTGCGGCATCGGCTGCTGCCCTGGGTACGCCGCGTACTGCTCCGGCTGCTGCGCGTAGGCCTCCTGCGACGGGTAGCCCTGCGGCTGCTGCGCGTAGCCCTGCCCCTGCAGTACGTACTGCCCCTGGCCGTAGACGTCCTGCGGCTGCGCGTAGGAGTCCTGCCCCGCGTACTCCGCTCCGCCGAAGTGTTGCTCCGGGTAGCCGGGCTCGGCGGGGGGCCACGGCTGGGAGCCGTAGCCCCGACCCTGATCAGTCATCGAATCCCTTATGCCGACGGAGACGGACGGTGGATCGGACCGACCGTCCGGGACGGCGTCCCGGCACGATCTCGAACCGGCGTGCTAGCGCAACATCTGGGGGGAGACGTTACCGTACCGCAAGGTACCGCCCGTTTCGGGCGCTTGGTGCCCGACCTGTCACTTCCGGGGGCCACCTGGAGACCGTCACCCCGTGCTGGGACTGGGTTCCGAGGGGTGCTGGGCCTGGTAGGCGTTGAAGTCGGCGACGTTCTTTCTGTGCTGTTGCTCACTGTCCGTGAAGCGGGTGTCCCCGGGGCTGACCGTCACGAAGTAGAGCCAGTCGCCCGGCGCCGGGTTGAGCGCGGCGTCCAGCGCGTCGTGGCCGGGGTTGTCGATCGGGGTCGGCGGCAGGCCGCTGTGCTGGTACGTGTTGAACGGCGAGTTCAGGTTGGTGTCGGTGACGGTGGTGTGCAGAGTGGTGCGACCGAGTGCGTAGTTGATGGTGGAATCGAGTTGGAGCGGCATCTTCCGGCCCAGCCGGTTGTAGATCACCCGGGCCACCTTGGCCATGTCGTCGCGGTTGTCCGCCTCGCCCTGGACCAGGCTGGCCACCACCAGCGCCTGGTAGGGGGTGATCCCGAGCGCGCTCGCCTCACCGGTCAGGCCCTCGCCGTTGAACTCGGTGCCGGCCTGCTTGACCATCTGTTGAAGCAGGGCCAGCGCACTGGTCTCACTGGTGACGCCGTAGGTGGCGGGGAAGAGCAGGCCCTCCAGGTTGCCGCCGGCGAAGTCCGGCAGGCCGAGGTCGCCCTGGTGCTCCTGGGCGGTGCGCTGCGCGGTGCCGGCCGGCAGCCGCAGCCGCTGGTCGATCGCCGCGTAGATCTGGCTCGCCCGCCAACCCTCGGGCACGGTGAGGCCGTTGGCGTTGAACGGATTGTCCAGCACGTTCAGGGCGGCAGCCGCGGACATCTCGTGCTTGAGCGGGTAGGTGCCGGGCAGGATGCGCTGGCCCGAGGAGAGCGAGGCCGCGGTTGTGAAGGCCTTGACACTGGCCACCACCTGGTTCTGCACCAGAATTTGGCCGATCTTGGTGAGGCTCGCCCCCTTCGGGACCGAGATCTGCACCGCTCCGGTGCCGCCGCCGGTGTAGTCGGCCGCCGGGCTGGAGTCGAACGAGCCGAAGTACTGCAGGCCCACCAGCACCGTCGAGCCGGCCAGCAGCGAGAGCAGCAGCGCGGTGATCCCACAGGCCAGACCGGTCCGACCGGACGGCGGCTCGGGCGGCTCCGACCCCGGTGACCGCTCCCCCGACGACCGCTCACACGGCAGCGGCTCGGGCTCCGGCTCGTGCACCGGGGCTCCGAGGTGGCCCGGGGTCAGCCCGGGCGCCAGGTCCTGGTCCATGCCGGTGGGCCTCCCGTCTGCCGATGGGACGTCGGATGAGAAACGTCAGGGGCCCGTCCGGACGCGTCCGGACGGGCCCCCACAGGCACGCTAGATCAGGAATATCAACTGACCGGCTCGACGCTCTCACCGGGCGCTCGACCGCTCACCCGTTCGGCCTCCAGAGCGCTCTGCAGGATCACCACGGCCGCCGCCTGGTCGATCGCCGCCCGGCCCTTCTTGGCCTTCACGCCGGAGGCGCGCATGCCCTGGGCCGCGGTGACCGTGGTCATCCGCTCGTCGACCAGGCGGACCGGCACCGGGGCGAGCAGCGCGGCCAGCCGCCCGGCGTAGCCGCGCACCTTCTCCGCCGCCGGCCCCTCCTTGCCGCTCAGCGAGCGGGGCAGGCCGACCACCACCTCGATGGCGTCGTACTCCTCGACGATCTCCTTGAGCCGCGCCTGGGAGCGGCCCCCGGCGGGGACCGTCTCCACGGGCGTGGCGATCAGCCCGTCGGGGTCGCAGGACGCCACCCCGATCCGGGCGTCACCGACGTCGACGGCGATCCGCCGCCCCCGGCGCCAGGGCTTGGGTTCAGAACCGACAGACACGGGTGACTCCATCAGGCGGCGCGCTCCGCGACCAGGGCGCGCACGGCGTCGATCGCCTCGCCGACGGCGGCCGGGTTGCTGCCACCGCCCTGCGCCACGTCGTCCTTGCCGCCACCGCCGCCGCCGAGCGTCTTGGCCGCGGTGCGGACCAGCTCGCCGGCCTTGACGCCACGACCGCGGGCGTCCTCGTTGGTGGCGATCACGGTCAGCGGGCGGTCGTTCACCACGGTGAACGCGGCCACCACGGCCGGGCGCGAGCCCAGCCGGTTGCGGACGTCGAGGACCAGCTTGCGCAGCTCGTCCGCGCCGACCCCGTCGGCGACCCGGGCCGCGACCAGCGCCACGCCCCGGACGTCCTCGGCCGAGTCGGCCAGCCCCGCGGCGGCGGCCAGCACCTTCTCGGCACGGAACCGCTCGATCTCCTTCTCGGCGTCCTTGAGCTTGGCGAGCATGCCGGAGATCTTCTCCGGCAGCTCCTCCGGGCGGCCCTTGACCAGGTCGGTCAGCTGGGCGACCACGGTGTGCTCGCGGGCCAGGAACTTGTAGGCGTCCACGCCGACCAGCGCCTCGACCCGGCGCACGCCGGAGCCGATCGAGGACTCACCGAGCAGCTTCACCAGGCCCAGCTGGGCGGTGTTGCCGACGTGCGTGCCACCGCACAGCTCCTTGGAGAAGTCGCCGATGGTGACCACGCGCACCGAGTCGCCGTACTTCTCGCCGAACATCGCGATGGCGCCCTGCTTGCGGGCCTGGTCCATCGTCATGACCTCGGCGGTGACGTCCAGCTCGCGGCTCAGCACCTCGTTGATCTTCTGCTCGACGTCGGTCAGCACGGTGCCGGGCACGGCGGCGGGCGAGCCGAAGTCGAAGCGGAAGCGGCCGGGGGCGTTCTCCGAACCGGCCTGCGCGGCCGTGGGGCCGAGCGCGTCGCGCAGCGCCTGGTGGGTCAGGTGGGTGGCGCTGTGGGCACGGGAGACCGCGCGACGGCGCTCGATGTCGATCGTCGCGTACGCCGAGGCACCGAGCACCACCTCGCCGAAGAGCACTCCGCCGGAGTGCACGATCACGCCGGGCACCGGCTGCTGGACGTCGCGGATCTCCACCACCGCGCCGGAGTCCAGCCGGATCCGGCCGTGGTCGGCGAGCTGGCCGCCGCCCTCGGCGTAGAACGGGGTGCGGTCCAGGATCAGCTCGACCTCGTCGCCCTCGGTGGCCGCCGGGGACGGGACGCCGTCCACCAGCAGGCCGACCACGGTGGCCTCGCCCTCGGTGGCGCTGTAGCCGGTGAAGACGCTGGCGCCGGACTTGTCCGCCACCTCGCGGTAGGCGGCGACGTCGGCGTGGCCCATCTTCTTGGCCTTGGCGTCGGCCTTGGCGCGGTCCCGCTGCTCCTGCATCAGACGGCGGAAACCGGCCTCGTCCACCTGCAGGCCCTGCTCCTCGGCCATCTCCAGGGTGAGGTCGATCGGGAAGCCGTAGGTGTCGTGCAGCTGGAAGGCCTTCTCGCCGGAGAGGGCGGGGTGGCCGGCCTGCTTGGCCTCGGTGACCGCGGCGTCCAGCAGGTTGGTGCCGGTGCGCAGGGTCTGCAGGAAGGAGACCTCCTCGGCGACGGCGACCGTCTCGATCCGCTTGCGGTCGCTCTCCAGCTCCGAGTACTGCGGGGCCATCGCCTTGATGGTGGTGTCGATGAGCTCCTTGGCCACCGGAGCGGTGGCGCCGAGCAGGCGCATGTTGCGGATCGCGCGGCGCAGGATGCGGCGCAGCACGTAGCCGCGGCCCTCGTTGCCGGGGGTGACACCGTCACCGATCAGCATCACCGCGGTGCGGATGTGGTCGGTGACCACGCGCAGCGAGACGTCGGACTTGTGGTCGGCGCCGTAGGTGTGACCGGTCAGCTCGGCGGCCCGGTCCAGGATCATCCGGCTGGTGTCGATCTCGAAGAGGTTGTCGACGCCCTGCAGGATCGCGGCCAGCCGCTCCAGGCCGAGGCCGGTGTCGATGTTCTTGCTCGGCAGGTCGCCGAGGATCTCGAAGCCGTCCTTGCCGTCGCCGTGGCCGCGCTCGTACTGCATGAAGACCAGGTTCCAGATCTCCAGGTAGCGCTCGCCGTTGACGGCCGGGCCGCCCTCCTCGCCGTAGGCGGGGCCGCGGTCGTAGTTGATCTCCGAGCACGGGCCGCACGGGCCGGGCACGCCCATCGACCAGAAGTTGTCCTTCATGCCCAGGCGCTGGATGCGCTCGGACGGAACGCCGATGACCTCACGCCAGATCCGCTCGGCCTCGTCGTCGTCCTGGTAGACGGTGATCCAGAGCCGCTCCTTCTCCAGGCCGTAGCCACCGTCCGCGACGGGAGTGGTGAGCAGCTCCCACGCGTACTTGATGGCCCCTTCCTTGAAGTAGTCGCCGAAGGAGAAGTTGCCGCACATCTGGAAGAACGAGCCGTGCCGGGTGGTCTTGCCGACCTCCTCGATGTCCAGCGTGCGCACGCACTTCTGCACGCTGGTGGCGGTCGAGAAGGTGGGCTTGACCTCACCCAGGAAGTACGGCTTGAACGGCACCATGCCGGCGTTGACCAGCAGCAGGGTGGGGTCGTCGGCGACCAGCGACGCCGACGGAACGACGGTGTGGCCGCGCTCCTCGAAGAAGCGCAGCCAGCGGCGGCGGATCTCTGCCGACTCCATTAGTGGTCCTTCCGGTTCTGGGTACTGCCCCGGCCCGGTTCGAGCGGGCGGGGTGTTGACGCGATGACGTGGGGGGTGGTGCGCGACGGGGGCACGGCGGCCGCAGGCGTGCCTGGGGCCGCCGAGATAGCTCGGTACTCACCGCCGCGCGGGCCGGACAGCCGGCGGCGCGGCGGCTCCAGCACGGCGGTGCCGTCCAGCCCCAGGTCGGCGCGGAGCTGCTCCTCGCGCTCGGCCATGCCGGCCCGCACGTCCAGCGCGAACCGCTTGGCGGCGTCACCGAGCTGGAGGGCACCACGCGCGGCGGTGCCGGAGAGGCTGTCGGGGGTGAGCCGGCGGGTCGCCTCGTTGGCCTTGTTCATGGCCCAGACGGCGGCGCCGGCGCCGACCGTCATCCAGAAGATGCGTCGAACCACGGTGATCAGCCCTTCACGGCTCGCCGGACACGGGAGAGCAGACCGCCCCGGCGAGGAGCGGTGGCGGCCCGCACCTCGGCCCGGATCATCCGGGCCAGTGCCTCGTGCTCGGCACTCTGCTGAGGCAGCGTCAGACCGGCCTGCTGCTTGCCGACCGCCTTGCGGACGCCGTAGCTGAAGGCCGCCATCTTGACCAGCGGACCGCCGAGGGTGGCGGCGACGGTGGAGGAGAGCGCGTTGGCGTTCGCGGCCGCGTCCTGCACGTTGGCGGTGATGTCGTCCACCCGCTCCAGCTGCTGGTGCGCGCTGCGCACCGCGTCGCTGGCGTCGGACAACAGCGGCACGGCCTGCTCGGTGACGGCGGAGACCAGGACGGTGGCCTCCCGCAGCACCTTGGACAGCCGCACCAGCACCACGGCGAGCAGGGTGACCAGGACCGCCCAGCCCACGGCCACGATCAGGCCGGCCAGCTCTCCCACGGACACCTTGCGTGCTCCCTTCGCTCCCTAGGAGGGAACCCTATCGCGCCCGACCCGCTTGTCCCGACCGGATAACCGCTGGCGAAGCCCCTCGCCGCGGCGTAACCGAGCGGCGGGGGACCTCGTTGGGCCGACCGGGTTCCGGAAACCCCGGGAACAGCAGGAGAGGTGGCCGTGTCGGAGGAATCCCCAGGACCTGGCGGGCAGCTTCCGGCCGAGGTCACCAGCTTCGTCGGGCGCGAGGCGGAACTGGCCGCGCTGGCCCGGCTGCTCGGCACCGCGCGGCTGGTCACCGTCACCGGTCCGGGCGGCGTCGGCAAGACCCGGCTGGCACTGCGCGCCGCGGCCGGGGCCGCGGAGGACTTCCCGGACGGTGCGCACCTGGTCGAGCTGGGCCACGTCCAGGACCCGGGGATGCTCGGCCACGCGGTGCAGGAGGCGCTGCGGCTGACCGACTCGACCGCCCGGCCACCGGTCGAGGTGCTGACCGAGCAGCTGGCGGACCGTCGGCTGCTGGTCCTGCTGGACGGCTGCGAGCACCTGGTGGACGCCTGTGCCGCCCTGGTCGGCGCGCTGCTGCGGGCCGCGCCGCGGTTGCGGGTGCTCGTCACCAGCCGGGAGAGCCTGCGCACCGCGGGCGAGCACCTGCTCACGCTGGCGCCGCTGGCCGTGGACGGCGTGGACGGCGAGCCGGCGGAGGCGGTGCGGCTCTTCGCCGACCGGGCCGCCGCCGTGCTGCCCGGCTTCGCGCTGACCCCGCGGAACAGCGCCGAGGTCGCCCTGCTCTGCCGCCGGCTGGACGGCATCCCGCTGGCCGTGGAGCTGGCCGCCGGGCGACTGCGGGCGCTCCCGGTGGAGCAGATCGTGCTGCGCCTGGACGACCGGTTCCGGCTGCTCACCGGCGGCGAGCGCGGCGCGCTGCCGCGACACCAGACGTTGCGCACCACGATCGGGTGGAGTCACGAGCTCTGCGACCCGCAGGAACGTTTGCTCTGGGCCCGGCTCTCGGTCTTCGCCGGCAGCTTCGACCTGGAGGCCGCCGAGTACGTCTGCGGCGGCGACGGGATCGACCCGGAGGCGGTCTTCGACCTGCTCGCCGGCCTGGTGGTGAAGTCCGTGGTGCTGCGCGAGGAGGACGTCCGCGCGGCCGGCTACCGCCTGCTGGACACCGTGCGCGAGTACGGCGCGCAGTGGCTGCGCGCCGGTGGCGAGGAGCACCGACTGCGCCGCCGGCACCGGGACTGGTACCTCGGGCTGGCCGTCTGGGGCGAGGCCGAGTGGTTCGGCCCGCGCCAGGTGGAGACCGCCGAGCGGACCGGGCAGGCGCACGGCAACCTGCGGGCCGCGCTGGAGTTCAGCCTCGGCGAGCCGGGCGAGGAGCAACTCGCCCTGCTGCTGGCCGGGACGCTCTGGTACTACTGGGTCGGCTCCGGTCACCTCGGCGAGGGCCGGCACTGGCTGGACCGGGCGCTGGCGCTGGCCCCGGCGCCGACCGAGGCCCGGGCCAAGGCGCTCTGGGTGACCGGCTACATGGCCACCCTGCAGGGCGATCCGGGCCGGGCGCTGCCCGCGCTGGAGGAGTGTCGCCACCAGGCACTGGCCACCGGCGACGACCGGGCGCTCGCCTACGCGCTGCACCGGATGGGCTGCGCCGCCCTGATCGGCGACCAACTGCCGCGCGCCGCCGAGCTGTTCGAGGACGCGCTGTGGCACTACGAGACGATCGGCGAGCTGAACAGCAACGTTCTGATGGCGATGTTCGAACTCGGCCTGGCCGCCTTACTGTTGGGAGACGAGGAGCGCGGCGAGCAGTGGATGAGCCGGTTGCGCGAGGTCTGCGAGGAGCACGGCGAGCAGTGGGCGTACGCGTACGGACTGTACGCGATGGCCTACTCGCAGTGGCTGGCCGGGGACGTCCGGCAGGCTCGGGCGCACGCCGTCGAATGCGTGCGGCTCAACCACCTCTTCCGCGACCTGGTCGGGATCGTGCTCGGCCTGGAGCTGCTGGCCCTGCTGGAGACCGAGCCGGAGCACGCTCCGGACCTGGCGGAGGCCAGGTTGCTCCAGGGCGCGGCGCACCGGATCTGGCAGGCGGTGGGGATCCCGCTGTTCGGCTCCACCACCTTCAACACCCCCCACCTGGAGTGCGAGGCGCGGGCCCGGGCCGGACTGACCGAGCGGGAGTTCGCCGAGGCGTTCGCCACGGGGGCCCGGCTCGACCTGGACGCGACGGTCCGCCGGGTGCTGGACTGCGGCGCGGTGCGCTGAAGGCCCCGGGCGCCGGAACGGGCGGAGCCCCCGCGGCCCGAAGGCGGCGGGGGCTCCAGTGCCGGTACGGGGTACCGGCCTCGCGGGTCAGCGCGAGTAGTACTCGACGACCAGCTGCTCGTCGCAGATCACGGGGACCTCACGACGCTGCGGCAGGCGGTCCAGGCGGAAGGCCAGGGCCTTGAGGTTGACCTCGAGGTACTTCGGGGTCTGGCCCTCACCCGCGTAGCCACCCTCACGGGCGACCTGGAACGGGACCTTCTCCTTGGACTTGTCCTTGACCGTGACGACGTAGCCCGGCTTCATCTGGAACGACGGCTTGTTGACCTTGCTGCCGTTGACCTGGATGTGACCGTGCACGACCATCTGGCGGGCCTGGTAGATGGTCCGGGCGATGCCGGAGCGCAGCACCAGCGAGTCGAGACGGGTCTCGAGCTCGGCGACCAGCACCTCACCGGTCTTGCCCTCGGCCTTGCGGGCGCGGTCGAAGGCGCGGGCCATCTGCTTCTCGCTCAGGTCGTACTGGGCGCGCAGACGCTGCTTCTCGAGCAGACGGACCTTGTAGTCCGAGTTCTGCTTGCGGCCACGGCCGTGCTGGCCGGGCGGGTACGGGCGGGCCTCGAAGTACTTGACGGACTTCGGGGTCAGCGGAACGCCCAGGGCACGAGCGATCTTGACCTTGGGACGCTTCTGGTTCGCCATGGAACCATTACCTCTTTCACGTTGCGAATACGGCTTCACCAGGTGTTGACGGAGGTCGCCTCTCGCGGTCCGGAGAAACCACCCGAGGGTGATCAGCCGCTCTCCGGGGCCGGGCACGGACGTGCTTGCACACGGGTGGCCCACCGCCGCGAAGGTGGTGGGCTGCCCGCGACACCGAAACGGTGCGCGACGCTCCTGGCGGCACCCCGCAGGGGGCCGCTGGCCGGTGTCCCGCTGGTGCGGCCGGTCGGTCGGGCTCGCGCTCGCCGCCGTGCCCGGGACATGGCACTTCGACGAAGTATACCGGCCGCCGGGAGCCGGGGTTCACTCCCCCTTGAGCTTGCCGCGGGTCCACTCGACGATGTCCGCGTAGCGGGCCTCGCCGCCGTGCCGGGTCGGCCGGTAGTACTCCCGGCCGTGCACGGTGTCCGGTGCGTACTGCTGGGCCGCGATGCCGCCGGGCAGGTCGTGCGGGTACTGGTAGCCCTTGCCGTGGCCGAGCCGGCCGGCACCGCCGTAGTGCGCGTCCCGCAGGTGCGGTGGGACGGCGCCGGCCAGGCCCTGCCGGACGTCCGCCAGCGCCGCGTCGATCGCCAGGTAGGCGGCGTTGGACTTGGGCGCCAGGGCGAGCGCGATGGCGGCCTGGGAGAGGATGATCCGGGCCTCCGGGAACCCGATCAGCGCCACCGCCTGGGCCGCCGCCACCGCGGTGGGCAGCGCGGTCGGGTCGGCCAGGCCGATGTCCTCGCTGGCCGAGATCATCAACCGGCGGGCGATGAACCGTGGGTCCTCCCCCGCCTCGATCATCCGGGCCAGGTAGTGCAGGGTGGCGTCCACGTCGCTGCCGCGGATCGACTTGATCAGCGCGCTGGCCACGTCGTAGTGCTGGTCACCGTCCTTGTCGTACCGGACGGCGGCCTGGTCGACCGCGGTCTCGGTGCTGGCCAGCGAGATCACCGCCTCGCCCTGCTCCAGCGCCGCGCCGGCCGCCGCCTCCAGCGTGGTCAGCGCCCGCCGGGCGTCCCCGCCGGCGAGCCGGACCAGGTGGTCCTCGGCCTCCTCACCGAGCTCCAGCCGCCCCTCCAGGCCACGCTCGTCCAGCACCGCGCGGCGCAGCAGGGCGCGGACGTCGTCGTCGGTCAGCGACTCCAGGGTGAGCAGCAACGAGCGCGAGAGCAGCGGGGAGATCACCGAGAAGTACGGGTTCTCGGTGGTGGCCGCGATCAGGGTGACCCAGCGGTTCTCCACCGCGGGCAGCAACGAGTCCTGCTGGGCCTTGGAGAAGCGGTGGATCTCGTCCAGGAAGAGCACCGTCTCCTGGCCGCTCATGCCGACCGCGCGGCGGGCGCCGTCGATCACCGCGCGGACCTCCTTGACCCCGGCGGTGATCGCGGAGAGTTCGACGAACCGGCCCTCGACGGCCCGGCTGATCACGTGGGCCAACGTGGTCTTGCCGGTGCCGGGCGGCCCCCAGAGGATCACCGAGCTGGTCGCGGCCGGCCCGTGGGCCCCGGACACCAGCCGGCGCAACGGTGAGCCGGCCTGCAGCAGGCGGCGCTGGCCGGCCACCTCGTCCAGGGTGCGCGGGCGCATCCGGACGGCCAGCGGCGCCCGGCCGGGCTCCCTGCTCTGGCGTTCCTCGGCGGCGGCGGTGAAGAGGTCCGGTTCGTCCACCCCGTCAGCCTATGCGAGGGGTCGGACAGCCCTACTTCTTCCGGTGGGCCGCCGGCTTCTTCCGGTGGTTCTCCGGCTCGCGCAGCTCCGCCGCGTGGTCCGGGACGTACTTCTGCAGGTCGCGCGGCGGGCGCTGGTAGCCCTTGGAGGGCGGCCTCGGTGGCAGGTCGACCGGAGGCACGGCGACGTCCTGGTACCCGACCGTGGAGAGCAGGTGGGCGATCATGTTGATCCGGGCCCGTCGCTTGTCGTCGCTCTCCACCACGTGCCACGGCGATTCCGGGAGGTCGGTGTGGATGAACATCTCGTCCTTGGCCCGCGAGTAGTCCTCCCAGCGGGTGATCGACTCGGTGTCCATCGGGGAGAGCTTCCAGCGGCGCATCGGGTCGTTCAGCCGGGCCCGGAACCGGCGCTCCTGCTCGGTGTCGCTGACCGAGAACCAGTACTTGCGCACCAGGATGCCCGCCTCGATCAGCATCCGCTCGAAGGTCGGGCACTGGTGCAGGAACTGCCAGTACTCCTCGTCGGTGCAGAAGCCCATCACCCGCTCGACGCCGGCCCGGTTGTACCAGCTGCGGTCGAAGAGCACGATCTCGCCGGCGGCCGGCAGCTGCTCGACGTAGCGCTGGAAGTACCACTGGCCGCGCTGGCGCTCGGTCGGGGCGGGCAGTGCGGCGATCCGGGCGAAGCGGGGATTGAGGTACTCGGTCACCCGCCTGATCACGCCGCCCTTGCCGGCGGCGTCCCGGCCCTCGAAGAGCACCACCAGCCGGACCCCCTCGGCGCGCACCCAGGCCTGGAGCCTCACCAGCTCGGCCTGCAGGCGCAGCAGCTCCTTCTCGTAGGGCTCCTTCTTCAGCCGCGGCTGGTGAACGGGCTGGTCGGTCACGGCGGGCCTCCCGGGGCGGGGTCTGCTGATCCCTCACCGTAGGGCCGCGCACCGAGCGGCGCAGTCCGGCAGCGGCGAACGGGGGCATGCCCGGGCAGGTCCCGACACGACCGAGGCCGGCCGGTGCGCGGGTGCGCACCGGCCGGCCTCGTCGTTGACGTCGGCTCAGGCCTCGGTCTCCGCCTTGGGCTTGGCGTCGACGCCCGCCTCGCGGCGCTGGGCCGGGGTGATCGGGGTCGGCGCGCCGGTCAGCGGGTCACCACCGGTGGACGTCTTCGGGAACGCGATGACGTCGCGGATGGTGTCGTAGCCGCCGAGCAGGGTGACGATCCGGTCCAGGCCGAAGGCGACCCCACCGTGCGGCGGCGGGCCGTAGTTGAAGGCGTCCAGCAGGAAGCCGAACTGCGAGGCGGCCTCCTCCTCGGAGAGGCCGATCGCGTCGAACGCCCGCTTCTGCACCTCACGCTGGTGGATGCGGATCGAACCGCCGCCCAGCTCGGAGCCGTTGAGCACCAGGTCGTAGGCGTTGGAGAGGGCGGTGCCCGGGTCGGTGTCGAAGGTGGCCAACGACTCGGCGGTGGGCGCGGTGAACGGGTGGTGCACCGCGTGCCAGCCCTGGAACTCGCCCTTGTCGTCCTCGATCGGCTCGAACATCGGGAAGTCGACCACCCAGAGGAAGGCCCACTGCGACTCGTCGATCAGGTCGCAGCGGCGGCCGATCTCCAGTCGGGCGGCGCCGAGCAGCTCCTGGGAGGCGGTCTTCTTGCCGGCCGCGAAGAAGATCGCGTCGCCGTTCTTGGCCCCCGCCGCGGCGGCCAGGCCGGCCAGGTGCTCCGCGCTCAGGTTCTTGGCCACCGGGCCGCGCAGCTCGCCGGTGTCGGCGTCGATGACCACGTAGGCCAGGCCGCGGGCGCCGCGCGCCTTGGCCCAGTCCTGCCAGGCGTCCAGCGCCTTGCGCGGCTGCGAGGCGCCGCCGGGCATCACCACCGCGCCGACGTACGGCGCCTGGAAGACCCGGAACTCGGTGCCCTTGAAGTACTCGGTGAGGTCGGTGAGTTCCTGGCCGAAGCGGACGTCCGGCTTGTCGGAGCCGTAGCGGTTCATGGCGTCCGCGTAGGTCATCCGGGGCAGCGGGTTGGGGATCTGGTACCCGTGCACCTCGCGCCAGATGGCCCCGATGACCTTCTCGCCGAGCGCCAGGATGTCCTCCTGGTCGACGAACGAGGCCTCGATGTCCAGCTGGGTGAACTCCGGCTGCCGGTCGGCGCGGAAGTCCTCGTCGCGGAAGCAGCGGGCGATCTGGTAGTAGCGCTCCATGCCGGCCACCATCAGCAGCTGCTTGAAGAGCTGCGGCGACTGCGGCAGGGCGTACCAGTGGCCGGGCTGCAGGCGGACCGGGACCAGGAAGTCGCGGGCGCCCTCGGGGGTGGAGCGGGTGAGGTACGGCGTCTCGATGTCGAGGTAGCCGTTCTCCTCCATCACGTTGCGGATGATGTGGTTGACCTTGGAGCGCAGCCGCAGCGCGCGGGCCGGGCCCTCGCGGCGCAGGTCCAGGTAGCGGTAGCGGAGCCGGACCTCCTCGTTGACCGTGCCCGGCTCGTACTCGGCGACCTGGAACGGCAGCGGCGCGGCCTCGGAGAGCACCTCGATCGAGCTGACCACGACCTCGACGGCACCGGTCGGGATGTCGGGGTTCTCGTTGCCCTCGGGCCGGACCCGGACGTCGCCGACCACCTTGACGCAGTACTCGGCGCGCAGCCCGTGCACCGAGTCCAGGTCGCGCACCACGATCTGGACCGTGCCGGAGGCGTCCCGCAGGTCGATGAAGGCCACTCCGCCGTGGTCGCGGCGGCGGGCCACCCAACCGGCCAGGGTGACGGTGGTGCCGGCCTGCTCCGCGCGGAGCGTGCCCGCGTCGTGCGTGCGGATCACTGCTGCTTCTCCTTCAGGGTGGTGACGAGTGCGTCGAGGGCGACCGGGGTCTGCTCGCCGCTGGTCATGTCCTTCAACTGGACGACGCCTTCGGCCAGGTCGCGGTCGCCGGCGACCAGGGCCCAGCGGGCACCGGAACGGTCGGCGGACTTCATGGCGTTCTTGATGCCCTTCACACCGAACGCGAGGTCGGTCGGCACGCCGGCCCGGCGCAGCTCGGTCACCTTCGCGAACAGGACGTTCTTGGCCTCCTCGCCGAGCGCCACCGCGTAGACCGCGGTGCTGGCGGGCAGGTCGAGCACGATGCCCTCGGCCTCCATGGCGAGGTAGGTGCGGTCCACGCCGAGACCCCAGCCGACCGACGGCAGCGACGGGCCGCCGAGCATCTCGGAGAGGCCGTCGTACCGGCCGCCGCCGCCGATCGCGGACTGCGCGCCGAGGCCGTTGTGCACGAACTCGAAGGTCGTGCGGGTGTAGTAGTCGAGACCGCGGACCAGCTTGGGGTCGTCGGTGAAGGCGACCCCGGCCTCGGTCAGCAATCGGCGGACCTGCACGTCGTAGGCCTTGCAGTCCTCGCACAGGAAGTCGCGCAGCATCGGCGCGCCGTCCAGCTGGGCCTGCACCGACTCGCGCTTGTCGTCCAGCACCCGCAGCGGGTTGATCTCGGCCCGGCGGCGGGTGTCCTCGTCCAGGTCCAGGCCGCGCAGGAAGTCCTGCAGGGCGGCCCGGTAGACCGGGCGGCACTGCTGGTCGCCGAGGCTGTTCAGCAGCAGCCGGTAGTCGCGCAGGCCGAGCGCGCGGAACGCGTCGTCGGCCAGGATGATCAGCTCGGCGTCCAGCGCCGGGTCCTCGGCACCGATCGCCTCGGCACCGACCTGGGCGAACTGCCGGTAACGGCCCTTCTGCGGGCGCTCGTAGCGGTAGAAGGAGCCCGAGTACCAGAGCTTGACCGGGAGGTTGCCCTGCTTGTGCAGGTTGGCCTGGAGGGCGGCGCGCAGCACCGAGGCGGTTCCCTCGGGGCGCAGCGCGAGGTCCTCGCTGCCGCGCTTGGTGAGCGAGAACATCTCCTTGGTGACGATGTCGGTGGACTCGCCGACGCCCCGGGAGAAGAGCTTGGTGTCCTCGAACACCGGCGTCTCGACGTAGCCGTAGCCGGCCCGGCGCAGCGGCTCGGAGAGCTCACGGCGGATCGCCAGGAAGGTCGCCGAGCTCGGTGGGAGCAGGTCGTAGGTGCCCTTGGGGGCGGTGAAGGTGCTCAACTTCGTCTTCCGTCACATTCCTCGTCGCACGGCCGCGGGGTTCTCCAGGGCCCCCGCCGCTTGCCTGAGGTAGGGGTTGGTGGCGCGCTCGCGGCCGATGGTGGTCTGGTTGCCGTGGCCGGACAGCACCACGGTGGCGTCGTCGAGGGGCAGGCAGACCCGGGTCAGCGACCGCATGATGTCGGCATGGTCGCCACCCGGGAGGTCCGTGCGCCCGATGGAGCCGGCGAACAGCAGGTCACCCGAGAACAGGACGGGAGGCAGGTCCTGCGCGGCGGGCGTCCGGAACGTCACCGACCCCTTGGTATGGCCTGGCGCGTGGTCGACGGTGAGGCGCAGACCTGCCAGCTCCAGCACACTGCCATCGGTCAGCTCGCGGACCTCGTCCGGCTCGCCGACGGTCAGCTCGCCCATCAGCTGCTGCCCGATCGAACGGCCCAGCGCCTTCTCCGGGTCGGTCATCATGTACCGGTCCTCGGGGTGGATCCAGGCCGGGACGCCGCGCGCCCCGCAGACCGGCACCACCGAGGCGACGTGGTCGATGTGGCCGTGGGTGAGCAGCACGGCGACCGGCTTCAGCCGGTGCTCGCGGACCAGTTCCTCGACCCCGGCCGCGGCCTGGTGGCCGGGATCGACGATCACGCACTCCTCACCGGGGGCCGGTGCGACCAGGTAGCAGTTGGTGCCCCAGGCTCCGGCGGGAAATCCGGCGATGAACACGGCAGTCCTTGGTCTCGAGTCGGGGCGGAGAGGTCCTCGGTGCAGCCTACCGGCGGGAAGGCACCGGTTGCGAACCAGTAGTCGTCGTGCCGTACCCGGCCGGCACGTGGTCGCGCTCACCGCGTGCTTACCTACGGGGTCCCTACACTTGGGCGGCGGTGGATGCGATGATCCGTCGAGCATTCCCGGCCCCCACGATTGAGGAGACACACCCCGGTGGTCAGCAGCGAACAGCGGCGGCGGCAGCTCGCCCGCGAGAAGTACGAGCGGCAGCAGAAGGCTCGCGCCGAGGCCGCGGCCAAGTCCAAGCGCCGCAACCTCCAGGTGAGCGCCGCAGCGGTCGCCGTGGTGCTGGTGGCCGGTGGCGGATTGTGGGCGGGCGGGGTCTTCAAGTCCGATTCCAAGAGCAGCGGCACCGCGGCCGCCGCTCCGACCAGCACGACGCCGAGCTCGGCCGCCTCCCCGGTGAACGTCAAGGGCTGCACCACGCCGGCCCCCGGCTCGCCGAACGGCAAGCAGTGGAAGACCGAGCCGGCCATGACGATCGACACCAACGCCACCTACACCGCGACCCTGAACACCAGCTGCGGCGCGGTGACCCTGCAGCTGGACGCCGCCAAGGCGCCGCACACGGTCAACTCCTTCGTCTTCCTGGCCGGTCAGAACTTCTTCGACCACACCAAGTGCCACCGCCTGGTCACCCAGGGCATCTACGTGCTGCAGTGCGGCGACCCGACCGGCACCGGCACCGGCGGCCCCGGCTACAAGTTCACCGACGAGAACCTGAGCGGCGCCACCTACCCGGCCGGCACCGTGGCGATGGCCAACTCCGGCCCGAACACCAACGGCAGCCAGTTCTTCCTGGTCTACAAGGACTCCCCGCTGCCGCCGAACTACACCCCGTTCGGCAAGATCACCGGTGGCATGGACGTGCTGAACAACATCGCGGCCGGCGGCGAGAACGACGCCAACCAGCCCGGCGACGGTGCGCCGAACGCGAACGTCGTGCTCAACTCGGTGACCACCGCCAAGAGCTGAACCCCGCGCGGCACCGCCGCGCGAATTGGCCCGGCCCGGATGCGGACAGCACCGGGCCTGGTCGCCTATGTTGCTGTTGTATAGGGTGCCCTGACCCGCTCGCCGTCACCCTCGGCAGCTGAGCAGAACGGACGGGCGGGGACGGCGGACTCATCGGTCCGTCGCACATCAACTGTGGACGACGGAGCCGCGCCACCTGCTGGTGGGCGGGACGTCATGTGGAGGAGGCGCTGTGAGCAGCGACCCGTGGGGCCGTGTCGACGAGCAGGGGACCGTGTACGTCAGGACCGCCGAGGGCGAACGCGTCGTCGGTTCCTGGCAGGCGGGCTCCCCCGAGGAGGCCCTCGCCTACTTCGAGCGCAAGTACCAGGGCCTGGCGGCCGAGATCGGCCTGCTGGAGCACCGGGTACGCAAGACCGACCTGGCCGCCAAGGATGCCCAGACCGCCCTCGACCACCTGCGTGCGCAGGTCGTCGAGGCCCACGCGGTCGGTGATCTGGACGCGCTGGCCAAGCGGCTGGACACGCTGGCCGGGGAGATCGAGTCCCGGCAGGTGGAGCGGAAGGCGGCCCGGGCGAAGGCCGCTGACGAGACCCGGACCGCCAAGGAGGCGCTGGTCTCGGAGGCCGAGCAACTCGCCCAGTCCACCCAGTGGCGGGAGGCCGGCGACCGGCTGCGCGCCCTGGTGGACACCTGGAAGGGGCTGCCCCGGCTGGACCGCAAGAGCGACGACGAGCTGTGGCACCGGTTCTCGCACGCCCGGTCGGTCTTCTCGAAGCACCGCAAGGCGCACTTCGCCGCGCTGGACGCCGAGCGCGACCAGGCTCGGGTGGTCAAGGAGCGGCTGGTCGCCGAGGCCGAGGCGCTGTCGTCGTCCACCGAGTGGGGTGAGACGGCGGCCCGCTACCGCGACCTGATGGCGCAGTGGAAGGCGGCCGGCCGCGCCCAGCGGGACACCGAGGACGAGCTGTGGGCCCGGTTCCGCGGCGCGCAGGACGTCTTCTTCCAGGCCCGCTCCGCGATCTTCAGCGAGCGGGACGCCGAGCAGAGCGAGAACCAGAAGCTCAAGGAGGCGCTGCTGCTGGAGGCCGAGGCGATCCTCCCGGTCACCGACCTCAAGGCGGCCAAGGCGGCGCTGCGCGACGTCAGCGAGCGCTGGGAGGCGATCGGCCACGTGCCGCGCGACGCCCGGCCGAAGCTGGATGCCCGGCTGAACACGGTCGAGCGGGCGATCCGCGAGGCCGAGGAGGCCGAGTGGAAGCGTTCCAACCCGGAGGCCAAGGCTCGCGCCGCCGGCATGACCGGGCTGCTGCAGAGTGCGGTGGACAAGCTGCGCGCCGAGGCGGACAAGGCCCGGGCCGCCGGCAACGAGGCCAAGGCCGCCAAGCTGGAGGCCGAGCTCGCGGGCCGGCAGGCGCTGCTCGACCAGGCGCTGAAGAGCCTGGAGGAGTTCAGCGGCTGACCCCGCCGCCGAGCGACGCCGAAGCCCCGGTTCCCCGCCTCCTGGACGGGGAACCGGGGCTTTGGCGTCGCCGGGCTACTTGCGGGCCGAGGTGACCCGGTAGACGTCGTAGACGCCCTCCACGCCGCGGACCGCCTTGAGCACGTGCCCCAGGTGCTTCGGGTCGCCCATCTCGAAGGTGAACCGGCTCATCGCCACCCGGTCCCGGGAGGTCTGCACGGCCGCCGAGAGGATGTTGACGTGCTGGTCGGAGAGCACCCGGGTGACGTCGGAGAGCAGCCGGGAACGGTCCAGCGCCTCGACCTGGATGGCCACCAGGAAGACCGAGGACTGGGTCGGCGCCCACTCGACCTCGATCATCCGCTCCGGCTGCTGGGTCAGCGAGTCCACGTTGACGCAGTCCGCGCGGTGCACCGAGACGCCGTTGCCACGGGTCACGAAGCCGACGATCGGGTCACCGGGCACCGGGGTGCAGCAGCGCGACAGCTTGACCCAGACGTCGTCCACGCCCTTGACGATCACCCCGGGGTCGCCCTTGGCCCGGCGCCGACGGGCTGCCCGCCCCTCGGGGCTCGGGGCGGTGGTGTCCAGCAGGTCCTCGGCCGCCTCCTCCTCGCCGCCGAGCGCCTGCACCAGCTTCTGCACGATGGACTGCGCGGAGACGTGCCCCTCGCCGATCGCCGCGTAGAGCGAGGAGATGTCGGGGTAGCGCATCTCGTGCGCCAGGGTGACCAACGAGTCGCCGGTGAGGATCCGCTGGATCGGCAGGCCCTGCTTGCGCATGGCCCGGGCGATGGCGTCCTTGCCCTGCTCGATCGCCTCCTCGCGGCGCTCCTTGGAGAACCAGGCCTTGATCTTGTTGCGGGCCCGCGGCGACTTGACGAAGCCGAGCCAGTCGCGGGACGGCCCGGCGCCCTCGGCCTTGGAGGTGAAGACCTCGACCAGGTCGCCGTTCTCCAGGGTCGACTCCAGCGGCACCAACCGGCCGTTGACCCGGGCCCCTATGCAGCGGTAGCCGACCTCGGTGTGCACCGCGAAGGCGAAGTCCACCGGCGTGGCACCCGCGGGCAGCGCTATCACGTCGCCCTTCGGGGTGAAGACGAAGACCTCGTTGTTGGAGAGGTCGAAGCGCAGCGACTCCAGGAACTCGCTCGGGTCCTCGGTCTCCTTCTGCCAGTCCAGCAGCTGCCGCAGCCAGGCCATCTCGTTGACCGCGCCGGCCTTGTCCTCCTTGCGGACCTGGGCGGGCGTGTCGGTGCGGACCTTGGAGGCGCCGGCCACCGCGCGCTGCTTGTACTTCCAGTGCGCGGCGATGCCGTACTCGGCCCGCCGGTGCATGTCGAAGGTGCGGATCTGCAGCTCGACCGGCTTGCCGCCGGGACCGATCACCGTGGTGTGCAGCGACTGGTACATGTTGAACTTGGGCATCGCGATGTAGTCCTTGAACCGGCCGGGGACCGGGTTCCACCGCGCGTGGATGGTGCCGAGCGCCGCGTAGCAGTCGCGGACGGTGTCCACCAGGACCCGGATGCCCACCAGGTCGTAGATCTCCGCGAAGTCGCGCCCGCGCACGATCATCTTCTGGTACACGGAGTAGTAGTGCTTCGGCCGGCCGGTGACCGAGGCCGAGATCCGGGCGCCGCGCAGGTCGCCCTGCACCTGGTCGATCACGGTGGCCAGGTACTCGTCCCGCTTGGGGGCGCGCTCGGCGACCAGCCGGACGATCTCGTCGTACATCTTGGGGTAGAGGATGGCGAAGGCCAGGTCCTCCAGCTCCCACTTGATGGTGTTCATGCCCAGCCGGTGCGCCAGCGGGGCGTAGATCTCCAGCGTCTCGCGGGCCTTCTTCTCCTGCTTCTCCCGCTTGAGGTACCGCATGGTGCGCATGTTGTGCAGGCGGTCGGCGAGCTTGATCACCAGGACCCGCGGGTCCTTGGCCATCGCGACGACCATCTTGCGGACCGTCTCGGCCTGTGCGGCCTCGCCGAACTTGACCTTGTCCAGCTTGGTGACGCCGTCGACCAGCAGCGCGACCGAGTCGCCGAAGTCCTGGCGCAGGGTCTCCAGGCCGTAGTCGGTGTCCTCGACGGTGTCGTGCAGCAGCCCGGCCATCAGGGTCGGCGCGTCCATCCCCAGCTCGGCCAGGATGGTCGCCACGGCCAGCGGGTGGGTGATGTACGGGTCGCCGCTCTTGCGCTTCTGGCCGCGGTGCCAGCGCTCGGCCACCGCGTAGGCCCGCTCGATGTCGCGCAGCAGCGCCGGGTCCGCCTTGGGGTCACCGGCCCGGATGGTCCGGAAGAGCGGCTCCAGGACGGGGTTGAGCACCGTGCCGCGCTGGCCGCCGAAACGGGCCAGTCGGGCCCGCACGCCGCCCGCGCCGGTGGAGGAGCGGGCCGG
This sequence comes from Kitasatospora sp. NPDC052896, assembly GCF_044547075.1. Classification (NCBI taxonomy): domain Bacteria; kingdom Bacillati; phylum Actinomycetota; class Actinomycetes; order Kitasatosporales; family Streptomycetaceae; genus Kitasatospora; species Kitasatospora sp. NPDC052896. The sequence continues at coordinate 122,596 of NZ_JBITZU010000020.1, forward strand.
CGTCAGCGCGCGGGAGGGGCCGGACGAGGGCGGGGCTGGGCGTACCGGCGTGGCCCCCGTGGGCACTGGCTGGTTGCTGGGGGCGCCGGCCTCGGCCGTGGGCACTACCTCGTCGGGCAAGGACACTCCTCGGTACGCACCGGATGAACCTTCATGGTACCGAGCATGGCGCGCCGGTGTTCGGCCGCCCGGCCGTCGAGACGCGCCGAGGGCGGTGGCCGCCGTGCGGCCACCGCCCTCGGGTGGTTCAGAACCGGTTCAGACCGTCACCAGGGTCTCCAGCGGCGCCCCGGCCAGGTGCGGGACGAGCCGCTCCCGGCCGTCCAGGAAGCCCAGCTCCATCAGCACGACCACGCCGACCAGCTGGGCACCGGTGCGCTGGACCAGGTCCAGCGAGGCGGCGATGGTGCCGCCGGTGGCCAGCACGTCGTCGACCACCAGGACGCGCTCGCCCGGCTCGAAGGCGTCGCACTGCACCTCCAGGGTGGCGGTGCCGTACTCCAGGTCGTACGTCTGGGCGAAGACCTCGCCGGGCAGCTTGCCCTTCTTGCGGATCGGCACGAAGCCGAGGCCCGCCGCGAAGGCGGCCGGGGCGGCCAGCACGAAGCCGCGCGCCTCCAGGCCGACCACCTTGGTCGCGCCCAGCTCCTTCGCCCGGTCCGCCAGCGCCCGGGTGAGCGCCGAGAAGGCCTCGGGGTCGGCGAGCAGCGGAGCGATGTCCTTGAACAGCACACCCGGCTTCGGGTAGTCCGGGACGTCCCGGATCCTGCTGTTCAGCAGCTCGGCGAGGGCGGTGTCAGTGGTGTTCACGGGTTTCCTTCGGTTCTCAGCGCTTGCCGGACGGGCGGCCCTTGCCGCGGGCCCGTCCGACCGGCTGGTTGCGCTGGCCGACCAGGCCGGCCGCGACACTGTCCTCGATCACGTCGCCGGCCTCGTCCTCGGCCGACTCGTCACGCTGCCCGGCGGCGTCCGCCGCCTTGGCGTCCGCGGCCCGCCGCTGGGCGACCCGCTTGGCCAGCGCCCGCATCTCCGGCGACTGCTCCTTGAGCTGCGCGAGCAGCGGGGTGGCGACGCAGATGGAGGAGTAGGCACCGGCGGCGAGGCCGACGAAGAGCGCCAGCGAGATGTCGTTCAGGTCGCCGGCACCGAGGATGCCGCCACCGATGAAGAGCAGCGCGGTGACCGGCAGCAGGGCGACCACGGTGGTGTTGATGGACCGCACCAGGGTCTGGTTCAGGCCGTGGTTGGCCGCCTCGCTGTAGGTCAGCTTGTTCTGCTTCTCCAGGTTCTTGGTGTTCTCCTTCACGGTGTCGAAGACGACGACCGTGTCGTAGAGCGAGTACCCGAGGATGGTCAGGAAGCCGATCACCGTACCGGGCGAGACCTGGAACCCGACCAGCGCGTAGACGCCGATGGTGATCACCAGGTCGTGGATCAGCGCGACCAGCGCGGCCAGTGCCATCCGCCACTCGAAGGCGATCGCCAGGTAGGCGGTCACCAGCACCATGAAGATGATCAGACCGAGCAGCGCCTTCTGGGAGATCTGCTGGCCCCAGCTCGGGCCGACCACCTGGGCGTTGACGTCGTTGCTCGGGATCTTCAGGTCAGCGGCGAGCTGGTTGACGAAGGAGTCGGTGCTGACCTTCTCCGTCGAGCTGACCTGGATCCGGATCTGGCCGTCGGCGGTCGACTGCACGACCGCGGTCGAGTCACCGGTGATCTTGTTGGCCTCGTCCTGCGCCTGGGCGACGGTCAGCCCGGGCTTCTGCACGGTGTAGACCGAGCCGCCCTTGAAGTCGATGCTCAGGTGCAGCCCGATCACGCTGAGCCCGAAGATGGCGGCTGCCGCGATGACCGCGGAGATGCTGTACCAGAGCTTGCGCCGGTTGACGAAGTCGAAGCTGACCTCGCCCTGGTAGAGACGGTGGCCGAGGTTGCCGAAGCGTGACATGGCGTCAGGCCTCCTTCACGGCGGCGGTGGTGGCGGCGGTGCGGCGACGGCCGCGCACCGGCGGGCGGGCGCCCAGGCGCTTCGGGTCCAGGCCGGACCACGGGTGACCGCTGGCGAAGAACTTCCGCCGGGCCAGCAGGGTGATCATCGGCTTGGTGAAGAGGAAGATCACCACGATGTCGAGCACGGTGGTCAGGCCGAGGGTGAAGGCGAAGCCCTGCACCTTGCCCACCGATACCACGTACAGCACGGTGGCACAGAGGAACGACACGAAGTCGGAGACCAGGATGGTGCGGCGGGCGCGCGGCCAGGCACGCTGCACGGCCGGACGCAGCTGGGCACCGTCGCGGACCTCGTCGCGGATGCGTTCGAAGTACACGATGAACGAGTCCGCTGTGATACCGATCGCCACGATCGCGCCGCAGACCGCCGGGAGGTTCAGCGCGAAGCCGATCCCCGCACCGAGCAGGCACATGATCGTGTAGGTGAGGATCGCCGAGACCACCAGGCCGGCGATGCTGACCAGACCGAGGCCGCGGTAGTAGATCAGCGAGTAGAGCACCACCAGCAGCAGGCCGATCGCGCCGGCGAGCAGACCGGCGTGCAGCTGGTCACCGCCGAGCTGCGGGGAGACCGTGGTCTGGTCGCTCTTGTCGAAGCTGAGCGGCAGGGCGCCGTAGCTGAGCACGTTGGCCAGGCTGGTGGCCTCGTCCTGGCTGAAGCTGCCGGAGATCACCGCGTTGCCGCCGGCGATCGCGCTCGACACGTACGGGTGCGAGACGACCTGGCCGTCCAGCACGATGGCGAACTGGTTGGCCGGGGACTGCTGGGTGGCCAGCTGGCCGGTGGTGGCGGCGAAGGCCTTGGAACCCGCGTCGTTGAAGCCCAGCTGGACCTCCCAGCCGGAGGCGTTCTGGGTGTCGAAGCCGGCGGTGGCCTTGTTGACGTCCGAGCCGTTGATGGCGACCGGGCCGAGCGCGAACTTGTACCAGGTGCCCTGCTCCTTGTCGTAGCTGCAGGCCACGGCGTCCTGGTTGGGGGCCGTCTGGTAGTCGATCCGCTGCGCCGCGTTCGAGCAGTCCAGCGCGGCGAACTTGGCCGCGACGTCCGGCGGCGGGGTGCCCTGGGTCATCGCGTTGGAGAGGTCCGCGGCGCTCGGGGCGGAGGCACTGGCGGACGGGCTCGGCGCGGCGCTCCCGCTGGGGGAGGACGAGGCCGAGGCCGACGGCGGGATGCTCGCGGCGGCCGACGGGCTGCTCGCGTCAGCGGCCAGCAGGCCCTGCGAGACGGCCCGCCCGGCATTCGAGGCACTGGCGGAGGCACTGGCGCTCGCGCTGGGGCTGCCGCTCGCGGAGGCCGAGGGGGACGCCGAGCCACTGGGCGAGGCGGAACCGGACGGCTTGCCGGAGGGGCTCGGGCTGCTGGAGGCGGGAGGAGCGGTCACGCCCGTGGGAGCCGTCGCCAACACCGGGCGGAAGTACAGCTGGGCAGTCGTACCGACCTGGTTGGCCGCCGACTGCTGGTCCCCGCCCTTGGGGATGTTGACGATGATGTTGTCGCTGCCCTGGGTCTGGACCTCCGCCTCGGAGACGCCCATACCGTTGACACGCTTCTGGATGATCCCGACCGCGATGTCCATGTTGGACTGGTTGATCGCGGCCTTGTCCTTCGACTTGGCGGTCAGCGTGATGCTGGTACCGCCCGCGAGGTCGATCCCGAGGCGAGGCGTGGTGTGGCCCGTCCCGAACATGAGGGCGACCAGGCCGACGGTGACCACCAGGATGAGGGCCAGTGCCCGTCCGGGGTAACCGTCGCGCGGACGCGACTTGGGTGTTGCCACCTTGCTCGTTTCTCCCTGTCCCATGCCGTCGGCCGACTGCCGCCTACCCGGTGGGGCAAGCGGCAGTGTAAACCGCGGACAACCGTGAGGTGCTGCAGACCGTCCGTACTACGGATGACCCCGCTCGCGCGGGGCGGATGGTGTTCCGATCCGTGATTACTTGTCGGCGGGCTTGTCGCTCTCGCCCTTTTCGAAGCTGACCGGCTCGTCGGTCGGCTCCTCGTCCTCACCGAGCTCGGCGTCGGCGAGCTCCGGCTCACCCTCCTCGGGGCGGCCGTTGATGATCTCGTCGTACTCCTGCGGGTCGATCACCGCGGCGATCGCGCTCTTGGTGAAGTAGGTCACCACGCCCGGCGCGATCTCCAGCTCCACGGTGGCGTCATTGACGGACTTGACCAGCGCGTACATGCCCCCGATGGTGCGCACCGCCGAACCCGGTTCCATGGCCGACTGCATCGACTGCTGCTGCTGCTGCCGCTTCTTCTGCGACCGGAACATCAGGAAAATCGCGGCGATGGGGAGGAGAAGAATGATGAAATTCACAGCTGACTGCGTCCTTTACAAGCCACCGGGGAGCGGCCTAGCGGAGATGGTCGACCCGCCGGGTGATACGGGACGGTCCGGCGAAGTCTAGGAGACCCGCTCTGATCGGACAACGCCAAGCATCGCATCCTGCCGCCGAAGGTGGCGAGTCCTTGGCATGCTCACTCTGCGGCGGGTCGTTCCGGCACCGCGGCCGGAGTGAACAACTCCGGCTGCCCGGGCAGCGCGGTCCGGCCGGCCGGCTGCTGCGTCGGCGGGGTCAGCCCGAGGTGCTGCCAGGCCGCGGCGGTGGCGATTCGCCCGCGCGGAGTACGGGCCAGCAGACCCTCCCGGACCAGGAACGGCTCGGCGACCTCCTCGACCGTCTCGGCCTCCTCCCCCACCGCGACCGCCAGGGTGGACAGCCCCACCGGGCCGCCGCCGAACAGTCGCAGCAGCGCGCCCAGCACCGCCCGGTCCAGCCGGTCCAGACCGCGCTCGTCCACCTCGTAGACCTCGAGCGCCTGCGCGGCGATCTCCCGGGTGACCTGGCCGTCGTGCCGGACCTGGGCGTAGTCCCGGACCCGGCGCAGCAGCCGGTTGGCGATCCGCGGCGTGCCGCGCGAGCGCCCGGCGATCTCCGCGGCGCCGGCCGGGTCGATCTCGACGTCCAGCAGCGCGGCCGAGCGGTGCACCACCCGCTGCAGCTCGGCGGCGGCGTAGAACTCCATGTGCCCGGTGAATCCGAACCGGTCGCGCAGCGGCGGCGGCAGCAGCCCGGCCCGGGTGGTGGCACCGACCAGGGTGAACCGCGGCAGGTCCAGCGGGATCGCGGTGGCCCCCGGACCCTTGCCGACGATCACGTCGACCCGGAAGTCCTCCATCGCCATGTAGAGCATCTCCTCGGCCGGCCGGGACATCCGGTGGATCTCGTCGAGGAAGAGCACCTCCCCCTCGCTGAGCGAGGAGAGGATCGCCGCCAGGTCGCCGGCGTGCTGGATGGCCGGGCCGGAGGTGATCCGGATCGGTGCGTTCAGCTCGGCCGCGATGATCATCGAGAGCGTGGTCTTGCCGAGCCCGGGCGGGCCGCTGAGCAGCACGTGGTCCGGGGACGAACCACGCTGCCGGGCGGCCTGCAGCACCAGCGAGAGCTGTTCGCGGACCCGCTCCTGGCCGATGAACTCGTCGAGCTGCCGGGGGCGCAGCGCCGCCTCGACCGCCTGGTCCTCACCGTCGGCGGCGGAAGCGACCAGCCGCTCGGCGGGGTCGGAGTCGTACGGGGTCATCAGGGCGGGCTCCAAATCGACAAAGTGATGAAGCGTCGGAGTGACGGGGTGGGGTGGCTACCGGGTGCGGTTGAGGCCGCGCAGCGCCAGCCGCAGCAGCGCACCGACGTCGGTGCTCGACTGCGCCTCGGCCTCCGGCGTGACCGCCGCGACCGCCTCGTCGGCCTCGCGCGGAGCGTAGCCGAGGCCGACCAGCGCCGCGTGCAACTGCTCGCTCCAGGGCGCCGGACCGCTGGCGGCCAGCGGCTTCTGGGCCGGCACCGCGCCGAGCGGCGCGCCGAGCTTGTCCTTGTACTCCAGCAGCAGTTTCTGCGCCTTGGCCTTGCCGATCCCGGGCACCGCGATCAGCGCCTTCTCGTCGCCACCGGCCACCGCCAGGCGCAGCGCGTCGGGGCTGTGCACGCCGAGGATCGCCTGTGCGAGCCGGGGACCGACCCCCGGCGCGGCCTGCAGCACCTCGAAGGTGGCGCGCTCGTCGTCGTCGGCGAAGCCGTAGAGGGTGAGCGAGTCCTCGCGGACCACCATCGAGGTGGCCAGCCGGGCCGGCTCGCCCAGCCGCAGCCCCGCCAGGGTGGTGGGGGTGCACTGCACGGCGAGGCCGACCCCGCCGACCTCGACGACGGCGGTGCCGGCGGTGAGGGCGGCGACCGGGCCCTGGACGAACGCGATCACGGGCGGTACTCCTTGCGGGCGGCGGGACTTGCGGTGGTACGGGCCAGCGCGGCGGCGATCTTGTCGGTCGCCGTACCGCGCCAGATGTGACAGATGGCCAGCGCCAGCGCGTCGGCGGCGTCCGCCGGCTTCGGCGCCTCGGTCAACCGCAGCAGCCGGGTGACCATGGCGGTGACCTGCGCCTTGTCGGCGCGGCCGGAGCCGGTGACGGCGGCCTTGACCTCGCTGGGGGTGTGCAGTACCACCGGTATCCCGCGCCGGGTGGCGCAGAGCATGGCGACCGCGCTGGCCTGCGCGGTGCCCATCACGGTCCGCACGTTGTGCTGGGCGAAGACCCGCTCGATGGCGACCACGTCCGGGCGGTGGGTGTCGATCCACTGCTCCAGCCCGGCCTCGATCGCCAGCAGCCGGCGCGGGATCTCCTCCTCGGCGGGGGTGCGCACCACGCCGACCCCGGCCATCCGCAGCGGACGGCCCGGCGCGCCGTCGACCACGCCGACGCCGCACCTGGTCAGCCCCGGGTCCACACCCAGTACCCGCACACTCCCACCCTTCATCGCGCCCTCAGGCGGATTCCGCCGGTCCCGAGGCTAGCGGTCGGGTCCGACAGCGGCACCAACGACACCGGCCCGGCGGTCCCACGGGACCACCGGGCCGGTTCGGCGCCTGTGTCACTCGGCGTCGAGCTGCGCGCCGACCTCGTCGGAGATGTCGAAGTTGGCGAAGACGTTCTGCACGTCGTCGCTGTCCTCCAGCGCGTCGATCAGCTTGAGGATCTTGCGCGCGCCGTCCACGTCCAGCTCGACCTGCACGCTGGGCACGAAGTTGGCGTCCGCCGAGTCGTAGTCGAGCCCGCCGTCGACCAGCGCGGTGCGCACCGCGACCATGTTGGCGGCCTCGGAGATCACCTCCAGCGAGTCGCCCAGGTCGTTGACCTCCTCGACGTCGGCCCCGGCCTCCAGCACGACCTCGAGGACCTTGTCCTCGTCCACGCCGTCGCTCTTCGGGACGATCACGACGCCCTTGCGGGAGAACATGTACGACACCGAGCCCGGGTCGGCCATCGAGCCACCGTTGCGGGTCATCGCGACGCGCACGTCGGAGGCGGCGCGGTTGCGGTTGTCGGTGAGGCACTCGATCAGCACCGCGACACCGTTCGGGCCGTAACCCTCGTACATGATCGTCGAGTAGTCGGCCCCGCCGGCCTCGGCGCCCGAGCCGCGCTTGACGGCCCGGTTGATGTTGTCGATCGGGACCGAGCTCTTCTTGGCCTTCTGGATGGCGTCGTAGAGCGTCGGGTTGCCGGCCGGGTCGCCGCCACCGGTCCGCGCCGCCACCTCGATGTTCTTGATCATCTTGGCGAAGAGCTTGCCGCGCTTGGCGTCGATCACGGCCTTCTTGTGCTTGGTGGTAGCCCACTTAGAGTGGCCGGACATCACCAGCTCCTTTACGTCGCCAAAGGGAAATGAAACAACGGAGATCTTACCGGTGTCGGGCAGGACACCCGGCATCGGTCAGAGCGCGGCGCTCTCCACGAGACGCACGAAGAACTCGTGCACCCGGTGGTCGCCGGTCAGCTCCGGGTGGAACGAGGTCGCCAGCAGGTTGCCCTGGCGAACCGCCACGATCCGGCTCTCCGCACCGTCCGCGGCCGGCAGCTCGGCCAGCACCTCGACGCCCGCGCCGACCGACTCGACCCAGGGCGCGCGGATGAAGACGCCGTGCACCGGCGCGCCCTCGAACCCCTTGAAGGCGATCTCGGACTCGAAGGACTCGTTCTGCCGCCCGAAGGCGTTGCGGCGCACCGTCATGTCGATGCCGCCGACGGTCTGCTGGTCCTCCCGGCCGTCCAGGATCTTGTCGGCCAGCATGATCATGCCCGCGCAGGAGCCGTAGACCGGCATCCCGGCGGCCACCCGCTCGCGCAGCGGCTCCATCAGGCCGAAGGCCAGCGCCAGGTTGGACATGGTGGTGGACTCGCCACCGGGGATCACCACGGCGTCGACCTCGGCCAGCTCCTCGGGGCGGCGGACCGGGCGGGCCAGGGCGTCCGCCTCGGCGAGCGCGATCAGGTGCTCGCGGACATCGCCCTGCAGGGCCAGAACGCCGATGACTGGAGTGGACACGGTGACTACCTTCTTACGGCTTCTTCGGATCTTCGGAGGCGTCGCGGGGACACCCGCGCGGGAACACGCACGACGGTCCGCCGCGCAGACGCACGCGGCGGACCGGAGGGCGCGAACTACCAGCCGCGGTTGGCGTAGCGCTCGGTCTCGGGCAGGGTGTCGCAGTTGATGCCGACCATGGCCTCACCCAGACCGCGGGAGACGTCCGCGATCACCTTCGGGTCGTCGAAGAAGGTGGTGGCCTTCACCACGGCGGCGGCACGCTTGGCCGGGTCGCCGGACTTGAAGATGCCGGAGCCGACGAAGACGCCCTCGGCGCCGAGCTGCATCATCAGGGCCGCGTCGGCCGGGGTGGCCACGCCGCCGGCGGAGAACAGCACGACCGGGAGCTTGCCCAGCTGCGCGACCTCCTTGACCAGCTCGTACGGGGCCTGCAGGTTCTTGGCCGCGACGTACAGCTCGTTCTCGTCGAGCGTGGTCAGGCGGCGGATGTCGGCGTTGATCTGGCGCATGTGGCGGACCGCCTCGACCACGTTGCCGGTGCCGGCCTCGCCCTTGGAGCGGATCATGGCCGCGCCCTCGGCGATCCGGCGCAGGGCCTCGCCCAGGTTAGTGGCGCCACAGACGAAGGGGGTGGTGAACGCCCACTTGTCGGAGTGGTTGACCTCGTCGGCCGGGGTCAGCACCTCGGACTCGTCGATGTAGTCGACGCCGAGCGCCTGCAGGACCTGGGCCTCGACGAAGTGGCCGATCCGGGACTTCGCCATCACCGGGATGGAGACCGCGTTGATGATGCCGTCGATCATGTCCGGGTCGGACATCCGGGCCACGCCGCCGTCCTTGCGGATGTCGGCCGGCACGCGCTCGAGCGCCATGACGGCGACGGCACCGGCATCCTCGGCGATCTTGGCCTGCTCGGCGTTGACCACGTCCATGATCACACCGCCCTTGAGCTGCTCGGCCATGCCGCGCTTGACCCGGGCGGTTCCGATCTGCGGCTGGTCGGCGGAAGCGGGAGTGGTGGTGGACACGTAAGACCTCACTCGAAGACGAACCGGTGCTATCGCCCTATCGTAGGCCGTACATCTGGGCGATTGTTGCGCCACCCGGTCCAGACCGGCCGCCCGGAATCGACAAAGAGGCCGGAAACCAACGGAACTACGCAGGCGAACCCTGCGGCACCAGGGCCGCCGGCGGCTCGTCGTCCATCTCGAAGGCCATCGGGAACGGTGCCCGACCGGCCAGCCGGAAGTACCGCACCAGCCGGTGGATCCGCACCGCGCGGGCCGCCCGCACCGCGTCGTTGTGGAACCGCCGCGCCATCGGCACCCGGCGCACCGCCGAGGTGAGATCGCGCAACGCCTCCTCCCCGCCCGGCGCCGCCCGCACCACCGCCACCTGCTCCGGCTCGGCGAAGACCGCCCGCAGCGCCTGGCTCAACTCGCTCTCGGCCACCTCACGCTGCTCCTCGTCCGCCTGCCGGGCCGCGTGCGAGGCCTGGTACAGCACGATCGAGGTCGCCGGGTCGAGCACCGAGGAGGTGGCCAACTCCTGCGCGACCGAGGCCCGGCGCAGCAGTTGGGCGTCCAGCGCGGCCCGCGCGGTGTCGATCCGCGCGTGCAGCCGGTCGAGCCGGCCCGCCGTCCAGCTCAGGTAGACGGCGAAGAGCACCACGGCCACGGCGGCCCAGATCCAGTCAGTCACGGGGCGCTACGCTACCGGGCTCCCGACTGGTCGCGGGCCAGCCCCAACCGGCCGCGCCAGCCGGTCCGCTCGTCCTCGCGGACCCCACCGGACACGCCCGTGCCGTCCGTCACCGTCTCGTAGACCGCGAGGATGTCCGCGCCCACCGTCTTCCAGTCGAACCGCCGCACGTGCCGGGCGGCCGCCACCCGCAGCTCGGCCAACCGCTGCGGATCGCCCAGCAGCCGGATCGCCGCCGCCGCCAGCGCGTCCGCGTCCTCCACCGGGAACAGCTCGCCCGCCTGCCCCCCGTCCAGCACCTGCGCGAACGCGTCCAGATCGCTGGCCAGCACCGGCGCGGCCGCCGACATCGCCTCGACCAGGATGATCCCGAAGCTCTCCCCGCCGGTGTTCGGCGCCACGTACAGGTCGACGCTGCGCAGCAGCCGGGCCTTGTCCCGGTCGCTCACCATGCCGAGGAACTCCACCCGGGCGCGCACCTCGGGCGCCAGCCCGGCCACCGCCTCCTCCTCGTCGCCCTTGCCCGCGACCAGCAGCCGCACCTCCGGACGGGCCGCCAGGATCGCCGGCAGCGCGGCCAGCAGGGTGGGCAGTCCCTTGCGCGGCTCGTTGATCCGGCCGATGAACCCTATGGTGTCGCCGGTCCAGCGCGGCTCGGCCTCCGCGTCGGCGAAGAACGAGACGTCCACCCCGTTCGGGATCACCACCGCGTCCCCGCCCAGGTGCTCCACCAGGGTGCGCCGGGCGTACTCGCTCACCGCGATCCGCGCGCTGATCTTCTCCAGCGCCGGCTGCAGGATCGGCGAGGCCGCGATCATCGCCCGCGAGCGCGGGTTCGAGGTGTGGAAGGTGGCCACCATCGGCCCGGTCGCCGACCAGGCGGCCAGCATCGACAGGCTCGGCGAGGCCGGCTCGTGCACGTGCAGGATGTCGAAGTCGCCGTCGTGCAGCCAGCGCCGCACCCGGGCCGCCGAGATGATCCCGAAGCTGAGCCGCGCCACCGAGCCGTTGTACGGCACGGCCACCGCGCGCCCGGCCGAGACCACGTAGGACGGCAGCGCCGAGTCGTCCTCCGCCGGTGCCAGCACCGAGACCTTGTGCCCCAGCTCGATCAGGTGCTCGGCCAGGTCCCGGATGTGGAACTGCACCCCGCCGGGCACGTCCCAGTCGTACGGGCAGACGATGCCGATCTTCACGTGGAAACCCCTCCGTCGGCTAGCCGCGCGTGCTCGGCTGCGGGTTCGCCGCCGAGGCCGAGGCCGACCGGGCGGCCGGCAGGTCCGCCAGCCAGAACCGCTGCAGCATGTGCCAGTCCTGCGGGTGCCGAGCGATCCCCTCCGCCCAGACGTCCGCCAACCGCTGCGTCATCTCCCGGGTGACGGCGCCCCGGTCCGCGCCCTCCCCCGGCTCGATCGGCGGGTGGATGGTCGCCCGCATCACCGGGCCGTCGTACCAGAGGGTGACCGGCAGCAGCGCGGCACCGGTGCGCTGGGCCAGCACCGCCGGACCGGCCGGCATCTTGGTGGTCTCCCCGAAGAACCGCACCGGCAGCCCGGCGTCCGACAGGTCGCGGTCGCCGACCAGGCAGACCATCCGGCCCTCGCGCAGCCGCCGGGCCAGCGTCCCGAACACCGAGCCCCCGCTCCCGGTCAGCGCCAGGACCTCCATGCCCAGACCCTCGCGGTAGGCCACGAAACGGTCGAAGAGCGACTCGGGCTTCAGTCGCTCGGCGACGGTGGTGAAGCTGATGCCCAGGTGGCGCACCACCCACGCGCCGGCCAGGTCCCAGTTGGCCATGTGCGGCAGCGCTATCACCGCGCCGCGTCCCTCGGCCAGCGCCGTGGTCAGGTACTCGATGCCGTCCACCTGGATCCGGTCGGAGATCTTCCGGTCACTCCACACCGGCAGCCGGAACGACTCCATCCAGTACCGCAGGTAGGAGCGCATCCCGGCGCGTGACAGCGCGCGCAGCTCGGCCGCCGACGAGCCGGGGCGCACCCGGGCCAGGTTTGCCTCCAGCTGCCGCACCCCCTTGCCCTGGCGGCGCCAGGTGGCGTCCGCGAGCTGGTCACCCAGCACCCGCACCACCGGCTCCGGCAGCAGCTTGAGGGTGGCCCACCCCGCCGCGTACCCGCTCTCGACCAGCTTCTCGCGCATCCGTCCGCCCTCAGCTCTCCCGGGCGACGGCCGCCGCCTCGAACGCCTCCCGGCGCACCGTCAGCATCCGCTGCATCACCGTGATCACACTGCCCACCGCGACCAGCCAGAGCGCCACCGGCAGCAGCCACTCCACGTACGGCACCCCGAACAGGTGCAGCCCCGCGACCCCGGCCGCGACCAGGCTGACCACCAGCCGCTCGGCCCGCTCCACCAGCCCGGAGACGTCGCACGGCAGCCCCAGGCTCTCCGCCCGTGCCTTGGTGTACGACACCACCTGGCCGCTCGCCAGGCAGAGCACCGAGACCGCGCAGAGCAGGTCGTTGTCGCCCTTGCCCGCGTACCAGAGCGCCAGCCCGCCGAAGATCGCCGCGTCGGCGACCCGGTCCAGCGTGGAGTCCAGGAACGCCCCCCACTTGTTGGACGTCCCGGCCTGCCGGGCCATGTTGCCGTCCACCAGGTCCGAGAAGATGAAGAGGGTGATCGTGATGGTGCCCCAGAAGAACTGGCCGCGGGGGAAGAAGACCAGTGCGCCGGCCACCGAGCCGGCCGTACCGACCAGGGTCACCGCGTCCGGGCTCACCCCCCAGCGCAGCAGCAGAGCGGCGAACGGCGTCAGGACACGTGTGAAGAAGGCACGCGCGTATTTGTTGAGCATGGCCTTCCGGACCGCTCCGATCTCACCGGGGAAGTTTCACCGGCGGCCTGGGAGAGCTGCGCCGGGCGGCCGAACGGATCTGCCCATCCGGCCTCCCCATGGTATCCAGGACGCCGGACCGCTTCTGCCGCCGCACACCCGTCCGGCGCGGCTCCCGGCAAGATCCGCCGGACAGGCCCTAGCTGTATTGACCACGGAGGTTGGTGACGGGGTTCACGGTGATGTGATCTTGAAATGAGTGAGGGCCTTCTGGCTCGGTGTGGATTGCGACATCTACC
>NZ_JBITZU010000021.1:0-120551 GCF_044547075.1 Kitasatospora sp. NPDC052896
ACGGACACTTCCTTCAGGCCGCTCTCGCAGGCCCTCCGGGCGTTTCGTTCGTTCTGCATTCAGCTTATCAGACCCGATCCGCAGTGTTTCCCGCGAATCTTTCCCGACTCACTTCCCGCAATTTCGCTTCCGGCCTTCCGGCTTTCCGCTGCCCCGACTCTACCAGAGTTTCCGCACCGCACTTTCCTTCGAAAAGGACATGCAGACACCGAATGCTCATCGCATAATCGGGAGGGGGTTTTGTCGCTCTCCCACCACCACCAGGCGGCCGGGGCAACTCGGAGAACACTACGCACCCCCACCGACGAAGTCAAACCCGGCAAAGCATCAGGGCCCGCTGTCCCCGCTCCGGATGGAGCGGGGACAGCGGGCCCTGATGCTGGACCTGCCGGCCGACTCAGCGGACCTCGGTGATCTCCGGGCCGCGCGTGAAGGGGCTCAGCGAGGCGTCACCGAAGCGGGAGGACTCCCCCTCCGGGGCACCGGCGCCACCGTCGGCGACCATCTGGGCGTCATCCGGCAGCTTCAGCACGATCGGGTCGCGCGGCGCCATCGGGGTCTCCCCACGGACGACGACGGTCTGCCGGAACACCTGCTCCAGCACGCTCGCCGTCTCCGGCTGCACCGCGGCCTGGCCGGAGATGACACCGCGCAGGAACCAACGCGGACCGTCGCACCCGACGAAGCGCACCAGCTGCACGCCCTGGGTGCCGTCCGGGAGCTGCACCGGGACCTGGGCCCGCAGGTGCCAGCCCAGCGGGCCCTCGTCCTCCTCGACCAGACCGCCCTGGGACCTGATGCCGTTCGCGATCTCCTCGCGAACCTCGCCCCAGATGCCCTCGGACTTCGGCGCGGCGAACGCCTGCAGCTGGACGGCGCTGTTGCCGAGCACCAGGGTGGCGGCCACGATCGCGTCGCCGGCCACCTCCACCCGGAGCTCCATGCCCTCGACACCGGGGACCAGCAGACCGCCGAGGTCGACCCGGCCCTCCTCGGGGCTCTCCAACTCCGAGATGTCCCACGGGCCGTCCGGCCGCGGGGCCGGCGGCAGACCGACGCGGTCGGCCGTGTCCACCTCCGTCTCCTCGGCTTCGTTCAGGGTCTCGCTCTCGGAGTCCGCGGAACCTTCGACGTCATCGGCCGTCTCGTCGGCGCTGATGGCGTCCTCGGCGAGCTGCTCGACAGCGTCCTCGCTCTTGTGGCGACGACGGAACACGGTCACTGTCCTTCCCGGTCCAAGACCGATGCGAATACCTGCTCGGCCGCGGGCATGCTAAACCGCGGCGTGGCCACCGGTCGACCCGAACCCACCCTCGGCGCGTGCGGACTCGGGCAATTCGGCCACCTCGTGGAAGCGGGCCTTCTCGACCTGCTGGATCACCAGCTGGGCGATCCGGTCCCCACGGCGAAACTCGACCTGCTCGCGCGGGTCCAGGTTGACGACGATCACCTTGATCTCACCACGGTACCCGGCATCGACCGTCCCTGGGGCGTTCACGAGCGCAACACCGCAACGAGCTGCGAGCCCCGAACGCGGGTGGACGAACGCGGCGTAACCGTCCGGCAACGCGATGGCGATGCCCGTGGGGATGACGGTCCGCTCGCCCGGCTCGAGGACGGCGTCCACGGTGGCGCACAGGTCCGCGCCCGCATCCCCCGGCTGGGCGTAGGCGGGGAGGGGCAGCTCGGGGTCGAGCCGTCGGATCAGGACGTCCAACGGCTGGCGGGCAGTGATGCTCACGGATTCACCTCGAAGGCTCTGGCTCGCTTGAACAGATCAGGGTCGTCCAAGGCTGCCTTGATGTCCTCGGGCCGACCGTGCGTGGTGAAGTGTTCCAGCTTCACCTGGACGAAGAGAGCCTGTGCCCGGATCGCGACCGGCCCGTCCGGGCCGCCGATCCGGCCCTCGGCCGCGCAGTAGAGCTTCCGTCCGTGCACCCCGGTGGCCCAGGCACGGATGTGCAGCAGCGCGTCCACCGGGACCGGGCAGAGGAAGTCGCTCTCCAGCCGACCGGTGACCGAGGCCGTGTGCAGGATCCAGTTGAGCGAGCCGAGGGTCTCGTCCATCGCGGTGACCAGGATGCCCCCGTGGGCCAGGCCCGGGCCGCCCTGGTGGACCGGCTTGACCACGAACTCCGCGGTGACGTCCACTCCCTCGCCGGCCCGCACCTCGATCTGCAGACCACTGCTCTGCTGCGGGCCGCAGCCGAAGCAGTGCACGTAGTGCGAGCCCAGTGAGGTGCCCGGTGCGGGCGCCTCGGGGTGGCGCACCGGCAGCACGGCGTCCGCCGGCGGCGTGGTCGGCGTCAGCGGGGTCGGACGGAAGCGCTCGGCAGGCCCGGTGGAGTCCTGCGGAGCCGGCGAGGAGGCGTTGGGTCTGGTCACGGGCGCGACCTTACCGGCCAGTAGCTACCAACGCACGGGGCTGCCGGAGGCTGGGACGCGCCACTGACCCCGGGTGACCGGCATGCCACGGAAGGGTGACCCCGGAGCGCCCGACCAGGCCGTCCGCCTGCTCCCGGGCGCCGCACCGGGGGGCCGTGCGGCGACTGTGGAATCGACACCCACAATGGGGGGCATGTACGACGAACGCCTCACCGCGCCCCCCTCCTGGTGGCTGCTGCCGGTCGCCTCCGGCCTGTCGATCGCCCTGATCCTGCTGCGCTTCGGCGCGGTCCCCGGACTGATCGGCCTGGTGGTGGGCGGCGTCGCCGGCGCCGTCGCGCTGAGCAGCTACGGCTCGGCCCGGATCCGGGTGGTGCAGGGCAGCCTGGTGGCCGGCAAGGCCAAGCTGCCGCTGGACGCCCTGGGCGCGGCGGAGCCGCTGGACGCCGCGGCGGCGGTGGCCTGGCGCTCGGTGAAGGCGGACCCCCGCGCGTTCATGCTGCTGCGCAGCTACGTCCGGACGGCGCTCCGGGTGGAGGTGACCGATCCCGCCGACCCCACGCCGTACCTCTATCTCTCCACCCGCGACCCGGAGGCTCTGGCCGCCGCGATCGCCAAGGCCAAGGGCTGACCGCCGCTCGGCGGCGGGGGCGCAGAGACGAGGAAGGGACGGCCCGCGTGTGCGGGACCGTCCCTTCGTCGTTTGTGCGCCCGCCGTAGCGGTCGCGAGATCAGCCTCCGGGCCGGAGGTCCGGCCCGGTCGGGGCGGTGTGCCGGACCGGCGAGTGCGCAACGCACGGGAACCACCGGGCTCGGACCATGACCGCCCGACGCTCAGGCGCCGCAGTCCCGGCAGATCGGGTTGCCGTTCTTCTCGCTGTACAGCTGGCTGCGGTGGTGCACCAGGAAGCAGCTCATGCAGGTGAACTCGTCGGCCTGGCGGGGCAGCACCCGGACGGACAGCTCCTCGTTGGAGAGGTCGGCGCCGGGAAGCTCCAGGCTCTCGGCTCCGTCGAAGTCGTCCACGTCGACCGAGTTGGTCGACTTCTCGTTCCGACGCGCCTTGAGTTCTTCGATGCTGTCCTCGTTGAGGTCGTCATCGGTCTTGCGTGGGGTGTCGTAGTCCGTTGCCATGTTCGCTCTCCCCCTCTGGGTGTGTGCGGTATCTCCAGCGCACGTAACGCATGAGGGGCCGGTCTTGTGCCCGACCCGAGGCCGAGATTGTGCCTTACTTCAAGCCCTGTTACTCAATCGACACTCAGCGGCGAGCCCGATCAGGTGGTCGGACGGGCTTCCGAGGGGCTCGCGGACAGTGGCGGCCGGCGGTGGGCGACCGTCGGTTTTCGAATACGGATGGTGATGGTACGCCCTGTCAGGTCCTTGCGCCAGGGGGCCTCCACCCAGGTGGAGCAGGGCGCCGAGGGAGAGTGGAGCGGAGTGCGACCCCCCGGATCCGGCTACTCTCCGCAATGATCGCCGACATTCGGATGATCACTCTATGAGATCAGCCGAACATGCGCCGCCATCAGATGTGACCTTGGTCACATCGCCGACTTTTCTGGGCGAAACGGGCGCAATCCGCCCATCCGGACGGTCGTTCGGAGCTACTTCCGGGCCGCGTTGGCGGCTCGCCGGGCCAGCAGGGCGGCCTGCCGCTCGTCGAACCGGGTCGCCTGGGCGTCCAGTCCCACCATGAACAGCCCCAGCTCCTCCTGGGCCTGCCGGCCGTCGGGGCCGAGACCGTCGACCTCCATCACCTTCAGGTGGCGCAGCACCGGCTGCAGCACGTCGTCGTGGTGGATCCGCAGGTTGTAGACGCCGCCGAGGGCGATCTGCGCGGCGGCCCGCTCGAAACCGGGCATGCCGTGGCCGGGCATCCGGAACTCGGTCACCACGTCACGGATGGCCGCCATCGCCTGGTCCGGCGCGAGCTCCAGGGCCGCCCTGAGCAGGTTGCGGTAGAAGACCATGTGCAGGTTCTCGTCGTTGGCGATCTTCGCCAGCAGCTGCTCGCAGAGCGGGTCACCGGCGAAGTGGCCGGTGTTGCGGTGCGAGATCCGGGTGGCGAGCTCCTGGAAGGCCACGTAGGCGACCGACTGCAGCATGCTGTGCGCGTTGTCGGACTCGAAGCCGGCGGACATGTGGTCCATCCGGGCGCGCTCCAGCGCCACCGGGTCGACCGCGCGGGTGGCCAGCAGGTAGTCGCGCAACGCTATGCCGTGCCGGCCCTCCTCGGCCGTCCAGCGGTGCACCCAGGTGCCCCAGGCGCCCTCCCGGCCGAACATGGTCGCGATCTCGTGGTGGTAGCTGGGGAGGTTGTCCTCGGTCAGCAGGTTGACCACCAGCGAGACCCGGCCGAGCTGGGTGACCTGGGACTGCTCCACGGCCCACGCCTCGCCGCCCAGCACGCCGTCGAAGTCCCGTCCCTGGCTCCACGGGATGTACTCGTGGGGCATCCACTCCTTGGCGACCTTCAGGTGGCGGTTGAGCTCCTGCTCCACCACCTCCTCCAGGGCGAGGATCAGCCGGGCATCGGTCCAGGCGGTCGAGCCGGTGCGCTGAACGGGTGCGATGGTCACGACGGTGGCTCCTGAGGGGACGGGACACTTACGGATCCGTAGGTTACGACACCGTAAGTTGTTCCGACCGCCGATGACAAGTGCTGTGGCCAGCACCTTCGTGCTGCTGAGGGGGCTACCCGGGACCGCGTGGCCGTGCATCCGGGCATGACGAAGCCGGGTGGCGGGCCCGCGGTCGGGCCCGCCACCCGGCTGCTTCCCGGGGCAGGCGGGGGTGGGTCGGGTCAGCTCCCCGGGATCCGGACTCGCATGGTCAGGCCGCCGCCCGGCCGGGGCGCCGCCTCGATGGCACCGCCGTGCGCCCGGGCCACCGAGCGGACGATGGAGAGGCCGAGGCCGACGCCCTTGTCGCTGCGGGTCCGGTCGGCGCCCTTGACCCGCCGGAACGGCTCGAAGATGTGCTCCAGCTCGTAGCCGGGAACCACCGGACCGGTGTTGCTGACCACCAGCTCGCCGGAGCCGCCCGGCCCGACGGCGGTGCCGATCTCGACCCAGCCGTCCGGGACGTTGTAGCGGACCGCGTTCTGCAGCAGGTTCAGCGCGATCCGCTCCAGCAGCACGCCGTTGCCCAGGACCGTCGCGGGGCTCAGCGAGGAGCGGATCTCCACCTCCCGGTTGACCGCCTCCGAACGGATCTGCTCGACCGCCCGGACCGCCACCTCGGCCAGCTCGACCGGACGCCGGTCGGTCAGCTCGTTGTCGCTGCGGGCCAGCAGCAGCAGGCCCTCGACCAGCTGTTCGCTGCGCTCGTTGGTGGCCAGCAGGGTCTTGCCCAGCTGTTGGAGGTCGGGTGAGGCCCCCGGGTCGGAGAGCTGCACCTCCAGCAGGGTGCGGTTGATCGCCAGCGGGGTGCGCAGCTCGTGCGAGGCGTTGGCCACGAAGCGGCGCTGGGAGTCGAAGGAGCGGTCGAGCCGGTCCAGCATCCCGTCGAAGGTGTCCGCGAGCTCCTTGAGCTCGTCGTCCGGGCCGTCCAGCTCGATCCGGCGGTGCAGGTCGGAGCTGGCCACCTCGCGCGCGGTCCGGGTGATCCGGCCGAGCGGGCTCAGCACCCGGCCGGCCATCGCGTAACCGGCCACGAAGGCGATGCCGGCCAGCGCGACCAGCACGGTGAGCGACTTGCGCAGCAGGGTGTCCAGCTCGCTGTGCGAATAGGCGGCCTGCTGGTTCGCCAGGTAGGTGTTGAGCTCCGAGCCGGTGAGCGGCTGACCGCCCGGCGCGTACACCGCGACACCGTTGCCGAGGTTGATCGGCGGCAGCGCGTTGTGCTCGAAGGCCTGCCGGACGAAGAAGTACATCAGGAGCAGCAGCAGCACCCCGGCCATCAGGAACATCCCGCCGTAGAGCAGGGTCAGACGGATCCGGATGGTCGGTCGGAACGGTAGCCAGCTGAGCCCCTCGCCCGGCCGGTACACGGCCGACGGCGGGGTGGACTCGACCGGGCGCGGCGGGTCTTCGGGGCGCGGCGGCACCGTACCGGAACTGCCGGAGGGCCCGCCGGTCCGGGGCGGGGTGGTCATCAGTGTCGTCCCCTTTGGGGGTGAAGAGGGAGGTGGATCAGATCCGGTAGCCGGAGCCGGGCACGGTGACGATGACGGGCGGGTCGCCGAGCTTGCGGCGCAGCGTCATCACGGTCACCCGGACCACGTTGGTGAACGGGTCGGTGTGCTCGTCCCAGGCCTTCTCCAGTAGCTGCTCGGCGGAGACCACCGCCCCGCCGGCCCGCATCAGGACCTCCAGGACGGCGAACTCCTTGGGTGCGAGCTGGACGGGCCGCCCGTCGCGCAGCACCTCCCGACGGCCCGGGTCGAGCGTGATCCCGGCCCGGTCGAGCACCGGCGGCAGCGGAACGGTGGCCCGCCGGCCGAGTGCGCGCACCCGCGCGACGAGTTCGCTGAAGGCGAACGGCTTCGGCAGGTAGTCGTCGGCGCCGATCTCGAGCCCCTCGACCCGGTCGCTGATGTCGCCGGAGGCGGTCAGCATGATCACCCGGGTGGCCAGGCCCTGCTCGACGACGCTGCGGCAGACGTCGTCACCGTGCACCAGCGGCAGGTCGCGGTCGAGCACCACCACGTCGTAGTCGTTGACCGCGATCCGTTGCAGCGCCGCCTCCCCGTCGTACACCACGTCGACCGCCATGGCCTCGCGGCGCAGGCCGGTGGCGACGGCCTCGGCGAGCAGCTGCTCATCCTCGACGACAAGTACCCGCACTGCGGATGTCCCTTCTCTGGCCGGCCGGGCCGGCGGCACCTACCGCGGCCCTGACCGTTGCGCATCTCCCCGGCCCACCGCGACGGCCCGGACGGGCCTGCTGACCCGGGCACCGGGACCGGGGCACGCGGGCCGGGACCGGGAGGTCCCACGCTCGGGCCTGGGACTCCGACGGTGCCTCCATCCTGCCTCCTGCCGCCGTAAAGCAGCAGTAAGGCGGTCCTGCCCGGCCCACCCCCCGGCCGCGGGAATGTGACGTGGGCAACTTTCTCGTCCTCCGGAGGTTTCCCCCCTGCCTGGTTGGGGAGGACGAATGCACACCCGCGATCACGCCATGGCTCGATCGCACCCACCCGCCGCGTGTTCATCCGCACCGGTTGGGGGACGCACGTACACGGACCGGCGGCCCGAGGCCGCCGCAGCGCCAGCATCGGAGCCAGCAGGCCGGTCGGGCGCCACCGCTGTAACACCGCACCTCCCACCCGGGGAACGCTCGACCGCGCACGTCCGACACAGCAAGGGGGCCTGCTACATGGACGCCTTCACCGCCGGAATCCTGCAGCGCATAAGGAACGCCGAACAGGACCTGCACCGTGCACTGGAGTCCGGGGACGAGTTCCTGGCCGAAGTGGAACAGTCCGAACTGGACGACCTGCGCCGTCTCGCCGCCGACCACGGCGTCGACCCGGTGCTCTCGCTGCCCCGCAGCGCCTGACCCGGCGCCCTGGACCGGGTGGCAACCCCGGGTCCGATTCTGTTCTCTCCGCTCCCGGGCCGGCCGACCGGCCCCCTAGACCCTCCGAGCCCCGGCACGTTCCGCGTGCCGGGGCTCGGTGCGTCGTGCGGCGACCGGATGCTCGGTCAGTGCCGCCGCGACCGCCGGTGGTTGGCCGGTTCCCGGCCCGGAGCCGGCTCAGTCGTGCCAGGCGCCCAGGGTGTCCAGGCGGGCCTGGAGCGGCTCGAAGACCCCGGGCGGGGCGGCCACCACGAGCTCTCCGGAGGGCTGCGCGCCGGGTCGTCCGCCGGTGAGCGCCCCCGCCTCGCGGGCGACCAGTGCCCCGGCGGCCAGGTCCCAGGGGGCCAGGCCGCGCTCGTAGTAGCCGTCCAGCCGGCCCGCCGCCACGTCGCACAGGTCCAGTGCCGCCGCGCCGCCGCGCCGGATGTCGCGCAGCTCGGGCATCAACCGCCGTAGCACGTCGGCCTGGTGCTCACGCACCGGCTGGACGTAGTTGAAGCCGGTCGCCACCAGTGCCTGGCCCCAGGGCGCCGCCGGCCGGCAGCTGATCGGGCGGCCGTTCAGCAGCGCACCACGGCCCAGCACCGCCTGGAAGACCTCGCCGCGCACCGGCGCCGCGACCACCCCGACCACCGCCCGGCCGTCCAGCTCGGCGGCCACGCTGACCGCCCAACCAGGCAGCCCGTAGAGGTAGTTGACCGTTCCGTCGAGCGGGTCGACGACCCACCGGACGCCGCTGTCGCCGACCCGCTCGGTGCCCTCCTCGCCCAGGTAGCCGTCGGCCGGGCGGCGCTCGGCGATCAGCTCGACGATCAGCTTCTCGGAGGCCAGGTCCATCTCGGTGACCACGTCCACCGGGCTGCTCTTGGTGGCCGCGACCCCGAGGTCGGCCGGGCGGCCGCCGTGCAGCAGCTCGCCCGCCCGGTGGGCGGCCTCCAGGGCGACGGCGAGCAGTTCGTCGAGCAGGGCTTGGTCGGGCACGGTACTCCTCGGTCTCCGGTGTACGGGTCGGTATCCGGTGGCGGGTCAGGCCTGCGCGGCGGCGGGCCGGGGGGCACGGGGGTTGGGGCAACAGGCCACCGCACAGACGTCGTGGCTCGCGCCCAGCGCACCGAGTGCGCACCGGCGCACGCTCTCACCACGCTCGACGGCCGCGCGCTCCAGGACGAGCTCGCGCACCGCCGCGGTGAACCGCGGGTCGGCGCCGACGGTGGCCGCCCGGGCCACCGGCAGGCCCAGCTCTGCGGCCTTCGCGCTGGCCTCGGTGTCGAGGTCGTACTTGACCTCCATGTGGTCGGAGACGAAGCCGATCGGAACCATCACCGCGGCCGGGGCGCCCGCCTCGTGCAGCGTCACCAGGTGGTCGCAGATGTCCGGCTCCAGCCACGGGATGTGCGGGGCACCGCTGCGGCTCTGGTAGACCAGCTCCCACGGCCGGTCGGCGACCCCGGTGGCCGCCGCGACGGCCTCGGCGACCAGGCCGGCCACCGCCAGGTGCTGGGCCACGTACGCGCCGCCGGGCGTGCCGCGGGCCGGGTCGTCGGGGGCGCCGGAGCTCTCCGCCATCGCGGTCGGGATCGAGTGGGTGGTGAAGGCGAGCGGGGCCCGCTCGCGGGTCTGCGCGGGCAGCCGGTCGAGCGCGGCCAGCGTGGCCTCGATCATCGGCTCGACGAAGCCCGGGTGGTTGTAGAAGTGCCGCAACTTGTCGACGGTCAGCTCCGGACGCCCCTCCGCGGTCAGCTGGGCCAGCGCGTCGGCGAGGTTCTCCCGGTACTGCCGGCAGCCCGAGTAACCCGCGTAGGCGCTGGTGGCCAGCACCGCGATCCGGCGGTGGCCGTCGTCGGCGATCTCCCGCAGCGCGTCGACCAGGTAGGGGGCCCAGTTCCGGTTGCCCCAGTAGACCGGCAGCTCCAGGCCGTGCTCGGCGAAGTCCTTGCGCAGCGCGGCGAGCAGCTCGCGGTTCTGCTCGTTGATCGGGCTGACCCCGCCGAACAGGAAGTAGTGCTTGCCGACCTCGACCAGCCGCTCCCGGGGGATGCCCCGGCCCCGGGTGACGTTCTCCAGGAACGGCACCACCTCCTCGGGCCCCTCCGGGCCACCGAAGGAGAGCAGCAGCAGCGCGTCGTAGGGGGCGGCGTCGGCCGGGCCGGTGGTGCTGGGTGCGTCGGACATGGCACCGATCCTGCCACTGCGCCGTGACGGTCGGACCGGGGGCCCACGGGACACCGCCCGGAAATCTCGCTTGCGAAGCTTCGTAAGCTGTCTAAGACAGAAATGTTCCTTACGTTCCACGGAGCCGTCGTGCTGTCCAGCTACCGCCAGATCTTCGCCGCGCCCGGCAGCCTGGCCTTCTCGGCCACCGGGTTCGTCTCCCGGCTGCCGATCTCGATGACCGGCATCGGCATCGTGACCATGCTGTCCCAGCTGCGCGGCTCGTACGGCGTGGCGGGCGCGGTCGCGGCGATGATGGCGCTCTCGGTCTCGGTGTTCGGACCGCTGGTCGCCCGCTGGGTGGACCGCTACGGCCAGCGCCGGGTCGCGCTGCCCGCCACCGCGGTCACCGCGCTCTCCGGGGCGGCCCTGCTGCTCTGCGCCCGGTTCGGGGCGCCGGACTGGGCGCTGTTCTGCTCCGCGATAGGCATGGGCGCGATGCCCAGCACCGGCGCCATGGTCCGGGCCCGCTGGGCGCACCTCTACCGGGAGGACGCGCCGAAGCTGCACACCGCCTACTCGCTGGAGTCGGTGGTCGACGAGATCTGCTTCATCGTCGGGCCGATCCTCTCGGTCGGGCTGGCCACCGGCTTCTTCCCGGAGGCCGGCGTGCTGCTCTCCGGCGTCTTCCTGACCCTCGGCGTGCTGCTCTTCACCGCGCAGCGGGCGACCGAGCCGCCGGTCCACCCGGCCACCGAGCGGTCCACCGGCTCCGCGCTGCGCTCGGCCGGGCTGCGGGTGCTGGTGCTCACCTTCGTCGCCACCGGCGCGATCTTCGGCGCGGTCGAGGTGGTCACGGTGGCCTTCGCCCAGGAACAGGGGCACAAGGCGCTGGCCAGCCTGGTGCTGGCCGTCTACGCGCTCGGCTCCGGCCTGGCGGGTATGGTCTTCGGCGCGCTGCGGCTGCGCGGGACGCTGGCCGAACGGTTCCTGGCCGGGGTCTCGGTGATGGCGGTGAGCATGGTCCCGCTGCTCCTGGTGGCCGCGTGGTGCACCGGCCCGGTCGCCCTGGTGGCGCTGGGCGCGGCGCTCTTCCTGGCCGGGATGTCGATCTCGCCGACCATGGTGACCGCGATGGCGCTGGTCGAGCGGCTGGTCCCGGCGGCGCAGCTGACCGAGGGGATGACCTGGACCTCGACCGGGCTGGGGCTGGGCATCGCGGTCGGCTCCTCGATGGCGGGCTGGGTGGTGGACCACGCGGGCGCGGCCGCGGGCTACTGGGTCCCGGTGGCATCCGCCGGGTTCGCCGCGCTCGCCGCGCTGGCGGGCGGCCGGTGGCTGCGGGCCGGGACGGCCGAACCGGCCGCGGTCGCCGGGTCGGCCGCGCACTGACGGGCGAAGGCTCCGCACGGGCATGGACCGGCGTCCGGCGGGTGGTTAGGCTCCCTACCCACTGGTAGCCGCACCACCGCCGCACTGGAGGTCCCTGCATGCCCGCCACCGTCACCGCCGGCCGTTGGAGCAACTGGGCGGGCAACCAGAGCGCCGAGCCGAGCCGGGTGGTCGCGCCGGCCTCCACCGAGGAGCTGGCCGCAGTGGTCCGGCAGGCCGCCGAGGAGGGCCGGACGGTCAAGGCGGTCGGCTCCGGGCACTCCTTCACGGCGATAGCCTCGGCCGGCGACGGCGTGCTGGTCCGGCCGGACGGGCTGACCGCGGTGCGCGAGCTGGACCGGGCGGCCGGGACGGTCACCGTGGAGTCCGGTCTGCCGCTCGCCCGACTCAACCGGGTGCTGGCCGCGGCCGGCCTGTCGCTGACCAACATGGGCGACATCGAGGCCCAGACCGTGGCCGGGGCGACCAGCACCGGCACCCACGGCACCGGCCGGGACTCCGGCTCGCTGGCCGCCCAGCTCACCGCCGTCGAGCTGGTGCTCGCCGACGGCACGGTCCGCCACTGCTCGCGCACCGAGCAGCCGGAGCTGTTCCAGGGCGCCCGGCTGGGCCTCGGCGCGCTCGGCGTGATCAGCGCGCTGACCTTCGCGGTCGAGCCGGCCTTCCTGCTGACCGCCCACGAGCAGCCGATGGGCTGGTCGGAGGTGCTCGCGCGGTTCGACGAACTGAGCACGGTCAACGAGCACTTCGAGTTCTACTGGTTCCCGCACACCGACCGCTGCAGCACCAAGCGGAACAACCGCAGCCAGGGCCCGGCCGCGCCGCTGCCGGCCGTCCGGGCCTGGCTGGACGACGACCTCCTGTCCAACACGGTGTGGGAGGGGGCCTGCCGGGTCGGCCGGGCGTTCCCGCGCGGCATCCCCGCGATCGCCGCGGTCGCCAGCCGTGCCTGGTCTGAGCGGACCTACACCGACACCGCGTACAAGGTGTTCACCAGCCCGCGCAAGGTGCGCTTCGTGGAGATGGAGTACGCGGTGCCGCGCGAGGCGGCGGTGGGCGTGTTGCGGGAGCTCAAGGCGCTGGTGGAACGGTCCGACTGGCGGATCAGCTTCCCGGTGGAGGTGCGCACCGCGCCGGCCGACGACCTCTGGCTCTCCACCGCGAGCGGCCGGGACACCGTCTACGTCGCCGTGCACCTCTATCGCGGCACCGCGGAGCGGGGCTACTTCACCGCGGTCGAGCAGCTGATGACCGCCCACCAGGGCCGCCCGCACTGGGGCAAGCTGCACACCCGGGACGCCGACCACCTGGCCGGGGCCTACCCGCGCTTCGCGGACTTCACGGCGCTGCGCGACCGGGTGGATCCGGAGCGCCGGTTCACCAACGACTACCTGCGGCGCGTCCTCGGCGCCTGAGCCCGGGCCGAGCGGTCACGGGCTCCGGGCCGTCCGGTCACGGCGAGGCGGTGGCCCCCGGCGTGGCGGCGGGCGGCGCGGCCGTGGCCGGGTCGGCGGACGGCGCGGCGGACGGGCTCCCGGCCGACGGAGTCGGCGTCGGGCTCACCGTCGGGGTACCGGCCGGCGAGGTCGACGGCGACGGCTGGCCGCTGGGCGAGACCCGCGCGGACGGCACGCCCGAGGGCGTGGAGCCGCTGGTCACCCCGCCGCCGGCTCCGGTCGAGGGCGTCGCGCCGCCGCCGGCCGACGGGCCCGGGTCCGGCTGGTCGGCCGGCCGGGTGGCCGGCGGTGCCGGGTCGGACCGGTGGCCGCCGCCGGGGAAGAAGGAAGTGCCGCCGCCGTCCTGCCCGGTGGTCATCGAGTGCAGGTTCTTCCCGGCGGCCAGCTCGACGATCACGATCGGCGTCATCGCGAGCGCGAAGACCAGCGCCGACACCAGCGCGTAGCCGCGCCAGGTCCAGCGCCGGCGGGCCTTGAGCACCAGCGGGTCGCTCCACTCGGCGGACGGCTCGGGCGCGGGCCGCCAGGCCTCCGGCAGTGGGGCGGTGTCGGTGAGCGGCACCTGCTTCAGGTCGTTCACCGCACGGCCGGGCCCGCGGTCGGCGACCTCGCGCAGCTGTTCACCGGTGCGCCGGAACAGGTGCTGGAAGACCGCGCCGCCGGTGGTCGCGCCGATGCTGACCACCGCCGCGCCGATGATCGTCCCGTAGACGCCGAGCTCGGAGGCGAGCACCGCGCCGACCACCGCGGCCAGCGCGCTGGCCACGACCTGGGCGACGCTGAGCTCGATCCGTCGGCCGCCCCCGGCCGTGCTCCGGTCCTTCTGCTCCGGCATGGGTGCCCTTCACCTCACATCAGCGGACGGCGAGTACGTCAATCAGATAAGCCCGCCCATTGTGCACAAGGAAGGACACATCGGGCGAAAATCCATCGTCTTCCAGTCGCTATATGTGAAGATGATCACCGTCAACTGATCGGCGGTCCGCCATCGGAGTCGTCCCTCTTGAGATTCCCGTGAATCGCGGGAGACTTGAGCGGCGAGCCGCCCCGATGGATGCCACGAATGGAGTACTGTTCGTGGAGCCTGAGCCTTCGGTCACCCTCTCGACTGCCCGTCAACCGGCAGCCCGGACGGTGGCCTCGGAGCAGGCGCGCACGGCGGCGCTCGACCCGAACCGTCGCTCCACATCCACGTGCGGGGAACGGCTGGGAGGCCCGGACGCGGCGTCACAGGGCGACGCGGCGAACAGGTCACCGTGCCACAAAGGCATGTCCGGGCGAAAGCCCGACACGCCGGTCAACTCTGCAAGGTTGTGGCAAGTCGTCAGTGGGCAGGCCACACTCAGTACGGGAGCAGCGACGCAGGTGACGTCGGCAGGCACCACCCGGGAGGTAACCGTGCCCGAACTGCGCGTCGTGGCGGTCAGCAATGACGGCACACGGCTGGTCCTCAAGGCTGCCGACAGCACGGAGTACACCCTCCCGATCGACGAGCGGCTGCGCGCCGCGATCCGTGGTGACCGTCCGCGGCTCGGCCAGATCGAGATCGAGGTCGAGAGCCATCTCCGCCCCCGGGACATCCAGGCGCGGATACGAGCCGGTGCCTCCGCGGAGGAGGTCGCCCAGGCCGCCGGGATCTCGGTCGACCGGGTCCGCCGCTTCGAGGGGCCGGTGCTGGCCGAGCGTGCCTTCATGGCCGAGCGGGCCCGCAAGACCCCGATCCGCCGGCCCGGCGAGAGCACCGGACCGCAACTCGGCGAGGCGGTGGCCGAGCGCCTGGTGCTGCGCGCCGCGGAGAAGGACAGCGAGCGCTGGGACTCCTGGCGGCGGGACGACGGCACCTGGGAGGTCGTGCTCGGCTACCGGGCCGACGGCGAGAACCGCTCGGCGAGCTGGACGTACGACCCACCGCGGCGGTTGGTCCAGCCGAACGACGACGAGGCCCGGGCGCTGATCGGCGAGAGCGTCGAGCGCGAGGAGGACTCGGTCTTCCCGTTCATCCCGCGGATCGCCCGGCTCCCCCAGGACCGTCCGCTGCGCCCGATGATCGAGCGTCCCTCGGCCGACCGGATCATGTCGCCGCCGGACCGGCTCCCGGCCCGCGAGGCCACCGCGGCGACGGCGGCGACCGCCGAGTCCCGCGACTCGCTGACCAGCCTGCTGGACGTGGTCCCGGCCTTCCGCGGCGACCTGGCGATCGGCCCGGCCCCGATCGAGGCGGCGCCGGTCGAGGAGGACGAACCGGTCGAGGAGCCGGCTGCCGCGGCGCCGGCGGTCGGCGCCGGCTCGGCGTACGCGGACATCCTGATGCCACGGGCGGTCGCCCCGCACCGGGAGCGGCTGGTCGGCACCACCGACCGGCAGGCCGAGGCGGACGGGGTCCGTCCGGGCCGCCGGGCCACCGTGCCCAGCTGGGACGAGATCGTCTTCGGCAGCCGTCGCAAGAAGCAGGACTGAGTCGCCCCGTGGTGCGGGCGGCCCCCCCCCCGGGGGGGGCCGGGCCCCCCCCGGGGGGGGGGGCCCCCCGCGGGGGGGGGGGCGGGCGGCGGGGGGGGGGGGGGGGCCCCCCCCCGCCCCCCCCCCCGCCGCGCGCGCCCCCCCCCCCCGCGCCCCGCCCCCCGCCCCCCCCGGCCGCCCCCCCCCCGCCGCCCCCCGCCCCCCCCCCCCCCCACGACGTGTCGGGTCAGCCCCGCTCGGCGCCGGTCGCGGCCGGCCGGGCCGGGTCGGCCGACCACTCGCTCCAGGAACCCGGGTAGAGCACGGCCGATCGGCCGGTCACCGCCAGCGCGAGTGCCTGGTGCGCCGCCGTCACCCCGGAGCCGCAGTACACCCCGACCCGCTGCTCGTCCGCGCCCAGCTCGCGGAACCGCCGGTCCAGCTCGACGACCGGGCGGAACCGCCCGTCCGGGCCGAGGTTCTCGGTGGTCGGCGCGCTGACCGCGCCGGGGATGTGCCCGGCCCGCGGGTCGACCGGCTCCACCTCGCCCCGGTAGCGCTCGGCCGCCCGGGCGTCCAGCAGCAGGCCCTCGCGGGCCAGGGCGGCGGCGCCGTCCGCGTCGACGGTGGGCAACCGGCCGGGGCGCGGCTTGAAGTCGCCCTCCCCCGCCGGCGGCGTGTCGGTGCTCTCGGGCCGGCCGGCCGACCGCCAGGCGGCGAGTCCGCCGTCCAGCACCCGGACGTCCGGGTGACCGGCCCAGCGCAGCAGCCACCAGGCGCGGGCGGCCGAGGTGGCCGGCCCCGCGTCGTAGACCACCACCGGCCGGTCGCCGCGCACTCCGGCCCGACGCAGCGCGGCGGCGAGGACCTCCGGATCGGGCAGCGGGTGGCGGCCGGCCGGGCCGGGCGGTGCGGCCAGCTCACGGTCCAGATCGAGGTAGTGCGCCCCCGGCAGATGGCCGGCCGCGTACTCCTGCGCACCGGGCGGGCCGCCCAGCTGCCAGCGGATGTCCAGCAGCACCGGCGGCTGCGACCCGTCCAGCGCCCGGACCAGCTCGTCCACGGAGATCAGAGGGGAAGTGGTGTCCATGGCCGCCATTCTGCTCCCCGGCCGGTCACGACGCGTCAGCTCGCGGGCTCCGGTGCGGGCTGGCCGCTCTTTGTACGCTCTTTGCCGTGGCTTCAGCGCGGTCGCCCGGTGTGTCGCCCGGCGGAGTGGGACCATCTGGGCTTGGGCCCCGCGCCGCCGGGCCGGGTGCCCCCGCGAGGAGGCTGCGATGACTGCGGTGAAGGTCCGGGTGGCACAGGGCACACCCTGCTGGGTGAGCCTGATGGCCCACGACCTGGAAGGCGCCAAGGCCTTCTACGGCCCACTGCTCGGTTGGGACTTCACTCCCGGACCGGCCGAACTCGGCTGCTACGTCCGGGCCAGCCTGCACGGTGCGAAGGTGGCCGGGATCGGGGTGGCGCAGGCCGAGCCGGCCCTGCCGGTGGAGTGGACCACCTACTTCGCGGTGGACAGCGCCGACGAGGTGTCGGCCCGGGTCCGCGAGTGCGGCGGGACGGTGGCGGTCGGCCCGTTGCAGTCCGAGAGCGCCGGCCGGCTGGCCATCGCGGCCGACCTCTCCGGCGCGTTCTTCGGCCTCTGGGAGGGGCAGGAGCACCTCGGTTGGGAGGTGGTCGGCGAGCCCGGTGCGCCGGTCTGGAACGAGCTGGTCACCAACGACGAGCCGCTGGCCGCCACGTTCTACGGCTCGGTGCTGGGCCGGACGGTGGTCGAGGCGGATCCCTCCGCGCTGGCCCGGGGCGACGAGGAGGCCACCCTCCAGGTGGACGGGCACCGGGTGGCGGGCCTGCGGCAGACCACCGACCTGCGGGACGGTCCGCCGCGCTGGCGGGTCTACTTCGCCGTCACCGACACGGACCTGACGGCCGGCCAGACGAAGATGCTGGGCGGCAGCGTGCTGGTCGCGCCGTACGACACACCGTACGGGCGGGTGGCCCGGCTGGCCGACCCGGAGGGCGGCCGGTTCTCGGTGGTCCGGCTGCCCTGACCCGGCCTCGAGGGTGTCAGCCCTCGAACGGCAGCACGTCGGGGGAGAGCGCGGCGGCCCGGGCGGTGGCGGCGGTCAGCCGGCGGCGGTGGTGCCGGCGGCAGAGCACCTCGTAGCCGACCTCGTCCGGACTGACCGCGACGTCGCCGACCACCACCTGCGGCCCCTCGACCACCATGACTCCACCCACCGTACGGGCGTTGTGGGTGGCCCGGGCGCCGCACCAGCAGAGCGCCTCGACCTGCAGGATCTCCACCCGGTCGGCCAGCTCGATGAGCCGCTGCGAGCCGGGGAAGAGCTTGGTGCGGAAGTCCGTGGTGATCCCGAAGGTGAAGACGTCGATGCCGAGTTCGTCGACCACCCGGGCGAGCTGGTCGACCTGCTCGGCGTCGTAGAAGTTGGCCTCGTCACAGATCAGGTAGTCGACCCGGCCGCCGGCCGAGAGCAGTTGGACCACGTGGTGGTGGAAGTCGAAGCCGTCCGTCACCTCCACCGCCTCGGCGCGCAGGCCGAGTCGGCTGGAGATGGTGGAGGCGCCGGCCCGGTCGTGCCGGGCGAAGATGATCCCCTGCCGACCGCGCGCGGCGTGGTTGTGGTTCATCTGCAGCGCCAGCGTCGACTTGCCGCAGTCCATCGTGCCCGAGAAGAACACCAGGTCAGCCATGGGTGGAGCGAGGACCTTTCCGGTCAGGGGTGGTCAGGCGCGGACTTCGAGCAGCGGGACGAGCTGCTCCACCGCGGTCATCGAGCCGTGCAGGCCGACCATGGTGGACTCCCCCGGCTCGTTGCGGGAGGCGATCACCGCGAGGTCGTCCCGGGCGGCGGCGACCACGTCGCCGATCCGGTGGTAGACCCGGTCGTCCACCACCGGGCCGAACCAGCCGGCCGCGATCGCCTGGTCGCGGGTGGCCACCCACATCCGGTCGCCGAGCACCTCGCTCCAGACCGTGTGGACGTCGGCCGCCGCGCCGGGCACGGCGTAGACGTGCCGGGCCCGGCCCTCGCCGCCGAGCAGGGCGACGCCCGCGCTGAGCTCCCAGTCCTCGTCGAAGTCGATCCGGTCCTCGGGGGCGATGTCGATCATGCCGTGGTCGGCGGTGACGTAGAGCGCGGAGCGCGGCGGCAGTTGCTCGGCCAGCCGCTGGACGAGCCGGTCGACGGTGTTCAGCATCATCCGCCACTCGTCGGAGTCGACGCCGTAGCGGTGGCCCATCCCGTCCAGCTCGCTGACGTAGGTGTAGACCAGCGTGCGGTCGGCCGCGGCGAGCTGCCGCGCCGCCAGGTCCATCCGCTCCTCGCCGGTGGTGCGGCCGAGGAACTCACCGCCGGACAGCGCGATCTGGGTCAGCGGGGTCTGCGCGAAGAGCGGGGACGAGACCTGGCAGGCCAGCACCCCCGCCGCGTGCACCTGCTCGAAGACCGTCGGGTACGGCTGCCACTCACGCGGCTCCACCGGCGGCTGCCAGCGCAGCTGGTTCATCAGCTGGTTGCGGCCCGGGATCGCCACCGTGTAGCCGGCCAGGCCGTGCAGCCCCGGTGGCAACCCGGTGCCGACCGAAGCCAGCGAGGTCGCGGTGGTGGACGGGAAGCCCGCGGTGAGCGGCTGCCCGGTCCGGCCCAGCGAGCTGGGCAGCAGCGAGGTGAGGAAGGGCGCGTACTCGGGGTGGCGGCGGATCAGCTCCCAGCCGAGGCCGTCCACCAGGAAGACGCAGACCCGGTCGGCCGGGGCGATCGGCAGGGTACTGGTGAAGCCGGCCACGCCGAGGCCGGCCGCCACCGAGGGCAGCAGGTCGCTGAGCGAGCCGCGGCCGTACCCGGGTGCGGGCGCGTCGGACGGGTCGAGGAGTTCGAAGGCGTCGTGGCTGTAGGGCATGGACATCGTCGCGGTGCCGGGCCTCAGGGTCGGGTGCTGATGGTGGCCTCGGACAGCGCCCGGGCGAAGACCAGCGCCTGGGACACCGTCTCCGGGCCGTCTCCCGCCTCGCTGACCCGCAGTGACAGGTCGTCAGCGGTCGCCGAGCCGGTGTAGCCGTGGTCGGCCTCACAGTTCGGGTCGGAGCAGCCGGCCGGCTCCAGGTCGAGCCGCTGCACCGCGCCCCAGCCGATGGTCAGCACGACCTCGCGCGGCAGGGTGCCCGGGGTGTACGTCTCGGGGTTGGCCACCATCCGGCTCACCACGACCGAGCCGATCCGGTCCAGCCGGACGCTCTCGGTGGAGGTGGTCGCGTACGGGACCGGGCTGGCGGCGTCGGCGGCCTGCTCGTCGGTGTGGCTCACCACGAACCTGGTCGCGGTCAGCACCAGGACCGTGACGTGCCGGCGGACCTCGTTGGCATCGAAGGTGGTCTCCTGGTGGACCAGGTACGAGGTGATCGGCTCGGGGCCCACCGCGGACTCCACGGCCTCGGACACCAGCGCCGGGTAGTAGCCGCTGCGCTCGATCGCCGAGCGCAGGTCCTGCGTGGTGGTGGTACCGGTCTTCGCCATAACTCCATCCTGGCATGTCCCGCCGACGCAGCGGGCTGGACTGCGCCGTACTTCCGTACCGGGCCGGCGGCGGACCGCCGCCCGGAGGCGCGCAACCCAGGAAGGCTACAGGGTGCTCATGGCGCGCGGGCCCAGATCGGTGCGGACCGGCAGCGGCGCGATCCGCACCCTGGCCCCCAGGATCGCCAGGCCGTGCGGGGCCACCACCACGGGTTCGAGTTCGATCGACGCCAGCTCGGACACGTCGTCGACCAGTTGGGAGACCCGGAGCAACAGCTCCTCCAGCGCACCAGTGTCCACCGGGTCCGCGCCGCGCCAGCCGAACAGCAGCGGCGCCGCCCGCACCTCGCGGACCAGCGAGGCGACCTCGACGTCGGTCGCCGGGATCAGCCGGTGCGCCACGTCGCCGAAGAGCTCGGCCGGGGCCCCGGCCAGGCCGAAGGCCAGGATCGCTCCGACCGCCGGGTCCACGGTGGCGCCGATCACGGTGTCCACGCCGCGCGCGGCCATCCGCTGCACCACCAGCTCGGCCCGCGCCGCGCCGCCGAGCAGCGCGTCCAGCTCGCGATGGGCGCGCCGCAGCCCGTCCTCGTCGGTCAGGTCGAGCCGGACGCTGCCGAGATCGGGCCGGTGCTGCAGGTGGCCGGCGGTCGCCTTGAGTGCCACCGGGTAGCCGAGCTCGGCGGCGGCCCGGACCGCCTGCTCCTCCTCCGGGGCGGGCAGCACCGGGTGGACGTCGATGCCGTAGTGCGCGAGCAGGGCGGTGGCGTCCGGATCGGGCAGGGTGAACCGGGCACCGCCGGGCTGGGTGCTGGCGGCGGTGGCGGTCCGGGTGCCCAGGGCCTGCTCGACCAGACGGCGGGCGGCGGGCGGGTCGATCCGGTCCAGCTCGGGCACCCGGGCGGTCTGCTCGGCCTCCTCGGCGTCGCGGCGCCACTGGCCGTAGCGCACGACGTGCGCGAGCGCGCGCACCGCGCGTTCGGGCGCCGGGTAGGCCGGGACGGTGTGCTCGGGGGTGCGCAGCCGGCCGGGCAGGTCGGTGAGCGCGAGATGGGTCAGCAGCAGCGGCTTGCCCAGCCGGCGGGCCCGGGCCGCGGCGGCAAGCAGTGCCTCGCCGAGTTCCGGGTCGGTGGGCGGCAGCTCCTGGTCGCCCACGAAGTCCTGGCCGGAGGTGGCGATCGGCGGGATCGCGACGGCGATCACCGCGTCCACCGCGCGATCGGCGAGCGCCGTCTCCAGGGCGATCCGGAAGTTCTCCCCGGTGGCGGCGGTGGTCAGGTCCACCGGAGTGCGCGGGCGCAGCCCGGCGCCCAGGCAGGCGTCGTGGGTGAGCAGGCCGAGCGAGTCGGAGTTGCCGACCACCGCGACCCGGTCGCCGGCCGGCAGCGGCTGGTGGGCGAGCAGTTCGCCGGTGTCCAGGAGTTCGGTGATGGTCTCCACCCGGACCACCCCGGCCTGCTGGAAGAGCGCGTCGACGGTGCTGTCGTGCAACCCGGTGGAGGGCGGCGGGACGGCGTGGCCGGGCGGCAGGCTGCCGGTGTGCCGGGCACCCTTCACCACCACCACCGGCTTGCTCGAGGCGAGCCGTCGGGCGATCCGGGTGAACTTGCGCGGGTTGCCGAACGACTCCAGGTAGAGCAGCACCACGTCGGTGGCCGGGTCCTCCTCCCAGTACTGCAGCAGGTCGTTGCCGGAGACGTCGGCCCGGTTGCCGACCGAGGCGAAGGAGGAGACCCCGAGCCCGCGGCGGTGCGCGGCCTCCAGCAGGGCGACCCCGATCGCACCGGACTGGCAGAAGATCCCGAACCGCCCGGCCCGTGGCAGGGCGGGCGCCAGCGAGGCGTTCAGCGGGTGCTCGGGGGCGGTGTTGATCAGCCCGAACGCGTTGGGGCCGATCACCCGCATGCCGGCCGCGCGGGCCTGGCGGACCAGCGCCCGCTGCCGGTCGCGGCCGGCCGGTCCGGTCTCCGCGTAGCCCGCGGTGACCACCACCAGGCCGCGCACGCCGTGCGCGCCGCACTGCGCGACCACGGTCGGCACCACCTCGGCGGGCACCGCCAGGATCGCCAGGTCCACCGGGTCGGGGATCTCCAGGACCGAGCGGTACACCGGCAGCCCGTCCAGCTCGGTGCCGGGCGGGGCGGCGCTGTTCACCGCGTACACCGGCCCGGTGAAGCCGCCGGCCCGCACGTCGCGCAGCAGCGCCCGGCCGGCCGAGCGGGCGGTGCGCGAGACGCCGACCACCGCGACCGAGCGCGGGGCCAGCAGCCGCTGCACCGAGCGCGCCTCGGCCCGGTGCTCACGGGCGCGCATCACGGCCAGCGAGGCGGCGGTGGGTTCGAGGTCGAACTCGAGGTGCAGCACGCCGTCGGCGAAGCTGCGCCGCTGGGTGTAGCCGGCGTCGGTGAAGACCTTGGCCATCTTGCGGTTCTCGGGCAGCACCTCGGCGGTGAAGCGGCGGATGCCGCGTTCCTGGGCGACCGCGGCGATGTGCTCCAGCAGCACCGAGCCGACCCCGCGGCCGTGGTGGGCGTCCTGCACCAGGAAGGCCACCTCGGCCTCGGTGCCGGTGTCGGAGGGGCGGCCGGTGTCGTCGATCCGGTCGAAGCGGACGGTGGCGATGAAGCGGTCGCGGACCACCACGGCCAGGCCGACCCGGTTGACGTAGTCGTGGTGGGTGAAGCGCTGGACGTCCTTCTCGGACAGCCGGGGATAGGGCGCGAAGAACCGGAAGTACTTCGACTGGTCGGAGACCTGCGCGTAGAACTCCACCAGCCGCTCGGCGTCGGCCGGGGTGATCGGCCGGATCCGCGCGGCGGCGCCGTCGCGCAGCAGGATGTCGGCCTCCCAGTGCCGGGGGTAGCCGGTCGGGTCGCCGGGAGCCGCGGCGCGCTGCTGGGCCTGGGGGTCGTCCACGCCGCCAGGCTATCCGGCGACGGGCCGGATGGCGCCCGACCCGAACTCCGTTCGACCGGGGGGACCCGTTTCGGTCCCGGCCGTGCCAGAATGGTCTAGACAACACGGCTCCAAGCAGCACCACCTGAAAGGCACGTCACATGGCTGAGCGCCGCGTCACCATCGGTTGGCCCGAGGGCCTGCACGCCCGTCCCGCCTCCGTCTTCGTCCGTGCGGCGGCCGCCGTCGGCGTGCCCGTCACCATCGCCAAGGCCGGCGGCAACCCGGTCAACGCGGCCTCGATGCTCGGGCTGCTGGCGCTCGGTGCCGAGGGCGGCGACGAGGTCGTGCTGGCCTCCGACGCCGAGGGCGCGGACGCCGCGCTGGACCGGCTCGCCAAGATGGTCCAGGAGGGCCTGGACGAGCTGCCCGCGGCCTGAGCCCGGACCTCCCGGAGGGGTGCCCGCCGAACACCGGCGGCGCACCCCTCCGGCGTGTCCGCCGCGGAAAACGGCCTGCGGCCGGGCCGCGGCTCTGCGAGGCTGCTTGGATGGACCGTAGCCTGCGCTCCCGCCTCGCCCACGCCCACCATCCGATCGCCGCGCCGCTGAGCGACCCGTCGGTCGCCACGCTGCTCGCCCGGGCTCTTCGCCGGGGCGACGAGCGGCTGCTCGACCTCGGCTGCGGCGAGGCCGCCTGGCTGCTGCGCGCGCTGGCCGCGCACCCGGGGGTGACCGCGGACGGCGTCGATCTCGATCCGGACGGGCTCGCCCGGGCCCAGCAGGCCGCCGAACAGCTCGGGGTGGCCCGACGGCTCGGCCTGCACCACCGCGCGGCGGCCGAGTTCACCGCACCGCACCCCTACGACCTGGTGCTCAGCGTCGGCGCCACGCACGCCTTCGGCGGCCCGCTGCCCACCCTGGCCGCGGCCCGCGGACACCTCGCGCCCGGCGGTGCCGTGCTGCTCGGCGAGGGCTACTGGCAGACGCCGCCCGGCGAGGCGGCCACCGCCGCGCTCGGCGGCTCGCCCGACGAGTTCGACGACCTGCCCACCCTGGTCGAACGGATCGTCGCGGACGGCTGGATCCCGGTGTACGCGCACCTCAGCACCCAGCACGAACTGGACGACTACGAGTGGTGCTGGACCGGCTCACTGGCCGGCTGGGCCCTCGACCACCCCGAACTCCCCGAAGCTGCCGAGGCCTTGGCGGCGGCCACCGCCCACCGCACCGGCTGGCTCCGCGGCTACCGCGGCACCTTCGGCTTCGTCACGTTCCTGCTGCGTCCGGCCTGACCGTCCCGGCGGCGCCTCACCCGGGGCGGGGGTCCCGCTTCCTGAATCACCGTCGACGCCGCCCCGGGCCACCGCGCCCGGGACGGCGGAACAGCTCACGCTGAGCTGAGCCTGTTCTCAGACCGTTCAAAGGCAGGCCTGGCGGACTGACCTGCATGACGTCTCTGCTTCTGCCTGCCCCGGCCCCAGCCAACGTCACGGCCCCCGCCCCCCGCGAGGCCTCACCACCCGTCGTCGCCCCGAAACGTGCCCGCGTGGTCACGCTCGACCTGATGCGCGGCTACTACGTGGGCGTGCTCGCCGCGATCCACCTCAGCTACGTCCCCTCCCTGCTCGGCCTGTTCGACGGGCGCGGCGGGCTGCTGGTCTCCGAGGCCGAGGGCTTCTTCCTGATCTCCGGGCTGCTGGTGGGCATGCTGCGCCGCCGCGACCTGGAACAGCACGGGCTACCGCGGGTGGCGCGCAACTCGTGGCAGCGGGCCGGGCAGCTGTACGTGGTCGCGGTCACCCTCACGCTGCTCTTCACCTGGATCGGCCGGGTGGCGCTCGCGCACGGCAGGACGCAGGTCAAGGTCGGCCTCGACGATCACTCCACGCCACTGACGCTGCTGGTCAACGCGCTGACGCTGCGCTACACCTACGGCTGGGCGGACTTCCTGAGCTTCTACGTCCCGATGTTCCTGCTCGCACCCCTGGCGGTGTGGCTGCTCTCCCGCCGGCTGGCGCCGCTGATGCTGCTGTTGGCCTACGCGGGCTTCCTGCTGCCCTCGTACTTCGACACCGGCTCCTGCAGCCCGTTCCTGCAGTGGGGGGTGTACTTCTTCCTCGGCATGACCGCGGGCTTCCACTGGGACGACATCAGGCGCCTGATGTCCCGGATGTCGCCCGCGCCGCGCCGCGCCCTGCGGGTCGGCCTGGTCGTGGCCACCCTGCTGATCTACGCCGTCGGCATGGTCCTGCTCTACCACCCCACCCTGGTGTCCGCTTCGGGCACCTACGACCACCTGTTCCAGAACAACCGGCTCGGTCTGCTGCGGCCCCTGCTGGCGCCGGTGAGCGTCGCCGGCACGTACCTCCTGGTCCGACGGTTCGAGGAGCCGATCGCGCGGACCGCCGGGAAGGTCCTGCTGCCGTTCGGCCGGAGCTCGCTGTACGTCTACGTCGCGCAGAGCTTCTTCGTCTTCCTGGTGCCGTTCGTGTTCGGACCGCGCGGGTTCTGGTTCAACACCGTGTTCGACCTCTCGGTGATCGCGGCG
The DNA here is from genome assembly GCF_044547075.1 of Kitasatospora sp. NPDC052896. Lineage (NCBI taxonomy): Bacteria > Bacillati > Actinomycetota > Actinomycetes > Kitasatosporales > Streptomycetaceae > Kitasatospora > Kitasatospora sp. NPDC052896. The sequence goes on from NZ_JBITZU010000021.1 coordinate 25,331, forward strand.
ATCCTGCTCGGGGTGCGCACGAGGTTCCTGGCGTTCCTGATCCCCCGCGCCTGATCCGCCGGCGGACCAGGCCCGCACGCGGAGCACCTGCTCGCGGTGGGCGACCACCGCGAGCAGGTGCTGTTGTTCCATCACCTTCTCGGCCGGCTCGCGGGCGCCCGGGATCTCGTCCACCACGCCCGCGTCCTCGCGGCGCTCCACGCCCCGGCCCGCTCCACCGGGTCCCGAGTGGCGAACGGCTCCTTCACCGCCGTCCGGCTCAACCCTTGACGCAGACGATCTGCTTCAGCTCGGTGACGACCTGGACAAGGTCCTTCTGCTGCTCCATGACCTTGTCGATCGACTTGTACGCGCCCGGGATCTCGTCCACCACGCCCGCGTCCTTGCGGCACTCCACGCCCCGGGTCTGCTCCACCAGGTCCCGGGTGGTGAACCGCTTCTTCGCCGCCGTCCGGCTCATCTTCCGACCGGCGCCGTGCGAGGCCGAGTTGAACGAGGCCGGGTTGCCCAGGCCACGGACGATGAACGAGCTGGTGCCCATCGAGCCGGGGATGATCCCCCACTCCCCCGCGCCCGCGTGGATCGCGCCCTTCCGGGTGACCAGCAGGTCGACGCCGTCGTACCGCTCCTCGCTCACGTAGTTGTGATGGCAGCTGATGACGCCGGGGCGGTACTCGACCGTCCTCATCACGCCTCGTTCGTCTTCCTGCTGGCAGCTGACGACCGGATCGAAGCCGACCTTCGCCCGGCGGAACTCGCTGCGGACCACGTCCTGGAAGAGCGCCATCATGATCGCCCGATTGCGCTTGGCGTACTCCTGCGCCCAGAACAGGTCCTGCCGGTAGGCGGCCATCTGCGGGGTGTCCGCGATGAAGACCGCCAGGTCGCGGTCGGGCAGGCCCTGGTTGTGCGGGAGCGAGCGGGCCACGGTCATGTGGTGCTCGGCCAGTTCCTTGCCGATGTTGCGCGAACCGGAGTGCAGCATCAGCCAGACCGAGCCGTCGGTGTCCAGGCAGAACTCGATGAAGTGGTTGCCGCTGCCCAGCGTGCCCATCTGCTGCAGGGCCCGCTCGCGCCGCCAGCGGACCTCCGGGGCGACCGCGTCGAAGCGGTCCCAGAAGTCGTCCCAGCCCGAGGTCGGCAGGCCGTGCAGCCGGCGCGGGTCGACCGGGTCGCCGTGCATGCCACGGCCGACCGGGATCATCTGCTCGATCCTGGAGCGCAGCCGGCCCAGGTCGTCGGGCAGGTCGCCGGCCGTGAGCGAGGTCTTCACCGCGCTCATCCCGCAACCGATGTCGACCCCGACCGCGGCCGGGCAGACCGCGCCGTTCATGGCGATGACCGAGCCGACGGTCGCGCCCTTGCCGAGATGCACGTCCGGCATCACGGCGAGACCGTGCAGCCAGGGCAGCGAGGAGATGTTGCGCAGCTGCTGCATCGCCGCGCCTTCCACCGTCGCCGGATCCGTCCACATCCGGATCGGGACCCGGGCACCGGGGACTTCGGTGTACGACATGGTGAGCTGACCCCCAAAGGTCGATATGTCCAGGGTAGAACTGCCACGCGAAGCGTCCGGCGTGGCTCGGGAAGTCGATGAACAGCCCGGCGCGGGGCCCGGGGAAGGGGACTCAGGCGGCGCGTCGGCGCAGGGAGGCGCGTGGGGAGGAGGACGGCCTCGGGGAGCGCAGGGCGTACCGGCGCCTGCCTGGGTGCTCGACCCGCATGATGACCGCCTCCTCTCCGATGCCGGTGATCCGAAACCGGTGATCCGATGCCGCACCGCGCGGCAGGGCTATCTACCCACGGGCCGCACCGACCGGGCAAGCCAATAAAAGGAGGCCCGGCGGGTGCTTCCGCCGGGCCTCCTGAGGACGTGTCAGGGTCAGGACGACACGACGCTGACCTCGCCGATACCGAGCTCCTTCACCGGGTCGGCGATCACCGCGGCGTCCCCGACGAGGACGGTGACCAGCCGGTCCGGCTGGAAGCCCCCGACCACGGCGGCGGTGGCGGCCGCGGTGTCGAGCTCGGCCAGCTGCCGGTAGACCTCCGCCTGGAAGTCGTCCGGCAGCTGCTGCTCGACCTGGTCGGCGAGCGTGCCGGCGACCGAGCCGGCCGTCTCGTACTTGAGCGGCGCGACGCCGACCAGGAACTGCACGGCCTCCTCGCGCTCACCGTCGGTGAGGCCCTCGGCGGCCAGGGTGCGCAGGATGGTCCAGGTGTCGGCCAGCGCGGGCGCGGTGGACGCGGTGTCCACCGAGCCGCTGATCGCCAGCAGCGCGCGCCCCGAGCCGTCGGCCGCCGAGCGCAGCGGCTGGGCGAAGGAGCGGACGCCGTAGGTGTAGCCCTTCTCCTCGCGCAGCACCCGGTCGAGCCGGGAGGTGAGGGTGCCGCCCAGGCAGTAGGTGCCGAGGGTCTGGGCAGGCCAGGCGGGATCGTGCCGGTCCGGGCCGATCCGGCCGATCAGCAGCTGGGTCTGCACCGAGCCGGGCCGGTCGACGATGATCACTCGCGCGGTGTCGTCCGCGGTGACCGGCGCCGGGACGCTGGGCTCGGCCGACTCGCCGGTCCAGCCGCCGAGGGTGGCCTCCAGCAGGGCGGGCAGGTCGACCCCGGTGAGGTCGCCGACCACCACGGCGGTGGCGGTGGCCGGGCGGACGTGCGCGGTGTAGAAGGCCCGGACGGCGGCGCGGTCGATCGGCTTGACCGTCTCGGCGGTGCCGCCGCGGGGGCGGGAGAGCCGGTCGGCGGCGTCGAACAGCTCGGCGTAGAGCGCCTTGGCAGCGCGCCGGGCCGGGTTGGCCTGCTCGTGGACGATCTCGTCGAGCCGGTTGGCGACCAGCCGCTCGATCTCGTCGGCGGGCAGCGCGGGGGCGCGCAGGGCGTCGGCGAGCAGGTTGAGGCCGCGCTCCAGCCGGGAGGCCGGAACCTCCAGAGCGAGCCGGATGCCGAGGTGGTCGGCGTGCGCGTCCAGCGTGGCGCCGGCGCGCTCCAGCTCACCGGCGTACTCCTCGGCGGTGAGCGTGTCGGTGCCCGCGGTGAAGGCCCGGGCGAGGATGCCGGCCACCCCGTCCAGCCCGGCCGGCTCGGCGGCGAGCGGCGCGTCGAGCAGCACCTCGACGGCCACCAGCTGCTGGCCGGGGCGGTCGCAGTGCAGCACGGTCAGCCCGTTGGCGAGCCGGCCGCGGGTCGGCGCGGGGAACGCCCACGGGGTCGGCGTGCCGGGCTGCGGCTGCGGGTGGAAGGTCATGGCGGGGACGTAGGCGCTCATGCGGCGTCCTCCTCGTCGGTCGCGGCGTCGTCGGCGTTGGTGGGCTCGTAGACCAGGACGGCGCGGTTGTCCGGCCGCAGCCGGGCCGCGGCGATCGCCCTGACCTCCTCGGCGGTGACGTCGAGGACCCGCTCCAGCGCGCCGTTGAGCAGCTTCGGGTCGCCGAACAGCACGGCGTAGCGGCACAGTTCGTCGGCCCGGCCGCTGACCGTGGTGAGCCGGTCGAGCCACTCGCGCTCGATCTGGGCCTGCGCCCGCTCCAGCTCCTCGGGGCTCGGGCCCTCCGCGGCGAACCGGGCCAGCTCCTCGTCGATCGCCCGGTCGATCCGGTCGATGGTGGCGTCGCCCGAGGACTTCACGTCCAACCAGCCCAGCGAGGGGGCGCCGACGAGCCGGAGCATGCCGAACCCGGCCGAGACCGCGCTGCGGTCGCGGCGGACCAGGCGGTTGTAGAGCCGGCTGGACTCGCCGGAGCCGAGCACGGTGAGCGCCAGGTCGGCGGCGTCGGCCTCGCGGGTGCCGTCGTGCGGCAGGCGGTAGGCGGCCATCAGCGCGCGGGCCGGGACCTCCTCCTCGACCAGCTCGCGCAGCTCCTGCCCGATGGTCTCGGGCAGCGTGCCGTCCCGCGGCGGCTGCTTGCCGTCGTGGCCGGGGATGCTGCCGAAGTACTTCTCGATCCAGGCGACGGTCTGCGCCGGGTCGATGTCGCCGACCACCGACAGCACCGCGTTGTTGGGTGCGTAGTAGGTGCGGAAGAACGCCCGGGCGTCCTCCAGCGTGGCGGCGTCCAGGTCGGCCATCGAGCCGATCGGGGTGTGGTGGTACGGGTGCCCCTCCGGGTACGAGAGCGCGGTGAGCTTCTCGAACGCCGTGCCGTACGGGACGTTGTCGTAGCGCTGGCGGCGCTCGTTCTTGACGACGTCTCGCTGGTTCTCCATCGAGGTGTCGTCCAACGCGGCCAGCAGCGAGCCCATCCGGTCCGCCTCCAGCCAGAGCGCGAGCTCCAGCTGGTGGGCGGGCATGGTCTCGAAGTAGTTGGTGCGCTCGAAGCTGGTGGTGCCGTTGAGCGAACCGCCGGCGCCCTGGACCAGCTCGAAGTGGCCGTTGTTGGAGACGCTCGCGGAGCCCTGGAACATCAGGTGCTCGAAGAGGTGGGCGAGACCCGTACGGCCCTGCACCTCATGGCGGGAGCCGACGTCGTACCAGAGGCAGACGGCGGCCACCGGGGTGAGGTGGTCCTCGGAGAGCACCACGCGAAGGCCGTTGGCCAGCCGGTGCTCGGTGATGGCGATACCGCCGGTGGAGGCGGGGGCCGGATTGGCCATGCGCTCGGGTCCTTCCCGTCGGGTGGGTCGGGGGGTGTCTACGGCCCCCATTGTGGTGCAACGATCGAAACGCCGGGACGCGTCCGCGCGGGCCGGGCGTTCGCCACCGGCGGAAGTCGCCGGCGGTGGCCCTCACGAAGGCCACTGGCGGGCGCTGTCCGCCGGAGGGTCCACAATGGGGGTCGCCGTACCCCCGTGACGACACGTGAAGCAGCTGACAGACGCAAGGGAGCCCCGCCGCGATGGCCCGCCGCAGTTCGCCGACCCCGCCGCCCGGAGACTTCGAGGAGCAGATCCTCGACGTCGACGTCGTGGACGAGATGCAGCGCTCCTACCTCGAGTACGCCTACTCGGTGATCTACTCCCGCGCCCTGCCGGACGCGCGGGACGGTCTCAAGCCGGTGCACCGCCGCATCCTCTACCAGGCCAACGAGATGGGCCTGCGCCCCGAGCGCGCCCACGTGAAGTGCGCCCGCGTGGTCGGCGAGGTGATGGGTCGGCTGCACCCGCACGGGGACGCCTCGATCTACGACTCGATCGTCCGGATGGCACAGCCCTTCTCGATGCGGGTCCCGCTGATCGACGGCCACGGCAACTTCGGCTCGCTCGGCAACGACGACCCGCCGGCCGCGATGCGCTACACCGAGTCCCGGCTGACGGCGGCCTCGATGTCGCTGGTGGAGTCGATCCACGAGGAGACCGTCGACTTCGGCCCCAACTACGACGGCAGCGAGCAGGAACCGGTGGTGCTCCCGGCCGCCTTCCCGAACCTGCTGGTCAACGGCTCCTCCGGGATCGCGGTCGGGATGGCGACCAACATGCCGCCGCACAACCTGAGCGAGGTGATCGCCGCCGCCCGGCACCTGATCAAGCACCCGGGCGCCGACCTCGACACGCTGATGCGGTTCATCCCCGGCCCGGACCTGCCGACCGGCGGCCGGATCGTCGGCCTCTCCGGCATCCGGGACGCCTACGAGACCGGCCGCGGCACGTTCAGGATGCGCGCCACCGCGACGGTGGAGAACGTCACCGCCCGCCGCAAGGGCATCGTGGTGACCGAACTGCCGTTCGCGGTCGGGCCGGAGAAGGTGATCGCCAAGATCAAGGACCTGGTCAACGCGAAGAAGCTGCAGGGCATCGCGGACATCAAGGACCTGACCGACCGCGAGCACGGGCTGCGCCTGGTCATCGAGGTCAAGAACGGCTTCGTCCCCGAGGCGCTGCTGGAGCAGCTGTACAAGCTGACGCCGCTGGAGGAGACCTTCGGCATCAACAACGTGGCGCTGGTGGACGGCCAGCCGCTCACGCTGGGCCTCAGGGAACTGCTGGAGGTCTACGTCGACCACCGCTTCGAGGTGGTCCGCCGGCGCAGCGACTTCCGCCGCCGCAAGCGGCAGGAGCGGCTGCACCTGGTCGAGGGCCTGTTGGTGGCGCTCGTCGACATCGACGAGGTGATCGCGCTGATCCGGTCCAGCGACAACGCGGCGCAGGCCAAGGAGCGGTTGATCGAGCGGTTCGGGCTCTCCGAGGTGCAGACCGCGTACATCCTGGACACCCCGCTGCGCCGGCTGACCCGCTTCGACCGGGTGGAGCTGGAGGCCGAGCAGGCCAAGCTGACCGCGGAGATCACCGAGCTGACCGAGATCCTGGAGTCGGACGGCAAGCTGCGCAGCGTGGTCTCCGGCGAGCTGGGCGCGGTCGCCAAGCAGTTCGGCACCGAGCGGCGCACCGTGCTGCTGGAGTCCGGCGCCGTTCCGTCGGCGGCGCTGGCCGTGCCGCTGGAGGTGGCCGACGACCCGTGCCGGGTGCTGCTCTCCTCGACCGGCCTGCTGGCCCGGACGGCGGACGGCGAGCCGATGGAGGCCGGCGAGTCCCGGGCCAAGCACGACCTGATCGTCTCGGCCGTGCCGGCCACCGCGCGGGCCGACGTGGGCGCGGTGACCTCGGCCGGGCGGGTGTTGCGACTGCCGGTGATCGATCTGCCGGCCTTGCCACCGCAGCGCGCGATGTCGCTGGCGGGCGGCGCGCCGGTCAGCGAGTTCCTGCGGCTGGAGGCCGAGGAGCGGGTGATCGCGCTGACCACGTTGGACGAGTCCTCGCCCGGCCTGGCCCTGGGCACGGTGCAGGGCGTGGTCAAGCGGGTGGTGCCGGAGTGGCCGGCCAACAAGGACGAGTTCGAGGTGATCGCGCTCAGGGAGGGCGACGAGCTGGTGGGCGCGGTGGAGCTGCGCACCGGCGAGGAGGACCTGGTCTTCATCACCAGCGACGCCCAGCTGCTGCGCTACCCGGCCGGCCAGGTCCGCCCGCAGGGCCGTCCGGCGGGCGGGATGGCCGGGATCAAGCTCACGGAGGACGCCCGGGTGCTCTCCTTCACCGCGGTGGACCCGGCGGAGGACGCCGTGGTGGTCTCGGTGGCCGGTGCCTCCGGCACCCTCGCCGGCGATGAGCAGACCAGCTGGAAGGTGACGCCGTTCGAGCAGTACCCGCGCAAGGGCCGGGCCACCGGCGGCGTGCGCTGCCAGCGCTTCCTGCGCGGCGAGGACGTGCTGGTCTTCGCCTGGGCGGGGGCCGCGCCGGCCCGCGGCGCGGCGGCCAACGGCTCGCCGGTGCAGCTGCCGGAGCGCGATCCGCGCCGGGACGGCTCCGGCAGCCCGGTGACCGGCCGGCTCGCGGCGGTGGCCGGACCGGCCTGAGGCCGGCGGGTGGGGCCGGGTGATCCGGCCCCACCCGGCGCTCCGGGGCGCACGGTAGGGTGCCCGGGGTGATCACCTGTAGCAGTGCGTCGAGCGAACTCGACGAGCCGCTGGCCGCCACCGCGGCGACCGCCGCGACCTGGCTGCTGCTGGAGCAGCCCGGGCCGTGGGGTGCGAAGGCGCTGACCGGGAGCCACCTCGACACCGAGCTGGGCCGGGCGCTGGACGCGGCCTGCGCGGGGACCGGTGTCCGACCGGCGCTGATCCGCCGGCCCGGGCGGCACGCCGACAACCTCCCGCTCGCCGGGCACCAGGTCGTGCTGGCCCACACCCGCCCGGGCCACTCCTGGGTGCGCCGCACCGAACTGACCGACCCCGCCGAGCTGCTGACACTGGACCTGGCCGCCGCCGGGGCCGGCGAGCACGGCGGCTTCGGAGTCCCGCACACCGGCGGCCCGCTGGCGCTGGTCTGCACCAACGGCCGCCGGGATCGCTGCTGCGCGCTGCTCGGGCGGCCGCTGGCGGCCGAGCTGGCGGCGGCCGGGCACAGCGAGGTCTGGGAGGTCACCCACCTGGGCGGGCACCGGTTCGCGCCGACCATGCTGGTTCTCCCGTACGGCTACGCCTATGGCCGGCTCGGCGAGGCCGCGGCCAAGGAGGTGCTGGCGGCGACCGCCGCCGGGCACACCGTGCCGCAGTGGTCGCGCGGGCGTTCCTGCTGGGACCGGCCCGGCCAGGCGGCCGAGCAGGCGGTGCGCGAGCTGACCGGCGACACCGCGGCGGACGCGCTGACCGTCAGCCAGCGGGCCCTGGCCGAGGACCGCTGGGAGTGCCGGGTGGAGCACGCCGACGGCCGGGCCTGGCGGGTCGAGGTGGTCCAGCGGACGAGCGCGCCGGCCCGCCCGGAGAGCTGTGGAAAGACCCCCGGCACGCCGAGCCGGATGGAGGTCCGCGGAGTGCAACCGCTGGACGGTCCTTACCGAGGGTGAGTCGTCCGTTCGGCGGAGGCCACGCGGCGACTCCCGGTGACGACTGCCTAGCGTGACCGCATGGATACGACACCCCATCGGACCGTGCTGCCCGGTGTCGCCCGGCTGCGGTACGGCGTCGCACTGGCCACCGCGATAGTCGTGGGCACGGGCTCGAACCTCCTCGGCGGTGCCGGGAGCGCGTACGCGGAGCCCGTGCCCGGCCACCACCAGCTGGACGGGACCAGCGCACCCGACACCGACGACACCGTCCCCGGCACCGACGGCCCCACCCCCGGCGGCGCAGACACCGGCCAGACCGCGCCGGCCGTCGACGACACCACTCCGGCCACCGCCGATGACGAGTCCACCGCCCCCGCCACCGGGACGAGTTCGCACCGGAACACCGAGGCGGCCGTGAAGTTCGCACTGGCCCAGGTCGGCAAGCCGTTCGTGATGGGCGGCAACGGCCCGAACGGCTACGACTGTTCGGGCCTGGTCCAGCAGTCCTACCGCCGGGCGGGCATCAGGCTGCCGCGGATCGCCAACGACCAGTACGAGGCGACCACCCGTCTCGGGCCGGGCCGACTCCGCCGCGGCGACCTGCTGTTCTGGTCCTCGGACGGCAGCGCCCGTGGCATCCACCACGTCGCCGTCTACCTGGGCGACGAACGCTACGTCGAGGCGGCGCACCAGGGTACGAGGGTCCGGATCTCGAAGATCGTCAAGGGCTACCACCCCACCCACCTCGGCCGCCCCTGAACTCCCCCGCGCGCGGACGGTCCCCGGCAGCAGGCGCCGCCGGGGACCGTCCGCCGTTCCGGTGCCCGCTCAGACCGCCCCGGCGCCGGTCAGCGAACGGACCTCCAGCTCGGCGAACTTGTCCGCGTCCGCCCGCTCCTCGCCACTGACCGTGCCCACCCAACCGGCCAGGAAGCCCAGCGGGATGGAGATCAGGCCGGGGTTCTCCAGCGGGAACCAGTGGAAGTCCACGCCCGGGAACATCGCGGTCCTGCTGCCGGAGACCACCGGGGAGAAGAGCACCAGGACCAGGGCCGGCACCAGGCCGCCGTAGGTCGCCCAGCAGGCCCCCCGGGTGGTGAACCGGCGCCAGAAGAGGTTGTAGAGCAGGGTGGGCAGGTTGGCCGAGGCCGCCACCGCGAACGCCAGACTGACCAGGAAGGCGACGTTGAGCCGCTGGGCGAACAGGCTGAGCACGATCGCCGTGCCGCCGATCACCACCGCTGCCAGCCGGGCCACCACCACCTCCTGACGGTCGCTCACCGCCGGCCGGTCGGCGCGGCGGAACGCTTCGGCGTAGAGGTCGTGGGCGAAGGAGACCGAGGAGGCCAGGGTCAGCCCGGCCACCACGGCGAGGATGGTGGCGAAGGCGATGGCCGAGGTGATCGCGAAGAGCAGGGCTCCCCCGGTACTGCCGTCGCCGCCGCCGAGCTTGAGCGCGAGCAGCGGAACGGCGGTGTTCCCGGCCGAGTTGGCGGTCTTCACCGCCTTGGAGCCGACCAGCGCGGTCGCCCCCAGTCCCAGCACCACGGTCATCAGGTAGAAGCAGCCGACCAGCCCGATGGCCCAGACCGTGGACCGCCGGGCGGCCCGCGCGGTGGGCACGGTGTAGAAGCGGGACAGGATGTGCGGCAGGCCGGCCGTGCCGAGCACCAGGGCCAGGCCGAGGCTGACGAAGTCGAGCCGCTCGGTGGCGGTCCCGCCGTACTTCAGGCCCGGCTCGAGGTACCTGGAACCGGCGCCGCTGCCCCGGGCCGCCGCCTCCATCAGGCCGGCGAAGTCGCCGTGGAAGCGGACCAGCACCCAGCCGGTGAGCAGCGCCGCCCCGGTCATCAGCATCATCGCCTTGACGATCTGGATCCAGGTGGTGGCCCGCATCCCGCCGACCGTGACGTAGATGACCATCAGGGCGCCGACCGCGACGATGGTCCAGGTCTTGGCCGCCGCCCCGGTGGTGCCGAGCAGCAGGGCGACCAGACTGCCCGCACCGACCATCTGGGCGATCAGGTAGAGCAGGGTCACCACCACGCTGGCGCTGCCGGCCGCGGCCCGGACCGGACGCTGCCGCATCCGGGTGGTCAGCACGTCGGCCAGGGTGTAGCGGCCGGTGTTGCGGACCAGCTCGGCGACCCACATCAGGACCACCAACCAGGCCACCAGGAAGCCGATGCTGTAGAGCACGCCGTCGTAGCCGTAGAGCGCGATCAGGCCGGTCACCCCGAGGAACGAGGCGGCCGAGAGGTAGTCGCCGGAGAGCGCGATGCCGTTCTGTAACGGGCCGAAGTCGCGGCCACCGGCGTAGAAGTCCTCGGTGGCCTGGCCGCGGCGGCCGACCCAGACGGTGATCGCCAGGGTCACCACGACCACCAGCGCGAAGAGCACGACCGCCAGCTCGTGGTGCTGACCGCCGGCCGGCGCGAGTGCCGAGTGGCCGGGAACGGGCAGGTGGGACTCGATCAGGTTCATCGCAGCTGGTCCTGGGTGTCCCAGCGCAGCCCGAGGGCGGCTCGGTCGCGCTTGATGCGGGCATTGCGGGCGTAGAGCAGGGTGATCACGAAGGTCGAGACGAACTGCAGCAGGCCGAGCAGCCAGGCCACGTTGAACGGCCCGGCGAGGCGGCTGCGCATCAGATCGGGCGCGATCGCCTGCGCGGTCACGTAGAGGAGGTACCAACCGAGGAAGACCGCGGTGGCGGGGAAGACGAACCTGCGGTAGCTGCGCCGGATCTCCTGGAAGGTGGCGCTCTGCTGCACCGCCCGGTAGACCTCGGCGGCGGCCGGATCCGGTGGCGGCTCCGCCTGCCGCGGTGCCGGAACGATGGGACTCACCGTGACGGCGCGCTCCACCACCGCCCGCCCGCGAGCGGCTCGACGACCCGGCCTCGCGGCCCCGCTGGGGACGGACCACCGGTCGAACCACTGGCTCGAACGGGACGGCCGACCGACCGGTCCGGTGACTTGCTGCTGTGCCAAAGCTGCTCCTGCCCGGGATGCACCACCGAGCGGTGGGCGTCGGGATAGCGGCACCGCGAGCACTCCGGACGACCCGCCCCGAAGATCCATTCGGCGTACCGACGGTGCCCTGACGGCACAATGATGACGGGTCAGAAACGGAGATATGGCACCCGACCGGATTTTTCACCCATTAAGACGAGATCAGCCGTGCTGTTCACCCCGCGAAATCCCATGTCGGAACGCATAACTGACCGCCTGTGCACGATCCCTGACCGCGGTCTTCGCGAAGAGATTATTGATATGAGTTTTCACCGTGGCCGGGCTGACGAAGAGCTCCGCCGCGATCTCGGTGTTCGACAACCCCTCGGCGATCAGCGCCAGTACCTCCGCCTCCCGGGCCGTCAGGCCGTCCGGGAGGGGCTGTTGGGCCGACCGCGCCGGGGGCCGCGCCGGTTCCGGGGCGGGCGCGGCGAGCCGCTCCAGCAGCCGGCGCTGCACCTGCGGGGAGAGCCCGGCCGCTCCGGAACGGACGGCCGCGATGGCCCGGGCGATCTCCTCCGCCCCCGCGTCCTTGGTCAGGTACCCCCGGGCGCCGGCCTGCAGCGCCGGGAAGAGCGAGTCGTCGTCGGCGTAGGTGGTCAGCACCACCACCTCGGTCGCCGGGTGCTCGCCACGGATCCGGCGGGTGGCCTCCACCCCGTCGCAGCGCGGCATCCGCAGGTCCATCAGCACGACGTCCGGGGCCCGTTCGGCGACCAGCTGGACCGCCTCCTCGCCGTCGGCCGCCGCCCCGACCACCTCGATGCCGGGCAGCAGCCCCAGCAGCATCACGATCCCCTCCCGCACCACGGTCTGGTCGTCCGCCACCAGCACCCGGGTCGGCTGCTCCGCCCCGCCCGTCGTCCGCTCGCTCATGCCGGCACCCGCAGCAGCACGCGCCATCCTCCGTCGTCCGGGCCCGCCAGCAGGCTGCCGCCGAGCAGTTCCGCGCGTTCACGCATTCCCAGCAGACCGTACCCGCTGCCGCTGCCGGCCAACTCGGCCGACACCTCGCCGCGCGGCCCGCGGACGTTGCGGACCTCGAGCTCCACCTCCTCCGGCAGGTAGCGCAGCAGGACCGTGCAACCGCCGCCGGACGCGTGCTTGCGGACGTTGGTGAGCGCCTCCTGCGCGGTCCGCCGGACGGCCAGCCCGGCCTCGGCGGCGAGCGGCCGCGGGGTCCCCTCCACGGTCAGCACGGCGTTCTCGTCCCGCACGAGCTGCACCAGGTAGTCCCCGACCGGGACGAACTCGCCGCGCAGCGCGGAGAGCGCCTGCCGGGTCTCGGCCAGCCCGTCCTGGGCCATCCGCCGGGCCGCCACCACCCGTTCCCGGATCTGCCCGCGATCGGCCCCACCGTCCAGCATCAGCCGCGCCGCCTCCAGGTGCACCAGCTGCGCGGAGAGGCTGTGCGCCAGCACGTCGTGGATCTCCCGGGCGATCCGGGCCCGCTCGGCCAGCGCCGCCGACTCCGCCTCGGCCGCCTTCGCGGCCAGCTGTTGGGCCAGCAGCAGCCGGGCGGTCGCCCGCGCCTCGCCGTCCAGCCGCAACAGGTAGCCGAGCAGCAGCAGACCGACCACGGTGAGCACGGTGCCCAGCGGGGAGTCGCGGGTGGTCGTGCTGTACGAGGCCAGGGCCATCAGGGTGGCCGGCACGGCCAGCGTCAGCGGCAGCCGGAGCAGCACGATCACCGACATCGCGCACCAGATCACGTTCGCCAGCAGCACCCCGTGGGTCTGCTGGGCCGCCCAACTGACCACCAGCATTCCGACGATGCACCCCAGCGCCGCCCGCGGCCAGTGCCGCCGCGAGGCCACGAAGAGACCGTAGAAGAGCGCTCCCGCCGAGATGATCAGTATCGCCGCGACGACCGCGGTCGCCGCCGAGTGCCGGCTCCCGGCGTACGTCCCCCAGACGACCGAGCCCAGCAGCCCCAAACGCCCGACGGCGGACAGCAGCGCCCCGGCCCAGGAGGAGTTCCTCCGGTCCAGGGGCGGCTCCTGCGGCCAACGGGTCCAGTACTCCAGTGGCACGTACGTTCCCTCCACGGCCGGCCCGGCTCAGCCGAGCACGGTGGCCCGGCGCGGGCCGCCTTCCAGGTTCTGGGCCCTCCAGTTCACCACGGCGCCGCGGACCAGGAGCAGCGCCGCCAGCGCGAGCAGCAGGTCGTTGGTCCCCTGGTGGACGCCGAGCGCGGCGGCCACCGCGAACAGGCCGACCCGCAGCGCGATCATGCCGACCCAGGCGGCCAGCGCGGCCTTGCTGCCCTTGGCCCACACGGTACCGTCAGCATCCCGCCAGATCCGGACGGTCCAGCCCCAGACCGAGCCCATCGCGATCTCGATCAGGATCCCCACCACCAACAGCCCGACCGCGGCGGCCTTGTGGTGCGGGTCGATCAGGCTCGGGTCACGCAGCGCGACCACGGCGAGGATCAGCGGCAGGAGCCAGAAGCGGCGCTCGGTGTCGATCCGGCGGGCCCGCATCTGGCGGGCGAGCACGAACACGACCGCGGCGACGATGATGACGATGTTGGAAAGCCCGGCCATCGGAAGTTCTCCATCCCGGCTGGAAGAGGGGGTGCTGACCTCTACGACGGTACGGATCCGGTGGCGCAGGGTGATCGGCGCCAGGGTTGAAACGGCGGGGGGGGGGGGGGGGGGGGGGGGGGGGGGGCGGGGGGGGGGCGCGGGGGCGGGGCCCCCCCCCCCCCCCCCCCCCCCCCCCCCCCCCCCCCCCCCCCCCCCCCCGCCGGGGTGGAGCGGGCCGGCTAGGCGTCGATCCGGGAACGGTCCAGGGTGGCCGCGGAGTCGACGATGAACTCCTTGCGCGGCGCCACCTTGTCGCCCATCAGCAGGTCGAGCACCTGCTCCGCGGCCTCCAGGTCGCCCAGGTTGATCCGGCGCAGGATCCGGTGACGCGGGTCCATGGTGGTCTCGGCCAGCTGGTCGGCGTCCATCTCACCGAGGCCCTTGTAGCGCTGCACCGGCTCCTTCCAACGCAGGCCCTTGCCCTGGAACTCCAGCAGGCTGCGGCGCAGTTCGGCGTCGGAGTAGGTGTAGTGGTACTTCTCCTGGCCGCGCTTGGGGTTGGTCAGCTCGATCCGGTGCAGCGGCGGGACGGCCGCGAACACCCGGCCCTGCTCGACCATCGGGCGCATGTAGCGCTGGAACAGGGTCAGCAGCAGGCAGCGGATGTGCGAACCGTCGACGTCGGCGTCGGCCATGAAGATGACCCGGCCGTAGCGGGCCTGGTCGATGTCGAAGGTCCGGCCCGACCCGGCTCCTATCACCTGGATGATCGCTGCGCACTCGGCGTTCTTCAACATGTCCGAGACCGAGGCCTTCTGGACGTTGAGGATCTTGCCGCGGATCGGCAGCAGGGCCTGGAACTCGGAGTTGCGGGCAAGCTTGGCGGTGCCCAGCGCGGAGTCGCCCTCCACGATGAAGAGTTCGCTGCGCTCGATGTCGTCGCTGCGGCAGTCGGCCAGCTTGGCGGGCAGCGAGGAGGTCTCCAGCGCGGTCTTCCGGCGCTGCGCCTCCTTGTGCTGGCGGGCCGCGACCCGGGTGCGCGCGGCCGCGACCACCTTCTCCAGTACCGCCCGGGCCTGCAGCTTCTCGTCCTTCTTGGCGGAGGAGAGGAAGGCCTTGAGCTCCCGGGCGACCACCGCGGCGACGATCCGGTTGGCCGCCGAGGTGCCCAGCACCTCCTTGGTCTGGCCCTCGAACTGCGGCTCGGCCAGCCGGACGGTGACCACCGCGGTGAGGCCCTCGGTGGCGTCGTCCTTGGTGATGTCGTCCTCGGCGACCCGCAGCAGCTTGGTCGCCCGCAGCGCCTCGTTGACGGTCTTGGCCAGCGAACGCTCGAAGCCGGTGACGTGGGTGCCGCCCTTGGGGGTGGCGATGATGTTGACGAAGGAGCGCAGCGTGGTGTCGTAGCCGGCGCCCCAGCGCAGCGCGATGTCCACGCCGAGTTCGCGGGTGACCTCGGTCGGGGTCATGTGGCCGAGCTCGTCCAGGACCGGGACGGTCTCCTTGAAGGTGCCCTCGCCGCGCAGCCGCAGCACGTCGCAGATCGGCTTGTCCGGTGCCAGGAACTCGCAGAACTCGCCGATCCCGCCGTCGAAGCGGAAGGTGGTCTCCTCGATCCGCTCGCTCTCCGTCAGGCGCTCGTCACGCACCACGATGGTCAGGCCGGGAACCAGGAAGGCGGTCTGCCGGGCGCGGTTGTGCAGGTTCTCCAGGGAGAGCTTGGCCTCCTTGAGGAAGATCTGCCGGTCGGCCCAGTAGCGGATCCGGGTGCCGGTCCGACCCTTGGTGACCCGGCGGACCTTGCTGAGCCCGCTGCCGGGCTCGAACGGCGCGTCCGGGCTGAGCTCGGTGAAGATGCCCGGGGTGCCGCGGCGGAAACTGATCGCGTGGGTGTGCCCACCGCGGTCCACCTCGACGTCCAGCCGGGCGGAGAGCGCGTTCACCACCGAGGCGCCGACGCCGTGCAGACCACCGGACGCCGCGTACGAGCCGCCGCCGAACTTGCCGCCGGCGTGCAGCTTGGTCATCACGACCTCGACCCCGGACAGGCCGGTCTTGGGCTCGACGTCGACCGGGATGCCACGGCCGTTGTCGCGGACCTCCACCGAGCCGTCGTCGTGCAGGACCACCTCGATCCGGTCGCAGAAGCCGCCGAGCGCCTCGTCGACCGAGTTGTCGATGATCTCCCACAGGCAGTGCATCAGGCCCCGGCTGTCGGTGGAGCCGATGTACATGCCGGGTCGCTTGCGGACCGCCTCCAGCCCCTCCAGGACGAGCAGATGCCGAGCGGTGTAGTTGGATCCGTCATCCACGGCGCGCAGGGCGGGTGGCACGGTCGTTTCGGCACTCACGCGGTGCACTCCTCCAAAGAGACTTCTGACTCGATCCCGGCAGCTGTTCCGCGGCGGCCGATCGGCGCCGTCACCGCCGCTGCACACTACGCCCCGAGTTCGCAGCTTGTACGCGCTGCGCGAACACGGTCCGGCCCCGACCCGCTCGACGGGGTCGCCATCTCGCCCGCGCCCGGCGGGTACTGGCGGACCGTCGACCCCGCGACGAGCGCTGGAACAGCCGAGATGCAGGCTACCGGTGCCCAGGACGGGGCTTATGCTCCAACCCAGTAGGGGATTATGCTACGCCCACCCTCGGACAACAGTTCGATAGAACGTTCGAGTGGTAGACAGGTCGCGGTTTCCGACGCGCATGAACCGAGCGCGCCCGGGGCACGTCCTCATCAACACAGCAGAATCCTCAAAGAAGAAAAGCCACGAGCGGGAACGTTTTCGGCCTGGTTGGATGTTCACCCTGGTACGACAGCTCGTCGAGCTAGAGAAGAGGCGACGTGACTACTGTTCTGACACCTGCGAGCCCGCTCACCGCGGCTGACCGCTGCGACCGCTGCGGCGCCCAGGCCTACCTGCGCGTCGTCCTGGCCAGCGGCGGAGAGCTGCTGTTCTGCGCCCACCACGGGCGGAAGTTCGAGCCGGAGCTCAAGAAGATCGCCGTGGAAATACAGGACGAGAGCGGTCGTCTCGCCACCACGGCGGCCTCTGCCGCCAACGACGAGCGCTGACTCAGTCGCTCCCCTTGACGTGCTGGGGTCGGCCCTTGCGGGCCGGTCCGCTGGGCGGCAGGTCGCACAGGCGATCTGCCGCCCGGTGTCGTTCCCGGACCGGACGCTGGGTAATCGACCCGTCACGGCTGGGAGTTGGGCGCGTCCTGGAGTCGGGCCCGAACGACGTCCGAGACCGCCGCCAGCCTGGTGTAGACGCCGGGGTGCCCGGCCTCCGCACAGCCGGTCCCCCAGGAGACCAGCCCGACCAGCCGGCCGGCCACCACCAACGGGCCGCCGCTGTCGCCCTGGCAGGCGTCCTTGCCCCCCTTGGCCGCTCCGGCGCACACCATGACACTCGCGTTGAACGTCCCGTTCGGGCCGCCCGGGTAGTCGCGCGCGCACTCCGCGTCAGCGACGATCGGCACCTCCACCGCCCGTAGTGCCGCGGCGTACTTGGCCTTACCCGTCGTGTCACCCCAGCCGTAGACCTGGGCCCGGGTGCCCGGCACGTACGGCGCCGTCTCACCCTGGTCGACCATCGGCAGCACCGGGCGCCCGTCCTGCGGGACGGCCAGCGTGAGCACCGCCACATCCTGCGTGTTCCGGTCGAACGAGTAGCCCGGGTGGATCCAGACCTCGCTGACCGCGACCTCGACCCCCTCCTTGCTCCGCAGGTCGGTCCGACCCACCAGCACCGCCAGCCCCGGCCGCTGGGTCGGTCTGCCGGTGCTCTCGTCGTAGAAGCAGTGCGCCGCCGTGACCACCTTGGTGGGGCTGACCAGTGCGCCGCCGCAGAACTGGCCGGAACGGGCGGAACCGTACTGCGGCTTGCTGGCGATCCCGACCACCCAGGGATGCTGGGCCGTACTGTCCGCCCAGCCGCCCACGATCCGACGCTCCGCCTGGGCCGGTGCGGCACCCACGGCGACCAGCGCCGCGGGCAACGCCGCCAGCAGGGCCAACAACGCCCCCCGCCGCACCGGCCCGGTGCGGCGCGGACGACAGTACGACAGCTGCCCCCGCGGATCGGGACAGCCGGACGGGACGAGCGAGGTGGGCATCACGGAGGACTCCGGGCGACTCGACGGCAGGCAACGGGCAATCGTCACAGAGTAGTCATTTGATGACCCTGAGTGCCCGTCAAGTCGGTTTCAAACACCCGGACGAGCGATACCGGACACGACCGGATGACGTCGTCGGAACGGCCGGAGGCCCGGGGCTGTTGCCCCGGGCCTCCGGCCGTCCTCGTGCTGCCGAACCGACCGATCAGTCCAGGTAGTCGCGCAGCACCTGGGAGCGCGACGGGTGACGCAGCTTGGACATGGTCTTCGACTCGATCTGGCGGATCCGCTCACGGGTGACCCCGTAGACCTTGCCGATCTCGTCCAGCGTCTTGGGCTGACCGTCCGTCAGGCCGAAGCGCATCGAGACCACGCCGGCCTCGCGCTCGCTCAGGGTGTCCAGGACCGAGTGCAGCTGCTCCTGGAGGAGCGTGAAGCTCACCGCGTCGGCCGGGACGACCGCCTCGGAGTCCTCGATCAGGTCACCGAACTCGCTGTCGCCGTCCTCGCCGAGCGGGGTGTGCAGCGAGATCGGCTCGCGGCCGTACTTCTGGACCTCGATGACCTTCTCCGGGGTCATGTCGAGCTCCTTGGCCAGCTCCTCCGGGGTGGGCTCGCGGCCCAGGTCCTGGAGCATCTGGCGCTGGACGCGGGCCAGCTTGTTGATGACCTCGACCATGTGCACCGGGATACGGATGGTGCGGGCCTGGTCGGCCATCGCGCGGGTGATCGCCTGGCGGATCCACCAGGTCGCGTAGGTCGAGAACTTGTAGCCCTTGGTGTAGTCGAACTTCTCGACCGCACGGATCAGACCGAGGTTGCCCTCCTGGATCAGGTCCAGGAAGAGCATGCCGCGACCGGTGTAACGCTTCGCCAGCGAGACCACCAGCCGGAGGTTGGCCTCCAGCAGGTGGTTCTTGGCCCGGCGGCCGTCCTCGGCGATGATCTCCAGCTCGCGCTTGAGCTTGGGGGCCAGCTTGTCGGAGGCGCTCAGCTTGTCCTCGGCGAACAGGCCGGCCTCGATCCGCTTGGCGAGTTCGACCTCCTGCTCGGCGTTGAGCAGCGGGACCTTGCCGATCTGCTTGAGGTAGTCCTTGACCGGGTCGGCGGTGGCACCGGCGACCGCGACCTGCTGGGCCGGCGCGTCGTCCTCGTCGTCGTCGGAGAGGACGAAGCCCTCCGACTCCTCCTCCGGCTCGGCACCCGCCTCGGGCTCCGCCTTGCCACCGGTCAGCGCCGCGTCGTCCAGCAGCTCCTCGTCACCGAGCAGCTCGTCCTCGCCCTTCTCGGCCTTGGTCGCGGTCTTCTTCGCCGCGGTCTTCTTGGCCGGCGCGGCCTTCTTCGCCACCGCCTTCTTCGCCGGGGCCGCGGCGGCGACCTTCTTCGCCGCCACCGGCTTGGCGACCGACTCGAGCGGCGCGACCGACGAGGTCTCCACCGTCACGGCGGTGACCGAGGTCACGGCGGGCGCGGCCACGGTCGCGGCGGGCGCGATCCGCACCGGGGGCTTGGTCGGGGCGGCCGGGGTACGCGTGGTGACCGCCTTGGTGGCGGTGCGCTTCGTGGTGCTCTTGGCAGCGACGCTCTTGCGCTTGGCGGCGGACGGCTCGGCCGCGCTGACCATCAGGTCCACCCCTTCCTCAATCAACACCTGGTTGAGGCTGCGCATGACGTTCTTCCACTTGGTGACCGGGATCTGGTCCGCCTCGAAGGCCTGGCGCACGTCGTCACCGGCGATCTGCCCCTGGGCCTTGCCCCGCTCGATGAGCGCCAGCAGGGCCGCGGACTCGGCGATCTCGGGGGGGAGCGAACGGGAAGTGCTGGCCGACACGAACAACCTCTCGGACGAAGAGTGGACTCGAACCCGTACCGGACCGCCCGAGAGGGCGAGGAATGATCGCGCGCCACAGGGCACGCTGTCGGTTCCGACCGGCTCGGACTTGAGGACTGGGGGGACTGGGTTGGCAGGACGCTGGATTGTGGAACGGCAACAGCGCCGCAGACCAACACAGCATTCTGACATGGTGCGGCATTCCGGAGCTGCTTCCGCTCCGTACACATCGCTGCCGCTCCCCAAGTGTTACGCATGCCGGTCGTGGTACAGGTCACACGCCGACCGCGGCCCCTCCCCGGGCCGCCCGCTACTCGTCATTCTCGCCCGACCGCCGCCCGCTCACCAGCGGTGCGGGCCCTCCGGGTGCTCCACGGCTCGTCGCTCGGGGCAGCCGGAGGGCGCCTACGCTCCCGCGGGTCCGCGACCGGCCCGCTCAGTGCTCGCGCGGGGCCGGGACGGCGTGCTCCACGTCCGGGTGGACGGTGAGCAGGGCCCGCATCGCCGCCTCGGCGGCCGTGCCGTCGCCGGTGCCGAGCGCCTCCACCAGGCGCACGTGCACACCGACCGAGCTGTCCGAGGGGCGCTCGCAGGCGGTGGCCGGTCCGCCGGAGACCTGCAGGGCCGAGGCGACGATGCCGGAGAGGTGCTCGAGCATCCGGTTACCGGCCATCTGCAGGACCAGGCCGTGCAGCTCGGCGTCGGCCCGCGAGAAGGTGATCAGATCGCCCTGGGCTGCCGCGTGGCCCATGATCTCGGCCATCTCGGCCAGCCGCTGCTGGACGTCCTCCCGGCCGTGGCCGGCGGCGAGGCGGGCGGCGAGCGGCTCGATCGCCCAACGCAGCTCGAACAGCTCGCGGCGCTGCTCGTCGCGCTGCGGCCCGAAGGCGCGCCACTCGATGATGTCCGGGTCCAGCAGGTTCCAGTCGCCGACCGGCCGGACCCGGGTGCCGACGTTGGGACGGGCGCTGACCAGGCCCTTGGCCTCCAGCACGCGCAGCGACTCGCGCACTACGGTGCGCGAGACCTCGAAGCGCTGGCCGATCTCCTCGGGGACCAACGGACGGTCGGCGCCGAGGTCACCGGAGACGATCATCTGGCCGAGTTGCTGGACGAGCTGTCCGTGCAGCCCGCGGCCGCGGCTGCTGGTGGTCTTGCGGCCGACCCGGGCGAGATCGCTCTCCGCCCCGTCCCATCGGGGGACCGGGCCAGAGGGCCGATCGGCGTAGGAAAAACGGTCGGGCTCGACAGCGCCGGGGGCAGCGGCCTCGGCGGTGCGAGCGGCGGTCATGGCAGGGTGCGCAAGGGTACTCACACGTCCTTTGTCGGCGATCGGAGGGTCGGGCTTGAGAATTCTCGTGAAAAGCACACGAAAGGGTGATCGCCCATGACTGGATAATTGACTTCTTATCAGGAGGAAACGACCATACCGGTCGGCAGACGGTGCTGCCACTGATCTTCGGGCGACCGTTCGGATCCCGGGTCGTGACAGCCCGGCAGCACCGGTTGGACCTGATGGCTCAACCGGCGCCCACCTGCCCGCCGGGCTCAGTAGGACCGGCGGTGGAGCTGCGCCAGCAGGCAGACCACCAGGAGCAGCGCGGCAGGGACCAGGAAGGCGATCAGTGCCAGTGGTTGGGTCGTCTCGACCAGCGCCGCCAACGGAGCTGCCAACTGCGGCGACCGTCCGGCCGTGGCGGACTCGTAGAGCTGCTCCAACGGGTGCTGGAACGGCAGCGCCGCCTCCGTGCGAGCCACCCACACCGGACCGCCGCGCTGCAGCAGCGCACTGCTGAGCGGCTCGACCAGCAGCGGCAGCGCGCAGAGCAACAGCAGCCCGGCGAGCGCGCTGCGGGTCAGCGCCGCGGCCAGCACCCCGGTCCAGCCCGCCGCGACCACCAGCGCGGCGAAGAACACCAGTACCAGGACCGGGCGCTGATCGGTGCGCAGCAGCGCCGGGGAGAACAGCCGGTCAGCCGAGGTGACCGGCCGCAGGGCGACCTGGAGCACGGCGGCGTCCAGCAGCAGCGAGACCATGGCCAGCCCGGCCGAGACCACCGCGCTGACGGCCAGCTTGCCGAGCAGCAGCCGGACCCGGCTGCCGTACCGGCTCTGGGACGCCGCCAGCCCGGGGTACTGGACCTCGTGGGCGGAGGCCAGAGCGCCCAGGGCTCCGGCCGCCAGGGCGGCCAGCGGGATCGGCAGCAGCGGCACGGACGCGGTGAGCAGCCGGACCGCTCGGGTCACCGGGAGCGGCCCGGGGGCCGACTGGTGGGCGAGCACGGCTGTCACGGCGGCGCCGGTGAGCAGCGCCGCAGCCAGGATCAGCCAGGTGGAGCGGAGCCCGAACAGGCGCCGTCCCTCGTAGGCCAGTACGCGCACGGGTCACCCGTTCCAGTGGTCGGGCCCGGTCAAGGGCTCGGGGATGAGGTCGGCCCCGGTCTGCGGGGGCTGGGTGGCGGAGCCGGGCGGCATGCCCGGTCCGGGGACGGCCGCGGCGGCGGGGACGGGCCCGGCGATGGGGGCCGGCCCGACGTCAAGCAGAGCGGTGGGGGAATCGCCGAGATCGATGGGCAGGACCACGGTGGGTGGACCGTCGGCCGGCTTCGGGGTGGGCGTGACCTCGGTGGCCGGACCCGGCAGGCCCCGGCCCGGCTGGGACACGCCGAGCACCCGCAGGGTCCGGGGCCGCGCGCCCACTCCGGCCGGCAGCAGCTGGACCGCCGGGGGCGCGGGAGTGCGGGTCACCGCGGACTGCGACGCCCGGGGGGCGGGCTGCTCCACCACGCGGTCGGCGAGTTCGTGCAGCAGGATGCCGTTGCGGTAGGCCAGTTCACCGATCTCGGTGCGCTCCAGGCCGCTCACCGCGATGCCGGCCCGGCCGTCCGGGCGGATCTCCGCACCCTGCGCCAGCAACAGGTCGGTGAGCCGGGCCATCTGCGGACCGCGGACCGCTACCTCGGGGTGCAGCCTGGTCCGGCGGAACTCGGCGACCGGCTGGTCCGCGACCACCCGCCCCTGGTTCAGGGTGATCACTCGGTCGCCGAGCAGCGCGGCTTCCTGCGGGCTGCGGGTGGTGACGAGCACCGAGCCGCCGCCCGCCGGGAAGGCCCGGAGGAAGGCGTGCAGCCACTCGGCGTTGCGCGGCGAGAGGTCCTCGGCGGGGGCGTCGAGCAGCAGCATGCCCGGGTCGCCGAGCAGCGCGGTCGCCAGTGCGAGGCGGCGGTTCATGCCCAGGGAGAAGGACTTCAGCCGGTGGTCGGCCATGGCCGCCAGGCGGGTCTGCTCCAGCAGCGCGTCGGCCCGGGCGGCCGGGACGCCGACCGCGGCGGCCAGCATGCGCAGGTGGCCGAGCGCGGTGCGGTTCGGGTGGCCGAGCGAGCGGTGGACGGTCGGCAGCACCACGCCGACCTCCCGCTCCGGGCGGCGCAGCTGTCGGTATGCCCGCCCGTTGAAGAGGGTGACCCCCTGACCGTGCTCCAGCCCCAGCATCAGCCGCAGCGCCGTGGTCTTACCGGCGTCCTCCGGGCCCAACAGCACGGTGACGGCGCCGGGTCGGGCGTCGAGGGAGACCTCGAGCAGCGCCGGACGACCACCTCGGCGGTAGACCTTGGTGAGTCCGTTGGCCTGGATCATCGCTGGCTGCTCCCATCGGCTCGGCTGCCCCGACCGGGGGCTGCACGGGTCGCCCCGGTGCCAGCACCCTAGGACGCGCGAGGGGAGATTCCGGGCATTGCGGAAACGCCACGGGCAACTCAGCGGCCCGCCTCACTCGATCAGGGGACAGCCCGGCCGGGCGTCCGACCGACGGCCCGCGACCGCGCGCTCACTGCTCCGGGCGCAGCATCGGCGGGTTGAGGACGGTGGCGCCGCCGGCGGTGAACAGCTGTGCGGGGCGCCCGCCCTGACGGGTGGTCGTGCCGCCCGAGGGGACCAGGAAGCCGGGCGTACCGGTGACCTTGCGGTGGAAGTTGCGCGGGTCCAGCGCCACTCCCCAGACCGCCTCGTAGACCCGGCGCAGCTCGCCGACGGTGAACTCCTTGGGGCAGAACGCGGTGGCCAGCGCGGAGTACTCGATCTTGGAACGAGCCCGCTCGACGCCCTCCTCCAGGATCAGGGCGTGGTCGAAGGCGAGCGGCTCGCGGTCCGCCGCGCCCGCGCCGAGGAGTTCGCTGACCGGCGCCCACCGCGCGCCGCGGGTGTCGCCACCCGGCCTGGGCGTCGGCAGGTCCGGGGCGAGGGCGAGGTGGGCCACGCTCACCACCCGCATCCGCGGGTCGCGCTGCGGGTGGCCGTAGGTGGCCAGCTGCTCCAGGTGCGCGCCGGCGGTGTCCTGGCCGGGGGTGGAGTAGGCGCGCAGACCGGTCTCCTCGGCCAGCTCCCGCGAGGCCGCCTCGCCGAGGCCCTCGTCCGGGCGCACGAAGCCGCCGGGCAGCGCCCAGTAGCCCTGGAAGGGCGGCTCGCCCCGGCGCACCAGCAGTGCGCAGAGCTCGTGCTCCCTGACAGTCAGCACCACCAGGTCGACCGTGACTGCGAACGGGGGAAAGGCCGACGGGTCATAGCGCGACATGAGGCCGATCATAGTCGTCTTTCTGACGATAAACACGAGGTCGGACAGGGACGCGTTCGGGCTCGGGCCCGCACCGGCGTGATCGCCCGAGCCGGCCGGGAACGCCGGCGAGCCGTCAGCAGGCACCGAGTTGCAGGTCGGAGGAGGCCTCCTCGATCACGGCGACACCGATCCGGCTGACCCGGACCGAGAACGGCTCGCCCGCCACCCGCAGACCCGCGAGCCCCAGCTCCCCGAGGGGTGCGGTGCTGGCGGGCCGGATCACCACCCGGCGGGCCGGCGCGTCCGGGCGTACCCCGGCCAGGGCGAAGACCGCGTGCACGGCGCCGGTCGCGGCTGTCGCGGCGGGACGGCAGGCGGCCGGGTGCGGCACGGGAGGGCAACCCGGCAGCCGCTGCTCCCCGGCGTACATCTCCGGGAGCCGGCCGCCGAAGTGCGCGGAGGCGGCCAGCAGTCCCTCCAGCAAGGTTCCGGCCTCCCGTTCGAGGCCGGCGCCGGCGAGGCCGGCGACGGCCAGCGCGGTCTCCAGCACCCGTACCACGCCGCTCCGGTGACCCAGCGGGTTGAACCGGGGCGACCTGGCACTGAGGGTCCGTAGCCCCCAACCGCAGTCCAGTTCGGGGGTGACCAGCCGCTGCGCCAGCAGCCGGGTCTGCTCCCGGTCGAGCAGGCCCGCCAGGGACTCGCCCTCGGCACCGAGACCGGGATCGAGCAGGTGGACGAAGGAGCAGGTGACGGCCGGCACCGTGCGCTCGTCCGCGGTCAGCGCGGCGGCCGGTCGTCCCCCCGCGAGGTCGTCGACCCAGAAGCGCTCGCGGAACCGGCCGCGGAGCGCGGCTGCCCACTCCTGCCACTCGGCGGCCCCCGGCCGCCCGAAGGCCGCCAGCAACTCGGCGCCGTGCAGCGCCGCGCGGTGGCCCAGGGCCTGGACCTCGCAGCGGGCGACCGACCGATGGCCGGGTCGGTCGTCGGCGGACCGAACCAGGTCGGTCACGAAGCCCTCGACGGCGTTGGCCCCGGCCGCCGTGCGCAACGCGCCGAGCGCCCGCTCGGCGGCCGGCAGCAGCTCCATGACCTCCTGCCGGGGCATCCCCCAGCGCCAGGCCTCGGCCAGCACCGTGACGAAGAGCAGGGTGGCCTCGGTGGCCGTGCAGGAGGGCGGCAGTTCGGGACCGGCGTGCCGGAACGGGCCCGGGATGACACCGTCGGCGCGGCCGGGCCCACCCCCGGTCTGCTGACGGCGGGCCAGCGCGCGCAGGGTGCCCGCGGCCAGCCGGGTGCCGAGCGGCAGCGTCAGCCGGGCAGCCCACAGCGCGTCGGCCGCGGCGAGGCCGAACCGCCAGGGCGCACCGGAGGCGGCGTAGAGGTCCGTAGGACGGTCCGGGTCGGCGAGCAGCAGCCCACCGAGCGCTTCCAGGGACCGGCCGACCAGGACCGTGGCCCGCGGGTCGTCGCACCGGATCTCCAGCTCGGACCAGGGTCGCGGCACACCGGCGCCGCGCCCGATCGGCGGGCGGACCACCGCCGCGGCGGCCGGCGCCGGCGCGCTCTCCAGCTCCACCCGCAGCTCGACCGACCAACGGGCGCCCGGTTGTACCTCCAGGTCCCAACGGAGCACTCCCGCGCCGGCCAGTACCACGTGCGGTGAGGGCCGGGCCGTCACGGTGGTGCTGTGACCACGGCCGCTCCAGCGCAGGCCGGCCGACTGGACCTGGCCGGGGACGTCCGCCGCGCGCTCCCCACCGGCGATCCCGGCCAGGCTGCCGAGATCGGTGCCCAGCGCGATCTCCAACGGAAGGCGGGCCCGGCGGGCACCGGCGTTCCGGATAGTGACGGTCTCCACCCCGTCGGCGTGCCGGAGCCGCTCCACCGTCAGGGCCGGGTCGGGATCGAGATCGCCCGGTAGCCGGACCGCCGCCAGGAAGCGGGCCTGGGCCGCCGAGGAGAGGTCGCCCTGGAGTGCGAGGGGCTCGACCCCACCCAGCCTGATCTCCATCCGGCTCAGCACCCGGACACCGGACCGGAAGAACCCGTGCAGTCCGCTCCCCCGGAGCTGTCCGTCCGTGCCCGAGGCCGCCATCGCGGGAGCGTTGACGCAGAGCACGTCGCCGTGGGCCGAGGCCGGCTGCCGGCGTGACCGGGCGGCCGAGCGCGCGGCGCCGCTCGGCGCGGCCGCGGTCCGGGATCCGCCGACCGTCTCGGGCGGCGTCGCGGTCTGTGCTGGCCTGAGCGCCGTCACCGGGCTCTCCTCCTTTCGGCCGGCAGGTCGGGCCCGCAGGCCACGGCCGCCATGAGTGGTCGCCCTCGCGCTCGGACCAAGCCGGAGGCGGTGGAGCACCGGGATCACGGTGGCGGGCCCGGATCGACCAGACCACCGCTCCCCCACGGTCGGTACCACCGCGCGCCGCGTCCTCGGCGGTGTCCCGGAGAGTGAACGCGGCGCACCTGGCACAGGTCACGCTCAGCCGCCCGGCCGCCGCGGCGGGGCCGACGAATCCGACGCCGATCCCCGGCCCGGCACACTCGTCCGGGCGGCTGCGCTCCGGATACGGACGGCTCCCGATCCACCGGGCGGGCGCCAGGATACGGTGCCGGTGAGGCGCTGTACCCCGTGCGGGGTTCACAGGTCGGCGCCCCAGCGCACCGAGCCCAGACCGAGGAGTCGCATGTCCGCCGTCAGCCGCCAACCCGGGACCGTCCTGACCGACCATCTGTTCCAGGTCCCGCTGGACCACGCAGCTCCGCACGGCGAGCAGATCGAGGTCTACGCCCGCGAGGTGGTCGCGGCGGGCAAGGAGCGGGCCGACCTGCCCTGGCTGCTCTTCCTCCAGGGCGGACCCGGCGGCCGGGCCAACCGGCCGCTGGGCCGGGACGCCTGGCTCGACCGGGCCCTGGACGACTACCGGGTGCTGCTGCTCGACCAGCGCGGTACCGGACGCTCGACCCCGGCGACCCGACAGACGCTGCCGCTGCGCGGCGGTGCCCAGGAGCAAGCGGAGTACCTCTCGTACTTCCGCGCCGACTCGATCGTCCGGGACGCCGAACTGATCCGGCATCAGCTCCTCGGTGAGCACGGCAAGTGGAGCCTGCTCGGCCAGAGTTTCGGCGGGTTCTGCGCCCTGACCTACCTGTCGCTGGCCCCTGCGGGGCTGCGGGAGGCACTGGTGACCGGCGGGCTGGCCGGGCTGCGCAGCAGCGCGGCCGACGTGTACCGCGCCGCCTACCCCCGGGTGACCCGAAAGAACCGGGCGCACTACGCCCGTTACCCGCAGGACGTGGAGGCGGTCCGGCGGGTCGTCGAGCACCTGGCGGTGGCACCCGCGCGGCTGCCGGGTGGCGGACTGCTGACCGTGCCGGCCTTCCAGTCGCTCGGGCTGATGCTCGGCTCGGGCACCGGGTCGGACACCCTGCACTACCTGCTGGAGGACGCCTGGGTGCGGGGCAGCGCCGGCCTGGAGCTCTCTGACACCTTCCTCGCGGGCGTCCAGTCGCGGCTCTCGTTCGCGGAAGGGCCGCTCTACGCGGTGCTGCACGAGTCGATCTACGGCCAGCGCTCGGTGGACGCCGGCTCGACCGCCTGGGCGGCCGAGCGGGTGCGCAAGGAGTTTCCGGAGTTCGACGCCGCGGCGGCGCTGCAGACCGGTGACCCCGTGCACTTCACCGGGGAGATGATCTACCCCTGGATGTTCGAGACCGACCCGGTGCTGCAACCGCTGCAGGGCGCGGCGGAGCTGCTCGCGCAGCGCACCGACTGGCCCGACCTGTACCGCCCCGAGGTGCTGGCGGCCAATCAGGTCCCGGTGGCCGCCGCCGTCTACCACGACGACATGTACGTCGACACCGCCGGTTCGCTGGCGACGGCGGACGCGGTAAGGGGCCTGCGGACCTGGGTCAGCAACGAGTGGGAGCACGACGGCCTGCGGGTCAGCGGTGGTCAGGTCCTGGACCGGCTGATCCGCATGGTCCGAGGCGAGCTGTAGCGGCCGAGCGAGGGGCGGGGTGGGGGTGCCGGGCCCTGGCCGACCGGGGCTGGGGTCCGGTGCCTGCGGGAGGGGCGGGGCCGGACGCTGGGGCGGCGCGCTGCGGGCCGGGAGAAGGCGGCCGAGGAGGACGAACGGGCCGGATCGCCGGGGCGTCGTCGGGGTGCGGGTCATTTCAGGCTCCGATCGAGGTGGCACGGGTCGGTCCGGGCGGGCGGGGGCCGCGCTGGCGCGGTCGCCCGGGTTGCCCGGGGCGGCTGGGTCGGGGATGGGTGGCGGGCGCGGAACCGCTGGTCGGCGGGGAGGGGCGGGTCGGCGGCTTCGCGGGAGGGTGGGCACCCTCGGCCGACGGCGCGGGACCGGGCGGAGAGGCGGGACCGGGCAGACCCGGGTGAGCGGGCTCGGTAACCGGCGGCGTGGGAGCGGGCGAGTCCGCCTGCGGGGAGTCGGGCTGTGGGGATTCGGACTGTGGTGATTCGGACTGTGGGGCGAGCCGGCGGGCGCGTTCGACGCGGACCGTGGCGAGCAGGCGGTCGGGCCGCAGCCCGCCGTTGAGGGAGCCGTAGAGCAGGCGGGCGAGGGCGTAGCCCGGATCGAGGTCGAGCGCCCGGGCGAGGACCACGCGGCTGGTCGCGGTGTCCCCCGCGAGCCAGGCCGTCCAGGCGAGGAGGGTGAGCGGGGCTGCCGCGTACTCCTCGTAGGGCGGCACGCAGCGTCGGGCCAGGAACCGCCAGAGCCTTTGGGCGCAGGCCAGCTCGGCCGGTTCGGCGTACTCGGCCGCCCGGTCCCGGCCGGCTCGGTCCTGCAGGCCGAGGATCAGCCTGGCGGCCTGCTCGTCGTCCAGCTCCGATGTACCGTCGGCGAATTCAGCCATCGCCTGATCGATCAGCCGGCCGGTCTCCGCCAGCACGCCGTCCGGCCCCTCCGGCGCGTCGAAGGCGACCAGGAGCAAGCCCAGCTGCCGTTCGAAGGCGAGCCGTTGCCGGTCGCACTCGGGCGGGCCGATCGGGGCGAGCGCCTCCGCGATCGCCTTGCGGCTGCCGCGCGGCGCCAGGCCGGCGAAGGTGGCCGCCGTCACGGCGGGGCCCGGATCCGGCCCGGACCGGACCGGGAAACCTCCCGGGTCGCAGCAGCGGGGATCGGCGCACAGGAAGGACCACCAGCGGCCCTCGGAGACGCAGAGCGACTCCTTCACCGGCAGGTCGAGCGCCCGGAAGGCCCTTAGCAGGTGAGCGGCGAGCGGGCGCAGCCCGGCCAGCACCGGCGGGCCGTTCGGCTTCGGGTCCCGGCACAGGTACAGCAGCACGGCACGCGGACGACGGTCGCGGTCCTCGGAGAGCTCGACCAGCAGCCGGGCCGCCTCGGTCGCGATCACCGGCCAGTCCCGCGGCTCGTCCGGGATGTCGAGCCGGATCACGCCGCCCTGCCGCAGGTCCGGGCCCTGCAGGCCGACGGCGACGATGCTGTCGTCCGGATAGAAGCCGAGCAGGTAGGGCAGCATCGCGGCCATGTCGGCCGGACCGCGCATCCGCACCGGAGGCCCGCCGGGGGGACCCGGGAGGTGGCCGAGGCCGGGGACGATGGGACCGGGGTCTTCGTGGTTCACGGCGTCTTCGTGGTTCATGGCGGCAGCGTGACGCCGATTCCTCGGCCCGTCCGAGAATTCCTCGGCCCTGTGGACAACCCCGGGGCTGTGGACAACGCCCGCTCCCGGGTTGTCCACAGCCCCCGGTTCGTCCACAGCCGGACGGGCGGTTGGCCCGGTGTCGGCCGCACGCGGTTACATGGACCCCATGGACCAGCCCGTGCCACCCGTCACCCCGCCCGCCCCCGCGTCGACCGGTTCCGCGCCGATCGACTCCGCGACGGCCGACCGCGCCGCGGTTCGCGCCCGCGCCGAGGCGGTGCTGCGCGAGCTCGCCGGGCCCGCCGCCGTGCTGCGCGAGGACCAGTGGCTGGCGATCGAGGCACTGGTGGTCGATCGCCGCCGGGCCTTGGTCGTGCAGCGCACCGGGTGGGGCAAGTCCGCGGTCTACTTCATCGCCACCGCGTTGCTGCGGGCCGGCGGCGCCGGGCCGACCGTGATCGTGTCGCCGCTGCTCGCCCTGATGCGCAACCAGGTCGACTCGGCGGCGCGGGCCGGGATCCACGCCCGCACGATCAACTCGGCCAACCCCGAGGAGTGGGACCAGATCCAGGCCGAGGTGGCGGCCGGCTCGGTGGACATCCTGCTGGTCAGCCCCGAGCGGCTGAACAACCCCGACTTCCGGGACAACGTCCTGCCCAAACTGGCCGCTTCCACCGGCCTGTTGGTGGTCGACGAGGCGCACTGCATCTCCGACTGGGGTCACGACTTCCGCCCCGACTACCGCCGACTACGCACGATGCTCGCCGAACTCTCACCCGGTGTACCGGTGTTGGCGACCACTGCGACGGCCAACGCCCGGGTGACCGAGGACGTCGCCGAGCAGTTGGGCACCACCGGCACCGACGGCCGGGCCCTGGTGCTGCGCGGACCGCTCGACCGGGAGAGCCTCAGCCTGTCGGTGCTCGCGCTGCCGGACCCGGCGCACCGGCTCGGCTGGCTCGCCGACCACCTGGCCGAGCTCCCGGGCTCGGGGATCATCTACACGCTCACCGTGGCCGCCGCCGACGAGGTCACGGACTTCCTGCGCGGGCGTGGCTTCCCGGTCGCCTCGTACTCCGGCCGGACCGAGGACGCCGAGCGCCGCAGCGCCGAGGCGGACCTGCTGGCCAACCGGGTCAAGGCACTGGTGGCGACCTCGGCGCTGGGGATGGGTTTCGACAAGCCCGACCTCGGGTTCGTGGTGCACCTGGGCTCGCCGGGTTCGCCGATCGCCTACTACCAGCAGGTCGGCCGAGCCGGCCGCGGGGTGGACCGGGCCGAGGTGCTGCTGCTGCCCGGGCGCGAGGACGAGGCGATCTGGCGTTACTTCGCCTCGCTCGGCTTCCCGCCCGAGGAGCAGGTCCGGCGCACTCTCGACGCGCTTGCCGAGGCCGGCCGCCCGCTCTCCACCGCCGCGTTGGAAGCCCGGGTGGACCTGCGCCGGGCCCGGTTGGAGACCATGCTCAAGGTGCTGGACGTGGACGGCGCCGTCCACCGGGTGCGCGGCGGCTGGCTGGCCACCGGGGAGAGCTGGGTCTACGACGGGGAGCGGTACGCCAAGGTGGCCCGGGCCCGCGCGGCCGAGCAGCAGGCGATGCGCGAGTACGCGAGCACCGACCGCTGCCGGATGGAGTTCCTGCGCCGCCAGCTGGACGACGAGCAGGCGGCGCCCTGCGGGCGCTGCGACGTCTGCGCGGGTCCACGGCACCCGGCGAGCGTCTCCACCGAGGCCCTCGACGCGGCCCGGGCGGCGCTCGGCCGCCCCGGAGTGGCCTTCGAGCCGCGGCGGCTCTGGCCGACCGGTATGGAGGCCCTCGGCGTCCCGCTCAAGGGCCGGATCCCGGCCGACGAGCAGGCCGAGCCCGGCCGGGCGCTCGGGCGGCTGTCCGACATCGGCTGGGGCGGACGGCTGCGCACCCTGTTGGCCGACGGCGCACCGGACACCGCCGTGCCGTCCGACCTGCTGGACGCGCTGGTCACGGTGCTGGCGGACTGGGCACGCGGCCCCGGCGGCTGGGCCGGGAGCGATCCGCAGACCGCTCGGCCGGTCGGCGTGGTGACCATGGCCTCGGCGTCCCGACCCGAGCTGGTGGGGAGTCTGGGCGCGCGGATCGCGGCGATCGGGCGGTTGCCGCTGCTCGGCCGGATCGAGTACGCGGAGGGACGGCCTCCGTACGGCGCCCGGAGCAACAGCGCGCAGCGGCTGCACTCGCTGGCGGGCTCGCTGGTGCTGCCGCCCGAGCTGACGGCGGCGCTGGCGACGGCGCCGGGGCCGGTGCTGCTGGTGGACGATCTGGTCGACAGCGGCTGGACGGTGACGGTGGCCGCCCGGCTGCTCCGCCGGGCCGGGGCCGCGGGGGTGCTGCCGCTGGTCCTGGCGGTGCAGGGGTGACGGGGAAGGAGCGCGGGCGGGGCCCGGGCCGACACGCGGAGCCGGTTGAGGCGGCCGGGCTCGGTCCGCACGGGTGCGGGTCAAGTGGCAGCCGGGGTGTGGGAGTACGCGCGGGGCGATAGTGGCGGGCACGGGCCACCGATCGGGGCGCGGGCACGGACGGTCCCGCCCGGTACCGGCCCGCCGGGCCGGGGTGAGCCGGCCGCGCGGGCGGCGAAAGGGCGCCGTGGACGGGCGGCGCGAGGCGACGAGCCGTCACCGCGTCGGCGGCGGAGCCGGGCCTGGAGTTTCCAGGAGGGTGCCGAGTGCCGGGTGGGACGCAGCGCGTTCGGGCCCGGCTTGCGCCATCCGGGGAATATATCCGGCAGATACGAGGCTTTCGGGCGGAATTCGTCATTTCATCGTTGCCGGTCGGCCCCGAATGCCGTGAGAATTGCGACGTACCCAAGCCTCGGTCCGCCGGACCCGGGCTCGGCGTACCCACGCGCCCGCGCGGTCAGCAGCCCGGCGAGAGGAGGACCATGGTCCACGGTATCGACCGGGGACGGCTCTCCACCGCCGCCAAGCGGACCATCGATCTGGAAGGCTGGTCCAGCTCCGGGGTACCGCTGCTCCGCGACCCGCGCGCCCTCGTCACCGAGTTGCACCAGCTCCACCTGCCCCAGCCGGGAACCGGCGTGATCGCCGTGCTGGACCTCGACCACCGGGTGGTGGCCTCGGCCTCGGTCGCGCCCCGGCCACAGGCCGTCGACGGCTGGCAGTACCGCAACGACCTGCTGGCCCTGTTGCGCCGGGTGATCCCGCACGACCTGCGGCTGGTGGTACCGCGACGGACCGCGGTGCTCCTCTGCTGCCGCGACGGCGCCGACGGCTGGACCGAGCCGGACGGCCCCCGGATGTGGGCACTGCGCGACGCCACCGCGCTGCACGGCCTGCGCTGCGGGGCCTACGTCACGCTGACGCCGAGCGGCTGGCAGGTGCTGGGCGAGGGTCGGCACGGCCGCACCCCGCACGCGGGCTCCTGGGCCAAACGCCCGGTGCGCACGGTCTCCGAACTGCCGCCGCGGATCGCGGCGGGGCAGCCGCCCGGACTCGCCAGGTCGGGTCCGGCCTGGCCGTCCCGGCCGGTGCGAGGTCAGCTCCCGGCCTCGGGGGCCGCGCCGTACCGGCACGTCGCCCGCTGACCTGTCAGGCCGACGGGCGGACGAGCGGACCGGCGGATAGGCAGGGCGGCGGGCTGGCGCCCGCGAAGCGCGGCCTCCGGCGAGGCCCCAACCGACGGGCTTCGGAACGGGTTTCAGCGGCCCGACGAGGTGTCAGTCGAAGCCCCGCCCGTCCGACCGTCGGACGGGCGGGGCTTCGGGGAACACACGGGATTTCGGCGTCAGGCCGGTACGGCCTGCCCACCGGCGATCGGCGTGCCGGCCAGCTCCTCGGTCGCCCCGCAGACCACCAGCAGCGACACCGCGTGGGTGAGCGCCTGCTCGACCGTCCGCACGGCACGGCCCGCCGCGGCGGGCCCGAGCACGAGCACGACCACCTCCCGGCGGACCGGGCGCACGGTCGCGAGGTCCGCGTAGAACACGTCACCCCCCTCGGCGAGCTGCGCCCAGTAGCGCTCCTCGCCGAAGGAGAGTTCGTGCTGCTGCCACGGGTGCGGCGCACCGGTGGTCAGCACCAGGACGTCGCCGGGGTTGCGCCCCGCCTCCAGCAGCAGGTCCACCGCCTCGTCGGCGCGCTCCAGCGCGGCCTCCGGAGTGACCGGGACCAGCTGCACCGCCGGGCCGACCACCCGCCGCGGCCCGGGCTTGGGAATCTGGCCCGCTCGCGGCCCCGGGCGGGGCGGGCCGGGACGCGGGGCCGCCGGCCGCGGCGCGGCGGGACGCGGTCCCGGGACGACGGCTCCCGGCGCACCGGGACGGGCCGACGCCGGCGCGGCGGAGTGGGCGGGGCTGACAGGGGACGCGCTGCCGGCGGCAGGCGTACTGAGGGCTTGTGCGTCCGACTCGCGGGGGAAGGGAACGCCGGGGCCCGGGAGGCTCTCGTGAATCTCCGGCTCCTCGGGGAAGACAGGCATACCCGGATATCTATCAAATGCCGGTCGAATGCGCACGGGCGCCCCACCCGTTGGGCACCGCACCACCATCGGGATTCGAAGAATTCATGTCGGCGACTACTGTTGAGGGTTACTCAGAAACCCAACGTGAGCTGCTCGCCCTGATCGACCTCCACGGGCACCACCCGGGAGCGCTTGAGATGGCGCCACCGCGGCAGCGCGTCGAGGTACGCCCAGGACAACCGGTGGTGCTCGGTCGGCCCGAACTCCTCCAACGCGGCACGGTGCACCGGCGACGGGTAGCCGGCGTTGTCGTCGAACCCGAACGCGGGGTGTTCCGGTGCCAGCGCGGCCATCAGCCCGTCCCGGTGCACCTTGGCGAGCACCGAGGCCGCGGCGACGCAGACGCAGCTCTGGTCGCCCTTGATCACCGTGCGGACCTGCCAGGAGCCGCCGAGGTAGTCGTGCTTCCCGTCGAGGATCACCGCGTCCGGGCGGACCGGCAGCCCCGCCAGGGCCCGCTCGGCGGCCAGCCGCAGCGCCGCCGTCATGCCCAGCTCGTCGCACTCCTCGGGCGAGGCCTGGCCGAGCGCGTACGCGGTCACCCAGTCCGCCAGCAGCGGCGCGAGCTGCTCCCGGCGCCGCACGGTCAGCAGCTTGGAGTCGGTCAGCCCCTCGGGCGGCCGGCGCAGCCCGGTCACCGCCGCCCCGACCGTCACCGGCCCGGCCCAGGCGCCGCGCCCCACCTCGTCCAGCCCGGCGACCAGGGTGGCCCCCGCCCGGCGCAGCGAGCGCTCCACGCTGTGGGTCGGCGGGGTGTACGGCATGGCGGGCGATCCGTTCGGCAGGTGTCTCGGGTACGGCTCCAGCCTAGTGACCCGGGCGGCCCGGGCGTACCGGCCGGTTCAGCCCTTGACCGACCCCGCGAGCAGCCCGCGCACGAAGTACCGCTGCAGGCCGAAGAAGACGATCAACGGAATGATGATCGACAGGAACGCCCCGGCGGTCAGCAGCTCCCAGTGGTCGCCGAAGGAGCCGGAGAGCTGGGCCAGCCGGACCGTGAGCGGCGCGACCTCCGGGGTGCCGCCGGCGAAGGTCAGCGCCACCAGCAGGTCGTTCCAGACCCAGAGGAACTGGAAGATCGCGAAGGAGGCCAGCGCGGGGGCGCAGAGCGGCAGCACGATCGACCGGAAGATCTTGAAGTGCGAGGCGCCGTCCACGATCGCCGCCTCCATCAGGTCCCGGGGCAACTGGGAGATGAAGTTGTGCAGCAGGAAGACCGCCAGCGGCAGCGCGAACATGGTGTGCGCCAGCCAGACCGGCGCGTAGGTCCCGCTCAGGTCGAAGGAGGGCAGGATCGTGACCGAGCCGAGGTGGGCGCCTCCGGAGAACAGTTGGAGCAGCGGGATCAGCGCCATCTGCAGCGGCACCACCTGCAGCGCGAAGATCAGGAAGAAGAGCGTGTCGCTGCCCCGGAACCGGACCCAGGCCAGCGCGTACGCGGCCATCGCCGCCAGTACCAGCGGGAAGACGGTGGCCGGCACACTGATCGCGAGCGAGTTGACCAGGTACGGCATCAGTCCGCCGCTGACCCCGAAGCCGCCTTCGAACAGCACCGTGTGGTAGTTGGAGAGGATCAGGTCCGGGTGGCTGAAGACGGTCCACCAGCCGCTGTTCGCGACGTCCTGCTGCGGCCGCAGCGAGGTGGCCAGCAGGCCGAGGGTGGGGATCGTCCAGAGCACGGTCACCACGATGACGAAGAGCGAGCCGAGCGGTCCGCTGAAGGAACGCCGGACCGCCTTGACGGTGGGCGACGGACGTGACCCGAGCGCTGGCTGACTGGTCATCTGGTGGCCCGCTCCCTGCGCAACTGGACGATGTTGTAGGCGACCAGCGGAAGCACCGCGAGGAAGAGGATCACCGCGAGCGCGCTGCCCCGGCCGACGTTGAACTCCACGAAGGACTGCGAGTACATCTCGTTGGCCAGCACCTGGGTGCCGAAGTTCCCCCCGGTCATGGTGCGGACGATGTCGAAGGCCTTCAGCGTGACGATCATGACGGTGGTCAGCACCACCACCAGCGTGGTGCGGATCATCGGCACCGTGACGTACCAGAACAGCCGCAGCCCCCGGGCGCCGTCCAGCCGGGCCGCCTCGGTCACCTCGTCCGGGATCGCCTTGATCGCCGCGGAGAGCACCACCATGGCGAACCCGGTCTGCACCCAGACCATCACCACCATCAGCAGGAAGTCGTTCAGCGGGTGCGAGAGGATCCAGTTCGGTGGGTTCTTCCAGCCCAGCCAGACCGCCAGTTGGCTGAGCAGGCCGACCTGCGGCTGGCCGGTGTCCCGGGTCTCGTAGACGAACTTCCAGATGATGCTGGCGCCGACCAGCGAGACCGCCATCGGCATGAAGATCAGCGACTTGTAGAGCGACTGCCATCGCATCCGCTCGACCAGCAGGGCCAGCACCAGGCCCAGCGCGGTGGCCGCCAGCGGGGCGACCACCAGCCACAGCAGGGTGTTGAGCAGCACCTGGTGGATGGTGTCGGTGGTCAGCGCCCAACCGTAGTTGCGACCGCCGACGAAGTGGCTGCTGTCGTCGTTGAAGAGGCTCAGATAGACCGTGCGGACCAGCGGCGCCACCAGCCCGACCACGAGCAGCAGCAGCGCCGGGCCGAGGAACACCACGATGGCCAGCGGGCGTCCGAACCGTCCGGTGGCCCGGCCGGCGGCGAAGAAGACCACCAGCAGGATGCCCAGGAAGCCGGCGATGGCGCCGGCACTGTTGCCCAGCTTGATCGCGGCGTCGTTCCAGGCGGAGGCGACGAGCTGGGATCCGGTGACCGGCATGCGGCGGCTGTCCTTCCTACGGCGGGCGCGCGGGGAACGGGGACCGGACCTACTGCGGCCAGGACGCGTCGATGTCCTTGGCCACCTGCTTGATCGACTCCCCCTGCGCGAACCAGGCGGTGAGCGACTTCCACTCCTGCCCGGAGCCGACGGCGGCGGGCATCATGTCCGAGGCGTCGAAGCGGAAGGTGGCCTTCGGATCGGTCAGGGCCGCCGCCGACAGCTGGTCGATCGGGTCGGTGTAGAGGCTCTTGTCGACGCCCTGGTTGGCCGAGACCCAGCCCGGCGCGACCCTCACCCGACTGTCCGCCCAGTCCGCGGTGGACAGGTAGTCCTGCACCGCCTGCACCTCGGGCCGGCTGGAGAACGCCGTGACGAACTCGCCACCGCCCTCGACCGGGTCGGGGATCGCGGGGTTCACCGCGGGCAGGTGGAAGGCGTACACGTCGCCGTTCGGGCCGACCGTGGTGCCCTTGGGCCACTGCGCCTCGTAGAACGAAGCCTGTTGCAGCATCCAGCACTTGCCGGTGAGGATCGGCGCGCCGGCGTCCTGGAAGGTGGTGGTGGCGATCGACCTGACGTCGCCGATGCCGCCGTTGACCCAGGCCGGGTTCTGCATCCAGCCGGCCACCGTCTGCATCGCCGAGATGATCTTCGGGTCGCTGAACTTCACCTGGTGACCGACCCACTGGTCGTAGACGTCACCGCCGTAACTGCCGAGGACGACCTCCTCCAGCCAGTCGGTGGCCGGCCAGCCGGTGGCGGTGCCCGAGCCGATCCCGCCGCACCACGGCTTGCTGCCGTCGGCCGCACCGGCCTTGGCGATCCTGTCGCTCAGCGCCATCAGGTCGGACCAGGTCGTCGGCACCTGGTAGCCCGCCTGCGCGAAGGCCTTGGGCGAGTACCAGACCAGTGACTTCATGTTGGCGCTCATCGGCGCCGCGTAGAAGACGCCGTCGACCGAGCCGTAGGCCTTCCAGGCCGGGCTCCAACTGTCCTCGTTCCGCACGGTCTGGGCCGGCGGTTTGACGACCTTCCCGGTCTTGACCATCTGGGCCAGCAGTCCGGGCTGCGGGATGATCGCGAGGTCGGGCGCGTTGCCGCCGGAGACCCGCACCGGGAGCTGTGACTCGAAGTCGTTGGAGCCCTCGTAGGAGATGGTGATGCCCGTACAAGAACTGAACTCGGCCCAGGACTTCTCCAGCGAGTCCGACTCGGGGCTGAGGATCGAGGCGAACATCGTCACCTTGGTGCCCGCGTGCCCGGCGTAGGGCTGGTACTTGGCGCAGCTCCCGGTGAGCGTCGGCACCCCGCTCGCGCTGCCACCACCGCCGCCGGAGCTGTTGGAGCAGCCGGCGGCGAGCACGAGGCCCAGCAGCGCGGGGACCACCAGCAGTCGATTACGTAACCTGGCACTCATCCTGACGGTCAAGGCGCTCTCCTGCGGCCTGGGGCGAACGGCGGGGCGTCGCGCTGTACCGGAGATCGTGGACAGGAAGTCGGGCAGGGCGTCTGGATTGAAGACGTTAACCCACCGGCCATCCGGCGCCAAGAGAACGGTCCGCGGATTCTGCCCGGGCCCGGGCCGTCAGCGCAGCCGGACCGGCAGTTCCCGCAGGCTGTTGACCACCACCGAGGCGCTGGAACGCAGTTCGGCGTCCGGCACCGCGAGGGCCAGCCGCGGGAACCGCTCGAACAGCGCGGGCAACGCCACCTGGGCCTCCAACCGGGCCAGCGGAGCGCCCGGGCAGACGTGCGGACCGTGTCCGAACGAGAGGTGCCGGCTCGGCTCGCGGGTGACGTCGAACAACTCGGCCGTGTCGCCGTGCCGCAGCGGATCCCGGCCGATCGCGTGGTACGAGATCAGCACCGGATCGCCGGCCGGCACCACCACCGCGCCCACCTCGATCGGCTCACTGGCGAACCGGAAGAGGAAGTTGGTGGTGGGCGGCGTCCAGCGGAGCGACTCCTCGACCACCGCGGACCACGGCACCTCCCCGGCCCGGACCAGCGCCAGCTGGTCGGGGTGGCCGAGCAGCGCCCGCACCGCGTTGCTGATCAGGTTGACCGTGGTCTCGTGCCCGGCCGCGATCATCACCCGAAGGGTGGCCGCGGCCTCCTGGTCGGTCAGCTCGCTCCCCGCCACGTCGGCGGCGAGCAGCGCGCTGGTCAGGTCGTCGCCCGGCCGCTCCCGGCGTTGCCGGACCAGGTCACCGACGAAGGCGTTCAGGGCGGCGATGGTGGCCTGGATCCCGGCCGGGTCGGGGACGCTGCCGAAGAACCGCTCGTAGAGCTCCCGCAGGTAGCCGTGGTCGGCCTCGTCCACCCCGAGCAGCGAGCCGATCACCGTCATCGGCAGCGGGAAGGCGAAGGCGGTCTTCAGGTCCACCTCCGGCTCCCCCGCGGCCAGCGCGTCGAGCAGGCCGGCGGTGACCGCCTCGACCCGGGGGCGCAGCAGCTCCACCCGACGCGGTGTGAAGGCCTGCGCGACCAGGGCACGCAACCGCCGGTGCTCCTCCCCGTCAGTGGTGACCATGCTCGGTCCGGGCACCGCGAGCCCGATCAGCGGCCAGTCGCTCGGCACCTCCCCGCGCTGGTAGGCGGCCCAGTGCCGGGCGTCCTTGACCAACCGGTGGTCCGTCAGCAGTTCGCGGGCAGCGCCGTGTCGGGTGACCGCCCAGGCGGGCACGCCGCCCGGGAGCAGCACCGCGGCCACCGGGCCGGCGGCCCGGAGCAGGGCGCCCTCGGCCGCGACGTCGCGGGCGAGCGGGTCGAGGCGCAACGGTTCGGGGGTGGGCGGTGTGCTCATCCGACAGCTCCTAGGAGTACGCGGCGGGACCGACCAGATGGCCGGGCGTGAAGGAGACCGGCAACGCCACCAGCGCCCGCACCCAGGGCGAGGGCCGCCAGACCAGGGCGTGCTCGGCGACCGCCAGCCGCAGGTCGGGCAGCCGGTCCAGGAGCACCTCGATCGCGGTGCCGGCGATCACCTCGGCCGCCTCCTGGGCCGGGAACGGGCAGCGGTGCTCCCCGTGCGAGAAGCTCAGGTACGCGCGGTTGCCCTCGGCCGGCGCGCCGCCCGCCGGCCGGACCGCCGGGTCCGTGTTGGCGGCGGCGAATCCGAGCAGCAGCAGGTCGCCCTCGGCGATCTGCCGGTCGCCGAGCAGGGTGTCCCGGACGGCCCAGCGGCCGGCGAAGTTCTGGGTCGGGGTGTCCTCCCAGAGCGCCTCGCCGAGCGCCTGGGCGATGCTGCGCCGGCCGCCGGAGAGCGAGGCCGCGAAGCGGTCGTCGGTGAGCATCAGCCGCAGCGTGTTGCCGATCCAGTTGGCGGTCGGCTGGTGGCAGGCGATCAGCACCACCCGCAGGTCGCGCATGACCTCCTCGTCGGTCAGTCCGGCCGGGTGGACCAGCAGCCGGGAGGTGAGGTCGGCGCCCGCGCGCTGCCGCTTGGCCTCGACCAGCTCCGACATCACGGTCAGCAGCCGCTGCGCGCCGCGCTGCGCGGTGGGCCCGCCGTCCAGCATCTCCAGCATCCCGCTGATCAGCAGCGGGGTCTGGTCGTCGTCCAGGCCGAGCATCCAGCAGAGCACCAGCAGTGGCAGCCGTTGTGCGTACTCGGCGACCAGGTCGGCCTCGCCGCGGCCGGCGAACTCGTCGATCAGCCGGTCCGCCAGTTCCTCGCAGCGGGTCCGCAGCTCGTACGGGTCGACCGCGGCCAGCGCGTCGGTGACCGCGGCCGACCGCCGCCGGTGCTCGGCGCCCTCGGCGTAGAGGATCGACGGCACCGGTGCCATCATCGGCCGCAGCGGCCAATCCTCGGGGACGGTCGGCCAGGCGTTCCAGCGGCTGGAGTCGCGGCCGAACAGCTGGGGCTGGCTGGTCACCAGCTGCAGCTCGCGGTAGCCGAGGACCAGCCAGGCCGGCACGCCGCCGGGCAGCTCGACCGGCGCCACCGGGCCGTGCTCGGCGCGCAGTTCGCGGTAGAGCTGGGCGGGATCGGTCTGGAACCGCGGGCCGTACAGCGCGGCCGCCTCGCGGTGGGCCGGGCAGGACGGCGGCGGGGTGGGCGCCGGGTCGGTCACGAGACGTACTCCTGTTCTCCCCGGGCCCGGACGGCAGGGCCGGAGGGGGCGGCGGGGAGGCGGCCGGCGCCGGCCGCCTCGGCCCGGTCGTGCAGGTGGCGGACCAGGGTGATCAGCACCCGCTTGCTGGACTCCCGGTCGCGCGCGTCGCAGTCCACCAGCGGGACCTCCGGCGCCAGGTCCAGCGCCGCGCGGACCTCCTCCAGGCTGTGCCGCGGCGGCTCGAAGTTGTTGCGGGCGACCACGAACGGCGTGCCGTGCTGCTCCAGCCGGTCGATCGCGTACCAGGACTCGTCCAGCCGCCGGGTGTCCAGCAGCACCACCGCGCCGAGCGCGCCGGTGAAGAGCCGGTCCCAGAGGAACCAGAAGCGTTCCTGCCCGGGCGCGCCGAACAGGTAGAGCACGCTCCGCTCGGAGAGCGTGATCCGGCCGAAGTCGAAGGCCACCGTGGTCGAGTGCTTCTCGCGGACCGCGGACGGATCGTCCACCCCGATGCCGGCCCGGGTCATCACCTCCTCGGTGTTCAGCGGGCGGATCTCGCTGACCGAACCCACCAGGGTGGTCTTGCCGGCGCCGAACCCGCCGACCACGACGATCTTCAGCGCGTCGTCGGCGGTGCTCCGCAGCGGCGTGCGGGCGCCGCGGTCAGAGCTGCTGGAGTCCATGGAGCACCTGCTTCAGCGTGTCGAGGTCGGGCAACTGGGCCGTGGCGGGGAGGAACCGCGGGTGGCGGGCGCTGATCCGCCCCGCCTCCAGCAGATCGCCCAGCAGGATCCTGACGATGCTGATCGGCAACGCCAGCTCGGCCGCCAGCTCCACCACCGCGGTCGGCCGCTCGCACAGGCGCAGGATCCGGGCGTGCTCGGACTGCATGCCGGGCAGCGGCTCGCTCTCCGCGACGATCAGGGTCACCACGTCGAACGGGTGCTCCGGAGGCCGGCTGCGGCCACCGGTCAGCGTGTAGAGCCGGTCCGGACCGTCGTCCGGACCGGGGTGCCGGGGGCTCGTCATGCCGTCGCGGGGGCGTCCGCGGGAGCGGGGGCGTCGGTCCCGCGCGGCGGGGCGCTGAGGAAGGTGCCGATCTGCTCGACCAGCCCGTGCATGTTGTGGCCGACCACGCCGACGTCGGCGGACTCCTCGGTGACCACCGCCAGGTGGGCGCCGGCACCCGCCTCCACTATGCACAGGATCCCGCCGTGGAACTCGGTCATCGACTGCCGGACCCCGCCGCTGCCGTCGCCGAACTCGATCGAGGCTCCGTGCGAGAGGCTCTGGATGCCCGAGGCGATGGCGGCCAGCTGGTCGGCCTGATCGACGCTCAGCCCGGCGCTGTGGCAGAGCTTGAGGCCGTCGGCGGAGAGCACCAGGGCGTGCCGGGCGCCCGGCGTGTTCGCCACCAGGTTCTCCAGCAACCAGTCGAGGTCGCGGTCGGTGGTGCTGCTCATCAGGCGTCGTCCTTCGGGAAATCGGCGGTCGGAGCGGGACGGGGCGGGGTCGGAGTGGGCTGGGCGGGACGGGACTGGTCGGGCTGCGGCCCCCGGACGGCCTGCCGGAAGGCGCCGAACCGGGTGGCCGTCTCGGAC
This sequence comes from Kitasatospora sp. NPDC052896, assembly GCF_044547075.1. Classification (NCBI taxonomy): domain Bacteria; kingdom Bacillati; phylum Actinomycetota; class Actinomycetes; order Kitasatosporales; family Streptomycetaceae; genus Kitasatospora; species Kitasatospora sp. NPDC052896. The sequence goes on from NZ_JBITZU010000021.1 coordinate 68,221, forward strand.
AGCCGGGGCCGCGGGTCCGACATCACGGCGGCGGCGTGCGCGGCGGCCGCCAGGGTCTGGCCGCGGCGGCGCTGGGGCAGGCCACCGTCGGAGCGCACCGGCGCGGGCGCGGCGGGCAGCGCGGCCGGCGACGTGCCGGGCAGCGCGGGCGACGGTGCGGCGGTCAGCGCGGCCGGCGGGGTGGCGGGCAGCGCGGCGGTGCGGGAGGGCTCGGGCGGCGCGGGGGCGGGCCGGGTGACCAGCTGCACCGGAACGAGCATCACCACACCGGTGCCGCCGCGCGCGGAGGGCCGGAACGAGATCGACAGGCCGTGCTTGCGGGCCAGCGCGCCGACCACCGCGAAACCCAGCCGGGTGCCGGCGGAGAGCGTGGTCAGGTCCAACGGCTCGCCGGAGACGGCCTGTTCGGCCCGGCGCTGCCACATCTCGGAGAGCCCGAGGCCGCTGTCCTCGACGGTGATCGCCAGCCCGGCGTTCAACTCCTCGACGTAGACGTGCACCTCGGCCGGCGGGGCGGAGAAGTTGGCGGCGTTGTCCAGGAGTTCGGCCAGCGCGTGCATCACGCCCTCGGCCGCGTAGCCGGCCACCGCGGCCGTCGAGGCGGAGTGCAGCCGGATCCGCTGGTAGGCGCCGATCCGACCGAGCGCGCCGCGCAGCACGCTCTCCACCGGGATCGGCCGGCCCCACCGGCGTCCGCTGCGGGCGCCGGTGAGCACCGCGATGCTGTCGGCCAGCCGGCCCGCCTGGGCGGTGCTGTGGTCCAGCCGGAGCAGGTCGCCGAGCACCTCCTCGCCGTGCTGGTGCTGCATCTCGCGCAGCTCCGCGTGCATGCTGGTGGCCAGCGCCTGCACCCGGCCGGCCGCGGTCGCGCAGACCGCCAGTGCGGCGGCGCGCTGCCGCTCGCCGTGCGCGACCTCCCGGGCCAGCAGCTCCAGCAGGTCCTCGTGCGCGGTCTGCCGGTGGTCCACCAGCACGGTCTCCACCGAGGCGCCGGCCCGCAGCCGGCCAACCACCTCGGGGATGGTCTCCCGGGCCAGCCGGGCGAGTTCGGCCCGCTCGTCGTCGGCCGCGGCCCGGGCGGCGGCGGCCTCCGAACGGGCCTCGACGGTGTCCGCGCGGGCGGCCAGCAGCTCGACCCGGGCCGCCTCGGCGTCGGTGCGCGCGGTGTTGGCCCGGGCCCGGGAGTTCCGCGCCTCGGTCAGCGCGGCGGTGGTGTCCGCCTCGGCTCGCCGCACCGCGGCCCGTTCGCTCTCGACCTGGGCCCGGCTGCGGTCCAGTTCGACGGTGAGCCGGTGGATCCGCGCCCGCTGGGCGACCGCGACGGCGGCGGGCAGGCAGCAGGCCAGCGCCGCCAGTGCGGCCCAGGCCCCCACCGCTCCCCGGTCGGCGGACGGGGCGGCCGCGGCCGCGGCGCAGGCGGCGCCGGCCGCGACGACGACGGCCGCCAGGACGACGGGCAGCGTCGCCGGTCTGCCGAACAGACGGGAGCGAGCGGTCATCGGCTGGTCCTCTGGTGCGGGGCGGCCAGGTCAGGGCGGGCGACAGCGCACCGGCCTCCCGCTGCCGGGAGATGATGAACAGTTCACGCGGTCAACTGATCATATCGAGCCAGATCCACCGCTCAAGCGGCGAGTTGACGCCCGGGCACGCCGAAGGGCGCCGACCGTCGGTCGGCGCCCTTCGAACGGTGCGTCAGCTGCAGCCGCTGGTGGAACCGCAGCCCTCGCAGAGGTAGCAGCTGCCCGCGCGGCGCATCTTGGTGCCGCAGGAGAAGCAGAGCGGGGCGTCGGCGTTCAGGCCGAGCTGGATCTCCAGCAGCTCGGTCGAGCTGTGCGGCTGGGCCACCACCGGCTTGGGCGCCGCCGTGCGGGTCGGCTCGACGGTCCGCGGCGCGGACTGCGCCAGGCCCTCGACGTCCACGTCCTCGGCATCCAGCGGCTCGTAGGAGCCGGTCTCCAGGTGCCGCTGGCGCTCCTCGACGGAGTGGATGCCCAGTGCGGAGCGGGTCTCGAAGGGCAGGAAGTCCAGCGCCAGGCGGCGGAAGATGTAGTCGACGATCGACTGGGCCATCCGCACGTCCGGGTCGTCGGTCAGGCCGGCCGGCTCGAAGCGCATGTTGGTGAACTTCGCCACGTAGGTCTCCAGCGGCACGCCGTACTGCATGCCGACCGAGACCGCGATGGAGAAGGCGTCCATCATGCCCGCGAGGGTCGAGCCCTGCTTGGACATCTTCAGGAAGACCTCGCCCAGGCCGTCGTCCGGGTAGGAGTTGGCGGTCATGTAGCCCTCGGCGCCGCCCACCGTGAAGGAGGTGGTGATGCCCGGGCGGCCCTTCGGCAGGCGCTTGCGGACCGGGCGGTACTCGACGACCTTCTCGACCGCCTTCTCCGCGGCCGGCTCGACCGTGGTGCCGGCCGCCGGGGTCTTGGTCTTGGCCGAGAGCGGCTGGCCGACCTTGCAGTTGTCGCGGTAGATGGCCAGCGCCTTGACGCCGAGCTTCCACGCCTCGAAGTAGATCTCCTCGACCTCCTCGACGCTGGCGGCCTCCGGCATGTTCACCGTCTTGGAGATCGCGCCGGAGATCCAGGGCTGGATCGCCGACATCATCCGCACGTGGCCCATCGGGGAGATGGAGCGCTCGCCCATCGCGCAGTCGAAGACCTCGTAGTGCTCGGGCCGCAGGCCCGGGGCGTCGATCACGTTGCCGTGCTCGGCGATGTGGGCGACGATCGCCTCGACCGACTCGCCGTGGTAGCCCAGGCGCTTGAGGGCGCGCGGCACGGTGTTGTTGACGATCTGCATCGAGCCGCCGCCGACCAGCTTCTTGAACTTGACCAGCGCCAGGTCCGGCTCGACCCCGGTGGTGTCGCAGTCCATCATCAGGCCGATGGTCCCGGTCGGGGCGAGCACCGAGGCCTGGGCGTTGCGGAAGCCGTTCTGCGCGCCGAGCCGGAGCACGTCCTGCCAGGTCTCGGTGGCGGCGGCCCAGACCGGGGCGTCCAGGTCGTCCAACGGGACGGCGGCGGCGTTGGCGTCCGCGTGCTGCTTCATGACCCGCTGGTGCGGGGCGGCGTTGCGGGCGTAGCCGTCGTACGGGCCGACCACGCCGGCCAGCTCGGCGCCGCGGCGGTAGGCGGTGCCGGTCATCAGCGAGGTGATCGCGCCGGCCAGGGCGCGGCCGCCGTCGGAGTCGTAGGCGTGGCCGGTGGCCATCAGCAGCGCGCCGAGGTTGGCGTAACCGATGCCCAGCTGGCGGTAGGCGCGGGTGGTCTCGCCGATCTTCTCGGTCGGGAAGTCGGCGAAGCAGATCGAGATGTCCATCGCGGTGATGACCAGCTCGACCACCTTGGCGAAGGTGACCGCGTCGAAGGAGTCGTCGTCGCGGAGGAACTTCATCAGGTTCAGCGAGGCCAGGTTGCAGCTGGAGTTGTCCAGGTGCATGTACTCGGAGCAGGGGTTGGACGCGTTGATCCGACCCGACTCCGGGCAGGTGTGCCAGTGGTTGATCGTGGAGTCGTACTGGATGCCCGGGTCGGCGCAGGCCCAGGCGGCCTCGGCCATCTTGCGGAACAGCTTCTTCGCGTCGACGGTCTCGATGACCTCGCCGGTCATCCGGGCGCGCAGGCCGAACTCGGTGCCGTTCTCGACCGCCGTCATGAACTCGTCCGAGACCCGGACCGAGTTGTTGGCGTTCTGGTACTGGACGGAGGTGATGTCGTCCCCGCCGAGGTCCATGTCGAAGCCCGCGTCGCGCAGCGCGCGGATCTTCTCCTCCTCCTTCACCTTGGTCTCGATGAAGGCCTCGACGTCCGGGTGGTCCACGTCCAGGACGACCATCTTGGCCGCCCGGCGGGTGGCGCCGCCGGACTTGATGGTGCCGGCCGAGGCGTCGGCGCCGCGCATGAAGGAGACCGGGCCGGAGGCGTTGCCGCCGGAGGAGAGCAGCTCCTTGCTGGAACGGATCCGCGAGAGGTTCAGGCCGGCGCCCGAGCCGCCCTTGAAGATCATGCCCTCTTCCTTGTACCAGTCGAGGATCGACTCCATGGAGTCGTCGACGGACAGGATGAAGCACGCGCTGACCTGCTGCGGCTGGCTGGTGCCGACGTTGAACCAGACCGGGGAGTTGAAGCTGAACACCTGGTGGAGGAGGGCGTGGGTCAGCTCGTGCTCGAAGACCTCGGCGTCGGCGGGCGAGGCGAAGTAGCCGTTCTTCTCGCCGGCGGCGCGGTAGGTGAGCACCACGCGGTCGATGATCTGCTTGAGGCTCCACTCGCGCTGCGGGGTGCCCACCGCGCCGCGGAAGTACTTGCTGGTGACGATGTTCACCGCGTTCACCGACCAGAAGTCGGGGAACTCGACGCCGCGCTGCTCGAAGTTGATCGAGCCGTCCCGCCAGTTGGTCATGACGACGTCGCGCCGCTCCCAGCTGACCTCGTCGTAGGGATGGACGCCAGGAGTGGTGTAGATGCGCTCGATCCGCAGGCCGCCCTTGGGAGCCTTGCCGGCCCCCTTCGCCGCCTTCTCGGACTTCGACCCGCGTGCGGAACCGCTCGTCGTGTCTGTCACTGCTTCTCCTCCTCCTGGGCAAACGCCCTGAGTGCCCCGTTTCGTTCCGGCGGGCCGGGCCGTCCGGGGCACTGCTGCTCTTCGCTTCTCCTGAAGTGCGGGCAGGCCGGGGACGCCGGCCGGTTCGCACGGGTTTGTCATGGTTTATGCGCCGTTTTCGGGCACGCGTCGACCTGGGCGGCCGGGAGTGCTGCCGCCCTAGGGGGCCGCGACGGCGACCGGGGCGGCGTCGTCGCCCGCCCCGGCGGAGGCCTGCTCGGCACCGCGCAGTTCGGCGATGGCGGCCTCGAAGTCCGCCAGCCCGTCGTACGCCTGGTAGACCGACGCGAACCGGAGGTAGGCGACGACGTCCAGGTCCCTGAGCGGGCCGAGTATGGCCAGGCCCACGTCATGGGTGGAGAGTTCCGCGCTGCCGCTGGCCCGCACGCACTCCTCGACCCGCTGCCCGAGCTGGGCCAGCGCGTCCTCGGTGACCGGCCGGCCCTGGCAGGCCTTGCGGACTCCGGAGATCACCTTCTCCCGACTGAACGGCTCAGTCACCCCGCTGCGCTTGATCACCATCAGCGCGGCGGTCTCCACCGTGCTGAAGCGGCGACCGCAGTCGGGACACTGGCGGCGGCGCCGGATCGAGCTGCCGTCGTCGGTGGTGCGACTGTCGACCACACGGCTGTCGGAGTGCCGGCAGAAGGGGCAGTGCACGCGACGACTCCCTTCCTGGCGGGGGTTCTGACGGATATCAGACGGGTTCAGACGGGTTCTGGCAGGTTCCGACGAGGCCGAACGGCGCCGGGAAAGGCGGGTCGACCTCGGGGGCGGCACCAAGTCTAGGCGACGACACTCATGATCGAATCCCGGGGGACCACAACCTGTGGGCCGCGGGCACCTATGTAACCACTAGATCTAGGCCCCTGTCGCGGCAAGACACGCCCACGTTCAGCTACTGGGCGTAGCCTCGGCGACGCGATGGGAAATCCGTCCCGGACCACCTCTAGAATGAGGTCCATCGAACATTTGACCGACATACACCCAAAGTCTTGATCGAGTCAGCCGACTCCTCGATAATTCACTCGAACGTGTGTTTGGCGCAACCTTTCGATAGGTGCTGCCGTTGGGCTGGACAAGGGAGACCGCCCGTCGAGAGGGGCCGCCGTGACCACGGTAAAGACCACCAGCAGCACGACCACCATCGTCCAGAACAGCGCCGCCGACACCCACACCATCCCGGTGCAGGACCGCTCCCCGCAGCTCGCCGGGCGGCCCGCGTTGGACCAGCAGAGCATGGACCAGAGCATGGATCGCAGCGACAGCCACCGCCCCACCGCCGCGCCGGGCTACCTCCCGGACCAGCCGGTCGAGCACGCCTCCGTCCAGGACGTCCCGCTCGGTCTGCCGAACGGTCAGACCCGCGCGTTGCCCGGCCGCCCGCCCGGCATCCGCACCGACGAGGCTGGCCTGACCGAGCGCCAGCGCCGGGTCATCGAGGTGATCCGGGACTCCGTCCAGCGCCGCGGCTATCCGCCGAGCATGCGGGAGATCGGCCAGGCGGTCGGGCTCTCCTCCACCTCATCGGTGGCCCACCAGCTGATGGCCCTGGAGCGCAAGGGCTTCCTGCGCCGCGACCCGCACCGGCCGCGCGCCTACGAGGTGCGCGGGGTCGAGGTCAGCCGGCCGAACACCGCCGAGGCGGCGGGCCGGCCGTCCACCTCGTACGTCCCGCTGGTCGGCCGGATCGCCGCCGGCGGGCCGATCCTGGCGGAGCAGACGGTCGAGGACGTCTTCCCGCTGCCGCGTCAGCTGGTCGGCGAGGGCGAGCTGTTCGCGCTCACCGTGCACGGCGACTCGATGATCGAGATGGCGATCTGCGACGGCGACTGGGTCACCGTGCGCCGCCAGCCGGTCGCCGAGAACGGCGACGTGGTCGCGGCGATGATCGACGGCGAGGCCACCGTCAAGCAGCTGCGGCGCGAGGACGGCCGGATCTGGCTGATGCCGCACAACCCCGCGTACGAACCGATCCCCGGCGACAACGCGACCATCCTGGGCAAGGTCGTCGCGGTCATGCGCCGGCTCTGAGCACGGGCCGCCGCGTCCCCCGATGCCCCTGGCACCGGGGGACGCCCCGTGTCCGGGCGGGCCTCAGCCGCGCTTGGCCACCGGCCGTGGCGGCGGCGCGCTCTGCGCGATCGCGGCCAGCGAGCGGCGCACCTGGTTGCGATCTGTGGTGTACCAGAAGTCCGGCATCGAGGAGCGGAAGAAGCCGCCGTAGCGCTTGGTCGCCAGTCGGGAGTCGAGCACCGCGACCACGCCCCGGTCGTCCGCGGCCCGCACCAGCCGGCCCGCGCCCTGCGCCATCAGCAGCGCCGCGTGGGTGGCCGCCACCGCCATGAACCCGTTGCCGCCGGCCTCCTCGACCGCCTTCTGCCGGGCACTCATCAGCGGATCGTCCGGACGTGGGAACGGGATCCGGTCCATCACCACCAACTGGCACGCCGAGCCCGGCACATCGACGCCCTGCCAGAGCGAGAGGGTGCCGAACAGGCAGGTCTCCGGGTCGCTCGCGAAGGCCCGGATCAGCTCGCCCAGGGTGTCCTCGCCCTGCAGCAGGATCGGGAAGTCCAGCTGCTCGCGCAGCTGTTCGGCGGCCTTCTGGGCGGCCCGCATCGAGGAGAACAGGCCCAGCGTACGACCGCCGGCCGCGCTGATCAGATCGGCCAGCTCGTCCAGCATCTGCGGCCGGTCCGGCTCACGGCCCGGCTCCGGCAGGTGCTTGGCGACGTAGAGGATGCCCTGCTTCGGGTAGGAGAACGGCGATCCGACGTCCAGCCCGCGCCAGTACGGCGGGGCGTGCTCGCCCTCCGCGCGGGCCGGCTCGGCGTCCGAACGGACGTCCGGCAGCCGGCCCTCGACCGGCAGGCCCACCGAGGCGGCCACCCCGTTGAAGTCGCCGCCCAGCTTGAGGGTGGCCGAGGTGAGCACGACCGAGCGCTCCTTGTAGAGGTTCTCCCGGAGCAGCCCGGAGACGCTCATCGGGGCCACCCGCAGCGAGGCCGTACCCGGCCCGTACCGGTCGTTGCGCTCGATCCAGACCACGTCGTACGCCGAGTCGGCGAGCAGCCGGTCGGCCGTCTCGTGCAGCGTCTCGGCCGAGGCCATCGCCTGCTTGCGCACCGCGTCCTCGTCGGAGAGGCCCTTGTCCCGGGTCTCCCCCAGCGAGGTGATCACCTGACGGCAGGCGTCCCGGATCGCGGCGACCGCGTAGCCCAGGTACTCGGGCAGCTCCTCGACCCGGCCGGGCTGGGCGGTCTCCATCAGGCCGTGGTAGCTCTCGGCGGCGGCCTGCAGCGCGTCCACCGCCTTCTCGTTGGCCAGCCGGGCGGCCCGCTTCACGGCCCGGTTGACCGCGCCCACGGTCAGCTCGGCGGTGGCGGCACCGGTCACCCGGTTCACCAGCTCGTGCGCCTCGTCGATGATCAGCAGCTCGTGCTCGGGCAGCACCGGGGCGCCCTCGATCGCGTCGATCGCCAGCAGCGCGTGGTTGGTGACCACCACGTCGGCCAGCTTGGCCCGCTCCCGCGCCTTCTCGGCGAAGCACTCCTGGCCGTAGGCGCACCGGGTGGCGCCCAGGCACTCCTTGGAGGTGACCGAGAGCTGGGCCCAGGCCTTGTCGGAGACGCCCGGGGTGAGGTCGTCCCGGTCGCCGGTCTCGGTCTCGTCCGCCCAGTCGCGCAGCCGCAGCACGTCCTGGCCGAGCTTGCTGCTCGGGCCGCCGAGCGCCTCGGCCGGGTCGAACAGGCCCTCGCCCTCCTCGCTAGGGGTGCCCTCGTTGGCCCGGTGCAGGCAGAGGTAGTTGGAGCGGCCCTTGAGCATCGCGAACAGCGGGCGGCGCCGCAGCGCGGGGTGCAGGGCCTCCACCGTGCGCGGCAAGTCCCGCTCCACCAGCTGGCGTTGCAGCGCCAGGGTGGCGGTGGCAACCACCACCCGGTCGCCGTGCGCGAGGGCCGGCACCAGGTAGGCCAGCGACTTGCCGGTACCGGTGCCGGCCTGCACCAGCAGGTGTTCGGCGCTCTCGACGGCCTCGGCGACTGCCTCGGCCATCCGGACCTGGCCGGCGCGCTCCACGCCGCCGACCGCGGTGACCGCGGCGTGCAGCAGCTCGGGGATGCGGCCGGCGGGTGCCTCGGCTGCCTCGGCGGGGGAATCGTCGGGCAGCAGCTGGGGTGTGGAGTCGTTCGTCATGACGGTCCCAGCCTACGGGGCCGGAGTGACAGTGCGGTCGCGCGGACCGGGCAGCACCGCGGCCGGCTGGTGCAGCGGGTTGCGCACCCGCCCGTGCACCGCCGCGTGCGGCCGCTCCGGGCGGTCCCGGTAGCCGTCCAACAGCAGCCGGTTACGGTTCAGGCAGAGCCGGTCGATCTCCGGGGTGAGCAGGTCGAAGAGCGCGAACCGGTCGGCGAGTTCGGGGAACCGCCGGTGGTACGCCCGGATCTCGGCCCGCAGCAGCGCCCAGAACTCCGACTCCGGCAGCCCGAGTCGGGCCTCGAACAGCGGCGCCAGGTAGCGGTAGACCCCGATGAACAGCCCCGCGTGCAGGAACTGGCAGAGCCCGGCCGGGGGTTCGCGCAGCAGCACGGCGGCCACCGCGGGCGGCAGGGCGCGCAGCTCGGGCAGGTCCTGGTCGCTGATGTTGACGTCGTCGACGAAGTCCTTGACCGCCAGGCGCACCGGGACGTCCCGCTCGTCGAAGAGCACGATCGCGTTCTCGCCGTGCGGGGAGAACACCGTGCCGTAGCGGTAGAGGAAGTGCAGCAGCGGCGGCAACATCACGCCGAACAGCCGGCGCAGCCACTCCCGCGGCGCGAGCCCGGAGCGGGCCACCAACTCCTCGACCAGCGCCCGCCCGTCCGATCCGGTCTGCAGCAACGCGGCCAGCGCCCGGGCCCGCTCGCCGTGCGCCAACCGCGGGCCGAGCGGCTCCCGCCAGATCGCCCCGAGCAATTCCTTGTACTGGTAGGGCGCGTCCCGCAGCCGGGCGTAGTGCGGGTGCTCGACGGTCACCGAGGCGACCTCGCCGAGCAGCACCACCCGGCACTCCTCGCGCAGGAACGGGTCGCGGTCGCGCAGCCCGTGGATCCAGCCGGTGACCTCGGGCGCGGCGAGCGTGCGCTCGGTCGGCAGCCCGCGCCAGACCAGGGTGTTGAGGATGGCCAGCGGCAGCTTGACCGTCCGCCGGTGCGGCGTCGTGGCGTTGAAGAAGGAGCGGATGGACTGCTGGGGCAACCGCAGGTCGCCGTCGGCGGGCAGCAGGACGATCCGTCCGTCCGCCACCCAGGGCGCGAAGAGCGGCAGGATCGTCTCGTCCCACTGCCAGGGGTGGACCGGCAGCAGCAGGTACCTCCCGGGGTCGCGGCCACGGTCGGCCAGCAGCCGCCGGTAGCCCGCCAGCACCTCCGGGTCGAGCTCCGAGCGGTAGAGCGCCTCGGCCTCGGCCAGCTCGCCGACCCCCCGGTAGGCGGCCAGCTCGCGGTGGACGGCGAGCCAGGGCAACGCGCCCGGGGTGCGTGCCTCCGGGGCCCAGCGGGCGGCGTCGGCGGCCGAGAAGCCCAGCCGGCCCTTGTTGGGCACGATCCACGGGTGGCCGCCCTGGTGGCCCTCCAGCTCGGTGTGGCCGAGGTCGGCCAGCGCGGCGGCGGGCAACGCGCCGGCCGCCAGCCGGACGTCGGCGAGCAACGTGGCGGTCAGCTCGCGGACCAGGTGCCCGACGGTGTCCCCGGAGAGCCCGAGCAGCCGGCGGGCCGCCAACAGGAAGGCCAGCGGGTCGTCGGCGGGTGCGCCGTCCCGGCGCACCGAGGCCGGCTCGACCTGCCAGCCGCCGTAGGCACCGCGCCGGGCGGCGAAGCGGTACTCCGAGCCGTCCGGCAGCGGAAGGCGGTAGCCGTCCGCGACGGGTTCCGGATCGAGCAGTTCCTCGTAGCTGAACTCCGCGAGCATCTTCGCCAACAGGGCGCGGCCGGCCCGCTGCCAGCGCTCCGGGGTCAGCAGCTCATCGGCCGGCGACTGGGGCACGGTTCCACTCCTCGGGGAAGGCGGCCTGGGCGGGCAGCAGGGCCGGACCGAAGCTGGTCCAGGCGGTCCGGGCGGGCAGCCGGTGCACCGTCCGGCCGGTGAGCGCGTTGAGGATGACGGCCGCGCGGTGCGCGCCGAGGCCGAGGTCGGGGGTGCCCACGCCGTGCGTGTGCAGCTCCGCGTTCTGCACGTAGAGCCCGCCGGTGACGGCCGGCCGGGTGGCCACCCGGTGGTCCAGGTCGACCCGGTAGCGGCCCCGCTCGTCCCAGTCGATCAGCTCGGCGAGCGGTTCCAGCGCGGCCGGGCGGCCGGCCCGGTAGCCGGTGGCGAGCACCACCGCGTCGGTGCGCACCACCCGGCGGGCGCCCGAGTCGCGGTGCAGGCAGCGCAGCTCCAGGCCGCCGCACGGGCCCGGCAGGGCGGCGGTGACCTCGGTGCCGGGGGTGATCTCGGCGTCCGCCGCACCGATCGGGCGGCCGATGGTCCGCTCGTACAGCTGGTCGTGGATCTCGGCCAGGGTCTCCGCGCTGGCCGCCTTGTGCAGCTGCCACTGCTCGGCCACCAGCCGGTCGCGGACCGGGCCGGGCAGGGTGTGGAAGTAGCGGGTGTAGTCGGGGGTGAAGTGCTCCAGGCCGAGCTTGGAGTACTCCATCGGGGCCAGCGCCCTGGTCCGGGTGAGCCAGCGCAGCCGGGTGCCGTCGCCGGCCCGGGACCGCAGCAGGTCGAGGAAGACCTCGGCGCCGGACTGCCCGGAGCCCAGCACGGTGATGTCCCGGGCGCTCGCCAGGCCGTGCCGGCGGTCCAGGTAGCGGCCGGAGTGGAAGACGGCGGGATGGTCGGCCAGCCGGTCGAAGGCCTCCGGCAGCACCGGGTCGGTGCCGACCCCGAGCACCACGTTGCGGGCCCGCACCTGGTGCTCGCCGCCGGCCGAGCGCAGGGTGGCCGTGAAGCAGCCGCCGGCCCAGCGGATCGCGGTGACCTCGGTGCCGAACCGGCAGGAGGGCAGCCGCTCGGCCGCCCAGCGGCAGTAGTGGTCGTACTCACGGCGCGGCAGCTGGAACCGCTCGGCGAAGTAGAAGGCGAAGAGCCGATCCTGGTCACGCAGGTAGTTGAGGAAGGACCACGGGTTGGTGGGGTCGACCAGCGAGACCAGGTCGGCCAGGAACGGCACCTGCATCCGGGCGCCCTCCACCAGCAGGCCCGGGTGCCAGCGGAACTCCGGCTTGCCGTCGCAGAACAGCGCGCGCAGGCCGGCCACCCGGTCGGCCAGCGCGGCGAGCGAGAGGTTGAACGGTCCGATGCCGACGCCGAGCAGGTCGTAGGGCTCCGGCCGGGCCTGGTACGGGGTGTCCATCACGAGCTCCTCGCGGTCGGGCGGTCCCGGATCATCAGGGCCGCGCGCTTCTCGGGTAGGTGGAGTTCGCCGGTCTCGGTGAAGCCGGCCCGTCGGAAGGCCCGGACGGAGGCGGTGTTCCGCACGTCCGGCTCGGCGACCACCCGCGGGCCGCGCCGCAGCAGCTCCTCGGTGACCGCGTCGAGCAGCACGGAGCCCAGGCCCCGGCCGCGCGTCTCCGGCGGCCCGAGCAGCAGGTGCAGGCCGGTGTCGTCGGGCCGGGCCGGGTAGTACCCGGCCAACCGGTCGTGGGCGGCCGCGTAGACCTCCCAGTAGCTCATCGGCGCTCCGTCCAGCAGGCCGAGGTACGGCACGCTCCGGCCGTCGCCTTCCAGTTGGGCCCCGACGTGCCGCTCGGTCAGCTCGGCCGGACCGGCCAGCTCCCAGAACGCGGCCACCGCCGGGTCGTTCATCCAGTCGGTGATCAGCGGCAGGTCGGCCGGCCGGACCGGACGCAGCCGGAACTCGCCGGCCGCCGTGGCCGCCCGGATCACCCGGCGGCTCCGGCGGCGACCGGGTTGGCGATGTCGACGTAGACCGACTGCGTCTCCACCGGGCCGACCAGCTCGTCCAGCCCGTGCAGCCGGGTGAGCAGGTTGGCCTTGCAGCGCAGCCGCGGGGCGTCCAGCAGGTGGGCGGGGAGCGTGGAACCGGTGGCCCGGGCGGCCGGCCCGGCCAGGAACCCGCGCAGCGCCGCGAGCAGCACCTGCTCGTCGGCCAGCCGCTGTGAGCCGAAGGCGCCGATCAGGCCCAGGATGTGGTTGATCCCCAGGTAGTAGGCGAACCGCTCGTCGGCCACCTGGTCCGGCACGAAGGTGTCGCTGGCCTTGCCCAGGCCGGGCAGCCGGCGCTCCAGCCGTTCGGCGTGCGCCGCGCGGAAGTAGTAGCCCTGGTTGTCGCGGAACCGGCCGCCGCTCGGCCAACCGTCGGCGTCGAGCAGCACCAGGCTGTTCTGCTGGTGCGCCTCCAGGGCGATCCCGGCCCGGCCGTCCAGCCAGAGCACCGGGAGCACCACCGCGTCCAGGTAGCGCAGGAACCACTCGGCGGCCACCGTCTGCAGCGGCCGGCCGCAGCGCTTGGCGAGCGCGCGCAGCAGGTCGCCGAGGGCGGACGGCACACCGGGCGCGGCTTCACCGAGCGGCCGTTCGGCGACCAGCCCGGCCACGCAGAGCGCCCGGTCACCGGGGGCGAACGGCTGTTGCCGCAGCACGGTGTCCAGCCCGCCGGCGACGTGCTCGGGCAGACCGGGCAGGTCGACGCCGATCCAGGCCGGGTCGCGGACGATGTCGAAGCCGGGGTGCTCGGCGTGCCACTCGGCGGCCAGGCCGGCGGCCAGCAGCCGGTGCACCTCCAGACCGCGGTGCAGCTCCTTGCGCAGGTTCTCCCGGCGGGAGTTGGTGATCCGCAGGCCGAGCGAGAGCTTGAGCATCCAGGGCGTGCCGGGGCGGCAGACGGTGCGCACCGAGGAGGTCGGGTGCCAGGGCTCACCGTGCGCGCCGAGGTCGTGCAGCCGGCCCTCGGCCAGCAGCCGGGCGATCGCCGGGCGAAGCGCCGCCTCGCGGGCCTGCCAGGGGTGCAGGGGCAGCGCGGCGGTGCCCGGCGGGAGTAGCCCGGGGGTGCCGAGCAGCTCGGCGGTCAACCGCGTGGCGTCGGTGTCCAGCGCCGAGCCGGAGGCCAGCAGCTCGCGGTCGACCGCCCACCAGTGCAGGGCGAAGGAGCCGCGCAGTTCGGGCGAGTAGGCGGCGCTCTGGGCCGGGCCGAGGCCGTCCCGGCTCTTCGGGGTGGGGTGCAGCGGGTGACCGAGCAGCAGGGACTGCTCGGCCCGCAGGAAGGCGGAGTCCGGCTCGGGGCCCGGGTTGGCGCGGCGGTACTGCAGGATGTCGGCGGTCCGGCGGACCGAGTCGGCGACCCGGCCGGCCAGGTCGGCGACCTGCTCCGGGTCGGGGTGCTCGGTGGCCGACCGGGCCAGCAGCGCGGCCGTGGTGACGGCGTCCACCGGTGTGCCGCCCTCGGCCGTACCGGCCGCCAGGGCGACCGGTCCGAAGCGGTGCCAGCCGCACGCCGACCAGTGCCGGACGTCCGCCAGCAGCCGGGCCGCACCGCCCAGCACCGGGATCCGCAGCCGCCCGTCCTGGTCGGGCCGGGCCCCGGTCTCCCGGCACCAGCAGCGCAACAGCGCCTCCAGCGCGGCCTGCTCGGCCGCCACGGCGGCATCCTGGTGCAGCAGCGGGTCCGCCTCGGCGGACTGGTCCAGCTGGCGGGGGACGGTGGCCGGGACTCCGGTCAGGGCGGTGCTCACGTCGGCTCCTCGGGGCGCGGTGGACGTCGGACCCGGCGGCCCGGGGTGCCGGCGCACCCCGGCCGGGGACATCCGGTTGGTCCAACGAGCCAACCGCCCGTGAATCACGGTCGGCGTCCGCCCGACCCGCGTCCCGGTCACGAGCCGACGATCGCCCCGGTTGTCAAGCGACCAGGGGTTGTGGCACGCCGTCCCTCCCAGTGATGGGAGACTCCCAGATGCCCGACGGCGGCTCAGGCCGCCGGTGCTTGACTCCTCTTGGGGGAACCGAACGCATGTCACCGACGGACACCAGCCATCACCCGGCCGGCCGACGAACGGCCCGGCTGCTGGCGGCCGGCGCGGTCACCGCGCTGACCCTCGCGGCGGTCACCGCCTGCGGGCCGGACGACACCACGAACCCGCCGCCGAGCGAAGCGGCGGCCGCGTCCGCCACGGCCGGACCGACGGCGGCCAAGGGCCTGCCGGGCGGCCTGCCCAGCCTGGACGCGCTGAAGAAGTGGAAGTACGCGGACTGGGACAAGTGGGCGAAGCAGCACGTGCTCACCCCGGCCGCCAAGGGCTTCTGGAACGCCCAGAAGATGCTCCAGGCCAAGCCGCAACAGGTCCCGGTGGCGCCGCCCAGCCCGCCCGCGAACGACGCCAACGACCCGCTGCCGGCCGCCATCCAGGCCAGCCCGGTGGCCCACCCGTACAACCAGAACAAGGTGGACGGGAAGCTCTTCTTCGACGTCGGCCCGAACCAGCACGCGGTCTGCTCGGCCACGGTGATCTCCGACCCGCAGCACCCGGGCAAGAGCAACCTGATCTGGACCGCCGGCCACTGTGTCAGCAGCGGCAAGTCCGGTCAGCAGTACAGCAACGAGGTCTTCATTCCGGACTTCAACAGCTCAGGTGCGGTCAGCAACGGTCAGAAGCCGACCGACGTCTCGCAGTTCGCGCCCTACGGCCAGTGGATCGCGACCCAGGCCGTCGCCTCCCCGCAGTGGGTCGCCGAGGGGAGCGATCAGGGCAGCGCCGCCAGCCAGTACGACTTCGCGATCCTCCGAGTGGCGCCGGAGAACGGCACCAAGTCGCTGGAGGAGACCGTGGGCGGCTCGGTCCCGGTCTGGTTCAACGCCCCGCGCGACCAGCTGAGCATCACCGCGATCGGCTACCCGCAGGCGGCTCCGTTCAACGGCGTGGAGATGGAGCAGTGCAACGGCGGCAAGCCGTCGCGGCTCTCCTTCGACACCACCCGCCCGCCGATGGACGTGATCGGCTGCACCATGACCGCCGGCGCCAGCGGCGGCGGCTGGTTCTCGCTCGAGGACGGCAAGCCCGCGCTGGTCAGCAACACCTCGATCGGCCCGGCCGACAACAGCTGGCTGGCCGGCCCCTACCTGGACGACGTGGCGCAGAACGCGCTCGACTACATGTCGAAGTCGTCCTCCTGAGCCCGCGCGGCCGAAGGGCCCCGCTCCCAGATGGGACCGGAGCCCTTCGGCCACGCTCGGTGCGGGCGGCTCAGCGCTGGACGGCCACCGCGTAGCGCTCCAGCTCGGCGGCCAGCTCGGCCGCCACCTTGGCGCGCAGCAGGGTGCCCTCACCGGTGTGCTCGGTCTCCAGCAGCTCGCCTTCGGCGTGCACCCGGGAGACCAGGTCGCCCCGGGTGTACGGGACCAGCGCCTGGACCTCCACCGCGGGCCGCGGCAGCTCCTCGTCGATCATCTTGAGCAGCTGGTCGATGCCCTGCCCGCTGCGGGCCGAGACCACGATGGCGTGCGGCTCGCGGCGCAGCAGCCGCTGCAGCACGTGCGGGTCGGCGGCGTCGGCCTTGTTGATCACCACGATCTCCGGCACGTGCTGGGCCTCGACCGAGACGATCACCTCGCGGACGGCCGCCAGCTGGGTCTCCGGCTCCGGGTGCGAGCCGTCCACCACGTGCAGGATGAGGTCCGCGTCGGCGACCTCCTCCATGGTCGAACGGAACGCCTCGACCAGGTGGTGCGGCAGGTGCCGGACGAAGCCGACCGTGTCGGCCAGCGTGTAGAGCCGGCCGCCCGGGGTCTGGGCCCGGCGCACGGTCGGGTCCAGGGTGGCGAACAGCGCGTTCTCCACCAGGACGCCGGCGCCGGTGAGCCGGTTGAGCAGCGAGGACTTGCCGGCGTTGGTGTAGCCGGCGATGGCCACCGACGGCACCTGGTGCCGCTTGCGCTCCTGGCGCTTGGTGTCCCGGCCCTTCTTCATCTCGGCGATCTCCCGGCGGAGCTTCGCCATCTTCTCGCGGATCCGCCGCCGGTCGGTCTCGATCTTGGTCTCACCGGGACCACGGGTCGCCATGCCACCGCCGGACGAGCCGGAACCACCGCCACCCATCTGCCGGGAGAGCGACTGACCCCAACCGCGCAGCCGCGGCAGCATGTACTGCATCTGGGCCAGCGAGACCTGGGCCTTGCCCTCCCGGGACTTGGCGTGCTGGGCGAAGATGTCCAGGATCAGGGCCGTCCGGTCGACGACCTTGACCTTGACCACGTCCTCCAGGTGGATCAGCTGGCCGGGAGTGAGCTCACCGTCGCAGACCACGGTGTCGGCACCGGTGGCAGCCACGATGTCACGCAGTTCCCTGGCCTTGCCGGAGCCGATGTAGGTGGCGGCGTCGGGCTTGTCACGGCGCTGGATCACCCCGTCCAGCACCTGCGAGCCGGCGGTCTCGGCGAGGGCGGCGAGCTCGGCGAGCGAGTTCTCGGCCTCCTCGACCGTGCCGTCCGTCCAGACGCCGACCAGCACCACCCGCTCCAGGCGGAGCTGGCGGTACTCGACCTCGGTGACGTCCTCCAGCTCGGTGGAGAGGCCGGCGACGCGACGCAGCGCGGCGCGCTCGGTGCGGTCGTACTGGTCGCCGTCGTACTGGGCAAAGTCCTCGTCGATGGCCGCGAGGTCCTCGTCCATGAGGGCTTCCGCCCGGAGGTCGGCGGGGCGACGGGCGCCGCGCCCGGCACTCCCGGTGGTTGCTTCGCGGTTGTCGAACGTGGAGGTCATCGTGTCCTTAGGGGCTACTGGCTGAAGCTGGAACTGACTGGACCGGCGGGAGACCGCCGGTCACCCGTGGCCCGGCGCCGGGCCACTCGTCGGGGACAACGCGGCGGACCGGCCGGACATTCCCGATGGTCGCACGGGCGGGGCCGCCCGGTCACCCGGATTTGCCCCGGAACGGGCGTTCGGCCGCAACCGGGGCGGCCGGGGCGCGGCCAGCCCGGTACGGCGGACGTCGTAGACCCCGGAGACCCGCAGCATCGCGCGCATCACCACCGGCAGCGTCCGGGCGTCCGGCAGCTCGACCGTGTAGGTGTGCCGGACCCGCAGCTCGTCGGGCGGCTCGACCACCGCCGAGACGATGTCCAGCCCGGTGGCCGACATCGCGGCGGTCAGGTCGGCCAGCAGTCGGGGCCGGCCCAGCGCCTCGGCCTGCAGGGTCACCCGGAAGCCGGTCGGCGTGGCGGCCCCCGGCGCCCAGTCCAGCTGGAGCTGCCGGCGCCCGTCCCCGCACATCCGCTCACCGGTCGGACAGTCCGCGCGGTGCACCGCGATCGAGCCGCGGCTGGAACGGAACCCGGTCACCCGGTCCGGCGGCACCGGGGTGCAGCAGCGGGCCAGCCGGACCGGCGCGCTCGGGTACTCGGGGACGACCACCAGCCGCGGCCGGCCACCCGGCACCCGGGCGGGCTCCCGGGCGGCCGGCACCGGCTGGTCGGCGGGCGTGCCGGCGCCGGGGCGCTCGGCGGGCTCGACGCGCTCCGGGTGCTCGGTCAGCCAACGCTGGATGGCGAGCCGGGCGCCCGGCGTGCGGGCGCACTCCAGCCAGGCCCGGCTCGGTCCGGACGGCTCGCCCTGGTCCGGTCCGCCGTCCGGCTCGGTGAGGATGCCCAGCACGTCGCCGTCGCCGAGCGGGGTGGCCAGGCCGGTCAGCCGACCGTTCACCCGGGCCCCGATGCAGCGGTGGCCGACCTGCTCGCCGAGCTGGTAGGCGGCGTCCACGCAGCTGGCGCCGGCCGGTAGCACCAGGGTCGCGCCGTCCTCGGTGACCGCGGTGATCTCCCGGTCGTCGGAGAGCGCGGCGGTCAGGGTGGTCCAGAAGGCGTCCGGATCCGGGGTCTCCTGCTGCCAGGCGAGCAGCCGGCTGAGCCAGCCGGGCCGGCCCGGCCCGTCACCGCCGTCCGGTTCCACCGGGTCGGCCGCGCCCTGCTGCGGGCCGCCGAGCGCGACCACGCCGAACTCGGCGATCCGGTGCATCCGCGGGGTGCGGACCAGCACCTCGACCGGCGCGCCGGCCACCGACACGGCGGTGTGCAGCGACTGGTACAGGTTGAACTTGGGGGCGGCCACGAAGTCCTTGAACTCGCCCGGCAGCGGACTCCAGCAGGTGTGCAGCTCCCCTAGGACGGCGTAGCAGTCGGCGACCTCCTCGACCACCACCAGCAGCCGGCCCAGGTCGGCCGGCTGCGGCCAGGCGCCCGGCCCGCGGCGTAGCAGCACCCGGTGCACCGAGACGCAGTGCCGGGGCCGGACGGCGACCTCGGCGACCACCCCGGCCTCGGCCAGCTGCCGGCGCAGCGCCTCGGCGAACGGTCCGAACAGTTCCTCCTGGCGGACCTCCTGAGCGGTGATCAGGGTCCTGGTCCGGGCGTACTCCTCGGGGTGCAGGGTGGCGAAGACGATGTCCTCCAGCTCGGTCTTCACCACCTGGATGCCGAGCCGTTCGGCCAGCGGGATCAGCACGTCCCTGGTCACCTTGGCGATCCGGACCTGACTGGCGGGTTTCATGTGCCGGATCGTCCGCATGTTGTGCAGCCGGTCGGCGAGCTTGATCACCATGACCCGGACGTCGTCCCCGGTGGCGACCAGCATCTTGCGGAACGTCTCGGCCTCCGCGGCGGCGCCGAAGTCCACCTTCTCCAGCTTGGTGACGCCGTCCACCAGATAGGAGACCTCCGGCCCGAAGTCGGAGGCCACCTGACCGAGCGTCACCTCGGTGTCCTCCACGGTGTCGTGCAGGAGCGAGGCCACCAGGGTGGTCGTCTCGGCGCCGAGCTGGGCCAGGATCATCGTGACGGCGAGCGGGTGGGTGATGAACGGCTCGCCGCTCTTGCGCTTCTGGCCGCGGTGGCTGGCCTCGGCCGTCCGGTAGGCGCGACTGAGCAGTGCGAGGTCGGCCTGCGGGTGGTGGCGCCGGTGGGCCTGGACGATCGGCTCGATGGCGTCCGGCACCGGAGGGCGGCCGGTGGCCAGCAGGGCGGCCCGACCGGCCCGGCCGAGCGCGGCGCGGTTCAGTCGGCGCCTGGACTGCTGAGGAGCGGGAGAGTTGGGCTGGCCGGTCTGCGGCCGGCCGGCGTCGAGGGTCATGGCAACCTCCGGCAGCGAGCACCGGAGCGGCGACTGCCCCGGTGGTCCATGCTACCGAGGACAGCACGTTCCGCGAGGGGGCGCTTCCCGTCTGTTACCCAGACCACCCGAACGGGCGGATTCGTCGTCAGGTCGAGCGGGGAAGGCGCCCTCCCCGCTCGCTACCACCAGCTCGGGTCGATCGTCCCGCTCGCCACGATCACGGCCGGCCCGGTCATCTCCACCCGACCGTCCGGGTGTTCGGCGATCACCAGCCGCCCACCGGGCACGTCGACCGTGTACGTGACGGACCGTCCGGTGACCGCCGGGTCGAGGCCGTCCCGGCGGGCCGCGGCCACCGCGACCGCGCAGGCACCGGTGCCGCAGGAGAGGGTCTCGCCCGAGCCGCGCTCGTGCACCCGCACCGCGACGTGCCGCTCGCCCCGGTCGACCACGAACTCCACGTTGACGCCCTGCGGGTAGACCCCGGCCGGGGCGACCGCGGGGGCCGTCAGCAGGTCGCCGGCGTGCGCCAGGTCCGTGACGAAGGCGACGGCGTGCGGGTTGCCCATGTTGACGTTGCGGGCCGGCCAGCGCCGCTCCCCCACCGTGACCTCGATGCCGTCCGGACCGGGCAGCCGGGCCAGGCCCATGTCGACGGTCACCTCGCCGGGTGTGCCGTCCGGCCCGTCCGCGGCGACCACCGCCCGGCGCACCCCGGCCCGGGTGGCCACCGCGAGCGGGCCCGGCTCGGCCAGCCCGGCGTGCACCAGGTAGCGGGCGAAGACCCGCACGCCGTTGCCGCACATCTCGGCGATGCTGCCGTCCGAGTTGCGGTAGTCCATGAACCACTCGGCCTGGTCGGCCTGGGCCACCGCGGCCTCGTCCTTGGCCGAGCGGACCACCCGGAGCAGGCCGTCGCCGCCGATCCCGGCGCGCCGGTCGCACAGCCGGGCGACCTCGGCGGGGCCCAGGTCGAGCAGACCGTCCGGGTCGGGGACGATCACGAAGTCGTTCTGGGTGCCGTGGCCCTTGAGGAAGGGCAGGCCGCTGCTGGATCCGCTCACCCTGCCGATGGTACCGACCTGCGACGCGGCCCGGCCGGCCCGGCCCCGGGTCAGCTGCGCAGCTGGACGACCCGCCAGACGGCCAGCGCGAACGCGCCGCAGGCGACCAGGGTGTAGAGGACGATCGCGCGCCAGCCGGCCCGGCGGCCGGAGCCGCGCCGGGGCAGGCCCGGCATCGCGTAGCCGGCGTGCCTGGCCGCCATCGCGCCCCAGCCGACCGAGGCCGCGGTGAGCAGCAGGCCGAGCATGCTGACCATGGAACCGCCCTCGCCGGAGCCGAAGGCCAGCGGGAAGGCGAACATCAGCGAGCCGCCGATGCCGATCAGCACGATCGGCAGGATCTGCCACCAGCGCAGCCGGCGGCGCGGCCGGATCTCCCGTTCCAGGACGACCGGGTCGGCGGGCAGCCCCAGCGGTTCGTCCGGATCGCCCGGCAGCATCAGCTCGGCCGGCGGTAGCCCGAACGGGTCGTCCGCCGCCAGGCCCGCAGCGTGCTGCGGGAACTGCTCGGTATCGGGGCCGGGACCCGTGGACACGCGGCCTCCCCTGACAGTTCGTCGCGAACGGACTCGCGCCCGGATGGGACCGGCCCGCGCGACCGCTCCCTCTTCTTCTCGATAATGGCATGTTCCGGGACGCTCACAGCGCGTAGCGCGGTCCCCCGGGTGATCCGTGGCCATGACGTGATCCGCCCGTGACCGCCGCTTCCTCCTGCACCTGCAGGTGCGAGCGCAGCTGCACCTGCGAATGGCCGGCTCGCGGCGGCCTCAATGGCCAAAATCCGTCCTCAGGCCGCCTGCCGGACCAGCTCCAGCGAGCGTTCCAGCAGCTCGGCGGGGTCGGCGCCGGCCGGACGGGAGAGCCAGTGGATCCGGTCGTCCCGGCGGAACCAGGACTCCTGACGGCGCGCGAAGCGCTTGGTCGCCCGCACCGTCTCCGCCCGCGCTTCCGCCTCACCGCACTCACCCGCGAAGTGCGCCAGCACCTGTTGGTAACCGAGCGCCCGACTCGCCGTCAGGCCCTCGCGCAGGCCCACCGCCTCCAGCGCCCGGACCTCGTCCAGCAGCCCGGCCTCCCACATCCGGTCCACCCGCAGCGTGATCCGCTCGTCCAGCTCGGGCCGCGGCACCGCCACCCCGATCTGCACCGCCCGGTAGACCGCGGTGTTGCCGGGCAGGTTCGCGGTGAACGGCCGGCCGGTCAGCTCGATCACCTCCAGCGCCCGGACGATCCGCCGCCCGTTGCTGACCAGGATCGCGGCCGCGGCGGCCGGGTCGAGGCCGGCCAGCCGGGCGTGCAGCACGGCCGGGCCGTGCGCGGCCAGCTCCTCCTCCAGTCGGGCCCGGACCGCCGGGTCGGTGCCCGGGAACTCCATCTCGTCGATCGCCGCGCGGACGTACAGCCCGGAGCCGCCGACCAGGACCGGCGGCCGGCCGGCCGCGAGCAACCGGTCGATCTCGGCCCGGGCGAGCCGCTGGTACTCGGCCACGCTGGCGGTCTCGGTGACCTCCCAGACGTCCAGCAGGTGGTGCGGGATCCCCCCGCGCTCCTCCTCAGTGAGCTTGGCGGTACCGATGTCCATGCCGCGGTAGAGCTGCATCGAGTCGGTGTTGATCACTTCGCCGCCCAGCGCACGGGCCAGCGCGACGGCGAGGTCGGACTTGCCGGCCGCGGTCGCGCCGACCACCGAGACCACCGGGACGGGAGAGGAAGAGCTGGTCACACCGCCAAGTCTCGCAAAAGCCCGGGGGTCATCCGAACGGGGGACGTGACCGACCACCGCCGCCCTCGTTGGCCCGTTGGGCGGCGCCCCGCACGAGCTCCCCGTAGAACCGGCCGGGTCCGCCGTAGACCGTTAGGTTGGGAGAAGATATGGGTGTTTTCAGCTGGTTCCGCCGCCGCGAGGCCGCGGCCCGGGCGGCCGCGGAGCAGGGCGGCGGTACCGTCGGCCTGCTGGAGTCGGAGGACCGGACGGATCAGGAGCGGACCACGGAGGCCGAGCAGGAGTCCCTGCCCGGAGTGCCGGCCGCCCGCACCGCGCCGGACGCCGACGCCACCGGTGCCGCACCGGACGCCACGGTCGAACCGGCCGGGGACCGGGTGGAACCGGAGAGCGAACCGCACGTCGCGGAGCTGCTCGTCGCCGAGCTGCTGGCGGCGGCGCGGGCCGAGGCGCCGGCCGAGGACAACCATGCGGAGAGCCGACCCGAGCGGCCTGACACAGGAGACGAAGCCATGGGCCTGATGGACGAGATCAAGGGCAAGGCCGAGGAACTCAAGAAGCAGGCCAGCCACCTGGCCGGCCAGCACCACGCCAAGATCGACGAGATGGTCGACAAGGCCGGTGACGCGATCGACAAGGCCACCAAGGGCAAGTACAGCGACAAGATCGCGCACGGCACCGAGAAGGCCAAGGACACGGTGGACGGCTTCGCCGAGAAGCCGGCCGACGGCGAGCGGAAGCCGGCGGACCAGAACCCCGCCGGGGGACCCGCCACCACCGACGGGTCCGCGCCCAGCGCCTGACCGCGTTGGGGCCGGGCACCCGCCCGGCCCCACCCGTCGGCCCCGGCCTCAGCTCCAGGAGGCCACGAAGTACCCCACCCCGTACGGCGCCTCCGCGTAGCGGAGCCGGCCGGCCAGCCCGGCCCCCCGTGCGGCACCCGCCAGCACCTGCCAGGGCGCCCGGCCCTCGGCCAGCAGTTCCGCCGCCAGCACCGGGTCGAGCCCGGCCAGCGTCTCGGTGTCCGCGCCGCCCAGCGCCGCGGCCGCGGTGGCGTCGAAGGCCTCCGCCCGCTCGTCCAGATAACCCGGCGCCTTCACCGTGCGACAGGCGGTGCCGTCACCCAGCACCAGCAGGGCGACCCGGTCGGCCAGCCCTGCCAGGCCCGCGCCGAGGCCGAGCATCCGGTCCACCGGGGCGTCCGCCGGCACCGCGCAGGCGTGCGTGGGCAGCGTCGCCCCGGCCCGGTCGAGCAGCCAGGCGCCGACGGTCAGTGCCGGGGTCAGCTCCGGCCCGTCGACCCCACCGGAGGGCAACCGGACGGCCAGCTCCACGCCGAACCGGTGGAAGGAGCCGGCCCCGCCCTCGGTCCAGACCTCGGCCCGCGGGCCACCGCCGACCACCACCAGCAGTTCGGGCCCGACGGCCAGCAGCCCGGCCACCGCCTCGTCGCAGGCCGCCCGCAGCGCGCCCAGCTCCGGGGCCGCGCCTTGGGCGACCTCGGGCACGAGCAGCGGCGGGCAGGGGCAGACGGCGGCGGCAACCAGCATGACGATCACTCTAACCGGGTACCCGCGGCGTCAGTCGCCGCAGCAGCCCCCGGCCGGCGCGGCCGGCGCCGGGGCGGGCGCCCCGATGGTCGGCAGGCCCAGCATGACTCCGGCCGGCTTCGGGGCCGGCGCCGCGTTGCGCCGCTCCCAGGCGTCGCCCGCCCGGGTCCGCCGGACGGCCAGCGGCGCGCCCTCGGCGAGCAGGTGGTGCGGCGCGGCGTAGGTGATCTCCACGGTCACCACGTCACCCGGGCGGACCGGCTCGGTGGGCCGGGTGAAGTGCACCAGGCGGTTGTCCGGCGCCCGGCCGGAGAGCCGGTCGGTCCGGTCGTCCTTGCGGCCCTCGCCCTCGGCGACCAGGATCTCCAGCGTCCGGCCGACCTGCTTCTTGTTCTCCTCCCAGGAGATCTCCTCCTGGAGCGCGATCAGCCGGTCGTAACGCGCCTGCACCACGGCCTTCGGCACCTGGTCGGCCATCTCCGCGGCGGGCGTGCCGGGGCGCTTGGAGTACTGGAAGGTGAAGGCGTTGGCGAACCGGGCCTCGCGGACCACGTGCAGGGTCTGCTCGAAGTCCTCGTCGGTCTCGCCGGGGAAGCCCACGATGATGTCGGTGGAGATCGCCGCGTCCGGCATCGCCTCGCGGACCTTGCGGATGATCCCGAGGAACCGCTCCTGGCGGTAGGAGCGCTTCATCGCGCGCAGCACCCGGTCGGAGCCCGACTGCAGCGGCATGTGCAGCTGGTGCATCACGTTCGGGGTCTCGGCCATCGCCGCGATCACGTCGTCGGTGAAGTCGCGCGGGTGCGGGGAGGTGAAGCGGACCCGCTCCAGGCCCTCGATCTGGCCGCAGGCGCGCAGCAGCTTGGAGAAGGCCTCCCGGTCGCCCAGGTCGGAACCGTAGGCGTTGACGTTCTGGCCGAGCAGGGTCACCTCGATGACCCCCTCGCCGACCAGCGCCTCGACCTCGGCGAGCACGTCGCCGGGCCGGCGGTCCTCCTCCTTGCCGCGCAGCGCGGGGACGATGCAGAAGGTGCAGGTGTTGTTGCAGCCGACCGAGATCGCCACCCAGGCGGCGTACGCGGACTCGCGCCGGGTGGGCAGCGTGGAGGGGAAGGTCTCCAGCGACTCCAGGATCTCCACCTGGGCCTTCTGCTCGACCCGGGCCCGCTCCAGCAGGGCCGGCAGGTGGCCGATGTTGTGGGTGCCGAAGACCACGTCCACCCAGGGCGCCCGGCGCACGATGGTCTCGCGGTCCTTCTGCGCCAGGCAGCCGCCGACCGCGATCTGCATGTCCTGGTGGCGGGACTTGACGGGCGCCAGCTGGCCGAGGTTGCCGTACAGCTTGTTGTCGGCGTTCTCGCGCACCGCGCAGGTGTTGAAGACCACCAGGTCGGGGTCGCCGTCCTGCTCGGCCTTGACGTATCCGGCGTCCTCCAGCAGCCCGGACAGCCGCTCGGAGTCGTGGACGTTCATCTGACAGCCGTGCGTGACGACCTTGTAAGTTCGCAAGCTCTCTCCCATACCCACATCAGCAAGGGTACGGGCAGCCCGGACACCCCCCTCCCGGACCTCGGCTCCGCCTGGCAGGATCCCCCCATGAGACCGAGCACCGCACGCCTGCGCTCCGCCCTCCGCGGCCGGGCCTGGCGGGCCGCGGTGGCCCTGCTGGTGGTGGCCGGCGCCTTCGCCGGGTGGTGGCTGAGCACCGGCGGGACCGCCTCGTACCCCAAGGGCACGGTCGGCTTCGCCACCGGCGACCCGGACGGCGTCTACGACCACTACGGCCAGCTGCTGCGCAGCTTCCTGAAGACCGCGATGCCCGGCGTCGGGCTGCGGCTGGACTCCTCCGAGGGCTCGGTGGACAACCTCGAGCGGGTGGTCTCCGGCCAGGACGACTTCGCGATCGCCACCGCCGACACGGTGGCGAGCTTCAACGAGCCGGGCAAGAGCAAGCTGCGGGCGATCGCCCGGCTCTACGACGACTACCTCCAGCTGGTCGTGCCGGCCGACTCGCCGGTGCACCGGGCCGCCGACCTGAGGGGCCTGCGGGTCGGCATCGGCCAGCCCAAGTCCGGGGTCAACCTGGTCGCCCGCCAGCTGCTGAAGGCCGCCGGGGTCGACCCGGCCACCGGGATAACGCCCGAGCCGCTGGACGTCGGCGACGCCGCCCAGCAGCTGCAGGACGGGAAGCTGGACGCGTTCTTCTGGTCCGGCGGGCTGCCCACCGCCGCGCTCACCGACCTCTCCGGGAAGTTCCCGATCAGGATCGTGCCGCTCGGTGACCTGACCGACGCGCTGTACCAGCAGGGCGGCGACACCAGCGCCTACCGGGCCGCGGTGCTGCCGGCCGGCGTCTACCCGAAACTCCAGCCGGCCGGGCAGCCGGTGCCCACCCTGGCGGTGCCGAACCTGCTGGTCACCCGGGACGACGTGGACACCGGGCTGGTCGAGGGCCTGACCAGGGCGGTGATCGACAGCCGGGACGAGATCGGCGTGCAGGTGCACGCGGCCCAGCTGGTCGACCTGCGCACCGCCGTCTACACCGACCCGCTGCCGCTGCACGAGGGGGCCCGGCGCTACTACCGCTCGGTCAAGCCCTGAGCGACGCCGGCGGGCGGCCGCACGGCACGGTCAGGGTGACCGCCAGCCCGGTGGGCCGGACCGGCGCGAAGTCCAGCGAGCCGCCGCCGGCCCGCAGCAGGGCGCGGGCGATCGACAGGCCCAGCCCCGAGCCGTCCACGTTCTGGTGCCGGGGGCTGCGCCAGAACCGGTCACCCACCCGGGCCAGCTCCTCGACGGTGAGCCCCGGCCCGTTGTCCAGCACGCTGACCGCCGCCCGGGGACCGTCGGCCACCACCCGGACCGTCACCGAGCCACCTTCCGGGCTGAACTTCAGCGCGTTGTCGAGCACCACGTCCAGCGCGCTGCCGAAGCCGATCGGGTCGGCCCAGCCCTCGGCGTCCGCCGGGACCTCGCAGAGCAGCCGCACCCCGCGCTGCCGGGCCACCGGCTGCCAGGCCTCGGCGCGGGCCGTGACCAGGGCGCTCAGGTCCACCGGCTCGGGCGCCGGCCGGGCGCCCTCGGCGGTGGCCAGGCCGAGCAGGTCGTCCAGCACCCGAGCCAGCCTGGAGCCCTCCTCGCGCACCGCGGCGAGTTCGCTCTCGCGCCCGTCCGGCAGCTCCAGGCCGAGCAGCTCCACCCGCAGCAGCAGCGCGGCCAGCGGATTGCGCAGCTGGTGCGAGGCGTCGGCGACGAAGGCCCGCTGCTGGTCGATGGCGAGCACCACGTGGTCCGCCATCTCGTTGAACGAGGCCGCCAGCCGGCGCAGCTCCGGGGGCCCGCCGGCCGGCTGGACCCGGGCCTCCAGCAGGCCGGTGGCGATGTCGTGGGTCGCCCGGTCCAAGGTCCGGACCGGGCGCAGCACCCACTCGGTCAGCCGCACCGCGAGCAGCACCGCGACGATCATGGCCAGCGCCTCGCCGCCGGCCAGCACCAGCCAGCGGTGCTCGATCCGGGCCCGCAGCGGGCCGGTCGGCGAGTCGCTGACCACCAGGGCCACCACGTCACCGTCCCGGACCACCGGGGAGGCGATGGTCAGCGTGCGGTTCGGGGTCCACGGCCAGACCTGCGGCGGATTGTGGCTGCGGCGGCCGTCCCGGGCCTCCTGGACGGCCTGCGCGCCGAAGCCCGTGGTGGGCAGCCGCCAGTCGCCGGGCGCGACCGCGAGCACGCTGCCGTCACTGGCGAACAGCCCGATCCGGATCCCGTAGAGGTCCTGGTAGCGGGCCACCTCGGCGCGCAGCTCGTGCAGTTGGGCGGCGTCCGGCGAGGCGGCCGTCCCGGATCCGGTGCCGGCCCCGGCCGTCGGCAGGTTCTGGGTGGGCAGCTCCTGGGCGAACCGGTCGGCATCGTCGATCCGGTCCACCACCACGTTGCTCTGTTCGGCGGTCGCCATCGCGATCGCCAGCGGCGCCCCGAGGGCGGCCAGCACGCAGGCCATCAGCGAGACCAGGATGCCCAGCAGCCGGTTGCGCATGCCGACGGTCAGCTCGCCGGACCGGCCGGTTCGCCACCCGGCCGCTGCGGGGACTGCGGGATCAGGCGGTAGCCCACCCCGCGCACCGCCTCGACCAGTCCGGGCAGCGCGAGCTTGGTGCGCAGCGAACCGATGTGCACCTCCAGGGTCCGACCATTGCCCTCCCAGCCGCTGCGCCAGACCTCGCTGAAGATCTGCTCCCGGCGGTAGACCACGCCCGGGCTCTGCGCCAGCAGCGCGAGCAGGTCGAACTCCTTGCGGGTGAGCGGGACGTCCCGTCCGCCCACCTCGACTCTTCGGCGCTCGCGGTCGATCCGGATGCCCCAGGACTCCAGTGGGTCGGGCGTGCCGGGGGCCTCCGGCGAGCCCCCGGCCGGGCTCGCGGCGGGCGGCTGGAAGCGCCGGGCCACCGCGTGGATCCTGGCCAGCAGCTCGCCCATGTCGTAGGGCTTGGTGATGTAGTCGTCGGCGCCCAGGTTGAGGCCGTGGATCCGGGAGCGGATGTCGGCCCGGGCGGTCACCATGATCACCGGGACCCCGCTGCCGGCACGGATCCGGCTGCACACCTCGAAGCCGTCCCGGTCGGGCAGCCCGAGGTCGAGCAGCACCACCCGGTAGGGCTCGGAGCCGTCCGGCACCAGCGCGTCCAGTGCCTCGTGGCCACTGCGCGCGTGCCTGACCTGGAAGCCGTGGCGGCTGAGCACCGCGACCAGGGCCGCCGCGACCCGGTCGTCGTCCTCGACGAGGAGCAGCCGCATCGCACACCCTTCCGCTCCGCCGTTCCGCGGAGGCCTCCTGGTGGCAGCCCGCGGCTGCCGACGAAGCGCTCATCCTCCCCCACGCCCCACTGCTCCGACCAGCCCCTGTTTCGGCGCGCGGCGAGTCATGGGGAGCGCGTGGCCGTTTCGTGATGCTCAAGTTCCGCTCAGATCGGCTGACGTCCCGGCCCCGGCCGCCCTACGTTTCGGGTACCGGGGGCTTGAGCTCCGCCGGCCCCGGCCCCCGGTACCGAACCGGTACCGAACAGGTACCCCCCGGCCCGCGCCGCCCGCCGTACCCCGGCGCCACCCACCGATCCGGCGGCCCGCGCCGCCCGCCCGCCGGTCGCGCTCGCCGGGCGGCCAGGGACCCGTGCAGGTCGCGGCACGAACCGGCGCACACCGGCTGCTGCTTGACGCACACCCAGGTGATCTGTTGCATTGCTCTTCGTGACACCTCCCGGGACCTTCCCCGCTCCAGGCCCTGACACGGGATCGCCCTCGGCCGGTCCGGACGCCAGCCGCGGGGGCCGGTCATGGACCCGGTGATCGTGGTCGGTGCCGGCCCGGTCGGTCTGGCCATGGCACTCGCCCTGGCCCGGCACGAGGTGCCGAGCATCGTGCTCGACCAGGGCAACGGCGTGTACCCGGAGGGGCCGCGCAGCGCCGTGCTGGGCGCCGAGAGCACCGCCTTCCTGGAGCGGCTCGGCTACCTGCGGGCCGCCTCGGACGCCGCCCGCTGGGACCGGCTGACCGTCTGGCGGCGTCGCCAGCAGGTGCTGGACCTCGACCTGACGGACCACCCGGTGCTGCACCTGCCGCAGCACCGGCTGCAGCGCGGGCTGCGCGACGCGGCCACCGCCACCCCGCTGATCCAGCTGGTGCCGCACTCCCGGGTGGAGGAGATCGACCAGGACCGGGACGGCGTGACCGTGCGCAGCCGCAACCCGCTGGACGGGACCGACACCTGGTGGCGGGCCAGCCACCTGATCGGCTGCGACGGCGCCCGCTCGACCGTCCGCAAGCTGCTGCGGATCCGCTTCCCCGGCCGGCCCGCGGTCGACCGGCACGCGGTCGCCACCGTCCGGGTCGACCTGCCGTTCCCCGACGAGGCCCGGCTGCACCGCGAGCCGCCCTGGCGCGGCGACCGCGAGGCCTCCGCCCGGCCACTGCCGGACGGCCTGTGGCGGCTGGACTGGCGGCTGCCGCCCGGCCGGCCGGCCCCCACCCAGCCGGCGGACCCGCACGCCACCTGGCCCGGCATCGTCACCGGCGACACCCTGCTCGCCCGGGTCAAGGCCACCCTGACCGGCTGGTGCGGGGAACTGCCCAAGTTCGACCTGCTCGCCGCCGCCGACCACACCGTCCAGCAGCGGCTGGCCGCCCGGTTCCGCAGCGGGCGCTGCTTCCTGGCCGGCGACGCCGCCCACCTGCACGGCGCGCTCGGCATGCAGAACCTGGCAGACGGCCTGCGCGACACCGACAACCTGGCCTGGCGGCTC
This sequence comes from Kitasatospora sp. NPDC052896, assembly GCF_044547075.1. NCBI lineage: Bacteria > Bacillati > Actinomycetota > Actinomycetes > Kitasatosporales > Streptomycetaceae > Kitasatospora > Kitasatospora sp. NPDC052896. Next base: position 98,539 of record NZ_JBITZU010000021.1, read on the forward strand.
GCGGTCGCCTGGCACCTTCCCCCGTCCTCCGGCCGGGAGGTCTCCCCTCTCGCCTCGCTCACCGGCGGGCCGCAACCCGGCGGCTCACTGCTGGGCGGCTACGAGGCGGAGCGGCGCGGGGCGGTCGGCGCCCGGCTGCGCGCGGTGGACCAGGCGATGCCGCTGCTGCGACCGCTGCGCGGCTGGCAGCAGACCCGGCGCTCGCTGCTGACCGGCCCGTTCCGCAAGCACGCGCCGCTGCTGGCGGACGGGCTGCTCGGCACCGGCCGGTTCGGCGGCGCGCCCGCCTACCCGGCGGCGCCGTCCGGGCTGCCCGGGATCGGCGGGAACCTGCCGCTGCAGCGCGGCACCGCACGTGGCACCGCGCTGACCGAGAACCTGCCGGCCACCGCGCCCGGCGTGCTGGTCCCGAACGTCCCGGTGGTCACCACCGAGGGCACGCCCGACCAGCTCTACGCCCGGCTCGGCGGCACCTTCCTGCTGCTGCTGGTCGCCCCGGGCACCGCGGTCTGGTCCTCCGAGCACTGGATGGGCGCCGGGCTGATGCCCCGGCTGGCGGAGGTGGCCGCCGCGCTGCCGGTGCCCACCGAGGTGCTGATCGCCGAGGAGTACCCGGAGGCCGGCCCGCACAGCGTGCTGCTGGTGCGGCCGGACGGGCACCTGGTCGGGGTCACCCAGGGCGTCCGGGCCGAGGACCTGCAGGCCCTGGCCGACCGCGCCCGGGGCGGCCCGGCCCCGCTGGCGGGCGCCGAGCGGACGGCCTGACCGGGCGGAGCACTCCCGTCGTCCGGTGCTGCCCGGATCCGCTGCCCGCCGCGGCGCCCGGCCGGGACGGCGGCCGGCGGTGGACCGGCGGAGCAACGGATCAGGGACAGCCGGACCGGCCTCGACCGGCACCGCCCACGGCGGCGGCACCGGCGTCGAAGCGATCCCTCGCCGCCTGCGAGGCTAGGCGCGGGTTACGGAACGGTCAAGGCGCGGCCGGGGAAGGCCGCTTGGCGGCTGCTCGCCGGACTCGGCGCGCCCGCTCCGGCGACGCACCGTCAGCCGCCGCCCAGCGACCAGTCCTCCAACTCCTCGGCCGACTCGCCCTCCGCGTCCAGTGCCTCGCGGACCACCCGGAAGGCCAGCCCCTCGCCGTACCCGCGGCGCGCCAGCATGCCGACCAGCCGCCGCATCCGGGCCTGCCGCTCCAGGCCGGCGGTCGCCCGCAGCTTGCGGTCCACCAGGGCCCGCGCGGTGGCCGCCTCGTCGTCCGGGTCGAGCCGGGCGACCGCCTCCTCGACCAGTGCCCCGGCCACCCCGCGGGTGCGCAGCTCCTGGGCCAGCGCCCGGCGGGCCAGCCCGCGCCCGGCGTGCCGGGAGTCGACCCAGGCGGCGGCGAAGGCGGCGTCGTCGATCAGGCCGACCTCCTCGAAGCGGGAGAGCACCTGCTCGGCCACCTCGTCCGGGATCTCCTTGCGGCGCAGCGCGTCGGCCAGTTGCCTGCGGGTCCGGGCGTTGCCGGTGAGCAGGGTCAGGCAGATGTCGCGGGCCCGGGCGGCCGGGTCGGCCGGCGGCTCGGGCGGCCGCGCGGCCCGCTTCCCACCCGGCCCGCGCTCGCCCGCGGCGCGGCGGCCGGAGCGCCCACGGCCCCCCGTGCCGCGGCGGTCCGGCCGCGGCGCGGGCTCCTCCCCGACCTCCGCCAGCCAGTCGGGCCGCTCGTCCCCCGCCCAGGGCGCGTCCGCGTCGACCACCCAGTCCGGCCGCTCGCCGCCCCCCTGGTCGGCCGGTTGCCCGGACGGCTCCTCGGCAGGCGTCACACCCCGGGCGGCACGCCCCCCGGCGCCCGCCACTCCCCGCCCGGCCCGCGCCGGTGCTGCCGGCTCGAAGCCCCCGCTCCCGGACCCGCTGGCGCACCAGTCCGGCGGCCCCCAGTCGCCCGACCCCGCACCGGCCTCCGGCGCGGGCGCGGCCCCCCGTCCGGCGCCCACGCCCGGTCCGGCCTCCGCGGACCCCGACTCGCTCCTCATCGACTCACCGTCAGGCCTTGGCGGCCGCGGCCTTCTTCGCCGGCGCGGCCTTCACCGCGGTCGCGGTGATCGGCTTCGCCGCGCCGTCCGCCTCGGCCACCGGAGCGCCGTCGGCCGGCGCGTCCGGGTCGGTCCCGATGCCCAGCTTCACCTTGATCTTCTTCTCGATCTCCTCGGCCAGCGCCGGGTTGTCCCGCAGGAAGTTGCGGGCGTTCTCCTTGCCCTGGCCCAGCTGGTCGCCCTCGTACGTGTACCAGGCGCCGGCCTTGCGGATGAAGCCGTGCTCCACGCCCATGTCGATCAGGCCGCCCTCCCAGCTGATGCCGTGGCCGTAGAGGATGTCGAACTCGGCCTGCTTGAACGGCGCGGCGACCTTGTTCTTGACGACCTTCACCCGGGTGCGGTTGCCGACCGCCTCGGTGCCGTCCTTGAGGGTCTCGATCCGTCGGATGTCGAGGCGGACCGAGGCGTAGAACTTCAGCGCCCGGCCACCCGTGGTGGTCTCCGGCGACCCGAACATCACACCGATCTTCTCGCGCAGCTGGTTGATGAAGATCGCGGTGGTGTTCGACTGGTTCAGCGCACCGGCGATCTTCCGCAGCGCCTGGCTCATCAGCCGGGCCTGCAGACCGACGTGCGAGTCGCCCATCTCGCCCTCGATCTCGGCGCGCGGGACCAGCGCGGCGACCGAGTCGATGATGATCAGGTCGATCGCGCCGGAGCGGATCAGCATGTCGGTGATCTCGAGCGCCTGCTCACCGGTGTCCGGCTGGGAGACCAGCAGGGCGTCGGTGTCCACACCGAGCTTGCGGGCGTACTCCGGGTCGAGCGCGTGCTCGGCGTCGACGAAGGCGACCGTGCCGCCGGCCTTCTGCGCGTTGGCCGCGGCGTGCAGGGTCAGCGTGGTCTTACCCGAGGACTCCGGGCCGTAGATCTCGATGACGCGGCCGCGGGGCAGGCCGCCGACGCCGAGCGCGACGTCGAGCGCGGTGGACCCGGTGGGGATCACGTCGATCGGGGCCCGGGTCTGGTCGCCGAGGCGCATCACCGAGCCCTTGCCGAACTGCCGCTCAATCTGGGCGAGTGCGGTCTCAAGAGCCTTCTCGCGGTCCGTCCCTGCCATGGCTTCCACCCTCGGGTTCTGTGCTGTGCGCTTCATCGTCCTCGACGCTAGCGCGTCCCACTGACAAACCCGCCCGAATGGACGCTGCCTGTGGAAAACTCGCCGGGGATCCAGTATAGGGAACATCAGTTCGAATCAAGGGGCGGGCCCGGACCCGGCACGGAGCCCACTGTTCGAATCCTGCTCAGCGCAGCCGCGCCGGCACCCCCATCACCTGGCAGACCACCCGCCAGACGTCCTTCGCCTCCCAGCCGGCGTCCAGCGCCTGGTGCACGGTCCGACCGCCGAGCTCGCTCATCACGTGGTCGCGGGCGAAGGACTCCGCGTACCCGGACCCGAAGTGCTCGTCCATCCGTCGCCAGAACTCGGTCAGCCTCATGGCCCCCAAGTATCCCGGAAGCGTCCCGGAGTCCACCGGGCCGGCCTCAGCGCGGCAGCGCGACCACCCCGGCGCCGTACGTCCGCCGGTCCCGGCAGGCGCCCGGGGCGACCGGGCAGTTCGCCGCCGCCTGCTCCAGCAGCAGCGCGCGCAGCTGGTCCGGACCCCACCCCGGGTGGGCCGCCGCCGCGAGCGCGATCGCGCCGGTGACGTGGGCCGCGCTCATCGAGGTCCCGGCCAGCGCCGCGTACCGGCCGCCGGGCCAGTCCGAGACGACCGCCTCCGAAGGCCCGCCGTCCGGGTCGCCGCCGGGCGCGGCCAGGGCTATCCGCCCGTCGCCGAAGTTCGAGTAGGGGGCGACGGCGCCGCTGCGGGTGACCGCGCTGACCGCCATCACACCGGGCAGCTCGCCCGGCAGCCGGATGCACTCGGCGCCCAGCCGACGGACCTGCGCCGGGCCGGACACCCGGTCGTTGGGGCTGCGCGTGTCGGTCCGTGGCGCGGTCAGGTCCTGGCCGTCGTTGCCGGCCGAGGCGACCACCAGCGCGCCGCGGCGCTGCGCGTAGGCGACCGCCCGGCCCACCGCCTGGAGGATCGCGCCCTGGTCCGGATCCTCGGGGCAGTTGTACTTCCAGGGGTCGGCGAAGTAGCTGTCGTTGAGCGCGACCGCGCCGTGCTCGGCCGCCCAGAGCATCCCGCAGACGATGTTCTCCGGGTAGTACTGGCCGACCGGCCCGAGCAGCCGGACCGCCGCGATCCGCACCCCCGGGGCGACCCCGACCACGCCGTGACCGTCCCGGGCGGCGCCGATGATGCCGGCCACGTGCGTGCCGTGGCCGCTCTCCGGCACGCCGGCGTTCGGCCGCCAGGCGCCGGCCCGGGCGTCCGGGCGACCGTCCGCGCAGGAGACCGAGTCCGCCGGGCTGACCACGTCGCGCAGGTCGGGATGGGTGTCGTCGACGCCGGAGTCCAGCACGGCGACCAGCACCCGGCGCAGCGCCCGGTCGTCGCGCGCCGCCGGGGCGCCGAGTGCCGTGGCGGGCACCTGCCCCTGGTCGGCCGCGCCCATCATCGCCAGGTTCCAGGCCCCGCGCTCCCCCGGGTCGGGCACGGTCGGGGCGGTGTCCGGCTGGCTGCCGGAGGCGCGCGTCACGGTGTCCGCGCCGGGCCGGCCGAACCCGCCGGCGCCGCTGAGCGGACCGGGCGGCCCGGGTACCGGAGTGGTCCGGGTGGCGCCGACCGCGGCGATCTCCGGCCGGGCCCGCAGCCGCTGGGCGAACGAGTCGTCGGCCGCGTACGCGAGCACCGCGCCGATCTGCGGGTAGTCCTGCACCACCTGGCCACCCGCGGCCCGTATCGCGGTCCCGGCGGTGCCGGCGCCGACCGCGTCGGCACGCTGGGCCAGCACCAGGTAGCTCAGGTACGCCCGACCGGGTCCGGTGACGTACGGCATGGCACCGCCGAGCAGCAGCGCCGCCGCGAGCACCACGGGGGACCCGCGCACCAGCAGGCGGCGCCGGACCCGCCGTCGGGACACCACTCGCACCTCTGCCATGGCGTGCCCTTCACTCGACGGCGCATGATGCATCACCATATGAGCGAAATGTCGCATTTGCTCAGTTATCCGAAGTCGCGCCCCTCCATCCGGCCGCACCGCCCGCGGCCCGGTCGCCCGGCCCTGTCAGTGCCACCGGGCACCATGGGGCCATGACGGACGAGCAGCCCCCGCCCGACCCGCTGGCCGGTTTCGCCCCCGCCACCCGGGCCTGGTTCGAGGCCGCCTTCGACGGGCCCACCCCCGCCCAGGCCGGCGCCTGGGCCGCGATCGGCCAACAGGCGGACGTCCTGGTGGTCGCCCCCACCGGCTCCGGCAAGACCCTGGCGGCCTTCCTCTCCGCGCTCGACCGGCTCAGCAGCACACCCCCGCCGGCCGACCCCCGCCGGCGCTGTCGGGTGCTCTACGTCTCACCGCTGAAAGCCCTGGCGGTCGACGTCGAGCGCAACCTGCGCGCCCCGCTGGCCGGGCTCCGGCAGGCCGCCGTCCGGCTCGGCCTTCCCGAGCCCGAGGTCCAGGTGGCGATCCGCTCCGGGGACACCCCCGCGGCCGACCGCCGCCGCTTCCAGAGCCACCCGCCGGACATCCTGATCACCACCCCCGAGTCGCTCTTCCTGCTGCTCACCTCGGCCTCCCGGGAGGCGCTGCGCGGCGTCGACACGGTGATCCTGGACGAGGTGCACGCCGTCGCCGGCACCAAGCGCGGCGCCCACCTGGCGCTCAGCCTGGAGCGGCTGGACCAGCTGCTGGACCGCCCGGCCCGGCGGATCGGCCTGTCCGCCACGGTCCGCCCGGTGCAGGAGGTGGCCCGCTTCCTCAGCCCGCTGCGCGGCGCCACCGTGGTCCAGCCCCCCTCCGCCAAGCGGTTCGACCTCTCCGTGGTCGTCCCGGTCGCCGACCTGGCCGAGCTGGCCCCGGCCCCGGTGGCCGACGACCCGGCTCGGCACGCCTCGATCTGGCCGCACGTCGAGGAGCGGATCGTCGACCTGGTCCAGGCCCACCGCTCGACCATCGTGTTCGCCAACTCGCGCCGGCTGGCCGAGCGGCTGTGCAACCGGCTGAACGAGATCGCACTGGAACGGGACGGACGGCCCGCACCCGAGGCGCACGCCCCGGCACAGCTGATGGGCGGCTCGGGCGCCGCCAAGGGCGCGCCACCGGTGCTCGCCCGGGCCCACCACGGCTCGGTCTCCAAGGAGCAGCGCGCCCAGGTGGAGGAGGACCTCAAGGCCGGCCGGCTGCCCGCCGTGGTCGCCACCTCCAGCCTGGAGCTGGGCATCGACATGGGCGCGGTCGACCTGGTGGTGCAGGTCGAGTCGCCGCCCTCGGTGGCCTCCGGGCTGCAGCGGGTCGGCCGGGCCGGGCACCAGGTCGGCGCGGTCTCCACCGGTGTGGTCTTCCCCAAGTTCCGCGGCGACCTGGTGCAGTCCGCGGTGGTGACCGAGCGGATGCGGGCGGGGCGGATCGAGGCGCTGCGGATCCCGCGCAACCCGCTGGACGTGCTCGCCCAGCAGCTGGTCGCGATCACCGCCCTCGACTCCTGGGACGTCGAGGAGCTGCTCGCCCTGGTCCGCCGGGCCGCGCCGTTCGCCGGCCTGCCGCGGTCCGCCTTCGACTCGGTGCTCGACATGCTGGCCGGCCGCTACCCCTCGGACGCCTTCGCCGAGCTGCGCCCGCGGCTGGTCTGGGACCGCGTCGCGGGCACCGTCACCGGGCGCCCCGGCGCCCAGCGGCTGGCCGTCACCTCCGGCGGGACGATCCCCGACCGCGGTCTGTTCGGTGTCTTCATCGTCGGCGCGGACCCGAAGAAGGGCGGCGGCCGGGTCGGCGAGCTGGACGAGGAGATGGTCTACGAGTCCCGGGTCGGCGACGTCTTCACCCTGGGCACCAGCTCCTGGCGGATCCAGGAGATCACCCACGACCGGGTCATGGTCACCCCGGCCCCGGGCGTGCCGGGCCGGTTGCCGTTCTGGAAGGGCGACGCGCTCGGCCGGCCGCTGGAGCTGGGCCGGGCGCTCGGCGCCTTCGTCCGCGAGCTGGGTGGCCTGCCCGAGCCGCAGGCGCACGCCCGGCTGCTCGCCGCCGGGCTCGACGACTGGGCGGCCGGTAACCTGCTCGGCTACCTGAACGAGCAGCGCCAGGCCGCCGGCCACCTGCCGGACGACCGGACGATCGTGGTCGAGCGCTTCCGCGACGAGCTGGGCGACTGGCGGATCGTCATCCACTCCCCGTTCGGCGCCCAGGTGCACGCCCCATGGGCGCTGGCCCTCGGCGCCCGGCTGCGCGAGCGGCACGGCCTGGACCCGCAGGTGATGCACGGCGACGACGGCATCGTGCTGCGACTCCCGGACGTCGATCTGCTCGACTTCCCGAGCGACGCGACCACCGCCGCCCCCGACGAGGCACCCGTCGGTGCCGACGCCGTGCTCTTCGACCCCACCGGGATCGAGCAGCTGGTCACCGACCAGGTCGGCGGCTCCGCGCTGTTCGCCGCCCGGTTCCGCGAGTGCGCGGGCCGGGCCCTGCTGCTGCCCCGGCGCAGCCCCGGCCGGCGGACCCCGCTCTGGCAGCAGCGCCAGCGCGCCGCCCAGCTCCTGGAGGTCGCCTCCGAGTTCGGTTCCTTCCCGATCGTGCTGGAGGCCGTCCGGGAGTGCCTGCAGGACGTCTTCGACGTCCCCGGCCTGGTCGAGCTGATGCGCGACCTCGAATCGCGCGCCATCCGCCTGATCGAGGTCACCACCCCCGAGCCCTCCCCCTTCGCCCGCTCGCTGCTCTTCGGCTACGTCGCCCAGTACCTCTACGAGGGCGACTCCCCGCTCGCCGAGCGCCGGGCCGCCGCCCTGGCGCTGGACTCCCGGCTGCTCGGCGAGCTGCTCGGCCAGGCCGAACTGCGCGAGCTGATCGACCCGGCGATCTTGGCCGAGCTGGAGGCCGAGCTCCAGCGGCTCACCCCGGACCGCCGGATCAAGGACACCGAGGGCCTGGCCGACGCGCTGCGGCTGCTCGGCCCGCTCTCCACCGAGGAGCTGGCGACCCGCGGCGCGGACCCGGACTGGGCCGCCGAACTCCAGGCCGCCCGCCGGGCCATCTCGGTCCGGATCGCGGGCGAGCAGCGCTGGGCCGCGATCGAGGACGCCGGCCGGCTCGGCGACGCGCTCGGCACCCCGCTGCCGGTCGGCATCCCCGAGGCCTTCACCGAGCCGGTCCGCGACCCACTGGGCGACCTGCTGGCCCGGCACGCCCGCACCCACGGCCCGTTCACCGCGCACCAGGCCGCCGCCCGGTTCGGCCTCGGCGCCGCCGTGGTCGCCGGCGCGCTGCACCGGCTGACCGCCACCGGGCGGCTGGTCCAGGGCGAGTTCCGCCCGGTCGAGGCGGGCGGCGGCGGCGAGACCGAGTGGTGCGACGCCGAGGTGCTGCGCCGGCTGCGCCGCCGCTCGCTGGCCGCCCTCCGGCAGGAGGTCGAGGCGGTGCCGCCGCGCGCGCTGGCCGCCTTCCTCCCCCAGTGGCAGCACCTGGGCGGCCACCGGCTGCGCGGCGTGGACGGCCTGCTCCGGGTGGTCGAACAGCTCCAGGGCGCCGCCCTGCCCGCCTCGGCGCTGGAGCGGCTGATCCTGCCCGCCCGGCTGACCGACTACCGGCCCGAGCTGCTGGACGAGCTGATGGCCTCCGGCGAGGTGGGCTGGTCCGGCGCCGGCGCGCTGCCCGGCAAGGACGGCTGGCTCAGCCTGCACCTGGCCGACGCCGCCCGTCTGCTGCGCCCCGACCCTCTCCCGCTGACCCGGACCCCGCTGCACGAGGCGCTGCTGGACGCCCTCTCCAGCGGCTACGGCCTCTACCTGCGCCAGCTGGCCGAGCGGGTGCCGGACACCCCGCCGGCCGAGCTGGCCGCCGCGCTCTGGGATCTGGTCTGGGCCGGCTACGTCAGCAACGACACGCTGGCCCCGCTGCGCGCCCTGCTCGGCTCGGGCCGGACGGCGGGCGCCACCGCCCACCGCGCGCCGCGGGCCGTGCCACGCGGCCGCTACGGACTGCTGGGCCGTTCCCCGGCCCGGCCGGCCGACCCGACACTGGCCGGCCGCTGGTCGCTGCTGGCCGAGCCGACCGCCGACCCGACCGTCCGGGCCGCCGCCCAGGCCCAGGTGCTGCTGGACCGGCACGGCGTGCTCACCCGTGGCGCGGTCCAGGCCGAGCGGCTGCCCGGCGGCTTCGCCGGCGTCTACCGGGTGCTGTCGGCCCTCGAGGAGCGCGGCCGGGCCCGCCGGGGCTACCTGGTGGAGGGGCTGGGCGGCGCGCAGTTCGCGCTGGACGGCGCCGCGGACCGGCTGCGCTCGGTCAACGGCCGGTTGGAGCGCGCCGCCGGCCCGGAGTGGACGGGCTCACCGGCGGGGGGCCGCGAGCCGGAGGTCCAGGTGCTGGCCGCCGCCGACCCGGCCAACGCCTACGGCGCCGCGCTGCCCTGGCCCGAGCCGCCGGGCGAGCAGGCGACGGCCCACCGCCCGGGCCGCAAGGCCGGCGCGCTGGTGGTCCTGGTCGATGGGGCGCTGACGCTCTACGTGGAGCGCGGCGGCAGGTCGCTGCTGTCCTGGGCCGAGCGGCCCGAGGTGCTGGCCGGGGCGGCGCAGGGACTGGCCGGGGCGGTCCGGCAGGGGCTGCTGAGCAGCGTGACGGTCGAACGGGCGAACGGCGAGCCGGCGCTCACCTCAGTGCTGGGCGCCGTCCTGGAGCAGGCCGGTTTCCACCCCACCACTCGCGGACTGCGGATGCGGAGCTAGCCCCACCTGGGGCGCCCGGCGCTGCGGCCCGCTGAGCCGGTGGTCACTGTGTATCGGGAGCACGCCGAGCCCCCAGCCGGCGAGCGTCAGCAGCCCGAGCACGGTGGCGGTGCCGCCGGCCGGCAGGCCGCCGCCCAGCACCAACCACCAGCACAACCCGCTCAGCAGGGTGGTCACCACCCACTGACGCGGGGTACGCGCGGCGAACGGTCGGCCTCGGCCACCCGGGCCTATTCGGCCCGAGGGCCCGCCGTCGACGGAGCGGCGCATCCGCGCCTCCTTCTCTCGACCCCCCACTGCAGGGCGAGGTCAGGCAGCGACCACGTCCACGGCCGCGGCCTTCGGAGTGATCGAGCTCATGCGGTCGCCCGGGGCCGGCAGCGGTACGGGCTCCAGCACCGGACGCAGCAGGTCGCCCTCGGAGAGCGAGGCCATCGCCGCGAGCTCGGCCAGCGACAGCTCGTCGCTCACCTCGCGCATGACCTCGGACATCCGGACGTCCAGTGCGTCGCAGATCGCGGAGAGCAGTTCGGAGGAGGCCTCCTTCTGCCCGCGCTCGACCTCGGAGAGATAGCCGAGCGAAACTCGTGCGGCGGCCGACACCTCGCGCAGTGTGCGGCCCTGGCGCTGGCGCTGCCGACGCAGCACGTCACCCAAGAGGCGACGGAGCAGGATCATCGGTGGCTCCCTCCTCGGACTGCGGATCGAGATGTCACGACCCCACCGTACCGCCTTGCCCGCTTCGTGTGCGGGGACCGTGGTCGTGTTCACTCTGGGCTGCAAGCGATCCCCTTCCCCTGTTCTTCCCGCCCCTGCCCCGGGCACGCCCCGGTCGGAGCGCGTGGGACGCGGCGTGCCCGAACCCCCCGACGACGACGATCGGCCCGTCGGCTGCGTGGTTCTCACCCCGTCCCCCCGATTCTCCCTGTTCGGCAAAGCTTCAGCGCGGTGTGGTGGCTTCCGCCGCCTCGATCTCGACCAGCGACCGGGCCAGGAAGAACTCCAGCGCCCCGGTCACCGCCATCTGACGGATTGTGGCACGGTCACCGGACAGCCGGGGCGATCTCGCCGCACTTCCGCTCGGACCGGCGAATCCAAGGTGTACCGTGCCGGCCGGCTTCCCGTCCTGCGGTCCGGGTCCGGCCACCCCGGTTGTGGCAAGTCCGAAGGTGGAGCCGAACAGGGTGCGAACCCCCTCGGCCATCTGTCGGGCCACCAGCGGGTGGATCGGCCCGTGCACCGCGAGCAGGCCCTCGTCCACGCCGAGCAGCGAGGCCTTGAGGTCGGTGGCGTAGGCGGTGATCGAACCCCGGAAGGTCTCCGAGGCCCCCGGCACCTCCACCAGCTGGGACGCCAGCATGCCCCCGGTCAGCGACTCGGCGACCGCCAGGGTCGCACCCGCCCCGCGGAGTTCCGCGTGCACCTGTTCGGCGAGGCTGTAGTAGTCGGTCATCCGCTCTCCTTGGCCTTCGCCAGCCCTTCCCGGCGCAGCCGGACGGCCTGGCGCACGTAGTCGGCGCCGGTGCCGACGGTCAGGACCACCGCCAGCCCGATCAGCACCGCGCGCCCGGTGGCCAGCCAACCGGTCAGCGGAAGCACGTACATGCCGACCGCGATCCCCTGGGTCAGGGTCTTGAGCTTGCCGCCCCGGCTGGCCGGGATCACGCTGTAGCGGATCACCCAGAACCGCATCAGGGTGATACCCAGTTCTCGCGCCAGGATCACCGCGGTGACCCACCAGGGCAGGTCCCCCAGGGCGGAGAGCCCGATCAGTGCCGCACCCATGATCGCCTTGTCCGCGATCGGGTCGGCGATCTTGCCGAAGTCGGTCACCAACCCCTTGCGACGGGCGATCTCGCCGTCGAACAGGTCGGTGATCATGGCGATCGCGAAAGCCGCCCAGGCCACCGCGCGCCACTTGGGGTTGTGCCCGCCGTCGGCGAGGAGCAGCAGGGTGAAGACCGGCACCAGGGCCAGCCGGAGCATCGTCAGCAGGTTGGCGAGGTTCCACAGCGACGGCTCCGACCGCTGCGCAGCCCCGCTCCGGGCCGGGCGGGCCGCTGCCGGGCTGCCCGGCCCGCCGGTCATGCCGCGGCCGCCTGTCGGCAGAGCTCGATCGCCTCGGCGACCAGGTCGACGCCCTCCGAGGCCACCACGCGGGCCCGGTAGAACTGGCCGACCTCGGCGCCGGACGCCCCGGTCAGCGTGGTCAGGCCGTCCGTCTCGGGAGCCTGGTGGGCCGCCCGGCCCTCCACCAGGTCGCCCTCGACCGACTCGACCAGCACCTCGATCTCGGTGCCGATCCGCTGCTCAGCGCGCTGGGCGGTGAGCTCCTCGGCCAGCTTCGACAGCCGGGCGAGCCGGTCGGCCACCACGTCCTCGGGCAGCTTGCCGTCGTAGCCGGCCGCCTCGGTGCCGTCCTCGTCGGAGTAGCCGAAGACACCGATCGCGTCCAGGCCGGCGTGCGTGACGAAGCGTTCCAGCTCGGCGAAGTCCTCCTCGGTCTCGCCGGGGAACCCGACGATGAAGTTGGAGCGGGCGCCGGCCTGCGGGGCCTTGTCCCGGATGGTCTTCAGCAGCTCCAGGAACTGGTCGGTGCTGCCGAACCTGCGCATCCGGCGCAGTACGGCCGGCGCCGAGTGCTGGAAGGAGAGGTCGAAGTAGGGCACCACGTCGGCGGTACCGGTCATCGCGTCGATCAGGCCGGGCCGCATCTCGGCGGGCTGCAGGTAGCTGACCCGCACCCGCTCGACGCCGGGCAGCCCGGCGATCTCGCCGAGCAGCGTCTCCAGCAGCCGGATGTCGCCCAGGTCCTTGCCGTACGAGGTGTTGTTCTCGCTGACCAGGACGATCTCGCGGACGCCCTGGCCGGCCAGCCACTGCGCCTCCTGCAGCACGTCCGAGGGCCGGCGGGAGATGAACGAGCCGCGGAAGGCCGGGATCGCGCAGAACGAGCAGCGGCGGTCGCAGCCGGAGGCCAGCTTGACCGAGGCCACCGGGCTGTCGTCCAGCCGCTTGCGCAGGGTGCGCGGTCCGGAGGCGGGGGCCAGCCCCTCGGGCAGGTCCGCCGGGCTCCCGTGTCCGGGCAGCGCGACCTCGGTGGCCGCGGCCTGCCGCTCGACCGGGGTCAGCGGGAGCAGCTTGCGGCGGTCCCGCGGCAGGTGGGCGGCGTGGTGGCCGCCGGAGAGGATGGTCTGCAGGCGGTCGCTGATGTTCGCGTAGTCGTCGAAGCCGAGCACCCCGTCGGCCTCGGGCAGCGCGTCGGCCAGCTCCTTGCCGTACCGCTCGGCCATGCAGCCGACCGCGACCACGGCCTGGGTGCGGCCGTGACCCTTGAGGTCGTTGGCCTCCAGCAGCGCGTCCACCGAGTCCTTCTTGGCGGCCTCGACGAAGCCGCAGGTGTTGACGACGGCGACATCGGCCTCGGCGGCATCGTCGACCAGTTGCCAGCCATCGGCCTCCAGTCGCCCGGCGAGTTCCTCGGAGTCCACCTCGTTGCGGGCGCATCCGAGCGTGACAAGGGCGACAGTACGGCGTTCAGGCATAGGGCCAAGATTAACGCGCGGCCCACGGTGTCGTTTCCCCCGGAGGCCGCACGTCCGGGATTCGCCGGTCCGCGGGGTCTCAGCCGGCCTGCGGGTCGCCCGGGGTGTAGGTCAGGTGGGCCACCTCGCCGTCCTTGCCGGCGGCGCCGAGGTCCTTGCCGTTGACGTACAGGTGTACGGCCGAGGCGTTGCCGATCACCAGCTTGATCTGCTTGGGATCGGTGAAGGTCTGGTCCTTGCCCTCGTCCAGGTTGTTCTGGAAGAGCGAGTTCCCGCTGCCGTCCATCGCGGTGACCCAGCTGGTGCCGGTCTCGGCGACCAGCTTGACGGTGACCTTGTCGGCCGGGGCGGCGGCGATCGGGGCCGCGCTGGACGTCGGCGCGGGCGGCTGGTTGCCGGCCGGGGACGCGGCCGGCGCGGAGGCGGCGGCGCTGGGGCTCGGGGCGTTGATCGAGCCGGCGGCGATCCGGTGCGGCTTGCCGGTGAGCAGGTTGAAGCCGATCAGGGCGATCACCGCGAGGATGGCCAGCACCATGGCGATCGTCCAGTTCGGCCGACCACCGTGGTCGGCCCGGATCCGGCGGGCCTCCAGCGCGGCCACCGGGGCGAGCGGGATCGGCTCGTCGGTGTGGGTCGCCTGGTAGCGGGCGATGAGGGCGTCGCCGTCGGTGCCGACCGCCCGGGCGAGCGCCCGCAGGTGCCCACGGACGTAGAAGTCCCCGCCGCAACGGGTGAAGTCGTCCTCCTCGATGGCGTGCACGATCGGCACCCGGACCCGGGTGGCGACGCTCACCTCATCCACCGTGAGGCCCGCGTTCAGCCGGGCGGTGGCCAGGGTGCGGCCGATGCTGGGGCCCTCGTCCCGCGGCCCGGCAGGTTCCTGGGGCTCGACACTGGCGGAGGCACTGGCGGAGGCGGCGGACCGGCGGTTGTCGCGGGGGGAAGAGCCGAGAGTCACTGGGCACGCCTTTCGAGCGGGGGCCAGTTGCTGGAAGAACAGTCTAGGGGGGCAGGTGAATCGTTTCTCAAGCGGAACTCGACCGAACGCGCAACCAAACACGCGGACGGGGTCGGCGACTGCGCCGGATCGCCGACACCCGTTCAGCCCAGCGGGTCACCCCCGGATCGTCGCCAGCACCCCGTCCAGCTCGTCCGGCTTGACCAGGACGTCGCGCGCCTTGGACCCCTCGCTGGGGCCCACGATCCCGCGCGACTCCATCAGGTCCATCAGCCGACCGGCTTTGGCGAAGCCGACCCGCAGCTTGCGCTGCAGCATCGAGGTCGAACCGAACTGGGTGGAGACCACCAGCTCGGCCGCCTGGATCAACAGCTCCAGGTCATCACCGATCTCCTCGTCGATTTCCTTCTTCGGTCCGCCGCCGACCATCACGTCGTCCCGGTAGGCGGCGGCCAGCTGGTCCTTGCAGTGCTGGACCACCGCGGCGATCTCCGCCTCGGTGACGAAGCCGCCCTGCATCCGGACCGGCTTGCTCGCGCCCATCGGCAGGAAGAGCGCGTCGCCCTTGCCGATCAGCTTCTCGGCGCCGGGCTGGTCCAGGATGACCCGGGAGTCCGCCATCGCCGAGGTGGCGAAGGCCAGCCGGGACGGCACGTTGGCCTTGATCAGACCGGTCACCACGTCCACCGAGGGCCGCTGGGTGGCGAGCACCAGGTGGATACCGGCCGCTCGGGCCAGCTGGGTGATCCGGACCACCGAGTCCTCGACGTCCCGGGGCGCGACCATCATCAGGTCCGCCAACTCGTCGACGATCACCAGCAGGTACGGATACGGCGTCAGCTCCCGCTCGCTGCCGAGCGGCGGTGTGACCTTGCCGGCCCGCACCGCGGCGTTGAAGTCGTCCACGTGCCGGAACCCGTACGCCGCGAGGTCGTCGTAGCGCAGGTCCATCTCGCGGACCACCCACTGCAGCGCCTCGGCCGCCTTCTTGGGGTTGGTGATGATCGGCGTGATCAGGTGCGGGATGCCCTCGTAGGCGGTCAGCTCGACCCGCTTGGGGTCGACCAGCACCATCCGGACCTCGTCCGGGGTGGCCCGGACCAGGACGGACGTGATCAGGCAGTTGATGCACGAGGACTTGCCCGCGCCGGTGGCGCCGGCGACCAGGATGTGCGGCATCTTGGCCAGGTTGGCCATCACGGTGTGGCCCTCGACGTCCTTGCCCATGCCGACCAGCATCGGGTGGTCGTCCTCGGCCGCGGCGCGCGAGCGCAGCAGGTCGCCGAGGTTGACCATCTCCCGGTCCCGGTTGGGGATCTCGATGCCGACCGCCGACTTGCCGGGGATCGGGCTGATGATCCGGACGTCCGGGCTGGCCACCGCGTAGGCGATGTTCTTCGCCAGCGCGGTGATCCGCTCGACCTTGACGGCCGGGCCGAGCTCGACCTCGTAGCGGGTGACCGTCGGGCCCCGGGTGAAGCCGGTGACCCGGGCGTCCACCTTGAACTCGGCGAAGGTGCTGGTGAGCTGGGCCACCACGTCGTCGTTGATCTTGCTGCGGGCCTTGGCCGGGCCGCCGCGCTCCAGCAGGTCCAGCGGGGGCAGCGCGTAGCTGACGTCACCGGAGAGCTGGAGCTGCTCCATCCGGGTCGGGGCCGGCGTGGCGTCGGCGGGCGCACCGGCCGCAGCGGTGCGGGCGGGCGGCACGGCCGGCTCCTCCGGCGGCGCCGTCCGGTCCTGCACCTGGTGCATCACGCTGGCCACCGCCGGCGAGGCGGGCACCCCGTAGAGCAGCGCGCCGTCCAGGTCGGCGGCCACTCCGGCGGCCAGGTCGCGGGTCTGGAACGGGTCCTTGACGAACATGTCGGGCACGGCCGGCTCCAGCTCCGGCTCGTCCACCTGCTTGCGGCGGCCACGCCGGCGACGGCGGGCGGCCACCTCGTCCTGCGGGTCCTGCTCGCCGTCGACGGTGTACGGCAGCGCCTCCGGATCGGCGTCCTCCGGCGGGTCGGTGGAGAGTTCACGGTCGCCGGTGCGGTACTCCCCGTCCAGTTCGTCGGCCGGGCTCGGCTCGACCACGCCGAGCCGCTCACCGAGCAGCCGCAGCCGCTCCGGGATCCGGTTCACCGGGGTGGCGGTGACCACCAGCAGGCCGAAGAAGGCCAGCAGCAGGAGCAGCGGGACGGCCAGCGGCGGACCGGCCGCGGCCATCATCGGGGTGGAGACGGCCCAGCCGAGGATGCCGCCGGCCTCCCGGATCCGGGTCGCGCCGCTCTGCATGCCGGGTGCGCCGCAGCCGATGTGGACCAGGCCCAGGATGCCGATCACCAGCGTGCTCAGCCCGATGACGATCCGTCCGTTCGCCTCCGGCAGCTCGGGGTGACGCAGCAACCGCACCGCGATGCCGAGCAGCAGCAGCGGGACCAGCACGTCCAGCCGGCCGAACAGCCCGGCGACCACGCTGGTGGCGACCGAGCCCAGCCAGCCCTGCGGGCTGAACCACGTCCCCGCCGCGGTGACCAGCGCCAGCCCCAGCAGCAGCAGACCCAGCCCGTCCTTGCGGTGGGACGGGTGCAGGCCCTTGGCGCCGTCGCCCACGCCGCGGAAGAGCGCGCCCACGCTGTGCGCCATGCCCAGCCAGCAGGCCCGCACCGCGCGGAACAGGAACGGCTGCCGCGCGGACACCCGGCTCGCGGCCGGCGCGGTGGCGGGCCGGCGGCCGGTCGGCTTGGGCGCGGCGGCCTTCGCCGGGGTCTGGGCCGGGGCCTTGCCCGCGGCCGACTTCTTCGCCGGCGCCTTCCTGGACGTGGTCTTCTTCGCCGGGGCGGCCTTCTTCGCCGGTCCCGGGCTCGGGGTGCGTGCCGCGCTTCCGGGCGTACGTGTGGCCATGGGACCAGAGCCTACCGGCGGTCCGGACCGCTGGACATGTGACCGACCGCCGTGCCCCTCGCGTGTCGCCACGCCGGCCGACACACCGTCACCGGGGTGCGGATTCACCCCGGCGGCTCAGCCGTGACGCCGGCTCAGGCCGGGTCGGCCCCCGGCCGCAGGGCCTCCAGCGCGGCCCGCAGCCCGGCCAGCTTGCGCTCCAGGTGGGCGGCGGTGGCCGCGGCGCCGGCCTCCGGCGACTCGTCCAGCTGCTTGCTGAGCGCCTCGGCCTGTTCCTCCACCGAGGCCAGCCGGGCGGACAGCTCGGCGAGCAGCGGCTCGGCCGACTCCTTGCCCTGCCGGTCGTCCTCCAGCTGCAGCCGCAACAGCGCGGCCTGCTCCTTGAGCTGGCAGTTCTTCATGTAGAGGTCGACGAAGACGGAGACCTTGGCGCGCAGCACCCAGGGGTCGAAGGGCTTGGAGATGTAGTCCACGGCGCCCGCCGCGTAACCGCGGAAGGTGTGGTGCGGGCCGTGGTTGATCGCGGTCAGGAAGATGATCGGGATGTCCCGGGTGCGCTCGCGGCGCTTGATGTGGGCGGCCGTCTCGAAGCCGTCCATGCCGGGCATCTGTACGTCCAGCAGGATCACCGCGAAGTCGTCGGTGAGCAGCGCCTTGAGCGCCTCCTCGCCCGAGACGGCGCGGACCAGCGTCTGGTCGAGCGCGGAGAGGATGGCCTCCAGAGCCAGGAGGTTCTCCGGCCGGTCGTCGACCAGGAGGATCTTCGCTTTCTGCACCACGACCCGCCCTCCTGCCGAATAGCCCGCCTGTTTTCCGAGCGACGGCACCCGTGTACCACCCACCACCGACCCGGTCATGCTAGCCGCACCCCCTTGCCCAGCCCTATCGGATGGTCACAACAGACGCATTTGGTATCTGCCGCACCAGAGGCCGCGGCACCGGCCTGCACACCGTCGCCACCCGGTTACTGTTCGCAACGATGAGTGACCCTAGCGGGTTCCCGGTGCGGCCCGCCAGTAAACGCCGTTCCCCGGCCGCCGCTAACGCGCCCCCAGCCACTGCCGCATCACCCCCAGCAGATGGTCGGTGTCGACCGGCTTGGTGACGTGGTCCGAGGCGCCCGCCTCGATGCTCTTCTCCCGGTCGCCCTTCATCGCCTTGGCGGTCAGCGCGATGATCGGCAGTCCGGCGAACTGCGGCATCCGGCGGATCGCCTCGGTGGTCGCGTAGCCGTCCATCTCCGGCATCATGATGTCCATCAGCACCAGCGCGACGTCCTCGTGCTGCTCCAGCACCTCGATGCCCTCGCGCCCGTTCTCCGCGTACAGCACGGTCAGCCCGTACTGCTCCAGCACGCTGGTGAGCGCGAAGACGTTGCGGATGTCGTCGTCGACGATCAGCACCTGCTCGCCGTCGAAGCGCCCGTCGAAGGCCGGCCCCGCACCGGCCCGCGGCGCCGGGCTCTCCTCGGAGCGAGCCGGCGGCACCGGCTCGGCGGCGGCCGCCCGACGCCGCTCGGCCGCGTCCCGACGGCGCTCCTGGGCCAGCTCACGGACCTCCTTGGCCCAGTGGTCGGCCGGGTTCTCCCCGACCGGCACCGGCAGACCGGTCGGCGTCACCCCGACCGCGGCGCGCAGCGTCCCGGGCCGGCCCGCCGGCAGCCCGGCCGGCGTGCCACCGCGCTCCAGCGAGATGCCCGGGGGCTCGCTGCGCAGCGGCAGGTAGAGCGTGAAGGTGCTGCCCTTGCCCAGTTCGCTCTCTGCGTGGATCTCGCCGCCGAGCAGCCGGGCGATCTCCCGGCTGATCGACAGGCCGAGGCCGGTCCCGCCGTACTTGCGGCTGGTGCCGCCGTCCGCCTGCTTGAAGGCCTCGAAGATCTCCCGGAGCTTGTTGCCGGGGATCCCGATCCCGGTGTCGGTCACCGAGAAGGCGACCAACCGGGCATCCGGGTCGTTGATCTGGCCGGACTCCAGCAACTGCTCGCGGACGTGCTGCGGGACGTCCGGCCCGGCCGGCTCGATGACCAGTCGGACGGCGCCGCTGTCGGTGAACTTGACCGCGTTGGAGAGCAGGTTGCGCAGCACCTGCTGGAGCCGCTGCTCGTCGGTGTGCAGGGTGACCGGCAACGCGGGCGAGACGGTGACCGTGAAGTCCAGCCCCTTGTCGGCGGTCAACGGGCGGAACGCCGCCTCCACGTAGTCGGTCAGCTGGACCAGCGCGATCTTCGCCGGGCGGACGTCCATCTTGCCCGCCTCGACCTTGGACAGGTCCAGGATGTCGTTGATCAACTGGAGCAGGTCGGAGCCGGCGCCGTGGATGGTGTCGGCGAACTCGACCTGCTTCGGCGAGAGGTTGCCCTCGTTGTTGTCGGAGAGCAGCTTGGCGAGGATCAACAGCGAGTTGAGCGGGGTGCGCAGCTCGTGCGACATGTTGGCGAGGAACTCGCTCTTGTAGCGGGAGGCGAGGGCGAGCTGCTCGGCGCGCTCCTCCAGGACCTTGCGGGCCTCCTCGATCTCGCTGTTCTTGATCTCGATGTCACGGTTCTGCTGGGCGAGTTGCTCGGCCTTCTCCTGCAACTCCTCGTTGGTGCGTTCCAGCTCCTCCTGCCGGGCCTCCAACTCGGCCGAACGCATGGAGAGTTCGGCGGTGAGCCGCTGGGACTCCAGGAGCAGGCCCTCGGTCTTGGTGTTGACGCTGATGGTGTTGACGGTGACGCCGATCAGGTCGGCGATCTGGTTGAGGAAGTCCATCACCACGGTGGTGAAGGAGCTGAAGGTGGCCAGCTCGATCACCCCGAGCAGCCGGCCCTCGAACAGCACCGGCATCACCACCACGTGCGCCGGCGCGGCCTCGCCCAGGCCGGAGGCGATCCGCAGGTAGCCGGGCGGGGTCTCGGTCAGGCTGATCGGTCGCTTCTCCACCGCGGCCTGGCCGACCAGCGACTCGCCGGGGCGGAACGTGGTCGGCATCGAGCGCCGCTGGTAGCCGTAACTGCCGATCAGGCGCAGCACGGTGTCGCTCTCGTCGTCGTCCTCGGTGATCATCTCGGCGGTCCGGCCGGCCGGTTGGGCCAGGAAGAACGCGCCGTGCTGGGCGGAGACCACCGGGGTCAGCTCGGTCATGATCAGTGAGGCGACCGCCTCCAGGTCGCGGCGGCCCTGCAACAGGCCGGAGAACCGGGCCATGTTGGTCTTGAGCCAGTCCTGCTCCTGGTTGGTGCGGGTGGTCTCGCGCAGGTTGGCGATCATCTGGTTGATGTTGTCCTTGAGCTCGTCGAGCTCGCCGGACGCGTCCACGTCGATCCGCAGCGACAGGTCGCCGCGGGTCACCGCGGTGGCCACCTGGGCGATCGCGCGGACCTGCCGGGTGAGGTTGTTGGCCAGCTCGTTCACCGACTCGGTGAGGTCCTGCCAGGTGCCGTCCACGCCCGGCACCCGGGCCTGACCGCCCAGTCGGCCGTCGGTGCCGACCTCACGGGCCACCCGGGTCACCTCGTCGGCGAACGCGCTCAGCTGGTCCACCATCGTGTTGATGCTGGTCTTGAGCTCCAGGATCTCGCCGCGCGCGTCGACGTCGATCTTCTGTGACAGGTCGCCGCGGGCCACCGCCGTGATCACCAGGGCGATGTTGCGGACCTGGCCGGTCAGGTTGCTGGCCATCTGGTTGACGTTGTCGGTCAGGTCCTTCCAGATGCCGGCCACGCCGGGGACCTCGGCCTGGCCGCCCAGGATGCCGTCGGTGCCGACCTCACGGGCCACCCGGGTCACCTGGACGGCGAAGGCGCTCAGCTGGTCCACCATCGTGTTGAGCGTGCCGGCCAGCGCCGCCACCTCGCCCTGCGCCTCGATGGTGATCTTCTTCGAGAGGTCACCGCGGGCCACCGCGGAGGCCACCTCGGCGATGTTGCGGACCTGGCTGGTCAGGTTGGACGCCATGAAGTTGACGTTGTCGGTGAGGTCCTTCCAGATCCCCGAGACCCCGCGCACCCTGGCCTGACCACCGAGGATGCCCTCGGTGCCGACCTCCCGGGCCACCCGGGTCACCTCGTCGGCGAACGCGCTCAGCTGGTCCACCATCGTGTTGACGGTGGTCACCAGCTCCAGGATCTCGCCCCGGGCATCGACGGTGATCTTCTTGGAGACGTCCCCGAGCGCCACCGCCGTGGTCACCTCGGCGATGTTGCGCACCTGGCTGGTGAGGTTGTTGGCCATCAGGTTGACGCTGTTGGTGAGGTCCTTCCAGGTGCCGGAGACCCCGGGGACGCTGGCCTGGCCGCCCAGGATGCCCTCGGTACCGACGTCCCGGGCCACCCTGGTCACCTCGTCCGCGAAGGCGGAGAGCTGGTCGACCATGGTGTTGATGGTGTTCTTCAACTCCAGGATCTCGCCCCGGGCGTCCACCTGGATCTTCTGCGAGAGGTCGCCGCGGGCCACCGCCGTGGTCACCTGCGCGATGTTCCGCACCTGATCGGTCAGATTGTTGGCCATGAAGTTCACCGAGTCGGTGAGATCACGCCACACCCCCGCCACACCCGGCACCTGCGCCTGACCACCCAGCCGCCCCTCGGTCCCCACGTCCCGCGCCACCCGGGTCACCTGCGCGGCGAAGGCGGAGAGCTGGTCGACCATGGTGTTGATGGTGTTCTTCAACTCCAGGATCTCGCCCCGGGCGTCCACCTCGATCTTCTGCGAGAGGTCGCCGCGGGCCACCGCCGTGGTCACCTGCGCGATGTTCCGCACCTGATCGGTCAGATTGTTGGCCATGAAGTTCACCGAGT